>CBDHDM010000152.1:0-19469 GCA_965261315.1 Endozoicomonas sp. | reverse complement strand
TACCACTGACGGATATCCACCGTCATCTGGACGGCAATATTCGCCCTGCAACCATTCTTGAACTGGGTCAAAGGCACAACCTCCAGTTACCTGCGAACAGCTTGGAGGAGTTGATTCCTCACGTTCGAGTCATCAGTCAGGAACCTGACCTGATCAGCTTTTTAAGTAAGCTGGACTGGGGAGTGAAGGTCCTCGCTGACTATGATGCCTGCCGCCGAATTGCCTATGAAAACGTAGAAGATGCCATGAATGCTCGTATCGATTATACAGAGCTCCGCTTCAGCCCCTGGTATATGGCAATGACTCATGACCTGAATCCTGAAGGTGTTGTTGAAGCTGTGATCGATGGTGTTACAGCCGGCAGTCGTGATTTTGGTGTTAAGACTAACCTTATCGGAATTCTGAGCCGTACTTTTGGACAGGAGGCCTGTCAGAAAGAGCTGGATGCCTGTCTTGCTTTTAAAGACAAGCTGGTCGCCATTGACCTTGCAGGTGATGAACTGGGCAAACCCGGAGAGCTGTTTGTTGATCATTTCCGTCAGGTTCGTGATGCTGGTCTGCACATTACTGTTCATGCAGGTGAAGCAGCAGGTCCTGAAAGTATGTGGCAAGCGATCAAAGAGCTTGGAGCTACCCGAATCGGTCATGGTGTAAAAGCCATCTATGACCCGGCACTGATGGATTACCTTGCAGAACATAAAATTGGGATTGAATCCTGCCTGACATCCAATATTCAGACCAACACCTTCCCCAGTATTGAGAGTCACCCTCTCAAGCAATTTCTTGATCACGGCGTTCTGGCAACCATCAATACTGATGATCCGGCAGTAGAAGGCATTGAACTTCCTTATGAATATGAGGTTGCGGCTCCCGCTGCCGGACTGACGCAGGACGATGTTCGTCAGGCACAGGAAAATGGCCTGACCATTGCCTTTTTGTCCGATAAGGAAAAGGCTGCCCTGAGGTCAATAGCCAGCAGCCGGAAATAGTCTTTTAAAGGGGAAATGGTTAAAAGAGCAACTGTAAGCCAACGGTAAACAGGTGTTCATTAACACTGAGTTCAGTGCCACCATCAAAACTGGCATCACGATACTGAATGTACCGGTAATCCAACCGCAGCCGGGTCCGATCACTGAGGAAAAACCGGGAGCCCAGTCCAATAAGGTGCCCGGTTTCCCGGGTGTCACCTTTGTCTGCAGGGGAACCTCCAACGGTTGTTTCGCCTTCAAAATGGCCGTTAACCAGACCAAAACGGGCAAACACATCCGCTGTTCGTCCCATGGGTATGCCAATTAAACCGGACACGCCATAACTGTTCCCCCGTGTCGCATCTATCTTCACCGCGCCTAATGATTGTGTTGTTTTAGCGTTACCAACATTAAAATCCGCCTCCAGGGCGACAAATGCGTGACCTCCGTATTCGACTTCGTAGCCCAGATAGCCACCGTAACGCATACCGTTCGCCCCCATATCCATATCCACACCATATACGTTGGATTCAACCGTCACGCTGGACATGCCAACGTGGGCACCGGTATAGAAACCATCAGAAAACGCAGGAGCAGATAGAATTAGTGCAGCGAAAAAAATCCATTTTTTCATTGTTATATCCCTGTTATTTGGTTCAGGCGGTTTGCAGGCCAGAAATTATTACAACACATTCCCGAAAGATTCTGAACCCGTCCCACCCTGATCGTTATCCACCATTGCCTGCCGCTCTTTCCGACGAGCCGTTATCCAGCATTTGGCTATTCTGCCGAGTAATTATCAGTAAATAGCCATGAGCGGCTTTCTGTAAAAAGAACCCCGCTCCCACCAGCATGAAAATGACCTCAACGTCTGGAAAACGGCATTTTCGTGGCTCTCAGAGGGTTAAAAACCTGAACGCAAGGAAAGGACACTGGTCATGGATTCAGAGCAAATCAAAAAAGGTTCAAGTAATGAAGCACTTTTCAATATAAGTGGCCCATTCCATCCTGAGGGTGAGGCTTCAGTTGAGCATGATCCATCTAACCAGAGCCCAGACCACCGTAAACTCAAAGGGCAGGTTGTTGCAGAACCTTCAGAAAAAGGGGTTCTAAGACGCACAGAATACCCTGTTGACCCATGGGATCATGAGTCGTTTCCTATAGAACAACAGCTTTTCTCTGATATCAGTGAACTGGTGACGGCTTCCATCAGCGACAAGATTGAACTGAAAAAAAACCTGTCAGATCTTTATAAGCAAGCTCATGAGTTAATGACACGTTATAACCAGAGAATCCAGAGCCTCTTAATGGATGACCGTTTTCTATACCGTCAGTCCTCAGAAATCTCAGCCCTGATGATCCGGGGATTAATGCCGCCATTGGAAGAAATAAAAACACTCGAGAAATCACTAACCTCAATACGGAAAAAGTTGGCCGAAGAGCCCATTGATGTGTTTCAGAAATCGGCAAGTGCGGAACTGAAAAAAGTGGAGAAAGTGCTGAAGGAAGCCAAGAGCCGGATAACCAGGCATACCAAGCCATTAAAGCCAGCACAGCTAATAAAAAAACAACTGGATCAACGTCTGGAGCGGGAAGCGTCTGAACTTCAGCAGCAAGTTCACACAACAGCAGCTTCAGTGCCATTAAATAACACCATAAACACCTCCAATGAAACATTAACCACGATCAAGGCTGAGCCTGTCGGCACTTCCCCCCTGGCAAGTAAGAATCAGGGACAAGAAAAATCAGCTGAAGACTTAACCTCAAAGCAACTAAAAGCATTGGCAATAAAGCTCGATACTTCCAGCGCGGAAGGTCGAAAGCGTAGCATTCAGTCCATACTCAGCTATGTAGGTTCAGAATATAAACACTACGCCCCCCTCAGACCATTTTTGTCCGTGGCGGGACAGAAATGTGAACTACTGTCCATGAATCCTGATAAAGCATGTAAAGCCTGTCAGGAAGCCATTGCGTTACTTGAAGATACTTCCTCCCTGAGTGAAACAGACCTGTCACTGAGCACACTGGTTCAGATTGACAAAGCCATCAACAGGCTGGCTTCATTTGATAAAAAGTTACCTGGAGAAGTCTGGCAGTTATTAACAGAGTTAACACCTTATAAAGCGGATAGAAGATACCACTTGTTAAACGTGTTGTGCCGTAAACTCCTGCTTGATGGCCCCACTCCTTTAACACAGAAAGCGGTCCTCAATAAATTCCGGGACGTTAAGCAATGTCTATCCCAGTTCAAAGAAGAGACCAGTGACGAGGTATTTGATCAGCGGTTTATGGCTGTTTATGGCCAGATATTCACCTCTCCAACCCATCTGAAAAAAACACTCAACACGGTTAACAAACCTCATGAGGTTCATGCATTGCTTCAGATGCTCTCACGTCAGAAAAAAAGTGATCAAATGCTGCTTTCAGGCGCCATTGAGAAACTGAGAGCTATTGGTGATGAGCAGTTGGAATCCCTTCTCTGTGGAGCAGCTGCCTATGACTTCCTTGTGAAAGAGTTACCTGAAAAATTATCTTCTGAGATCAGTAATTATCGTCCTTCTGATCCCAGCCAAACTCATAAGCAATTAACACAATCTGTACTCACAAAATACACGGACTACTACAAAGCAATAGAGCTGGCCAAAAACAGAAAGAAGACATTAATGAACCATTTCAACACAACAAAACGTTAACTCAGTACAGCAAAGGGTTGCCAGAGATTTTGATCGACTCTGAAGCCCCCGAGAACACTGTATTGAAAGACATTTATCAAGAGATGCAGGCAATCATCAATCAGCCACAGAGTAACAGCCAAACAGTGCAATCCTTTGCCGTATGCAGGACAAATATTATTAATGCACTGAAGAATAAATCTCTGATAGATCATCAGGCAAGCATGACTATCAAGCTGTTTCTTGAGGCTCAAACCTCGATAGAGCAATCAGGGGAGGGAGTTCCAACAAAGGAAAATTCTTTTCAGCCTCCTGAAGAGATTGTTCAAGCTCTGGCCTCTCTTGAAAATGGCGCTTCACCTAAATGGTACAATCAGCTGTTCACAGGTCACCTTCAGGAGCAGAGAGCCAATGCTCTGGAAGCCGTAAAGAGTATTATCAATGCTTGCCAGCAAACCACTGCAGCACCGGGACAAGTAGCCAGCTTCATTGAAGCAACAGCCCTGGAGATCACGACAAATAATGATGATCCTCTGGTCAAGCAACTGAGCTCAGCGATGAAGGCTTATGCTCATCAACTGAACAACCGCTAATTCGGCTTATCTTATGCACTGGTCGGCGTATGCTGTCGCCGCCAGCTGACCGCTACCCTCCTGATCTTTTGGCATCAAAACCTTCTTTTTTAAGATGATCGACCATGATCTCCACATGATCTCCCTGCAGTTCAATATTGCCATCTTTGACGGCTCCGCCACCACCGCTACGTTTCTTCAATTGTTTGGCAAAGGCTTTCAAGTCATTGCCTGCCAATGGTAAGCCACTGATGACCGTTACAACCTTTCCTCCTCTTCCCTTTTTTTCCGGGCGGACGCGGACATTGCCATCACCAACCACCTCTGGCTTGGTCGCTTCTTCCTTAACTCGGCCAACATCCGTGGAATAGACCAGCTTGCTTTGTGAGTTACGCTGATAGTTGCTCATCACCAACCTCTGGATTCAGAAAGTCATCTTTTTAACGTCTGCACTGACCATTGTCGAGCACTAAAAAAAACCAACATTAAACGTTGGTTTTTTGAAAGTAATTTAGAGTACAGGGCTAATCAGGAACAGGCCTCAGCTATCTTTAAGCCAGCCATTTTGGACAGAAATATCAATCTGTTCAAGGACATAGGCCCATAGCTTTGGTGCCAGCTTTTCCAGATACTGGTTACGCCTTAACACCTGGCTACGGGTAACCTGATACTTTGCCCAGGTACCACCCTCATTGTCCATATTCTGAATCACAGGTAACAGGCAATCCATGGCTTTGGCAAAACGGGCATCGGGAGTTTCCACCTGTTCAAACTCCAGCCAGAGCGCTTTAAACTCCTCTGCCTGCGCCTCGGGTAAAAGGCCGAATAGTCGTTCAGCGGCTTGCATCTCCTTTGCTTCCTGACCGGACAATTCACTACTCTCGGCAAAGGCAAACGTATCACCAGCATCAATCTCCACAATATCATGAAGCAGCAGCATATTAACGACACGGCAAATATCGACAGGCTCCTCTGCATACTCTTTGAGAGCCAGAGCTTGTACGGCAATATGCCAGCTATGCTCAGCGCTGTTTTCCTGCCGGTTGTTATCAGGCTTTACCATGGTTTTTCTATAAACAGCCTTGAGCTTATCCAGCTCCCTTAGAAAAACCAGTTGCTGCCCAAGCTTTGAAGAGATTTCAAACATATGCCTTGAACCATATTACTAATTTAGAGTCAAAGAGAGTGAATCCTAACAGATCACCTAAAGGGCTGCGAACCCCTTCCCTATTTAAATCAAATAGTTACAAACTCAAACCATAAAACTGATACTTCTGAAAGTTTCAGAAATGACTGAATAAAGACCTGAGATAATCTAGATGAACGGATCGATTTCCGTACCAACCTACCGTTATTCTTCCTGTACTCAATATCCAGAGACTGAAAATAATAAAGCAAATGATGCAATAATCGAAGCTAAGTCCAGCGCAATGTCTGAAGAGCAAACTGAAAGTCAGACACCTTATGAGAAAACAAACGGACTCTCCGCCAGGACATGCGAAATCCTGAAAGAGCCAGAAACTTTTATTTCAAAGGCTAAACGCCTTTTGTCAAAAATCCCTACGGTTCTCTGCATCCCTCTCAGAATATGCACCACTTTACTGAATGCAGGTATTTTTGCCGGTTATTACGTTACTGTTATGACCATTACCGGTGTTGGCGCTTTAACAGGAGCGCTGACTGGACTGGCCTCAAAAATAAAAGCCCGCTTTTCTTCAACCCCATCTCAGAAATCGTTGAAAGACTACACCGTTACCTATGCGCAAAATACGTTTGAGTTGTTGACCCTGCCTTATGAAAAACTTCCTGAGAAATTTAAAGGGTCAATATTTCCAGCTATTTCAGGAGCAGCTCTTTTTCTTTTTGAAACGGCGGCCATCCCCGGAAAGAGGATACCAATCGAAGTATATGAAAAGGTTTGCTCTAAAGCATATACGGCTACCAGACCCTATAAACCTGTCACTGACATGACGGTTCGCCTTTTTGAAGCAACGAAAAGCTTTATTCAGGGGTGATGCCGTCTATTGCTGAAACCAGCTTGAGAAAACATTCGGACCTTCGATTTAAAGGCCCGAATATGATCGTTACTCAACCCTGTTCAAGCAAACGGCGTAGATCAATAATCGCCGCATTCGCTCGAGAGATGTAATTAGCCATTACAAGGGAATGGTTTGCCAGAAAACCAAAGCCAGAGCCATTAAGGATCATGGGGCTCCAAACAGTATCCTGGGTCGCCTCAAGCTCCCGGATAATTTGCCGAACGCTGACAGTCGCGTTCTTCTTTTCCAGCACATCGGCAAAATCCACTTCCGCAGCTCTCAGAAGATGTATCAGCGCCCATGAACTACCACGTGCTTCATAGAAAACATCATCAATCTGAGACCAGGGCGTTTTCACATCAACCAGAACCACACTACCAGTAGACGGAGCTGCGCCAGCATCACCCGCCATATCCGTATTCAGGCGAGGCTTACCGACACTAGCACTCAGGCGTTGAGAAAGGCTACCCAGGCGAGTCTCTACATCGCCCAGCCAGCGGGTCAGATTATCAGCACGGGCGTAAAACTGAGCAGAGTCACCGGGGTCTGACAGTCGTTGCATATAGCTTTGCAGTTTATTAATACCGCGCTGATATTCGCGCTCACTGGACGGCAAAATCCAGCTTCTGGCATCAAAGTTAAATTGAGGCTCGGCAACCGACAGGTCAGGATCTTCACGTGACTGAGACTGAGAGCGGCTGAAATCCTTACGGAGAGCTCTGGCCATATCCCGAACCTGAATCAGCACACCAACTTCCCAATTCGGCATGTTATCCAACAGCACGCCTGGAGGCATGATATCGTTACGCAGAAAACCACCTGGTTTGTTCAGCAGTGTATCTGCCAGAGAGTACAAGGTTGCTGTTGTGGTATAACCTGTCACAACTTTCTGACCATTGTCTGATGCTACTTTTTCAGCATTGGCCTGCACCGAAAACAGTTCAGGTTCCTGGCTCCAGTACCAGCCGACAAGAGAGAGAAGCAGTATCAGGATACCAGCCCCAACCAACAGAGCTTTACCATGAACCAAACCCGAGATGTTCTGAATCCCCGACTGAACGGTCTGTTTAATCTTTTCCAGCGCCATAATCTCCTCGTTCGTCACCGGTCAGGCTTATTATCCTGAATATGGCGTTCCAAAATGGATGCGCTTACCGAGTAGCCATTATCCTCTAATAATGCGGGTTGTGCGAGCACCTACTGAATTCGTCCGGTAAGTTGTGCAGAAAAAACATGATAGCCATTTAGAAACAGGTTCAGGCGCTCACAACGATTCAGGACGCCCAAGATAGTAACCCTGTCCACCCGCAACACCCAGCTGCTTTAAAGCCTCCCACTCTTCCTCACTTTCAACGCCTTGAGCAAGCACTCCAATATCCCTGGACTCAGCCAGCATGGAAAGAGTTCTGATATAAAGCTGATTTTCGTAACTGGAAGTAATCTCTCTGGCAAAACTGCCATCCACCTTTAAGTAGTGGGCATTAATAATCTGAAGAAAGGTCAGAGCCTGACTGGCAACCCCAAAGTGGTCGATAGAGAACTGGCATCCTGTTTCAACCAGCTTATCCACTCGCTCAGCTACTCTATCGCCCACAAGCAACAATGTCCGCTCAGGTGTTTCAAGAATTAAACGTCTGGCCAGGTCCTGACGAAGCTTGAGAGCATCCAGTAACCAGTGATAGAAATCATCATCCACCAATGAATAAGGAGAGATATTCAGACAGTAGAGCTGATAATCGTCTCGCTGATCAATATAATCAGCAAGCGTAAAAAATACAGCTCGATCAAACTCGGCATAAAGGTCATAGCGCTCGACAATGGGTAAGAAAGAGTCCGCAGGTACAAGATCACCATCCAGATTCAGTCGAGCGAGTACTTCTGTAAACGCGACATCACCATTAATGTCCAGAACGGGTTGCCCATACAGCTCAATATTTCCCTGAGACATCACGGCTTCCAGCTTTTCGAGCCACTGGTTATCACTCCACCGCATGTATGGATAGGCAGTCTCACCACTGACATCTGAAACATCCCAGCAATTCTTCACCCAGACTTCAAGCTCGAGCAGTTGCTTGTCGCCATGATCCAGAAGGAATTCTGGCTTACAGAGGCCCTGATGAGTCACCGACGCAATATGCAAACAATTGCTGCCTTCGGAAGTGGAGAAAAACTCCATAGAAGCCAGAACCCGGAAAAGCAGTTCGGTAATCCTGCGATTTTCACTCATGCCACAGGCTGGCACAAAAACCGTAAAGCTCGAACCACTTCTCCTGCCAGAAAATGCCTCCGGCCATGGCAACAGGGTTTTACCAATCCAGTGGCTGATATTGACCAATAACTCATCGACAAACTTCTGGCCATGATTACGATTCAACAGCTCCAACTCCCTGACCTGAATCATAATAAGGCTGCCGCCTGCTTCACCTGTCTCTTCACTCAAAGCGGTATTCATCCGACTTTTGAAGGCCTTGCTATTCAGTATTCCTGTCAGGGGATCTTTAACGGATTTGCGACGCAGCTCCTCGGTTAGAGCCACTTTTTCAGAGAAGGCTTTTTCCAGCTTCCCGGCCATCCGATTCATCGCCTGAACAACTCTGCGTAAATCACGAGTCTTTGGAAGCTCTGGCTGGATTTCAAAATGCCGCTCACAAATCCGGTTTGCCTGACGCTCCATCCTTTTCAGAGGCCGAAGTACAGCACCCAAAAGAATATTTAAACCGATGATGGCAAACAACAAACCTGCACTGAACAGCAGTGCATCGCCGCTGACCTTGGACCAGAGACTCCGATAGGCGTAACCTGGATGGCTGGCCACCAGAAGCTGTCCGATTGGTACCCAGCCGCTGTTAATCTCACTGGTCACTTCCGGAGCCTCCAGATCCACCAGTTTCACAAACCAGTCAGGAACACCTTCCAGAGTGACAGGGTGCTCACTGTTCACAAGCACATTCCCAGACATATCCACAAAGCGAATCTGGCGGTAATAGCCATGATCGAACACAGCATCAATCATCGAGTCAACTGTGGCAACGTTATCAATACCGGTTGAAGCAATGGCAACCCCTAGAGAGGTTGCAGTATCCTGAGCATGGGAATCCAACTGTTCCTGTAAATAATGGCGGGCATCGCTTACCGTCAACGCAAAGCTTCCGGCAAACAGCAGAATCAAAAGCAGCGTTAACGATAGAGCCAGTTCACGAAGTAGTGTCATGGTGGCATCCCTGCTCTTTCGTTTGGAGGGTTAGCAAAATCATTAGCTATTTCCCTCATTCAGTTTTCCCTGGCTATTTGATTTCTGCAGGCGCCTTCGCAGCTCAGTCCAGGTTTTGATTTTGCTGGACTCTCCAACTCTGCCCCCTTCCCCGCGCTGACGGGATAACCAGAGCCCATCCCCATTAAAGTTATACACAGGCACCAGGTCTTTTCGATTACTGGCAGGTCTAATCTCACTGATCAGGTTATCCAGAATCAGTGGCTCCTCTCCCGGACTGGCAAAGTAACTGAGTACCATGTGGGCCTGATCAAGCTCTACAGCCTTGACATAAGTAATCCTTAACTTCTCATCAGAGACCCCCATCTCACGAAGCGTAAAATACTTGGCAATTGAGAAGTCCTCACAATCGCCAGCGCCACTGGCCAGGAATTCCACAGGGGTCGCCCAGAAATCCTCTTCACCCCAGTGGTCAATATCATTCATAAAACGCATTCGGTTAAAAAAGTCATTCACCTCAACCAGTTTTTGCGGCTCAGACAGCTTCTGGCTATAAGTCATCAAATTCTGCCAGTGGTTAAGCCTCTCAACCGCTGCTACACCATAAAGGCTTCTGGCACTTTCGATTAATGCGTTGCCCACAACCAGGTCCCCAGCCAATACGACAGCAAAGAACAAATGTCCCCATTTGGATGGAAGAAGGTGAAATAGCATCCAGAATATTACCAGCCGGTTTCTGATCTTATATAGAATCGGCAGAGGCAAGGGGAGACTGTAAGGAAAAACCGTCAAAAGGTGATAACGGGGTTGGCGGACGGGTAAATCTATGCGTATAATCCAACCCGCTTCAGGGCCTATAGCTCAGTTGGTTAGAGCAGTGGACTCATAATCCATTGGTCGGAGGTTCAAGTCCTCCTGGGCCCACCATATATTGATTACTTACGTTGTTTTCTTGAACCCGTTAAGAATAGTTATATCAAACACCTGACTGTTCAGTTCAGGCTTGAACTCTTGCTTGTGCTTTTCCAAAGCGAAATCGCCAAAACAACCTGCCCCCCTGAGCCCTTTCTTCCATGCATAATCAGCAACGCTCAACGCATCATCTGAGAAACAAGCACTCAAAAGAATAAGCAATTTATTTCCTTAACAATAATCCCCACTCTCTTGAAGCTATGCCTTTTCTCTGCATCATGTCTGGTAAATAACCGGATAATTTTGAGCCAGCTGGCTCTTAACCCATGATCAGACTCAATATAAAAAAACTGAAAATAAAGGAAAATATAGATTCTTGCTTACAATCACGGGTGCTGAACTTAACAATCAAGTTCTCATTAAAAACACCATCATTAAATTGGAATACAATGAAAACGATTCTTTGTTTTGGCGATTCAAATACTTGGGGAGCCATACCCGGAGAAAATCGCAGATACGGTCCTCAGGAACGATGGCCAGCGCTGTTAAGCGATTTGCTCCCTGTTGACTGGCATATCATTGAAGAAGGCCAACCCGGAAGAACCACCGTACTTGATGACCCTTTCGAGGGAAATAAGAATGGCTTGAAATATTTAAGGCCCTACCTTGAATCCCACCATCCAGACCTTGTCGTGATTATGCTGGGCACCAATGACCTGAAGCACCGCTTCGGGCTTTCTGCCAGCGACATCTCCCGGGGCGCAGCTCGATTAGTTGAAGAGGTGTACCGATTCACATCGTTCAATAGTAATAAACCCCCAATGGTTCTGCTGGTTTCGCCACCAGTGGTCAAAGAACTCGGTCATCATAAAGATATGTTTATGGGTGCTGAAGAAAAATCAAAAGCATTGGCGCACTGTTATGCCCAGCGGGCAGATGAATTACAATGTGCATTTTTTGATGCGGGTTCGGTTGTTGAGTCCTGTCCTGTTGAAGGCGTTCACTGGCAGGTCGAGCAGCATGAAAAAATGGCAAAAGCCATGTCAGCTAAAATCATTTCAATCCTGAAATAACGAAAAAGCCCCGTTACCATTAAGACAACGGGGCTCAGGAAACGACACTAATCAACTATACACAGCGATTCATGTGTTCCATAAAACCGGCTGCCTGCATTTTTGCAACGACATCTTCTTTCTGTTCTGCAGTCAGCGCACGAATTGGCTGACGTGGGTCACCCACATCAATGCCATGCAACGCCATGGCCGCTTTACCTGCTGCAACGCCACCGTATTGAACCAGTACTCGAATCAGCGCGATCACTTTGTTCATTAATGCACTGACGGTTTCCTGATCACCACGGTTAAAGGCGTCAATAATGTCAAGGTACAGGGGCGCAGCGTAATTATAGGTACTGCCAACAGCACCGATAGAACCGACAGCCAGACCGGCAGGTAATACTTCATCCACACCAAAAGGAATATCAAACTTACCATCGCAGACACGAATACAGCGCTGGTATTCGTAAAGATCAACATGGTTGAATTTGATACCGGCCAGGTTTGGAATCACTTTATCGGCTTTTTCAAGAAACTGTTCCATGTCGTGCATCACGCCAGACATACCGGAATGGTAGTAATAGAAGGCCTTGCTCGGTGCGGCAGCAGCAATCTTGGCACAGTAATCGACCAGGTCATCGACAGAGCCTGGCTTGAAGAAGCACGGAGCGATAACCGATGTAGCAAAAATATCCAGAGTTTCTGCATGGCGTGTTAATTCAAGCGTATCTGCAATAGACAGAGCACCGGTATGAAGAGTAATGCTCAGTTGTCCTTTTGACGCCGCTACCCAGCGTTCAGCAACCGCTTTACGCTCTTCAACAGAGCAGTTAACCCCTTCTCCAGTGGTACCGCAGACATAAACACCACGAACGCCCTGCTGAATCAGAAGCGCCGCAATCTGGTCAATCACCGGCAGGTTAACGTCGCCATTGGCATCAAAAGGGGTATGAGGTGCGGCAATCAGGCCTTCAAGCTTGTTCATTATGGTTTCCATTTCTCTTTACAGCATTGAAATGTTCAACATCAATTAAACGACGCTGAGTTAATATTTATAAAGACGCCAGTCGACCAGCAACTTTGGCTACAATCTTTTTCACGGGAACGCTGTCATCGCCACACTGCAGCCCCACCAGGTGAGGCTCCCCGGGAAGAAATACAGCAAACCAGCCAGCCTTTAATACAAACTGAGTCTGAATATTTCCCTGATACAGAGTCGCATCACCTTCGGCATCATATGCCTTGGTTACTTCCAGCAGGCTTTCTTCATTATGTCCAATGACCTCTTCACCAGAGACCATCAAATGAACGTCAATATACTCTTTATGGGATTCAAAGAAGCAATCCGACTCCAGTTTGCTGTTGTAAGCATTGCAATTGAGGAACAACGTCTTCTCATCAATCACAATCTGGCCAGGTTCAAAGGTTTCAGAAGTAACGGGCGCCATTGCTTCCAGCGCGCCGTACAGCCAGGGTAAACCGCGGTACTTCTCTTTATTGCTGATATGATCAAAAATCATGAAATCACTCTCCAACGGTCGATATAAAAAACTCGTCATTCTTTTTTATTGAGCGGCACATTCTTGAGAAGCCTGTTCTTGCTCAGCCCAGAGTGCCGCACCTTTCAGCCCCGCTTCATGGCCCAGTCGAGCCAGCTGGAGATCAACCTGAAACAAGGGTGGTTGCTGCTCCATAAAATGATGAACTCTTTCCAGATAACCTTCCGCCAGACCGACACTGCCACCGATCACGGCAACCTCTATATCCAGTAGTGCTCTCAAATTCCCCAGAAGCTCTGCTATGGCTTGAGCGGAACGATCGATAACCATCCGGGCATCCTGCTCACCCTGGTGATAACGTTCAAAAACGGCTTTTGCATCCAGAGTTGTGTGATAAAGTTCACTGGCCAACTGACCAATGGCAGTACCTGAAGCCAGTGCTTCAACGCACCCTGAACGGCCACACCCACACTTTGGCCCGTTAATATCCAACGTCATGTGTCCGGCATGACCTGCCAGACCACTCAGGCCCGTCTGTAGTTCGCCATCAATAACCAGACCCGCTCCCACCCCCGTTGATACGGTGATGAATGCCATGCTTCTGCAACGGTTGTCCAACTGGCAATATTCTCCCCAGGCCGCTGCCTGCGCATCATTCAGGAGCTTAACGGGTAAACCGCTGACGGACTCAAGAACGGATTGCAAAGGAAAATCGTTCAAGCCACCCAGGTTGTCAGGATTGACAGCGGTTAACCGCCCCTGATTGATAATGCCTGTAGAGGCCACAACCAGTGCTTTTGCCTGACCGAGCAGTGGTGTTATCAGTTGTTCAAGAGCCAAAGTGAGATCACTGGCTGAACCACTTTTTGGCGTACTGGTTCGCTGGCTATCTAAAATACTATTGCCGTTTATTAGAGAAGCAGACAGTTTGGTTCCACCAATATCAATTGCAATAATCATGACGACCCTACTACTACTTTTCTGTCATCTGAGAGGCTTCATCAATGGCATCACTGAACCATTGACAAATATGTTCAACACGCGTGATGGCCGAACCTACGGTAATGCAATAGGCACCTTGACTGATGGCCTTACTGGCCAGATCCGGCTGATTGAAACGACCTTCTGCCACCACCTTATAGCCACGCTCAGCCAGATCATGAATTAACCGATAATCAGGCTCTTTGGGTACAGGGCCACCTGTATACCCGGACATCGTCGTTCCAATCAGTTCTACACCCATTTCCGCGGCCAGAATGCCATCTTCCAGCGTGGCGCAATCAGCCATGGCAATACAGCCGCAACGGTGTATAGCCGCTACCAACTCTGATGTGGGAACAGGCCGCTTTCTCTGAGTAGCGTCATAGGCAATGATTTTTGCTCCAGCTTCCGCAAGGGCATAAACGTCTTCCAGAAAGGGGGTAATTCGAACATCGCTGTCCGGCAAGTCGCGCTTTACAATGCCAACGATCGGAATATCAAGGACTCCGGCAACCTCTGCAACATTGATAACACCCTGTATCCTCACCGCTGCAGCCCCCCCATCCCGACAGGCCAGGGCCATACGGGCAATCACTTCCGGTGTATCCATAGGACCGTTATCAACAGGCTGGCACGACGCAATCAGTTGATGATCCAGCTGGTTTAGAATGTGTTTGTTATCCATGTTGTTTACCAATGCACAATATTTGCTAACTCAGAGGGTGAAAAATGATCTTCAAGTCACAGCTATCTTTCTTTAAGGAAACGATCATGAAGTAATATTTCGCTTTAAATATAACTATGAAGTAATTCTACAGCAAATTATTTTTTTGTGCATGATTTTTTCACTGTATTGATCTCGATTTTACGACCAAAACACACCCTCAGGTCATAGTAATCCCCCCTGTAAATATGTTATCCGGTTGGTAAAAATGCAGGAATGGTTAACCACTTTACTGTACATTCTGCAGTATTATTTCAAGCTACCGAGATGTCGTTGACATCATCCTGTCAACGACAGATAAGGAGAATATTTATGTCTTCCCGCTCAATCAGTGTTTCCAGTATTTCGTCCGGCGAGAACGTACTCGCCAAACTGCGAGGCCGGAAAGTGCACCTGTCTCCCGCACTTATGAAAGTGGCGGAATATGTGATCCATGAACCTCACAAGGTCATCCATCAAACACTGGTCGATCTGGCAGACAACTCTGGCTCTAGTGAGGCTAGTGTCGTACGTTTCTGTCGTGATGCAGGCTACAGCAGCTTCGCCGCCTTCAAGATCGACCTGTCTATCAGCTTACTGAAAGAGTCCCCACAAACTGATGACAGCGAAGATGACTGCGTCAAAAACAGCCTGGCAAAAACCGTAAACTCCCTGAATGATACGGCAACCCTGCTGGACAGGGAGCTGCTTGATAAAACAGTCGAGTTGATAGGCCTGGCAGACAACATTTACTTCTTTGGTGTTGGGGCATCAGCGACCATAGCAACCTATGGTGAATATCGCATGATGCGTCTTGGTATGAGAACCCGGGCCTTAGACGACATGCATAGTGCAGTCATGACAGCATCCTGCATGAGAAAAGAGGATTCTATCCTCCTTATTTCCGGCAGCGGCAACACTCAGGATGTTATCCATACAGCCTACAAAGCCAAAAACCAGGGCAGCACCATCATTGCCATTACCGGGAATACGCGCAGTGAACTGGCCAACATAGCGTCACTGACCCTGCACACTGCCGTGCCCGAATCCGCGTTCAGTGCAGGTGCCTTTTATTCTAAAGCGGCTCAAATGTTTGTGATTGACCTGATTGCCAGCGGCCTTCTTGGTAAATATCCAAAACTAAAAGACTCGGTAACACAGACTGCAGAGTCCATTATCTTCAGTCAATAACGCTTCAATTCAGATCAACCAACCCTCTGTACAGCAACCTGCGCCTCCCAGGTTGCTCCCTCCAGGACTCCAACACAGCCCCACAAAATAGTTCTACCCCCTCGCATTATTTCCATAAACCGAAAGCATTTTGTAAAGACACCTTTTAGTGATCACACAGTATGACCATAAAACACACGCTTGAGAAAAAAATCTACAATATGACAAAGTTCAATGAAATTAAACTTCACACAATGTCTAATGCCATCACACATTAACGAGGCCCAAAGGGGAATTGGCAATGAAACAGGATTCAAATGACTTGATGCTGAAGCATTAACCAGTGCTTCAAACTCAATGATTATTGACTGTCAATAAAGGGTCAAAGAACCAGCCGGTTTTGAAGCTACTGTGTTTCAAAAACATTCCGAAAAGATTTGTCTTTTGAAGGGGGAATTCAGTGACAAAAAATTCGGAAGATAAAAACCATGCAGAGACTTATCAAAAGTTCCGCATAAAAAAACTGTAGAAAAACACTGAACACACCAGGAGTAGAACGGAAATGAAATTCACCAAAATTGCAATGGGTATTGCTCTGACCATGGCCGCCTCTACCTCTTTCGCAGCCAACTATATTGATGTGGGTGTTGAAGAAAACGAAATCACCATGGATGACGCCCCAGGCAAGAATGGGGATTTCTATCAAACCTATATCGGTTTTAATTTTGAACCAATTGCAGGATCTCCTTTGCACATCATGGGTACCATGAGTAATTTGCAGGCTGATCTTTCTACCAACCGTGAAGGCTGGAACCGCCTGCGCCGCCAGCTGTATGTAGGCTACAAATGGGAATTTGGTAACCTGACTTTTGCCCCAATGACCGGTATTCGTCATCATACTTATGATTGGGATGCTAAAAAACGTGACACTGAGGTACGTTTCTTCCCGGGTCTGAACTATAAGGTAAGTGACACTACTGATATTTTCTTCGCCGGTTATACCTCCCTTATCCCCACACGTGACGTTGATCGCAGCGGCAACACCTCAGAGTACAAAGAATACACCGACTACAAACACGAACTTGAACTGGGCGTTAAGCAGAAGTTGAGTTGGGGCGATTACTTCAAAGCTGGCGTATTTAACGAACTGGACACGTTTGAAGATCGTACCGGTGCCGGTAAAAAAGAAATGGATCAGTGGATGATTCGATTGGCCTACGGTCGTCAGGTGACTGACGCCCTGTTCCTGGAAGGTATTGCCCGTTTCGACGTCCAGCGTGATAACGAATATGCAGACGGTATTGTTCGTGATGAGAAACGGAACCGTTACGGCGTAAACTTTAACTACAAGCTTGATCAGGACTGGAATATCCACGGTATGGCGTATTACCAGACTGAAGACAATAAGGACAGGTTGACAGGTGCTGATGCCCAATACACCGAGAGAGAAGTTTGTTTACTCTCTGCAGGTTCGTCGCACATTCTGATAGCGATTCGTTAATCTGATGATAATCAGGGATGCCATTCCATTTTATTTAAATGGCATTCCTAATCCTGCTCTGAAAAGTTAATCATTATTTTTCTTCTATTTCGGCGTAAAGGTCCTTGTGAACATCATGAAAAAATCTTCACTGGCTAAAGTAACAGCATTGGCTGCTCTCGTTTCTGCATCGTCAATGGCTATGGCTTCTCAGCAATGGCCAGATCTACCAGAGGGCATCAAAAACGGTGTTGGTGTTCAGGTTGGTAATGTCGTTTATGTTGGACTGGGCACTGCCGGTGATTCTTTCTATGCGCTGGATGTAGAAGCAAAAAACCCTCAGTGGAAACAACTGGCCAATTTTAAAGGCTCAGTGCCTGACGGGGCTGCCGCTGCTGCTGCCGACGGCAAGATTTATGTAATGGGCGGTTCCGGTAAAGTAAAATCATCCGACAAAGCCCCGGTTGTATTTGATACCGTTCATTCATACGACATTGAAAAGAACACGTGGTCTTCTGTCAAGACCAAAACTCCTGTGGGCATGCTGGGTGCCTCAGCTTACGCCTTAAATGAAAAAGAAATTGTGGTACTCGGTGGTTACAACAAAAGTAAGTTTGATACTTACCTCTCCGATATTTTAAGCATCGACCAGAAGAAAGACCCGGAAAAATGGCAGAAAGTGGTCGATGACTTCATGGGCATGACACCTGAAGAGTATCAGTGGAACAAAAAAATTCAGGTGTATAACGTTGCTAACAACAGCTGGAGTGTAAGAGGGGAAAGCCCATACCTGCCAAACTGTGGCGCTGCACTGGTCGGCGAAGGAAATGAAATCACGCTGGTCAGCGGTGAAGTTAAACCCGGCCTGCGCACCCCAATGGTGAAATCGGTCACCATTGAAGGCAAGAGTGCTCAATGGGAAGAACTCGCACAATTACCAACCCCAGTTGGTGCTGAACTCCAGGAAGGTGTTGCCGGAGCCTATGCCGGTAACAGCAATGGCGCGCTACTGGTTGCCGGCGGTGCCAACTTCCACGGCGCTCGTGCTCAGTCCATCCGTGGCCAATGGTTTGCACACGACGGCTTCCCCAAAGCATGGAATTCTGAAATCTATGCTTATGAAGATGGTGGCTGGAAACAGACCAATACTCAACTACCAGAAGGTCTGGCTTATGGTGCTTCATTTACCACCAGCAAAGGCGTACTGATGGTTGGCGGTGAAGGCTCCGATGGACAAGGCCGTGATGACGTTTACATGCTGAGTTATAACGGTTCTGATGTAGAAATCGTAAACTAGTCCATAGAACCTGAACCCGACTATCAATCGATTCAATGTTTATTAATGGAGCAAAGCGTATGGTTAAAACCGGGCGACTGGTTAACGTCGTCTGCCTGAACATGTTTGATGTGAGATGTTTTATATTCTGTGTCCATTGGCTTTATTTTGCCAGAACGGGTTAATAACTATTAACCCGTTTTTTTATTGACTGATCATTTTTCAACAATATTTCCCTCTTTCATTTTCCCCCACCTTTTTGTAGTTTATTTTTGACGTTAATCAATTATATGAAGGATAAATTCTTCAATAATAGCCTCAGCCTGATATCTCCAGGCTCACTAACCATGAGCCAATGGATCCTTAATATTCATGTGAGGCGTAATCATGTATAAAAAAACCATTTTGGCAATTTGTGTGGCAGCAGCTCTACCGTTAATGGTTGGCTGTGAAAATGATGATGAACCGGGTGCTCCCTCCATCACGACACCAGTCCAAACCGCTGATCTTGCTTTTAACGCCGGGAATGACAGCTCACCTGTTGCCCAAGGCTGGTCAGGCAATCTGAGTGGTTCAGCGACTGGTGAACTGGTAGAAGATAGACTCGCAGACGATAGCTCCGTTTTAGCCTGGTATGTCGATGGTCGAACCGGCATTGCCACATGGGATACAACACCTGAAGGTGATTTCAATGTCATGGCTAGCCAGAATGGCTGGACTATGGCTTTCACCATGAGAGTGGAGTCCGGTAGTTATCTTACCAACTATTATGGTAATGGCGTAAAACGATTCCTGCCCGTACTCAAGCTTGACGGCGACAGCCTGTTGGTTGAGCTGGAGGGTGGGCGAAACCTATACCCTGGTGGAAGGTGATCTTGAGGCCGCGAAAGGCTACCATAATTATGTAATCAGCTATGACCCCGCTACCGGT
>CBDHDM010000151.1:0-17499 GCA_965261315.1 Endozoicomonas sp. | reverse complement strand
CTGAAATGGACTCCATCCTGGACTCCGAGAAGCAAGAGAGGCAGCTGTTTATTATTTTCAGACTTGCTTATCTGGGCGACAGAGGATTTCAGTTAATAGCAGACCCAGAGGCCATCCCTGAAAAGTGGCAGCCTCACTTTATTGCTACTCGCGAGCAAACAGTAAAAGCGGGTAAGAAAGGCCATCAGATAGTCGGCCAAGCCAGCATCCCCAACTCGAATATAAAAGCCAGAGTCTTTAAGCAGTCAGAAAACCCATTGTCTGAATTCCACACAGAAAATAAAATTATTCTTGCACTGTCCGGTGAAAAATCGAGTGATGCTCTTCGATGTCTCGTGTCTGAATCAAAACCCTCACCACAAGCCAGTAACTCCGCCTGTTCTCTGGCAGAAAAGCAACTGCAGGACATCACGGATCTCGCCGAATCCCTCAAAGAAATGTACCCAAATCACTCTATAGAAATAACAGGCTACTTCTATAGTGGAGCGATAGCACAAGTCGCCATGTCAACTTCTGACTTCATTGATCAGGCATATATTTTCAATAGCTATGGAGTCCATCCAAGCTGGGTAGAAACAATGTCTGAAGAGAAGTTGGCTAAAATTCATCATTCCTATGTTGAAAGCAGCCTCCTTCATGGGCAGGACTACAATTTATTCAGCCGGTACTCCAGATGGAGACTCCCCCAACATAAGGTTATCGTTCCCGGCATGAAGATTTCATCCAGTGGACTAGAGCCTCATATCAGGCAAATCTATAAACTGAATCATAGTGATAGCTGGCTAGATGCCTTTTATAACTTTGCAACCAATATCTGGATTTTGCATTCAAAAGAATCGGTTCTAAGGGCATTTGAAGCTCATTTAAGCCTTGATTTTCCGTGGTAATAAATCAATAAATAACAGGCAGTTTTTTTTCTGCCTGTTACACTTGAACTATTTAGACAGTAGAAAATAGGCAGCAGCCCTGCTATTCATAACAGCATCCTCACTATAACCTCATTCAATATCCCCATAAGACTTCAATGCATAATGCTTGGCTTAAAGATATTTTTGTTGTTTTCTGCTTATTTTTCTTTGGATCAATAATTTGTACTTCTACATCTTTTGCAGAAGCCCCTACTGTAAAGGTTATAACCCAATCCTCTCTGGCCATGATTGGTACACCAGTTTATCCCAATGATTTCTCACATTTTCATTTCACAAATCCAAGCGCACCCAAAGGTGGTGCATTGACGCTTGCAGGCATTGGCAGCTTTGACAGCCTTAATCAATATACAACCAAAGGACACCCTCCTGATTACCTGTTCAGCATCTACGACCGCCTGATGACTCGCTCTCTTGATGAGCCTTACACTCTTTATCCTCTATTAGCTTTGAGCGTTGAGTATCCGGAAGATTTCTCATGGATCGCATTTAACATAAACCCTTCTGCTTACTTCCATGACGGCCAGCCTGTAACAGCAGACGATATAATGTTTACTACTGAAACGCTTAAGCAGTACGGTTCCCCTTTTTTTCGAAGAATGCTTCAGCACCTTGAGAAAGTGAAAGTAACTGGAAAATATCGGGTGCAATTTGACATGGATTCCAGTAGCCGAACCATAAAGGCCATTGCCTTGCTGGCCTATTTACCAGTATTACCCAAACATTTCTGGCAGGATAAAAACTTTGAACAGAACACGCTGGACTTTCCTCTGGGCAGCGGTCCCATGAGAGTCTCGAAGGTTATTCCCGGCAAGTCGATTACTTACCAGAGAGTGAAAAACTACTGGGGAGCAAATCTTCCAGTAAACCAGGGATTGCACAACTTCGACCAGATTCGTATCGATTATTATCGAGATAATCATACATCACTGGAAGCGTTTTCAGCCGGTGCCTATGACCTTAGGATTGAGGGGGATGCACGTAACTGGCATCAAAAATATGATTTCCCTGCCATAAAAAAAGGGGAGATTATCAAAGAGAGCATTAAGCTTAACCATCCTCACGGAATGAACGCACTGGTTTTCAACACTCGAAAGCCTCTATTTCAGGATCGA
The DNA here is from genome assembly GCA_965261315.1 of Endozoicomonas sp. Taxonomy (GTDB): domain Bacteria; phylum Pseudomonadota; class Gammaproteobacteria; order Pseudomonadales; family Endozoicomonadaceae; genus Endozoicomonas. Next base: position 15,458 of record CBDHDM010000151.1, on the reverse strand, counting down.
AACGTTCGACTCGCACTCAACCTTCTGTTCAATTTCGAATGGACTAACAGAAACCTGCTTCACTCTGAATATTTACGCACTAACAGTTTTTTTGTGAATACCCCCATGGCCGCCTCAGAGATACCATCCGATGGAGAGCTGAAGCTGCTGTATAAGTATAAAGCCGTTCTACCTGAGGAGATTTTTCATAATATTTTCCGCCAACCAGAGTCAAATCAAAATGGTCAAAACCGGAGGAATAAATCCAAAGCGTTACAGCTTCTGAGCGAAGCGGGCTGGCAATTAAAAAAAGGGGAAATGCGGCACAAAGCAAGTGGTCAACCGTTGGCTTTTGAACTGCTGCTCCCCTCAACATCCTCCGAGCGTTACTTCATTCCCTACCGCAAAACGTTATCTGAGCTGGGCATTAAAATGACCGTCCTGAGCATTGATCAGAGCCTGTTCCGCAAAAGAGCACACCAGTTTGATTTTGATATGATTGACTGGTATTTCTGGCACTCATCATTTCCTGGTATTGAGCAGCACCATTCCTGGAGCAGTCAGGCAGCCGACGAACCTGGCAGCAACAATCTGGCAGGAGTCAAGCATCCAGTGGTTGATGCGTTACTGGCAAGATTCAATCATGTTCGCCACTATCAAGAGAGCATAGATATCTGCAAAGCCATCGACCGGATATTACTCTGGTATAACTATGTCATTCCCAAATGGCACAAAAACAACATACTGGTGGCCTATAAAAAGCACCTTAAACATCCGGATATAGATAACCTGAACTGGTTCAATGTCAGCCTGTGGTGGCTCGAAAATGAGATAGTTTCATCAACAGGGAAGCCCTGATCAGAAATACTGTCTATAGTTTCATAACTTTCTGTTCGGTTAAGCTTATGAAGCTTCTTATCAACCGTTACCATCCAGAATCTTCACTGGTTTCAAAATCCAACTTTTATGTGACAGGTAAGCGCAGCTCTTTTCCTACCGTCTTCCAATACTCAACGATTAATGCGTTGATGCAGGGTTATTTTGATGGCAGTTAAAAGTCAGAAGCGGCCTGAAGCCAGGGCAACGGCATGAGACGCACAAATGTACTATTAATATACCTCCGGTGTAACCAGAAGTATGATAATGGCAAACTACACAACAATGGTCGTCAGGATTCAATCACTCATTGAACCTCGTAGCGAGATTCACGTTACTTACCCTCTTCCAGAAATTATATTTATCGCCTACATCAGTATTTTGAGTGGCTATACCAAATGGAAAAGCATGGAACGGTTCGCTAAATACAATCAATGCTGGTTTCGTCAGTTTTTCCCCTATAAATACGGTTTTCCTTCCCATTACGATTGCAACCGTCTTCAAGCTGATAGATCCGGAAGCTATTATTCGTTGAGTGGGTAAGGGATACGGTAGCTGAGATTATATGCAAACATCCTGAAAAAAAACGACAATGTCATCGCCAGAGATGGTAAGGCTCTGCGTGGGTCACGTTCCAAAGGATGGTTCATATCGTCAGCGCCTACAGTTCAAAAGCCTTTACTCCCGATTATATGAAGTCCAACGAGATCACTGCCATTCCTGAATCGATACGCTTTTCCTGGAAGGAGCTTTGATCACCAGGACGCTATGGGTTGCAGAAGAATATCTGTAACTTGATAAAAAAGCAGATTACTTACTGTGTTGCCCACACTGATATCGAAAATATCGGAAGTTCATCCGAATGATCCTAAACCTGAAGATAATAATCCTGCTTTTGCATGTCCTGGTACCCCAAAGCAAGAGTGGCCTCAGAACTTCAAATGGTTGATATTGCATATAGCAAGTGCTCATCAACTGGAATTCTAAAATCCATGAGGCTGCAACGGTTAGACCAATGATCCAGCTTTCAGTTCAACTGAACCTAAATGCAGATTATCAACTGAACTGGTACTTGAGCAGTTTTATCCTGAACGCTTGGATCTAAATCCAGCCTACAGGAGCAGTATAAAATGCAGAATAAAAGGCAGGTTGCGCGTGAGATTTGGGTTAATTTTGGTAATCTCGTAAAAATTACAGATTAATCATCCGGATAAGACACCCTCTGTAAGTTTGGGGATAACGAGTAGAAATAGAAATTAAACTATAGTGCATCTGATGCCTCCGCCCTGGGCCTGAAGCAAACACCACCATATCGCCCTCCCGTGGATATTATTAAAACCGATATGCTTATATTCAAACATCAGGATGCAGAAGGAACTCTGGTTGGATTCAAAACGCCTGATTATATGAATAACCTGAATGTACCCGGCTATCATTTTCACTTCATTGATAAACTTCGGAAGTTTTCCGGGCATGTCCTGGACCTCAGAACTTCAAATGGTGATATTCATATAGCAAGTGCTCATCAACTGGAATTGAGGCTGCCCAATGATCCAGCTTTCAATGAACTGAACCTAAACAGGGATCTATCAGAAGATTTAGAAATTGTAGAGAAGGGACGCTAAGAATGAGAGATTACTTTAGCCTTTTATTGCCTTTTATTGCCTTTTTGGGCTCTGACTGCCAGCGTATTTGGCTATTATTTCAGCCCAGAACTGGTTCCGTTCAAAAGTGCCTTGATCCCATTAATAGCCGTTATCATGTTTGTTATGGGGTTAACCATCACGGCCCAGGACCTAAAGGCATCCCTCAGGGAACCTCAGGCATTACTCACTGGTGTTCTGCTTCAATTCCTGCTTATGCCTGCTCTCGCCTGGTCCATCAGCCTCCTGTTTGAGCTCCCCAGAGACATGCTTATTGGTATGATGTTACCAATACTCCCGAAGATTGCAGTCCTTGGTATCGCAGCAGCCATTTGTCTTGTGGCCGCCCTGAATGCCCACGCATTAACATCCCTGGGTATTTTGACGCTATGTGCGGTGGTTTTGCTTAATCTGTCAGGACTGGCAAGCTTCTGGTCAAACCAGTCAACCTCTGACTCAGAGGCAAAAAACCGCTTGACCAACGACAACTGAAGTGTAGAATTCCAAGCAATTTGCCAACCAGACAGCTTTTATCCGTCGGCAAAGCTGACTCTTTTACCAATAAGAGTTAACCTAAAAGAAACTCAGTAACAAAGGGCTCCGATGAAACTGCGCTTACACATTAACCGTCAGTCAATCGAAAGAGAAAACAGTACCCTTATTATTGGTTTCGATTTAACCAAATCATCTGTATTTCCAAAAAAAAGCCCCTTAAATCAGGGGCTTTTTTTTGACTTAAGAACGACCAAAGGCGACAGGTAATACCCCCATGGGAAACAGGTTCTTTAACAGGAACATTATCTCCATAGCCGACCTTACCCGGGAAGATATGGAGCAGATTCTTGAAGTGGCTGCTGAACTTAAGCAAACGCCACGTCCCGGTCTATTGAAAGGCAAGGTAATTGCCAGCTGCTTCTTTGAGGCATCGACCCGAACCCGGCTTTCATTTGAAACGGCCGTTCAGCGATTGGGAGGAACTCTGATTGGTTTTGCAGATGGAGGGAATACTTCTGCCAAAAAAGGAGAAACACTGGCAGACTCCATCAAAATCATCAGCTCATACACCGATGCAGTCGTTATGCGCCACCCTCAGGAAGGCTCAGCCCGGTTAGCCTCAGAGTTCGCCTGCGTTCCTGTAATTAATGGTGGTGACGGTTCAAATCAGCACCCAACCCAGACACTGCTGGACCTGTTCAGTATCAGGGAGTGCCAGGGACGACTGGACAACCTGAAAGTTACTTTTGTCGGTGATCTCAAGTACGGCAGAACCGTACACTCGCTGACACAGGCTCTGACACATTTTAATGCTGAGTTTAATTTTATTGCGCCGAATGCCTTAGCCATGCCGGACTATATCCTGCAGGAACTTGATGAAAAAGGCATTCGCTGGCGCCGGGCTGAAAGCATTGAAGAGGTCATTGCGGATACAGACATTATTTACATGACCCGGGTTCAAAAAGAACGATTTGATGAAACCGAGTATAAGCACATTGCCTCCAACTATGTGCTGACGAATGAAACCCTGAAAGAGGCACCTGCACACCTGAAAGTTCTGCACCCTCTCCCAAGGGTGGATGAGATTGCTGTAGAAGTCGATCGAACACCTCACGCCTACTACTTTGAGCAGGCACGAAATGGGGTTTTTGCCCGCCAGGCACTGCTGGCACTGATTCTGAATGAAACCTTGTGAGGAATGGATCGATGAGTAACAAACTACAGGTTGAAGCCATCTGCCAGGGGACTGTCATCGACCATATCCCGGCGGGTCAAGGCGTTAAAATCCTCGACCGCCTTCATCTTCTGAATGGTGAAGCACGCATTACCGTGGGTTTTAATCTTCCCAGTAAAGCCCGGGGATTCAAAGACATCATCAAGGTTGAAGGCCGGATGTTTACCGAGCAGGAGGCCAATGAACTGGCACTGTTTGCCCCCAGCGCAACCATCAATGTCATTGATGACTACCGGGTGGTCGATAAATTTACGATGGCCATTCCAAAGACGCTAAGAGCCGCGTTTGCCTGTCCCAACTCTAACTGCATTACTCATAATGAGCCGGTAGAGAGCTACTTCTATCTGCGTCAGAAAAGCAGCGACATCCAGCTAAAGTGTCACTATTGTGAAAAGTCCTTTAGTAAAGAAATTGTATCTGAGCTGAGATAAAAGAAAAAAGGGCGCCCGGTATTTAATAACAAGCGCCACTTATTTACGAACAACAATTACTCAATAACCCACCGGCTAAAGCCGGTGGTTTTAACCTTTTCAGAGACCAATAAACTAATTTAAACAGTAGTCTCTATAAATTGATCGAAACTAGCTACCCATACTGACTTTTCTCCATTGACACGATAGGCCAGTCCCTCCCGCTCGCTCTTAATCTGATTTACAGTTGGAGCTTTAAACTCAGGCTTGTTGCGTTGATTCTCACGACGGCTGAAAGCAGTAACCGGCAAGCCATTCTTATCCTGATTATAGGCACTGACAGAATCTTTAAACTTCTTAGCCTGAGCTTCAACAAAAGCATCAATTTGTTGAATATCTGCGCTTTTCCTAGTCTCAGTCTGCATTCGATTTTTGGTGTTTCTCACTGGAGAATAATTGCGTGTTTCACTCTCCTCAGATGTAGCCTCTAGTCGAGGGGTACCTTGTGACAGAGGGCGATATGCTAACTTACTGCTTTGCTTAAAATCGTACCAATCTGCTGGCCCCTTGTGCCAACTATCTTCCCTCCGACCAGATACCCTGGACGTCCCCCCCCAACCAGGAAGTACCGGCTTATTTTCTTCTCTCTCTTTGCGAGAAATATTTCTATGAGCACTAGTGGCCTGACAAACCTGCGGAAAGAGCTCCATACTCACATTATGTTGCATCTCTGGACCAGATGGCGCATAAGAAGGTTCTTCACCATCAACACTCTTATCATCTAAAAAGGACTCACTTAGCATATGAATTGAACCTGATCGGCCCTCGGCAGGCTCGTAAGTTGAACGGTCACTACCCGAATCATCTCCACTGGTTAAGCTGACAGATAAAACAGGAAAAGCCTTGGAAGTATTTTGAAGTCCTGCACTGCTGTCATCACAACAATCTTCATCATCGCATAATGTTTCCCGGCTACTGAAAACCGGGGTTGTACATTCTGTGCCTGTATCGTCCTCACTGGAAGAGTCTGATGAATAAGATACCGTCGAACTGCTGAATTCTGAAGTTATACTTAGAGAGTCCGTACTGTCTTCACCCGAAGAGCCTGATAGGTAAGAAAGAGAATCAGAGTCCGACTGATACTCTATATTCTGCAATCCTGGGTCAAAGCCCTCTCTAAGTCTCAGCACGAGATGCAAGCTGGACTGTTCAGTAGAAAACTGTTCTGGCAAGCTCACACCTTCAACAGGTGTATCAATACTGTCCATTGATATGGAAACAAAATCAGCCTTTGATTCATGAACAATACTCAAAGGTTCCAGAACTTCAGGTCCATCAGTAACCACTGCTTCAACTTCAGTGTTGTTACCAGTATCACCTGAAACAGATCGACAAAGATCAAATGAATCAGTGTCAGCCGATACATCATCATCGCTCTCAACAATCACGTCATTAGAGCTAAACTCAAAATCTGAAGGCGTACCACACCTATCATGCTCACCTTTGGGCAGAAGTGAATCTGGTAGTTGAAGCTCGGGATCTTCTAAAGCCCTGCCTGTATCAGAAGGCAGAGCAACTGTTGACAGGTCGGGGGCTGATGAACCTGGTTCGAGGGATGGTTGCTCATCCCCTAGATCAATATAAGATTCACCAAGGCTACCTGAATCAGACTCAGGATAATCTATATTTACCGGCATACCCACTTTAGTAGTGGTCAAAAAGCTAGTATCAAAAACTGGAGCATCTGCCCCCACCTCATCAAATGATTGATTCTTAGAATCTATAAAGACCAGAGTACTTTCTAATTGGGCATCATCTGGCTTTGGTGGGTCTCTAAAAATACGTTTCAGGAGAGTATAGCCATCCTCATCTTTGCCATTTTCTGCATCAACGCAATACCCCTCTGGGATACTTTTACACAATCTAACGTACTCTCCGTCACCATCGTCATCTATCCCATAAATTGGAGCTAATCTCTCATCGGCAAGAACATTTCCATTAATATCGGCACTCCGTGCTTCCACAGAGTTACGCATTTCAGTTTGGGGAGAGTCTGCTAATACTTGGCTAACTGACCTGGAAAGAGAAGAATTTGCTGATAAGTCTTCTGATGATGGAAAGTATGAAGCTTGACTACTAAGCGGAGTTGTTGATGTGTTATTAATTTCTACACTAAAACGCCCGACCTTTGGTTTTTCTGGATTATCCGAATCTACTTTATCATCCCTGCTATGATGGGGAGTATCTTGACCTAAGCCAGTAACCAAACCTCTTACCATCTTTACTGAAAGACTATTACCTTCACTTCCTGACGCCTGCATAAACTCTCTCCTGCAACTTATAGTTCTTAAAAATGGATAACCCAAAAATTTCCACAATTAAAACTAGACCGTCATCCTAATTGGAGAGTTCCCGGTGACTATTTAAAACTTGATCAAACAAATGTTTGAAACAGCATGACAAAAAATTTCCTCCACAGGAGCTAATACGCCCCACTAATGTCTAATTTCCAAATAATAAATATCTAACTATTATTTAATTTTCAGGCAGTTAGTGGGTGATAACAATGAGTTCTTGTCCGTTATCTAACTTTATCGGTAATCGCTGTATGCCAGACCCTGTACAACCAGAGTCTTTTGCAGCCAAAAACCAGAAATTTGCAGAAGAAGCGAGCTTTTTCGCTTCTATTTTCAAGCATCATTCAGTTAGACCAGTGCCTGATCCCGCTTTGATACTGGTTCTTAACAAGCTATGGCTTGAAAGGAAAAAAAGAAAAGTTACCAAGAAAGGTAAGTCAGAGCAGTTGTGGCTACGCAAAAAGCCAGAGGATGAGCCATCTGACGAAATGGATAAGTACGAGGAAGTTTGACCAGCCACCGCTGTCATTTTCCTCTGATTGACCCATTTTCAAACGCTGTGTCTGAGCGCCCACCCTCCAGGCAGGTTTTTACCTGGTGGAAAGACACTATTTTATTGATTCCAGCCATTCCGTACAGTCCGTTTGATTTGTCCATTAAATCGGCGCGATAATGCGCCTAACATTAATCGTGAGAATCCGGAAACATTTTCAGGACACTTTCACACAGTACCGTCTCCCACTCTCATTATTTTTAAGGTGGCAGCGTTACATACCAGCTAACTTCTTCCTCGCCCATCTCTGCGACGACCAGGATAAAGATTGTATCCTTATAGCTGGCTCACCCGGCTTTCAACAGGTAAAGCCATTTTTCAGGACTGAAAGGAACGAGATTAAGGCATTGAGTGGTTTTCTAGGATTTTTTAAGAAGAGAAGTGCAAGTAAAGACTCATCCCCTTCAGAAAAGGGCACAAAAGAGTCTTCTGGCAACAAAAAACAGGCTTCGCGTTCCCGGAACAACAGCCAGAGCAAGCCATCAAGGCGTCCAAAACAGACGAGCAGCAGAAAATTCGCCCGTCAGGCCCAGACAGAGGAAAACTGGAGTATTGACCAGTTCCAGGTAGCTCCAGACCCTGAAAAGACCCGTTTTCATGATTTTGAGCTACCCAGTGGACTGATGCATGCGATTGCAGATCAGGGCTTCAAGTACTGTACACCTATCCAGACAGAGGTTCTGGGCACCACTTTGTCAGGCCGCGATGCCATTGGTAAGGCACAGACCGGGACAGGCAAGACTGCAGCGTTCCTGATCAGTACTATTAAGCAGCTGGTTGATACCCCCGCACCTGACACCCGCTACCTGGGCGAGCCTCGAGTCGTCATTATCGCGCCTACCCGGGAGCTGGCTCTGCAAATTGGCAATGATGCTGAAGCCCTGACGAAATATCTGCCTCTTCACGTTGTTACCGTAGTGGGCGGTATGGATTATGAGAAACAACGAAAACGCATCAGTGAAAATTATGTTGATATTCTCGTTGCGACGCCCGGGCGTCTGCTGGACTATTGTGAGCGTAAAGACCTGTTCCTGGACCTTGTTGAAATCATGATTATTGATGAAGCTGACCGGATGCTGGACATGGGCTTTATCCCACAGGTACGCCGTATCATCCGAATGACGCCCAGACCCGGAGACCGACAGACTCTGTTATTCTCTGCCACCTTCACTGATGACGTACTACGGCTTGGTGAGCAGTGGACCTGGAACCCGGTAAAAGTGGAAATTGAGCCTGATAGTGTTGCCACAGACACCGTGGAGCAAAAGGTTTACATTCTCTCATCTGAACAGAAGTTTCCCCTGCTGGTTAACCTGATCAACCACCACCAGCTGGAAAAGGTTATTGTCTTTACTAATCGCAGGGATCAAACGCGAAAACTGACTGAAAAGCTGCAAAAGGCAGGCATCAAAGCGGATCAAATTTCTGGAGAGGTTCCCCAGAACAAGCGTTTGAGAACTCTGGAAAATTTCCGTTCTGGAAAAATCTCAATACTGGTTGCTACCGACGTCGCCGGCCGGGGAATCCACATTGATGGAATCAGCCATGTCATCAACTACAACCTGCCTGAGTCCCCGGATGACTACGTACACCGGATAGGCAGAACTGGCAGGGCTGGGGCAAGTGGCATCAGCATTAGCTTTGCCTGTGAAGATGACTCATTTCTTATTCCGGATTTGGAAGCACTGCTGGGTGACAAATTGAAGAAAGACTATCCACCGGAAGAACTGCTGGTTGACCCCCGAAAGGTCAAGCGCTCTTAAGCAGCCCCTGCAGGCGGACTATATTCATCCGCCTGCAGAAATGATCCAAACTATTAATAATTAAAAAAAATAAATAGTTTAAAAATAAGTAATTTATTTATGAAAAAAGGCGATATAACTTTATAAGTCTAGAAGTAAAAGACTTCAATTTAAACCCTTTTGGAGGACAAATTTTTTTTTTATTCTTCATCGAAATTTAACCTTGCCGGATTAAATCTTTTCGATAAGAATCAAATATGAGTGACCCAAAAAACAGACAAGGGAGCTGCCTATGGGACATGCCTTGGAAACCAGGCCAATAAACTCACCCACCATTACCACCTACATTCTGGACAGTAACGTCCTGATTCACGACCCCAACTCGATTCTAAATTTTGAAGAACATCAGGTACTGATTCCCATAACCGTCCTGGAAGAGCTGGACAAACTCAAGAACGGAAAACAAACCATTGCGGCTGACTGTCGTCAGGCCATTCGACTGATCGATAATATTCTGGGTATAGCTACACCTGCAGAAATAGAGCAGGGTGTTCCCATCCAGAGAAATAATGAAAATGAAACATCCGGCACTCTATCTATCATGATGAGTCATGCCGACGATAAAATAACAACGCTGCCCAGCAGTAATAACGACAACCAGATAATTAACGACATCTGTCAGTACCAGAAAGCCCGCCCGGACCGGCAATTCATACTGGTCACCAAAGACATTAACATGCGACTGAAAGCCAGAGGCTGCGGTATTCTCACCGAGGATTACCACAGTGATCAACTGGTCAGCGATATCGGTCTGCTCACCAAAGGCTATCTTCACTACACAGATAACTTCTGGGATAGAGTCAATGAAGTCAAAACGGCCCAGTGTGATGGCCAAACCATTCATACAATAGCCAAGAGTGAACTTTCCGAGGAACTCTACCTCAACAAATTTCTATTAGACGACCAGGGATTTGTAGCGAAAGTGGTCGATATAACGGACGACCATGTTAGTTTTCAACACTACAGCAGAGAAAGCCTGATGAATCAGGAGGTATGGGGTTTAAAGCCACTAAACATCCATCAGGCGATGGCATTAAACCTGTTACTGGATCCTGATGTACATCTGGTCAACCTGAACGGCGCAGCAGGCTCAGGTAAAACAATCCTGGCTCTGGCAGCAGCTATCGAAATGACTATTGCCAGCAAGCAATACCGGAGAATTATTGCCACACGTTCAACACAGGGACTGGATGAAGATATAGGCTTCCTTCCAGGCACAGAGGCAGAAAAGATGGAACCGTGGCTGGGTGCCATCACGGACAACCTGGAAGCACTGCATAATGATGATGAGTCAACCAACAGCAGTGTGGAATATATCCTTGATCGAGTACCGCTCCATTTCAAATCACTGAATTACATTCGAGGAAGGAGCTTCCAGCAAAGCCTGATTATCATTGATGAGTGTCAAAATCTGACACCTCACCAGATCAAAACCATCATCACCCGTGCCGGCGTGGGCAGCAAAGTTATCTGCCTCGGAAACCTCGCCCAGATTGATACACCTTATCTGGCCGCCACCAGCTCCGGATTAACTTATATGACCGAGCGCCTGAAGCATTTCCCACATGGAGGTTCAATGCAGCTTCAGGGAGTACCAAGGTCACCGCTGGCAGCGTATGCCGAAGCTCATCTGTAATTCCTTCATATTCACCACTACAAAGCCCCGGAGCTCAGCAGCTGGGGCTTTCTGTTTTTTCGGTAATGGTTAAAGACACCCAAGAAAATAAACTGATAAGCTAGCCTTTGTGAACCGGAAAAACAAAACATAGAAGGTCAATCACTCTTTTCCTGCAGGTGTCTTCCATGTTCACCAAAAAGCTTGAACTTGACGATTTCATGAATGGTCTGGCTCGCAGAAATCCCAATGAACCTGAGTTCCACCAAGCCGTCCATGAAGTAGCCGAAAGCATTATCCCCTATATAAACCATCACCAGAAATATATTGATGCACGAATCCTGGAGCGAATGACTGAGCCCGACCGAATTATAATTTTCAGGGTTTGCTGGGAAGACGATGAGGGTCATATCCGTGTAAACCGTGGTTACCGGGTTCAGTTCAATAACGCCATTGGCCCCTACAAAGGGGGGCTTCGATTTACCAGCAACCTCACACTGGACACACTCAAATTCCTTGGATTTGAACAGACCTTTAAAAACAGTCTTACAACCCTGCCACTGGGCTCAGCCAAAGGTGGCGCGGATTTCAACCCCAAAGGCAAAAGCGACCGGGAAGTGATGCGCTTCTGCCAGTCCTTCATGACAGAGCTGCACAAACATATTGGCGCCCACACCGATGTACCCGCCGGTGATATTGGCGTTGGAGCCCGGGAAATCAGTTATATGTTTGGTCAGTACAAGCGCCTCCAGAATGAATTTCGCAGTATTCTAACGGGAAAAGAACTAGCCTACGGAGGTAGCTTGATCCGCAAAGAAGCTACCGGCTACGGCACCGTCTTTTTTACCCGGGAAATGCTCAAGGCTCACCAGAATGAACTGGAAGGAAAACGCTGCATCGTTTCCGGTTCAGGGAATGTTGCACTCTATACCGCACAAAAAGCCATGCAACTGGGCGCTACCGTTGTTGCTATGTCAGACTCTGGCGGCAGTTTTCATATTCCTGCCGGCCTGGCACAGGAGCATCTCGACTACCTGATTGAACTGAAAGAAAAACAGCGGGGGCGAATCAGTGAATTTGCTGAGCATTTCGGCTGTGATTACTACCCCGATAAAAAGGTATGGGACTTTCCCTGTGATATTGCATTCGCCTGTGCCACTCAAAATGAGCTTGTGCTCATTAACGCTAAAGCACTGGTAAACAATGGCTGCATAGCCCTGGCAGAAGGTGCCAATATGCCAACAACGATGGAAGCCAGTCACTATTTGCGAGAGGCCGGTATCCTGTTTGCTCCCGCAAAGGCAGCCAATGCCGGAGGTGTGGCGGTATCCGGCCTGGAGATGTCGCAAAACAGCATGCGCCTTTCCTGGCCAAAGGAAGAGCTGGAAAAGCGGTTGGAAGACATCATGTTCAAGATCCACCAGCAGAGCAAAAGGTATGGTCAGCAATCTGATAACACCATTGATTATGTGCGTGGCGCCAATATTGCCGGCTTTACAAAAGTCGCCGATGCGATGCTGTCCTATGGTTTTGTTTAACCAGGCTGCCTGATAGTCCACCATGTCCCGAATCTGCGCTAACACTGCCAGCAGATAGCTAATATGACTATGGGAGTGGCTGGCATTCAAGGTCACTCTCAAACCAGCCTCTCCCCTATGTAACTCAGCGTTGCCCTGAGCTGTAAAACTGCCGAAGGCCTTAACTACAAGTGCCTCACACACCTACTGTGATTCGAAAGATACAAAGTATCTCTACCAAAGCAGGAGGTCGTTTCGAAATTAGCCATATGACCAAAATTTAGACGACCGATCACATGACTAATTGAGTTCCCTCTAAGCGATTTATTGAATTAATTGCCGAAGGCTCAAACCCAGACAAACATGTTAGCTTTGCTGGTACATGGAAAAACCAGCGTGGCTCTCTGCTAACACTACAGAGTGCAGGCAGTGATCTTCTGAAAGGTTATTTCACCACCGCAGTAGCGAATACTCAGGCCTGCATTGGTAAGGAGGTACCTGTTCAGGCTGTCCATAATAGCAACTCGTTTGCACTGAGCCTGAGCATGAAGAGCTGCGGTTCCCCTGTTACTATTGCGATCAGTGGCTTACTGCGAAAATCAGAAACCCGTGGTGAACCTGACAAAATTGATACCATGGCCCTTATTCAATGGCATGGTCAGGAAACCTGGAAATCAAGAGTTATTACCAACGACACATTCATGAGAGTGAGTGAATAAAAAGAGCCTGCTGTCATTGATAGCCGTTATCAATGGTGATGATAGGCGTTATTCACCCTCTTAACGCTATTAAAGGAACGCTCCCTGCTCTACTATTGCCATTAATACCATTATTATCAGCTTGAATAATCAGGGAGTGTTTAATGCTGCTCGTTATTTCTCCGGCCAAAACCCTGGATTACGAAACACCACCCAGCACCAAAAATTTTACTCAACCAGACTTTCTCGACCAGTCCTCCCTGCTGATTGAAGAGCTCCGGGAACTAACCCCAGCCGGGATTGGCAGCCTGATGAGTATTAGCGACAAACTCGCACAGCTCAATGCAGCCCGTTTTCAGGCATGGACCACCCCATTCACTCTGGATAATGCCAAACAGGCAATACTCGCCTTTAAAGGCGATGTATATACCGGTCTGGATGCGGAAACACTCTCTGAAAAGCAGCTTGCCTTTACCCAGCAGCACCTGAGGATCCTGTCCGGCCTCTATGGCCTGCTGCGCCCATTAGACCTGATGCAGGCCTACCGCCTGGAAATGGGTACACGCTTTGCCAATCAGCGTGGCAAGGACCTCTATCACTTCTGGGAGGGGTTAATTACAGAGCAACTGAATAAGGCGTTAGCCAGCCAGAAAACGCAGGTACTGATCAACCTGGCTTCCAATGAGTACTTCAAATCAGTACAGCCAAAGCAAATTAATGGGCAAATTATTACCCCGGTCTTCAAAGACTGGAAAAATGGCCAATACAAAATCATCAGCTTCTATGCAAAAAAGGCCAGAGGCCTGATGTGTCGATACGCAATTGATCACAATATTGACCAGCCTGAAAAGCTGAAAAGTTTTGACTACGAAGGCTATCTATTTAATGAGGCGATGTCTTCCGACAATGAGTGGGTGTTTACCCGTGAGGCTCAAGACGGATAGTCAGTCAATAATAAGCAAACTCGTCTGCAGCTCCCGCTTTCTGGTATACAGAAAGCGGATCACGTCATAACCGAAAGGTGACTCAAAGTCTTCATAGGTAAATTGAATCTCTGAACGATAATTTATGCCATAGATGGCAAAGACTGCGGGATCAGAATAAAAATGCTCAGGTACCGGCAGCATTAAATACGGCCCTGCCCCTATCCCATAGCGAGCCAGAGTCATACCAAAATCATTGCGTTGATAGGTCAGCCCTGCCGCTTCAGCCGGGTCAAAAAAACCCAAAATACCAACCGTTGTATTGAACACAAGGCGGGCTCCTGAACGCAGAGCTGCTTTAGCTCGCAACTGCATCAAACCGTTCAGTGTGTTGGGGACATCTTGCATATTCTGAAAAAAGTTAGAAACTCCCTTGCGGATGAAAGCAGGAACAGTCACTCGATAGAGATTTAGAACGGGTTTAAGAAAGTAACGATCGAGTCCTGAGTTGAAACCGAAGAAGAGGCGATTCCGGCTCAAGGGGATCATAAACATCAAGGAATGCCAACTGCCTTATATCACTTCCAGCCCCGCCTCCATGCTCCTCATAATACTCCAACTGGTCCATAGGATTGGAAAACGGTATTCGATCCTGCGCATAACCTGAAGATACACAAAAAGAAAGAAACAGGAAGAAACTACGCATCTGGGAATTGCCCTGCTTTTATAAAACCAACCATATCCTGTACATTTTCGGAAAACTGAAGGTTACCCATATGACCGCCATAAGGATAAATTTTCGCGCGCTGACCGAATGTGTCGTAAATAAAGGACAATCCCTGCTGATCAATAATCAGATCATCCGCATTATGCATCACACCTATATTTTTGGACTTTTTCAGCCATCGCTCTAAAGCAGGCAAACTGCTTTGCAGGAAAGCGTCTTTTCTTTTCAGCAAAGCCCCCCCCTGTTGTCTGCGATGGAGGTTAAGCGACGGTAACAGCATACGTTCAAGGTATTGCTGGAAATTCCAGTGCATCGACCGGTGAAAAAAAGGTGTTCGGCTTTCGGTCACAGTGATCGGCTGCCCTTCAGGGACAATCAGCCCAGTCCGATTCATAACATCTGCAGTAAACACCATAGATGCGATAGAGAACCGAAAGGCAACACCAATCAGCAGTGCCAACTCTCCATCACTCATCGTTTCAACTTCCCTACCTATGACTTCTTTAAGGCTGTCATCAACATCAAGATGATTGTTCTTCCGAAAGTACTCCGCTAACTGGTCGAAGAAGCGATTGAACAACTCCGTTGTATCATCAATACCTTCAATCTTGACTCTTGTAAGCTGATCC
>CBDHDM010000150.1:0-97633 GCA_965261315.1 Endozoicomonas sp. | reverse complement strand
AACTCTAAAATATGTCTTTGAATGTGGTCACTGGAAATACACAGCAATTACTCAGCCTGATCCACTCTTATGGAGAGGATAAAGCCTATAAACAAAGGCAGGCAATCTATACTGAGGGTGACTCCCCTAAAGGCTTTTATTACATAAAATCCGGCCTCGTTGGTTTGTACAAGCTATCCCTTAACGGGAAACAGCGTCTCTTGCGTATCTATTCAAAGAACAGTTTTTTTGGCTATCGCTCGCTATTGGGAGGGGAGTCGTATCATTGTACAACCGTTGCATTTAAGCCCTGTCACATCGTCTTTTTTCCATTTCAGGATATTCAGGAGCTGCATGACAAGGTTCCTGATGTTTTTCGTTATTTTGCATCCTTCCTTTGTTCTGAACTTAAAGATGCTGAGTTGCGAATATTTCGTTCCTCATCGGTAAAGGTTAAGCACCGGGTTATTGACTCGTTGCATTATCTCCATGCCAATCATGGAGAGTATGAGTGGACATGCCGCGAGGTAGGGGAGTTTTGCGGGAGTGAAACTGAGACGGTGATCAGGGTATGTAATGAGCTGAAACGGGCGGGTGCTCTGACAAAAGCAGGCCGACACTGGAAAGTTATTGATAATGGCATGCTTCTCGAATTGAAAAATTTTGGCTAATGATTATGAGGGAAGGTTTGCCGCACAGGCGAATGTACGGCATGGGAGAATACCTTTTGTCAACAGAACCTAAATAAGGGCCGTTTTGTTGCTACTGCGCGACTAATTGATGAATCAGTCGGGCGGCCAGTCGTGCAGTGCGGGCATCAATATCAAAATCAGGGCAGGTTTCGGCAATATCAAAGAGTTTGAGCTTGCTGCTGTGTTTGATGCTTTCCAGTAAGGGTTCCACTACTTCCAGGGCAATGCCTCTTGCCGCAGGAGCACTGACTCCGGGAGCCTGGGCTGCCGGAAAGGCATCAATGTCGATGGTCAGATAAACGTGATCCACTTTATCCATAAACTGCTGAAGCTCCTGTTGCAGCGTCTGCAGATTCAGCAATGTCATCTCTTTATCGGTTCGGTAGGTTACGCCCAGTTCGTCCGCCCGGTTAAATAAGGCGCGGGTATTGCTGCTTTCACTGACGCCCAGACATAGATAATTAAACGGAATACCCTGTTCACGGGCGTACTCTGCCGCTTGCCAGAACGGCGTTCCAGAGCTGGCACCGACTTCCGGCAGTCGAAGGTCAAAGTGGGCATCAACATTGATAATACCTACGCGCAGATGTGAACCTTTTTTATTGCCCGCTTGTTTCTCAAGGTGTTTCATCAGGCCCTGATAAGATGCCCAGCCAATCTCATGGCCACCACCCAGTCCGGCCACTAATTGACCATTGTCTAACAGCTCTCGCATCCGTTCGGCGTAATCCCGCTGGGCCTGCTCAAGGTTGTTTCCGGAGCAGGTGATATTGCCTGCATCCCAAACCGGTTCATGGCGATTCCAGGGAAGATTGGCCAGGGCACGTCGAATATGGTTGGGGCCTTTGGCTGCTCCCGGGCGTCCCTGATTTCTGCGAACGCCTTCATCAGACTCAAAACCCAGTAGCGTGATACCCGCTTCGCAGTCCACAAGGTGAGTACTTACTCTCTGATGCCACCGTTGCGCTGCCTGTGTGTCATTTTCCTGATCAATACGGCCAGACCAGAAAAATGAAGATTCTGTTGGAATGGTTGATTTCACGATACGGCCATTTTTAATAATCAAAGAGGGTGAGATGCCGGTAAGCCCGGCAGCCAGGGCGGCAGGATTACTGACAGGCCAGAGTAACAGGTCGGCGGTCATGCCCTGTTTGATCATACCGATGCTTTCCTGCAACCCCAGAGCCTGGGCCGCATTTCGAGTGCAGCCCGAAAGGGCTTCGGAGGGAGTCATACGAAACAGGGTGCAGGCCATATTCATCATCAGGCGTATGGAGGCGAGCGGTGATGTGCCGGGGTTTAAATCGGTAGCGATGGCGATTGGGACTCCGCTCTTTCTCAAACCGTCGATGGGCGGCAGTTTGGTTTCCCGAAGATAATAGAAAGCACCCGGCAGCAGTGTGGCTACGGTGTTGCTGTTCTTTAACGCTTCAATACCCGGTTGGCTGAGATATTCCAGATGATCAACGGAAAGCGCCTGATATTTTACCGCCAGCTGAGTACCACCGCTGTCAGACAATTGTTCGCCATGGAGTTTTACGGTTAAACCGTGGGTTTTTGCAGTCTGAAATACTTTCTCCGTCTGCTCGACGGAAAAGGCAATGTTTTCGCAGAAAACATCCACCGCCTCTGCCAGTTGTTCTTTGGCGATTGTTGGCATCATTTCGTCGCAAACATGTTTTATGTAGGCATCCGCCCTGTTTTTATACTCCGGCGGCAAGGCATGGGCACCAAGGAACGTACGAACAATCGTCACCGGGTACTCTTCTGCCAGCTGGCCTGCTGCTCTGAGCATTTTCATTTCGGTTTCTGTGTCGAGGCCATAGCCAGACTTGATTTCTACGGTTGTCACCCCTTCTGCCAGCAGCGCTTCCAGGCGGGGCCGGGAAGCTTCAACCAGTTCTTCAACGGTTGCTGCCCGTGTTGCTTTTACCGTTGAGAGAATACCGCCCCCCTGTTTGGCAATGGTTTCATAACTGACCCCTTCCAGCCGCTGTTCAAACTCTCGGGAGCGATCACCGGCGTAGACCAGGTGGGAATGGCAGTCGATCAGCCCGGGTGTCAGCCATTGCCCCTGCCCATCAATGGTTGCTTTTGCTTCAGTCCCTTCGGGTAATTCAGCCTCTGCTCCAACCCAGACAATATGGCCATCGCGCACCAATATGGCGCCATGGCTGATGCTGTTATATGGACAGTCAGCACTCTCGTGGTGTGTTTTTGGCTCAGATAAAGGGCGTGCCGGATCCATGGTCGCCAGGTGAATGTTTCGAATCAGCAGGTCGCACTGGGGGGATGAGCTGCCAGCATTACTTTTGTTCATGGTGTCCGGCCATCGGTTGTTTGATCTGAAGGTTTTTAAAAGTGCAGTGTATTTCTCAAAATCGCATAAATGCACTATTATTTTATTGTATATACAACTATATACAATAAGATGGTTTGAGCAACCTGCAGTTTCAGCAGGCCTTTAAGAAGGCCTGATGCAGTGTGTGATGTAAAGGGGTTGCTATCGGGAAAGCCGAACCATGGAAGTGGTAAAGACTTAATTACGGCATTTTTATAGTAAAAAGATATGAATCAGAACCAGAGTACATTGCCTCGCTATCAGCAGATAAAGCACTTTATCCTGGACAAAATTGAGCGTGGTGAGTGGACAGAGGCGAAAAAAGTGCCTTCCGAAAATCAGCTTTGTGAGCAGTTCTCGGTCAGTCGGATGACGGCCAGAAAGGCTTTGCAGGAGCTGACGGTATCCGGTGTGCTAATGCGTCAGCAGGGACTGGGCACTTTTGTTGCGCCGTCGAAACCGCAATCGTCCATGTTGGCTGTGCGTAATATTGCGGATGAAATACGCGAGCGGGGCCATGGTTACAGCAACCGGGTTTTGTTTCTGGATGCTGAAAAAGCGTCCGAAGCGGTCGCGATATCCCTGGAACTCCCTGAGTCTGCCACCGTTTTTCATTCCATTATTGTCCATTGTGAAAATGGCGAACCCCTGCAGTGGGAAGAGCGTCATATTAACCCCCATTTCGCCCCCAACTATCTGGATCAGGATTTTTCTCAGGAAACGCCTAACGTATACCTCAACCGGGTAGCCGCCCTGACGGAAGCGACTCATGTTGTAGAAGCCGTGTTGCCGTCTGAATCCGTTGCCGGGTTGCTGAGTATGGAGCCAGGTGCTCCGTGCCTGAGAATTTTAAGAAGAAGCTGGTGCCGAAGAGGCGCTGTCAGTCTGGCTAAGCTGATGCATCCCGGTGACCGGTACCGGCTGGGAGACCATTTACAGTTTACCTGATTGTTTATTCAAAAATATAACGTAGAGGATGTGTGAATATGGCAAAGCAACAGGCTCCAATGTTTACATCTAAGAAAGGAAATCTTCGATTTGACCCTGACCGGTTCATTCGTGCCCCTAGAGGTTCTGAGCTGAATACCTGCAGCTGGCAGGTGGAAGCGCCTCTGCGTATGTTGATGAACAATCTGGATTCGGAGGTGGCAGAACATCCGGAAGCACTGGTGGTTTATGGTGGTATAGGCAGGGCTGCCAGGGACTGGGAATGCTACGACCAGATGGTAGCCACGCTTAAGCGACTGCAGATTGATGAGACATTACTCGTTCAGTCCGGTAAACCGGTGGGTGTGTTCAAGACCCATGCCGGTGCGCCTCGTGTACTGATTGCCAACTCAAATATTGTGCCTTACTGGGCCAATTGGGAGCACTTCCATGAGTTGGATAAACAGGGCCTGATGATGTATGGCCAGATGACCGCGGGCTCCTGGATTTACATTGGCTCTCAGGGCATTGTTCAGGGAACCTATGAAACTTTCGTAGCCATGGCCAAAACCCACTTCAATGGCGATGCTTCTGGAAAATGGATTCTGACCGGTGGCCTCGGCGGTATGGGGGGCGCTCAGCCCCTGGCTGCGACCATGGCCGGATTTTCCATGCTGGCCTGTGAGGTGGATGAGTCACGGATCGACTTTCGCCTGAAAACCCGTTATCTGGATAAAAAAGCGACCTCGCTGGATGAAGCACTGACCATGATTGAGCAGGCCAAATCTGAAGGTAAGACGGTATCGGTCGGTTTGCTGGCCAATGCTGCCGATATTTTTCCCGAGCTGGTCGAGCGTAATATTACCCCGGATGTGGTGACGGATCAGACGTCCGCCCATGACCCACTGAATGGTTATCTGCCAAAAGGATGGACGCTGGCGCAGGCCTGCGATAAGCGCAAAGAAGATGAAGCGGCGGTTACCAAAGCAGCAAGAGAGTCCATGGCGATTCAGGTGAAGGCCATGCTGGCACTGCAGCAACAAGGTGCCGCTACCGTTGATTACGGCAACAATATACGGCAAATGGCGAAAGAGGTGGGGGTCGAAAACGCCTTTGATTTTCCGGGCTTTGTGCCTGCGTATATTCGGCCGCTGTTCTGTCAGGGTGTTGGCCCCTTCCGCTGGGCTGCGCTGTCGGGCGACCCCGACGATATCTACAAAACCGATCAGAAGGTTAAAGAGCTGATTCCTGACGATGCGCATCTGCATAACTGGCTGGATATGGCCAGAGAACGTATTGCCTTTCAGGGGCTGCCTGCCCGTATTTGCTGGGTTGGCCTGAAAGACAGAGCACGTCTTGGACAGGCCTTTAATGACATGGTAGCCAGTGGCGAGTTAAGTGCTCCAGTGGTCATTGGTCGGGACCATCTGGACTCTGGTTCGGTAGCCAGCCCTAACCGCGAAACCGAAGGTATGCGCGATGGCAGCGACGCGGTGTCCGACTGGCCTTTGTTGAATGCTCTGTTGAATACGGCTTCTGGAGCCACCTGGGTGAGTATTCATCATGGTGGCGGGGTTGGTATTGGCTATAGCCAGCATTCTGGTGTGGTGATTGTTGCTGATGGTACGGATGAAGCTCGAGAGAAACTCGGTCGCGTTCTGTGGAATGACCCGGGAACCGGGGTTATGCGTCATGCCGATGCCGGTTACGACATTGCCATACAGTGTGCGAACAATAATGGTCTGGATCTGCCCATGCAGTCGGACAGCCCTGAACAAGTGGGAGAGCCATGATGACTAAGTTAATGATTACCCCCGGACAATTATCGCTGTCGGATTTACGAAACGTAAGCCGTCACGACGTGCAGATTCAACTCGACCCGGCTTGTCATCCGGCTATTAATGAAAGCGTTGAGTGTGTGAACCAGGCGCTGGCTGAAAACCGGGTTGTATACGGCATCAATACCGGTTTCGGTTTGCTGGCCAGTACCCGAATCCCGGATAAGGAGCTGGAAGCGCTTCAGAGGAGTATTGTGTTATCGCATTCGACCGGTGTCGGTCAGTTTATGGATGAAAGTACCGTAAAGTTAATGATGGTACTGAAAATTAACAGTCTGGCCAGAGGGTTGTCGGGAGTCCGGCTGGAACTGATTGAGGCTCTGGTTCAACTGGTTAATCTTGGGGTCTACCCCTGTGTGCCAGAAAAAGGCTCGGTGGGGGCCAGTGGCGATCTTGCGCCACTGGCCCACATGAGTTGCTTATTGCTGGGTGAAGGTCATGCCATGGTGGATCAGCAACAGGTCACTGCCCTAGAGGCTCTCACTTATGCCGGGATGGAGCCGATGAAGCTGGCACCCAAGGAAGGGCTGGCCTTATTGAACGGCACTCAGGCCAGTATGGCATTTGCTCTTCAGGGGCTGTTTGGCGCAGAGGATTTGATGGCGTCGGCGGTGGTTGCCGGAAGCTTGTCCATTGAAGCGGCAATGGCCAGTCGTCGGCCTTTTGACCCACGTATTCACGAAGCTCGAGGGTTGAAAGGGCAAATTGATATTGCCCATGCTTACCGTTCCATATTGGATCACAGTGATATCGAACAGGCCCATGCGGACTGTGACAAAGTGCAGGACCCTTATTCTCTGAGGTGCCAGCCCCAGGTAATGGGAGCCTGCCTGGAGCAGTTGCGTTATGCCGCTGGAATCCTGCAAATAGAGGCTAATGGCGTTACTGATAACCCACTGGTGTTTGCAGCGGATAACGAGATCATCTCGGGTGGGAATTTTCATGCTGAACCGGTGGGCATGGCCGCAGAGGCATTGGCACTGGCCATTGCAGAGATCGGTGCCATCAGTGAGCGTCGTATCGCACTGCTGGTGGATCAACACCTGAGTGGCTTACCTGCTTTTCTGGTGAAGAACAGCGGTGTTAACTCCGGGTTTATGATTGCCCATAATACGGCTGCTGCGCTGGCCAGCGAGAACCGCTGCATGTGTCATCCCTCGGTAACCGATAGTCTGCCAACGTCGGCTAACCAGGAAGACCATGTCTCCATGGCCACATACGGAGCCCGTCGCCTGCGAGAGATGAACAGCAATACTGCTTCGATTGTGGGGATTGAGCTGTTAGCTGCTGCACAGGGGGTTGATATGCGCAAGCCCTGTAAAACGTCTGAAGTATTGCGGTCGGTGATGAAAAGCGTGAGAAAAGACATCCCATTCTATGATCAGGATCGGTATTTTTTCCCAGACATACAAAAAGCATCACAGCTGGTGGCCAGTGGGCAGTTGAATGTTTATATGCCTACGGAGCTGTTAGTGAGCCTTGGTTGATGTGTTGCTGCAAGTGAACTGAGACCTCAGGGAAGAGGTATGACCTGCCAATAATCGCTTCCAGTTCGGCTAATCTCTCCGGTATTGTGTCGGTGTCTCGCCTGTCCAGCGCTTGAATGCCCGGCAGAAGCTGGTTGAATCTGAAAAGCCCAGATCATGAGCCACCTCTGTGATGGGCTTAAGCGAATGTTTTATTTCATGCAGAGCATGTTTCTGGCGAAGTGCATCCAATAAGTTTCTGAAGGATGTATTTTCAGAGAGCAGTTTTCTTTGCAGGTTTCTTGGGCTCACATTGAGCTCAGCCGCCAATGCCTCCTGTGTTGCTCTTCCCGAGAGGAATAAATCCGCCAGATGTTGCCTTGCCCGCGTGACAAAGCTTCGATTCAGGGAATCAAGGTAACGGCGCAGCAGCTCACTATTGGTACTGGCAATTTCAGGGCTGGCGGTAGGAAGCGGGTTATCCATAACATGAGGCTGGAAGACAATCCTCAGATAGTCAGACTCAAAATGAACCGGGCAAGGCAACCTGCTTCTCCATAACTCCGGCTGCTCTGGCACTGCGCGAGGCAGTCTGACGCAGACAATATCTTCTGGCAGCAACCCAAGGTGATTGATGGCTCGAATGATCGTTATGGCTGCAGAGGCATCCATCGCTTCTTCACATGGAGCCGGGTAATTTTCACGTACGGCATAGATCAGTTCTACGCTGTCTTTTTTTTCTTTTAATTCCAGCTCAAGCACGGTACTGATCACCGCAGAAAAACAAACCATGGTTTCCAGGGCTTCACGGACGTTATTGCAAGCCTGAATAACATAACTGAAGGCATAAAGGTGATTGGTTTGCAGGTGTTGAGAAACAGAAAGACCAATGGCTGGGTTCCCTGTCTCACGAACCGCCGCTTTCCATAATATCGCCATTTTCTGAATGGGAATTCTCTGGCCTGCCTGGGTTAATAATGACTGATCAATGTCGGCTTCCTGAAGTAATGGCTCTACCGGGCAATTGACACTTTTAATCGTATTAACCAACGCCAGTGCCCAGGAGCTTAATGTCGTTGCGTCGTCGTTTACTGTGATCGCTTTTATCTTATTTGCATTTGTTATTGTCATGTCAGGTCAAACTTCTGTCCGTTAGAGTCAGGTCAGCAGCAATTATCCGGTTATATCATGAGGCACCGGCAAAAATAAAAAAACAATCGGTGTGCAGGATAACTGATGATCACAATAAAAAAAGCCATTGTCCTCCTTTCCTTATCCGTATTTCTGGTTGCCTGTGGGCAGGACCAGAAGGAAAGAGCAGCGTCTGAAATCCCTGTTGGAAAGGCTCACCCGGTGCTTAAAGCACACACTGCCGAGTTTGAGCGTAAAGTCTACAGGGTCACTGAAGGCGTTCATGTTGCCGTTGGGTTTGGCCTTGCCAACTCCATCATGATTGAAGGTGATGATGGCATCATCATTGTTGATGTGATGGAAAGCCGTGAAGCCGCAGAGTCTGTGCTGGAAGCATTCAGAACGATCACAGACAAACCTGTCAAAGCGCTGATATACACGCATAACCATGCCGACCATATTCTGGGTGGCAAAGGCTTTGTGCCCAGTGGCGATGTCGACGTTTATGCCCATGAATCAACCAATACTTACATCAATCGAGTTGTTAACCACCTGAGACCCGTGATTGGCGATCGAAGCAGCCGAATGTTTGGCAACCTCCTGGAAAAAAATGACGCCGGTTTTATTAATGCCGGCATTGGTCCAGCGCTGGATACGGGCCACGGCGGGGGAACGCCGACGCTGATACGCCCCAACAAAACGTTTGCGGATGATCTGGAAGTGGAAATCTCAGGGGTCCGGATTCAGCTGGTGCATGCCCCTGGCGAAACCAATGACCAGTTATTCGTTTACCTGCCTGACCATGATGTGTTGATGCCTGGCGATAATATTTATAAGGCATTCCCGAACCTGTATACCATTCGGGGCACGCTCTATCGGGATGTACTGAAGTGGACCCAGAGTCTGGACAAAATGCGACAACTGAACCCTGAGTATCTGGTTCCCAGCCATACCCGTCCACTTATTGGTCGTCAGCAGATCAATGAGACATTGACCGCCTATCGGGATGCTATCCAGTTTGTACACGACCAAACCATCAGAGGCATGAATCAGGGGCTGACAGAAGATCAGCTGGTGGAGTCTGTGCAATTGCCGGAGTCACTGGTCAGTCACCCCTACCTGCAGGAGCTGTATGGCACGGTTGAATGGTCGGTCCGCAGTATCTTCAATGGCTATCTGGGGTGGTTTGATGGTGATGCGGCAACTCTGTCAAAAGCGCCGGAAAAAGAGCGTGGTGAAAATATGCTGGCTTTGCTGGGGGAGGAGAAAGTTATTTTTGAAGCCCGCAGTGCCCTGGAACAGGGCAAAAACCGCTGGGCCCTGGAGCTGGTGAACTATCTGTTATTTGCCGAGCCGGATCACCCTGAAGGCAAGGCTATCAAGGTGCAGGCAATGCGCAGCCTTGGGCTGGCATCCATGAACCCGAATGGACGCAACTATTACCTGACACAGGCCCTGGAACTTGAAGGGCATACCATTGACCCAGAGGTCATGACGTCGGAAAAGCTGGCGCTGATTAAAACGTTCCCCATTGGTAACTTTATTCAGGCGATGACCGTAGCGTTGAATCCTGAAAAAAGCGCTGGCGTCAACAAAACCCTGAGTTTTGATTTTACCGATGCGGATGAGCAATACAGCCTGAACGTACGCAGTGGTATTGCAGAGTTTATTCATGGCGAGGTTGCGGATGCTGATATCCGGGTGTCTGTCACCGCTGATGACTGGATTGAACTGGTGCTTGGGGAGAGAAGCTTCGCTGCAGCACTGACCAGCGGCAGCCTTTCCGTCGAAGGCGGAATAACGGAACTTCCGGGCCTGGTAAGTTTTTTATCCTTGTTTGAATCTGCTCAGTAGGGGCCGCCTATTCTCGGACAGCCTTCAGTAAAACCATGGCAGAACTCTGGTTCTGTCTCTCAATCAACCCGAACAATAACAATAAACGGGATTCGATGTGGTTACTAAAAATACATTATCGCCGCTTTGCGCTGCGATTTTCCTATCAGTTATTTCACAGCAGGCAATGGCAAAGAGTTTTCAGGCACTGGATGGTGAGTTAACCGGTTCATTGAATACGACCATCAGCGTTGGTATGAGCGTCAGTACTCAGGATCCGGACAGCAAACTCTATACCTACGGGGAAAGTAAAAACCTCAACATCACGCCTGGCAGTGGTACCGGACCCAATGCTGATAATGGCCGACTGAATTTTGGTAAAGGCGATGTGATCTCAAACCAGTACAAAGGGCTGACGGATCTTACGCTGGAATATAGTAATTACGGTTTCAAGGGCAGTGTTAAATACTGGTATGACCATTGGCTGGAAACGAAAAGTGGTCGTTATACCGACTTCGACGACAGTGGTTTTGATGATCTGGCCAGCTTCAGCGGAATAGAACTTCTGGATGCCTATGGCTGGACTTACTTCGATCTGGGTGAGATGCCGGTGGATATCCGGCTGGGCAAGCAGGTTTTGAGCTGGGGGGAAAGTACTTTCCTGCAGGGCGGTATTAACATCATTAACCCCCTGGATGCAGCCGCTTTTAACCGTCCTGGTGTTGAACTCAAGGAAGGTTTACTGCCGGTTGAAATGCTGTATGGCAGCATCGGTTTGACACCGGAGGTGACGCTGGAAGGTTTCTACCAACTCAATTGGCGGCCTACGGTTCTGGATGGTTGTAATACCTTTTTTGCGACCACTGATGCCATACAGCCAGGCTGTGGCCCTATTTATACTCAGGCAGCGTTGTCTAATGAGGAAGAGCAAAATGTTGGTGGTGGCCTGAATACTATTATTGATCGTGGGGCTGACGATCTACCCGATGACTATGGTCAATGGGGCGCTTCTCTGAAGTACTATGCCGAACAGCTCAATGGAACAGAATTCGGTCTTTATTTTATTAACTACCACAGCCGAAACCCTTATTTAAGTGCAACAAATGCGAATCTTCTGGTGCCCGGCGATACATTTATACCAGGTGTTGGTGGGCGACAAGGAGCAACCTATAACGCGGTGTTTCCTGAAAATATCCGGTTGTATGGCTTGAGTTTTAATACCAGTCTGGATAGTGGCTGGTCTTTGAGCGGCGAGCTCACTTATCGTCCTAATATGCCCTTACAGATCAATATTAATGGTCTGCTGGCTGAGGCGTACCAGGGAGGACCCAACCCATTAGACCCAAGTGATTACGGTGCAGCCGTTCAAGGCTATGTTCGCAAGCCAGTAACGCAAGCACAGCTAACCGCCTTAAACACCTTCCCCCGTACTTCCCAATACGACATTTTCTCCGAACTGTCTGACATCCCAGAAAAAGGATCGGTGAACCATCAGGGTATAGGCTTCCGAGCTGGCGCTGGTGGGCGTTGCTGATTTCCTTAACGAACTGGACTGGTCGGAATTTGAAGCACGCTATGGCAAATCGGGTCGCCCACCCTATGCACCTCGCAACATGGTCGGGCTTATTCTTTACGGCATCATGCAGGGCGTAACTTCTCTGCGAGGGCTGGAGGCACTTGCCCGGCTTAATCTGGGCTGCATGTGGGTCAGTGGCGGTATCTTTCCGGATCATGCCAATATTGGCCGGTTTGTCATTATGCATGCCGAATCCCTGAGCCTCAGTTTTTTTGAGGATCTCGCCCGGTTGGCACTGAAAAAGACCCGCTCTTCAGGCCACTGTCTGGCCGGTGATGGCACCACCATTGAAGCGGCTTGTTCGAATTACAATCTGGTGAAAGAAGAAGCGGCCAGGGCTGCTCTGGAAGAAGCTCGGCGTCAAGCGGAGAAAGCGCCCGGGGATGAAGAAAAGCAGACAGTAGTCGAACACAAGACGGTGGTTCTTGAGACGCTGCTTACCCAAAAGGAAAAGCGCAAAAAACGTGGCCAGAAAGCGGCTGAAAACACCATGGTCAGCCCAACAGAGCCTGAAGCCATTATTCAGAAAATGAAACGGGGGCGGGGTTATGCGCCTGGTTATACCCCTTCGGTTCTGGCCAATGAGAAACGGGTGGTGGTCGCCGTGGCCGTTGATCCCACTAACGAAACGGCCGTTATTCCAGAGATGCTGGATCAGGCAGTACGCACTACCGGACAAAGTCCTGATGAATTGCTGCTGGATGGAGGTTATGCCAATGAAACTGTCATCACGACAACGATAGAGCGTGATATCAGCCTGTTGTGTCCGGAGAGTGGCAAGCCGGGCAAACCTAAAAAGGGCAAAAAATTCCATAAAAGTCGTTTCCGTTATGATACGACAAATGATGTTTACTACTGCCCTGGTGAGCAGACATTGGTGCTTCTTTATCAACCCGGTAAAAATGCAAAGTCTGATGCCGCAAGGGTCTATGGCGGGGCAGATTGCCAGAACTGCCCACTGCAAAACCGGTGCACAAGCAGTAAAAAGAAAGGCAGGCAGATCAGCCGGTTTACCATTGATGATGCCAAAGACGCACTACGGGAAACCATGCAACACCCGGCAGCTAAAAAGGTATTTAAACATCGAAAAGCGATGGTGGAACCGGTTTTCGGCCATCTGAGAACGGTACAGGGGCTCAACCGTTTCCGTCGTCGAGGCCTATCGGGCGTTAAACTGGAGTTCAGCCTCCACCTGTTGGCATACAATCTCAGCAGGGTAGTGGCCGCTGCTGCTTCAAGCCTGATTTTGCGGCTTTTTTACCGCCTTTGGTGTCAATTTAAAGCCGTTTTGACGGGCAGTAATTTTTCATCAGATTGCAATAGGCTTTTTATGTGGGCCACCATGGCTGCATGAGAGAGGTTCCCAGTCTATCAAGGTTGTCCAAAAACGGTTTTTGCAACAGCCTCCTAACCGCCTTAAACACCTTCCCCCAGGTACTGGGTGCTTCCGAGCTGGCGCTGGTGGGCGAAGTGGGTTTTATGCACATCGGTGCTTTGGGTGATGAAAACCGCTATGGCCGCTCGGCCATATTTGGCCCCGGTGATAATGGCTCCGGAGTCTGTAATAACAGCGCGAATATCACCGATGAATTTTGTACCAATGAAGGTTACACGACATCCGATAGCTGGGGCTACCGGCTAAATGCCACTCTTACCTACAACAGTGTTTTTCCAGGTGTGACGCTGAAGCCATCCCTGTCATTCCGTCATGACGTCAATGGATATGCTTATCAGCCCGGGGGCGCCTTTCAGGAAGGGCAGATGGCAACAACTCTCAGCCTTGCTTCGATCTATCGTGATAACTACAAGGCAGCATTGTCGTATACCAACTTCTTCGGAAACAACAAGTACAGCACAGTGGATGATCGCGATTACATGAGTTTCAGTGTCAGCGCCAGTTTCTGAGCCTTGTTTCTGACTATGGGAGAACAATAATAATGAAATCTGTAGATACTATGTTGCGCACAGCTTCCCCGGCCAAAGTATTGGCACTGAGCGCCGCATTGGCACTGGCAACACAGGCCATGGCCAATTCCGACCAGTCAGCTGTTGATCCGCTGGACCTTACTCTGACACCCATTGGCGCTGAAAAATCCGGAAATGCCGCCGGTACCATTCCTCCCTGGGCTGGTGGGTTAAAACCAGAACAGGGTGCAATGCAGGCGGATGGCAATATGGCTGATCCGTTTGCCAGTGACCCGGTACTGTTCACGATTACGGCAGACAAAATTGACCAGTATCGCAATCAGTTGACCACGGGACAGCAGGCGATGTTCAAACGCTATCCCGACAGTTTCAAAATGAAAGTCTACCCGACCCGGCGCAGCGCCAGTTATCCGGAAACGGTTTATGAAGCCAGTCTTCGCAATGCTGAAACCACAGCCCTGCTGGATGGCGGCAACGGTATTACGGGGTTAGACAATGGCGTTGCATTCCCGGTGCCGGAGAGCGGTCTGGAAGTTATCTGGAACCATATTTTGCGCTACCGGGGTGACAGTATGACCCTGATGTTGAGTCAGGTGATTGCCGAGGCCAATGGTGACTACCGGGAGATTACCAAGCAGACCGTCTGGAATTTTTTTCCGAGCATTACCGATCTGGAAGAAAACTCCAACCTGTTGTTTCTCTACAAGTCCAAGGTGCTGGAGCCGGTCAGAATGGCTGGAGAAGTGACACTTGTCCATGAACCGATTGATCAGGTGGCAGAGCCCCGCAGAGCGTGGAAATACCTGCCTGGTCAGCGTCGTGTACGTCGGGCGCCTAATGTTGCCTATGATAATCCGGCGACCAGCAGCGATAACCTGAAAACCTCTGATAACCTGGATATGTTCAATGGTGCACCGGATAAGTATGAGTGGACACTGAAAGGCAAACAGGAAATCTTCATTCCCTACAACAGTTATGCACTGTACGACAAAAACACGAGCAATGAGGATATTATCCGTCCCGGACATATTAATCCGGAACTGGCCCGTTACGAACTGCATCGTGTCTGGGTGGTTGAGGCCACACTGAAAGAAGGCCAGCGGCATGTTTATGGCAAGCGCACCTTCTACATTGATGAAGACACTTGGCAGGCGTCCATCATTGATCTGTATGACAACCGTGACGAGATCTGGCGGGTGGGCATGGCTCACGCCATACAGCTGAATCCACAGCAGGTGCCCTGGCTGGTAAACGAAGTGTTTTATGACCTGAATTCTGGTCGCTATATCACCAATGGCATCGCTAACAGCTACAAAAAACCGTTGGAATTCGGGCAGCTGGCCAGCAAATCGGACTATACGCCCGCAGCCATACGTCGCTGGGGAAGATAAAACTTGCCGATGAGGAAGGGCCGCTGGTCATCAGCGGCCTTGCTGTGGAAATAACAATAATAATGCAGGAAAACCATGGCCAGAAAACGATTGATTTCAGGTGTTGCTGTTGCCGGAATACTGATGTCCGGTGTGTTGCTGAATGACTATCTGAAAACACCGAGGGCATACGATACACCGACGCTGAGTGAGTGGCGGCCGGATGGCCCACGTTATGCAGCACCGGAGCACCCGGTACTTGGTATTAACGACACCTTCAGATCACTCCACGGCTCAACCCGAAACTCGGATGAGGTTCTCACGGCAGTGGCGCCAGAGGTTGAGCTGGACTGGGTAGTTGAGAAAGATATGTTTATCACCGAAGGACCTTCCATAGACCGGCAGGGTAATTTGTATTTCAGCCCGGTGACGCCAAAGGAGAAAGTGGTTCTGGTTTCTCTGGACGGTAAGACTGGTGAACGACGATGGTCTATTGAAGGGTACAGTCAGGGTGGTGGTGCACCATTGGTGCTGGAAGACCCGGATCGACCCGGAGAACAGATTATTTATCTGACGCTTTATGAAAGGGCCCTGGCTGTCCGACCCAGTGGAGAAATTATCTGGGATGTAAAAACCGGGCTGAAAAAATACATCGACCCGGTGCAGGGCTTTGAGAACAGTCATAATTTTGGCGCGAACTATCTGCCCCAGGCGGATGCCATTGTCAGTGTGGTGATGGATGGCACCATGATCATGCTGGATCGTCAAACCGGACGGTTGCTCTTGCCAGAGCCGTTTATTATTCCCGGAGCTCCCGCTAAACCATCAAATGCGACAAAACTTCCTCAATGGCTTTTGGACAGGGCTGACACCATGGCCAGGGCAGCGGTGGGCGATGACCCGACACACGGCGGCCGGTTCAGTCGGATTATGGATATTCTGTTTGGTGGCGGCGTTAAGGTGGCCAACTACTTCTCTATTGACCCGGGGACAGGAAGAATCTATGTAGCGGCCACGGCTGAAGATGAAGAGGATGGTGTCCAGGATGGCGTGGCTGCCAATGGTGCTGTTTACGGAATCGATGCGGTTAAGAGTAACGGTGAGTTTCAGCTCAAGGTGGTCGCCAAGGCAATTTTTGAGGGTGGCACCGGTTCAACACCGGCGCTGACCGCCGATGGGCAGCGTATCTATACATCGGACGAAAATGGTCATGTTATTGCCTACGACCGTGATCTTGAGGAACTCTGGCGCCACCAGGTAGGCGAGCAGGTGGTGGCCTCCATTACCGTTGCCTCTGAAAGCAACGAGCTTTATGTGGCAACATTAAAAACGCTCTATAAATTGTTTGATCGGGGAGACAGTGCTGAAGCCGGGTGGTCTGCCAGTCTGGATATGTATCCCGAGTTACTGGGCACACAGAACATCAATCTGCTTACGGCAACAGTGACCGCCAATGGGATTGCCATGATGGCTGGCAATGGCATTCTCAGCAATGGAAAGGCGGTTCCATTGAGTGTGGGGGTCGGCCTTCTGGATCGTGAAACCGGTGCAGTTCTGGGTTATACCAAAGGTTTTGAGGAGTCTGTAGCAACCACTATCACCGGCCCCGACGGTGGTTTTTATATTGGGCACTCACCGGTACGAAGGGCGATGAGTAAATCGTTAATGGGCCCGCTGGTGAATGATCTTAGTGGCGGTGTTGCCCGTTATAAACCATTGGATCTGGAATCTTTTAGCCAGCAAATTGTATGCAGTGCCTCGGTGCGTGCTGACAATGGCGCTAATTATTTTGATAGCCATCCGGAGTCAGCCCGTGGGGATTTGAGCCATGTTCGTGTGCTGTTAAGACAGCTCGGCGAAGTTCAACCCGAAGGACTATCATCAGACATTAGCGATTTCTATGATTCAATGGGTTCTATTGATGGTATTGCTGCCAAACAGCTGGCCATTGAGCTTGGAGGCGCCTGTCAATCGGCAAGGACGGATTCAATAAACCGAAGGATTACGGCTTCCTTGTTGTAAATCAAAATAATATGTCAGCAAATTGCTATATTGCGCCGAAAAGTAAATATTGCCGATTTTCTGTTCAGCAGGAACAAGGTAATACAACAACTCTAATTATTAATTAGATATCCACTGACGTTAGAAAAGTCAGAGTGGGGTGATACGAGTGTTTAGCTTTCTTGGCGCATTAGCAATTCTGATCATAGGCTACCTTGTTTATGGGAAGTGGGTCGACCGTCATTTTGGTGCTGACCCGAATCGAGAGACCCCTGCTCATACGCTGCAGGATGGTGTTGATTTTGTGCCTCTGCCCTGGCACAAGATTTTCCTTATCCAGTTTTTAAATATTGCCGGTCTTGGTCCTATTTTTGGTGCCATTATGGGCGCACTGTATGGCCCTGCTGCATTTTTGTGGATAGCGTTTGGCTGCGTGCTCGGTGGTGCGGTGCATGACTATTTTTCAGGTATGCTTTCTGTCCGTCACCAGGGGCAGTCGATTCCTGAAATTGTCGGTCATTACCTGGGAGAAGGTTCTCGCAAAGTGATGCGGGGGTTCTCCGTTGTTCTGCTATTGCTGGTGGGTGTTGTCTTTATGATGGGACCGGCCGGGTTGTTGGCGAACCTGGGAATGGAAGGCATCTTTGCTAATACCAGCTTCTGGCTGGCGGTGATTTTAGCCTACTACTTTATGGCGACGGTTCTGCCTGTGGATAAAGTGATAGCAAAAATTTATCCACTGTTTGGTTTAACACTGCTGATTATGGCCGTGGGTGTGGGTGGCATGATGCTGGTGAAAGGTCTGCCGATTCCTGAAATCACCGATCCACTTTCACACCCCAAAGGCCTGCCAATCTGGCCAATGCTGTTTGTCACCATTGCCTGTGGCGCAATCAGCGGATTCCACGCAACCCAGTCTCCGATGATGTCCCGCTGCCTGCCTACAGAGCGTTACGGTCGTCGTGTATTCTTCGGCGCAATGATTGCTGAAGGGGTTGTGGCACTGATCTGGGCTGCGGCTGCCATGTCTTTCTTCCCAAATGGTCTGGATGGGTTGAATGAGGTGCTCACCAAAGGCGGTGCAGGTCTGGTCGTCAATGAGGTTTCTGTTGGTTTGATGGGAACCGTTGGTGGCATGATGGCCATCCTTGGGGTTATCGCCTGCCCGATCACTTCCGGTGATACTGCATTTCGCAGTGTTCGGCTGATCTTTGCTGATGCCATGAACATCAGTCAGACCAGTACTAAAAACCGTCTGATGCTGGCTGTACCGGTATTTGCCGTTGGTTTTGCGCTGACCTTTATCGACTTCAATATCATCTGGCGTTACTTTGCTTTTTCAAACCAGGCACTGGCGACTATCGTACTCTGGGCATCGGCCATGTATATGGTTCATCAGGGTAAAAGTCACTGGCTGGCTTCTCTGCCAGCAACCTTTATGACTGCTGTCTGTACTACCTACATCCTGATGGCTCCGGAAGGACTCAGCCTTTCATCTGCTATTTCTTATCCTGTCGGTGCAGCCGCCGGTATTGGAGCAATGATCTGGTTCATGATGGCCGCCGCCAAGCGAGCCGGAACGGTACAACCTGCTGTTTAACACGGTACTGAAAATCAGCTCCTTGAAGAAGTTCCAGGGGCTGATTTTCAATTCAGCACAGGCTCTTATACAGCTAACATATGGTTGTCCCAACGGCAGTCGGTGTGTTTACTTTGGTGGATCGTTTTTGCCTGCCCCTGGGAGAAGTAACCGCAATGGTGTCTGCTTCTGAGAGCACCGCAACACTGGCGATAAGCCATTCAGTGCCAGGCACTGCTCTGGTAGTGCATCAATGGTTTTAATTGGGTTCCCCCGCTGGTGGGTGGCAACCAGAGGTAAGGCTTCATCATCATCATTGCTGCCTTGATATTGCATGCCAATAACACCATTTAATGAACTGAGGTTGTTTTCAGTTAGTCCCCATCACTTGAATTAAAACCGAGAGGAACTTTAAGCTTGCTTGCCGTTTTCACAATCTGTGTGCTGAGTGAGTTGATCTGTTCTTTCAGGCTCCGCAGCTCTTCAGCCCTACCCTGTTCAATGGCAGTAGTGAAGTCATACGGCAGGTTTTGCATCGACAGTGAAAGGCTGTCCAGTTCCAGAACAATATCCTGCCAGACTGCTGCCTGATCCTGACTGGCTGATTGCTCAATAGCCAGGGCAACCAGGGCATCAAAGGCTGCCAGTACCGTGCGGATATTTTCCAGAGATTGTCGACTGCGCCATGACTCGGCCATGAATAAGTTGGTGCGGCTATTTCCAAGGGGCAAGGTCAGTTCTTTTTTCAGTCGTGAGGTCTGGGCATCAAGGCTGTTCAGCACCCAACCATTCAGGCCAAGGGTATTTTTACCACGCTCCATAGCCATCAGCTTAATATAATAGCTACCTGACTTTTCCCAGTTCTGCTGTAATTCCATGCTGTTGGCAAACAGTGCTTCAGTGTTTTCAATCAAAAACTGACAGTATTCTGTTTTCTTCAAGGCCAGGGCATCGAAGAGAAGGGATTCGGAAGCAGAGAGTCCTTGAAGAATAACACTGTCTGACAGCTGTGGAGTGGGGGCGGTATTCTTGAGTCGTTCTTCGACTTTTCGACCCGTTAAATTCTTTTTGTCTGGCCAGAACTGAAAACGCCAGCCTTCCATGCTTTCTTCCAGCATCAACTGACTGACAGCCTCTGCTGACTGCCAGCTTAACATCGCCGTACGCCATTGCTGCTGCAGTAGCCCGAAATTTTTGTTATCGGGGTTCAGGCAGAACTCAGAGGCCAGATTCCTGAGGTTGGATGCTTCAGATACGAGGCTGGTGTAACGTGGCTGGATCTGGTCTTCCAGTAAGACCGTCATGGGCGAACGGGATAAATCCAGCCTTCCAGGAAAAAACGGGTCACATCCGGTCAGGCCTAAAGAAAGAATTATCAGTTTCAGGTACTTCTTCATAAGGATTCTAAAAAGTGAATCAACGCTTTACGCTCTTTGGCACTCATTGTCAGTAATCGTTGTTTGGATAGGGCTGCTTCGCCATCATGCCAGAGAATAGCTTCTATTAGTGTTCTTGCCCGCCCATCGTGAAGAAAACCAGCCGTTTTATCCACAACCTGAGAATGACCAATGCCCCATAGTGGTGGTGTACGCCATTCACGACCATTTGCCAGAAACTTCCGGGTGTTCTCCGGCCATTTGTTCATGGCAGCGCTTTTTATTCGCTATGGGCATCTGTGATGCAGTGCAGTTTTCATCCATAAACAGGCTGGTAGTCAGTGTTTCTTCAACACTGTCGCAACCAGCCAGCAGAGCTGAGGCCAGTATCAGTGAGCCAGCAGTTGGCAGAGATGAGTTAGGCATCATCCTTAATGGACTCCAGATATTCTTATTGATTATGTCAGGGTGATGGAGAAGAGGTTTCGGGCGATTTTTTGAGGAAAAATCAGGCAGTCCATACTGGATGAACTGCCCTTACAGGTAACAAAAAATATCAGGAAGCAGTGGCTGTCAGACGATGAGCCCACTTGGTTTTTGCTGCCTGCTGCATGTCGACGACTTCGTCACTTTCATCCACGATTTCGCGTCCAAGCAGGGTTTCGATCATATCTTCAAGGGTCACGATGCCCCGGATATCACCATACTCTGTGACCACCATGGCAATATGACTGCGCTTTTCCAGGAAAGTCGCCATCAGCTTTGGCAGTGGCTCCTTTTCAAGTATTGCGATGATCGGGCGCTTAAGACCTTCCAGTGTCGTATTACCACCTTCCCGCAGATGAGACAGCAGAATGTCATTTTTCATAACAAAGCCGTTGATGTCATCCGGATCTTCACCATACACAGGGATACGGGAGAAGCTGGAGTCAGAAAACTCCTGCATATAGTCATCAGTGGTTGTAGACTGCGGCAGAGAAAACAGTACTGAGCGAGGTGTCATGATCTCGACAATCTGCAGGTCACGAAACCTCAGCATGTTTTTCATCAGTTCTGATTCAACCCCCTGCAGAGCCCCAAGCTGAAGACCCAGATCGGCCATCGCCTGAATTTCATCGCGCAGATAGGGGTTAGTTTTATCCTTTGGACCCAGCTTGCTGGTCAGTAGCTCTGTGACCCAGATAAGAGGCAGAAGCAGTCTTACCATGAAGCGTACGCCAACGGCCATTACAGGCACCAGCGATTGCCACCAGGATGCACCAATGGTCTTTGGAATGATTTCAGATAACACCAGAATCAGTAATGTCAGCACGGCTGAAAAGACACCAACCGATGCATCACCAAAGACTTTTGCTGCCTGGGCACCAGCACTCGCAGCACCAATGGTATGAGCAATGGTATTCAGAGTGAGGATTGCTGCCAGAGGGCGGTCAATATGGTCGTGTAGCTCCCGAACGATTTTTGCCCACTTGCTGTTTTTTTGCTCGAGGCTGACCACATAGGCCGGGGATATACTGAGAAGAACGGCTTCAAATACCGAACAGATGAAAGACACCGCAATAGCGACGACAACATACGCAACAAGCGTAACCACGCATGACACCAAAAAGTAATAAAGGAGCGTTATTTTAGCGCGAGAAACTCGCTGTTGGCGATAGATATTACCGATTATTACACAGTGTTTTCATCGCTATTTCAGCCAGGGTATTTCGTCTGTCCCCCAAAGTGGTGACTGATCATTGGGAGAACCATTGTCGTTAATGGTAATTTCATCATTGGCCAGAATTTTTCGAATGGCGATAGAGCATATTGTTTTTAAGATACCCAGGCCAAATCTTTCTGAAAAGCTGGATACTCCCAACGCCTGTAACCAATGCCATGATAACCAGAGTAGTCGCTGGGCCTCAGCAGCGCTTGATGCATAGGAATTTCAAAGCACCGATAGATAACTTATTGACGTATACTATCGGGTAATTTATCTGGCTGATCGATTATCTGTATTTTACCAAAACTGCAAATGCCGGGTAATACGAGATTAAGGTCGTAAACCGTAGGCAGCAGTTTTGATCGTACACGGGTGGCAAGGAAACCATAGTAATGGATCATTCGAAAGCCTGTGTCCGGAATGTGTTGCACCAAACGCTTAATGAAGTCATCTATTCCGCTGGTAAAACGCAGATATTGTTTTGTGGTATGGTTCAGATAGCTGAAGATTACCTCCTCACCGTCATAGTGCTTCAGGCGGCTCATGGACAGGGCTGGACGCTTTAAATAACGTCCAAGGTATTTGATGTTACGGTGATGGTTCTTACTGGGCCTGGCAAAGTGAACGATCCACGATTTCTCATAATGTTGATAGTTCGACGAAGTAAATTGATGACTTCATACCGCCACATAGGCATGAGTGTTTTTTTACAGAAATACAGAGTCTTCCATCGTCGATTATCATTGGCCAGACCACTTAGGCTGCCTAACAGGCTGCGGTTGTATAGGAATATCACCCAGAGTTGTGAGGGCATGGTGAAGGTGATGTGTTGCCATTGGGTATCCGGCAGAATGGTTTTCTGTTATTCTATCCACTGGTCGGTGAGTTTCTTGCCGCAGGTTGGGCAGAACCGGCTTTTACAACTGAAACCGATTTTCTTCTGATGGCTACATTCTGTGTTGCTGCACTCGAACACCGCATGACCCCGAACGGTCATCCCGCAGCTGAGCATCTTGATGACGTTATCAGTGATGGCGGAGCGCATACGCTGTTTGTATTTTTCGTAGAACCGCCACCATGAGTTGTTCTTTTGAAACAGTGTTTTGAGTCGGGTTGGAAGGCGAATAGGGCTTTACCCTTTATTGGGGCTGAGTGATGCAGACTCACTATTGTATTCCTAAAAGGAATTAAAGTGCATTTTATCGGTCATACACCGTATGAATATAACTAATACTAATTATACCACTTCCTCTCACGGCTTCTCGCCAGAAAACTCGTCTGGCAACCAGGCAGGAGAAAAGACTGCCGAGGGGGTTTCGGTTGTTCCCCAGGAAGAGGTATCGCCTTTAGTGGCCTTGCCCGATGAACTCTTGCTTAGGGTTGCTAACGACCTGCCTTTGGATGATATTAGACGCTTGGCGTTAACAAACAGGCGAATTTCCAGATTTTTTAACACAGAAGAAAAACTGAAAATCATATCCGGTCGATATTTTGGCACTGCTGTTGAAGCGTATAGAAAAAACATTGAACACAGGAATATACCTCCTGTTCCAAACCTTGAAGTTAATGACCCTTTGTCACGGCTTGCTTATCATCGAGTCGAAAGCAATAAATACCTGACTTCTCTGGGCAATAATACCCAGCAGCAATGCGTGGCAACACTGAACGGACATGCCAACTTGGTGAACTCAGTGACGACCTTGGCCGATGGGCGGCTGGCGTCCGGCTCTTTTGACAAGACCGTAAAGGTGTGGGATCTGAGCAAGCCCAACGGGCAGCAATGCGTGGCAACACTGAACGGACATACCGACTTGGTGAACTCAGTGACGCCCTTGGCCGATGGGCGGCTGGCGTCCGGCTCTTCAGACAAGACCGTAAAGGTGTGGGATCTGAGCAAGCCCTACGGGCAGCAATGCGTGGCAACACTGAACGGACATACCGACGTGGTGTGGTCATTGACGCCCTTGGCCGATGGGCGGCTGGTGTCCGGCTCTTTTGACCAAGCCGTAAAGGTGTGGGATCTGAGCAAGCCCGACGGGCAGCAATGCGTGGCAACACTGAACGGACATACCGACTTGGTGAGCTCAGTGACGCCCTTGGCCGATGAGCGGCTGGCGTCCTCCGGCTCTTTTGACAAGACCGTAAAAGTGTGGGATCTGAGCAAGCCCAGCGGGCAGCAATGCGTGGCAACACTGAACGGGCATACCAGCGTGGTGAACTCAGTGACGCCCTTGGCCGATGGGCGGCTGGCGTCCGTCTCTTCAGACAAGACCGTAAAGGTGTGGGATCTGAGCAAGCCCTACGGGCAGCAATGCGTGGCAACACTGAACGGACATACCGACTTGGTGTGGTCAGTGACGTCCTTGGCCGATGGGCGGCTGGCGTCCGGCTCTGATGACAAGACCGTAAAGGTGTGGGATCTGAGCAAGCCCGACGGGCAGCAATGCGTGGCAACACTGAACGGACATACCAACTGGGTGTGGTCAGTGACGCCCTTGGCCGATGGGCGGCTGGCGTCCGGCTCTTCAGACAATACCGTAAAGGTGTGGGATCTGAGCAAGGATTTCCGCACTCTCCCCCGTCCAAAAAGAAGAAAAATCATTGCTTAATAATGTAAAAAAACACCAGTGGTATCTGAGCTAAAGTCGCCGCGAAGCGGCCTACCTTGTCAGGAAAAGGCCAGACACTCAAAGCGATGATCATGACCGTTTTTGGATTGATGATTGCGACGGTGGGAACCGATTTGATGTCAGGCACCACACGGTTTACGTTTGGGAATGTAAACCTGATTGATGGTGTCAGTTTTCTATTGCTGGCGATGGCAACCTTTGCCCTGGCAGAAGTTTTGATGTCAGTTATGAAGGGCGCGCATCGTGAGCAGGATCAGACGATGGATAGCGAAGCGCTGGGCAGTATGAAACTCAATCGTGATGAAGTAAAAGAAGTGGCGCCAACGGTCGCCCGTTCATCCGTATTTGGTTTTCTGGTCGGCGTGCTGCCGGGGGCTGGTGCAACGATTGCTTCCTTCCTGGCTTATGGTCTTGAGCGCAACCTGGCCCTCGTCTGTTTATGGATAATCCGGATGTGTTCTGGTCCGTCATTATTTCCATGTACTTTGGCAATCTGGTGTTGTTGATTCTGAATCTACCATTGATTCCTTACATCTCCAGATTACTGGCGATTCCAAGGCCTATATTGATTCCACTGATTCTCTTTTTCTCCATTACCTGTGTTTACCTGGTCAGCTTTAATACTTTTGATATTCATATGATGGTTGCGATTACCGTTATTGCCCTTGGCCTGAAGCTGCTGGATTTTCCTATGGCACCAATGCTGCTTGGGTTTATCCTGGGGGGAATTCTGGAGAATAATCTCAGTCGGGCTCTGACGCTTTCCGATGGAAGCTTTTCTTTCCTGTGGGAGCGTCCACTGACGTTGAGTATTTGCCTGATTACCCTGGCTCTGCTTTTTTTGCCAGTACTTCGCAGCTTGCTGGAAATGAAAGCAGGAAATCAGGAAGTACGGGTGCGAATGTCGGTGAAGGTTAAGGTTAAGGTCAACAGAACCGGATCTGGATATTGAATAAAAAGCCCTGATGTCAGGGCTTTTCTTATAGGGATCAAACCGTTTTTGTTTGTCTTAGGTTCATAGTGTATTCAGGATGCCCGGTGTGCGGGTCGGCCTGTTCGCTGATCTTAACGAACCCTTGAGATAAGTAAAATTGATAACTGGCTTCGTTTGCTTTGTAGACAGACAGCGCTAACTCAGCGCTTTGATCTTTTGCGTGAGCGATAAGCGATTTTCCGATGCCCTGTCCCTGAAACTCAGGAAGCACAAAGATTGCCGCGAGACTGCTTTCATACAGTGCGTAAAAGCCAATAACGCTCCCATCTTGCTCATATACCCAGATTTCTGAAGCGGGTAGATAAATATCGCGCATATTCTCTACCTGAGATCGCCAGAAATCGGCTTCGATAAAGTCATGAGCCTTAATAGACGTGTTAAGCCAGATAGCGAGAACGGTATCTGTATCGTGCTCGTTGTATTTTCTAATCATTCAGGGAAAGGATTCTGGAAAATTGGAGGGCGATTATAGCAATGCTGTATGGGGGGGATAGATACAAAAAAGCCCCTGATAACAGAGGCTTTTTAAGGGTGCGAATCAGGAAGTCATGTCATCAAAGAATTTTTTCACGCCATCGAAGAACGATTGCTTCTTCGGTTACTGACGACCAGTGCCTTCTTTTTGGAAGGTTTCTTCCAGTTCCTGCAACAGTTCTTTCTGACGCTCGGTCAATTTAACCGGAGTTTCAACCACCACACGACACATCAGGTCACCGGCACTGCCACCATTGCTGCCGGCTTCGCCTTCACCCGCGAGGCGGATGCGGTCGCCGGTATCAACACCCGGTGGGATTTTAACAGACAGAGTCTTGTATTCCTGAACGCGGCCTTCACCGTGACAGGCATGGCAGGGATCTTTTCATCTTGCCCGTGCCACGGCAGTCAGGGCAGGTTTGCTGAACAGAGAAGAAGCCCTGTTGCATACGCACCTGGCCAATGCCACCACAGGTGGTACAACCAACAGGCTGGGTGCCTTTTTTCGCGCCGGAGCCGTCACATTCAGTACAGCTGACCAGCGTAGGAATACGAATTTTTTTGGTGACACCGCGAACGGCCTCTTCAAGGCTGAGTTCCAGCTGATAGCGAAGATCTGCACCACGCTGGAAGAGCTATTTGGGGCTGTAGCACTGCTCTTTGAGAGCCAGGTGGGAGAAAGCCTCGTAAAAATTGTCGTGTACAGTGAACAAAAGTATAAAATTGTGGTCAAAGGTCATGATGGAAAGAGATAGCAGCTGGCAGTTGAGTGGATTTGTTCAGATCGATGATGCCTGTTGGGACGGTGAACGCCATGGAGGCCTCCGGGGCAGAGGCTCAGAGAGCAAAGCTCCCTTTGTGGCCGCAGTCCAGACAGATGCTGATAATCACCTTGTCTACATGAAGTTCAATGCGGTTGATAACTTCCAGCGAAAAACCATTCGGGAGTGGGCTGAACATGCCCTGAGCAAGGGTGTCCGGGCCGACGGTAATGAGTTGTTTACTTAGTAAATACCATACTGGGAAACGTGAAAACATCGATTAAATGCAGGAGGAACAATATTTTCCCTGTTTACAGGTGTTAATCTTGCAACGGCTTTGAAAATCGATCAGCCAACCTGCGAAAGACTCACGGAATATTTCATAAACTGGCCCGAGCAAAATCCATACAGCTAAGGGCAGGCGGGGCAGTGTCTGTACACTTGCTTATGAAATATCTATTAATGGATAGTAAAAATGGATGCTACTAGTAGTACCGCTGCGATCTTTCCCTTAAAACACCTGTTACCTTTAAGGCCGCCGGGGATGGGGAGAAAAACATCGTGTGAACCAGTATCTGAGGATGAGGTTCCTCTTCTTCAGAAGTCACCGGAAAAGTGTGAATCTCCCTGGGTGCTCAGGAGTGAAAAACGCCCAATTCAAAGCTTTAATATTGCTGCTATTGATAAAAAATTAACTTCTGTTGGTATCGACCAGGTTAAGTTTGACTGCATCATCATGCCTCCTGATGCTAAAGTGAATGAGCTGTTGGACAGGCTGTCAACCTTTGAGTATCAACGTTCACAAAATGGAGAGGCCGGTGCTGAGATTCATTTAATAGAAAGCTTTGAGGATTTATCAAAAGACAACTTGCGCCAGCGCATTCATCTTAAAGAAGGCAGTGGCGTATGTGAACGTTCTCCCGGCAAGTTGTTCGAAAACAATCGCCCAATTCGGTTAGTGGTTGATTTACAGACTATGAATCCAAGCGATACCGTGGCTCTCAATGATCTGCTCGATCCGGAAAACCCTACGTTAAATAAAATCAGATTAGGCCGTCATGTC
Source organism: Endozoicomonas sp. (assembly GCA_965261315.1). Lineage (GTDB taxonomy): Bacteria > Pseudomonadota > Gammaproteobacteria > Pseudomonadales > Endozoicomonadaceae > Endozoicomonas. Next base: position 69,971 of record CBDHDM010000150.1, on the reverse strand, counting down.
GAGATACTGGTTCTTTTGCAAAAAAAACAGCTTCATCCAGGTAATACCTATTCATTGGGAGCTGATACCTGTCGTCGAATAAACCGGGTAGAAAATATTTGGGATTATCAGAAAAAGCTTGTATCGCTGACCAATACTCAGGAAGAACACCGTTCTATTCTTGATTTTTCACCACATGTCACGGATGAAACTGTCGTGGGTGAAAAGAGCGCAAAGAATGAAGAGTCCGCCATTAATTTATGTCACGGTAATGTTCCCTGGCGGCAAACGCTATTTGGAGGCTATGGCGTCAAATCAGGTCGTGGATTCAGCTGGGATGCGGGAGTCATTGAGAGGGATAGGCCAACAACCCTATGGATAACAGATGTGCCTGACAAGGATTTGGCATTTACCCAGGCGCTGCGAAATATAAAGATCACCAGGGAAATCGAAGTAAACGGAAAAAAATTATCGCTGCCTGAAGATATGATCTTCCAGGTCAGACAATCTGGCAGTGAAGAGAGGTCACGGCTTCTTAAAAGTATCAAGCTTGAATCCAATATCCCTGATGGTCCGCTCATCACCATCAATTCAGCCAATTTAAACAATTGGCTGAGTATAGTGAGTATTAATGCCAAAGGAGAGAGTTGCGAGCACCATCCTCTGGATGAGGCCATTCAGGCGGGGGGATCAATATTGGTGACCTCCTCATTGAAAGAGGCGCAGTGGACACAATTACTTCATGCGCTCACGTCTATTTCAAAAGAGCTTTTAGTGGATGTTGACGGGAGAAAACCATCACTGATACTGCTTGAAACAAATCAACCTCAGTCTTTCTTTCCTGCTAAGCCTGCCGATTCACCACAACTTGCTGATGAAGCATTTGATCAAATGATAAAAATCCAGCGTAGTCAGGATCAAGAAGCACTTGTTAATGATTTGTGCAACAAGCATCCAGAGGCTGAGATTGTCCGTATCAATCCTGAAACGACCCTGTCACAGTTAGTGAATAACGCACATATAGCCTCTGAGTCCAAGTATCAGTTCGGGTTCCGCTGGTCCGGTATGATGAAGGCTCTAAAGTCAAATAAACCTGTTATTCTTTGTGGTCTGGAACAAAACCCCAGGTTACAACTTGAAATAGAGACCCTGCTCTTGAAACCTGGGCATTTCTTCGTGAATGGCAAGAAAGAGCCGATCCCTGCCGATTCCAGAATTTACCTGATATGGCCTGAAGATGCTAAAACGGAATCGATTTTATGGCAGGACGCTATTGATAAAGAAGTCGTGGTGACTACGCCAGAGCCTGAACGCTCTCAAGCCTATAACCATCTGAAAGAGGGGCTGATTAAACTGCAATGTGCATTAAATACGCTGCCTGAGAAGTTTTCTACTATTAAGCTGCCAAAAGTATCTGATACCCTTGTTCAATCGGTGCTCAATGAAGCAAATGATATCGTAGCGCATGAAGGCGGCACCAAAACTCTTCCTGTTCACTACCGAAAAGCCATTTCAAGGTTGGTGACGCATGTTACCAGGGAAAACAAGCAGGTTCGCGCGTTCACGAAATCAGTCGTACGACAAATATGGCCGGATAGCCAGAATGGTGGTTATTGGGTTGATATTGACAAACTGAAGGCTTTCATTGGGAATGGTCAGCTCATCGATCGTAAATATATTGCCAGCAAGTCATGGGAGCTGGTTGATATGTTCGGAGAGCACTTCTTCTCACATCCTGAGCCAATGGCTCTTGATTATAGTCAGTCTGGCCATATGGAAACACTTATCGCACTTCTATGCCGCCATGCACCAAAAGTCTATCAAAGAGCACTGAAAAAACGGCTTGATTGTGACAGTGAACTCTTTAACACATTGCCTGATGCGACCTATCATTCATCCATTATTTTAGAAATCCTGAACAATGCGCTTTATTCCGGCTGGGATTTCCGTAAGAAAAATGGTCTTCCGATTCCGGTTCGACTGGATAACCTCTCAAGCTGGATTCTGGACATCCAGAAAAACATACCCGCTAAAGAGCAGAAAGATGATATACGCACTCTGCTGGAACGGCACTTTATTTATAAGGGTGGCGATAATCAGTCAGTGACGCTCCTGCTTGATCAAATTCTCTCAAAACACATAGATCAGAACAACAGAAGCAGCAGAAAACTGGGCCGACTGAAGGAAAGAATTCAGCGTAATAAATTGATTACTCTCGAAGGCAGTACCGGTACGGGCAAAAGCTATCTTGCCCATAAGGCGGCAAAATCGTTAGGTCCCACATTTACATTGACTATTGGCCCCAGCGCAGAAGAGAGCCATCTCCTCAAACGGTGGGTCTGGCAACAGCACGGTGATGACCGACGGATGAAAGAGCAGGAAGAAATCATCCTGAACTGGGCAAAAACAGTCCCCGGCCCCGATGAGATCGTTACCCTGGTTGTGGATGAGGCGAACCTTGCTGCCCACCTTCTGGATAACGTCCTGGCCGGTATCTGGTCTGAAAAGCCGCATATTTTCTGTGGCTCGGAAAGAGTCGATATTACCCCCCAGCACAGAGTTGTTTTCACCTGTAATCCCGGTGCCTACGCAGGTCGAAGTAGCCAAACGGTTTTACAGGATCGGGGCACAAGGGTTCACTACAAGCCTTTAAGTCCGGAGTTTTTGAAAGAGCAGGTGGTCTTGCCTGCACTTAACAAAATATTTCATGCAAGTCCTCTGAAGGGGCTTGATGATGCTACCGCCCAGAAGACAGCTGACACGATTATGGGTCTTCAGGATCAGCTGAAAAACTTACTACCGGATCGGATTTTCAGCCCCAGGGATCTTACCGATGTCTGTAGCTGGATCGCCTGGCAGCTCCACTACAAAAAAAAGAGAGTATCGCAAGCCCAGCTCAATGATATGGTCTGGGACGCTTTTGATAGTGTTATCTCTCACTCAATAAATAGTGAGACAAAGGAGTCTTATAAGATTTTAAAACAGTGGTTTGAGCACCACTATGGTACCCACAACCTGCCAACCAACGTGCAGGCCAGCGTGCAGGCCAGTATGCAAAGAGATTCCGACCAGCGTCTGGAGGAGATCTACAGAACATTCTGCGACTACGTCGCTGCCACAAAACCTGAATTTGATACATCCTCACAGTCTGTTAAATCATTAGTGCAGGTGCTGGCTCAGGATCTTGATCGTCTTTATCTCGAGCGTGAAAGTGGTGTCCGGCACTCAGGACGCAGAGCCACGCTGGTTGAAGGCCCAGCGGGCAGGGGCAAGGACGCAACGTTAAAATTATTGCTGGATATGAAGCTTGCCAGTGATAAAGCGAGCAAGCCGGAAGATGTTCTCTATTTCAATGCTGGAGACTGTGGGTGGGCTGAGCTGAAAAAAGCCATCCGGGAGGCTCAGCAACAAGGAAAGATTCTGGTTGTTTCAGAATTGAACATGATCAGCAGTGCTGACCTTGAAGGTGAACTGAATGATGTGCTGACCGAACCCTGTGCTCCCGGCTTCCATCTTTTTGCTACCACCAATCCACCGGAATACAGTGGGCGTAGCGCATTTTCACCGGCATTAAATGATCGTTTCCGGATTATCAGGATCGATGATTACAATGAGCAGGAGCTTTGCAAAATTGCCCGACAAATATTACCCCCTGAAAGCCGGGATCAAATAGCTGAGCCTATTGCAGCCCTGCATTGTTACATTCATCAGCGCTTAAAGAGATCGGGGCAGATGCTGTTCCCGGTTTGCCGGGATCTGCAAAATCTGGCGGCGGAAGTCACTCAACAATCGGATTTAATTGACTTATTCAGTCAACACTACTTCCTCTATATGGAAGCCGGAAAAATCACCAAAGAGGAGATTGCTAGCGTCCTCCAGCACTCAAGGCAACAACAACAACAGCAAAAAATACCTGTTGATAGTCAGCGTTACGATCACACGCTATGCAACTGGCTTTTTAAAACGATTCCCAGCCTGGATAGACCATTATTTATTCAGCGCACAAAATCCAGCGGTTATGGTGTCACGCAGACGCGGGAACTCACTATTGATGAGAAACTGTCTGATAGTGATACAAAGACAGAAATTATCAAGCAGGCTGTTCAGTGGTTATGGCGGCAAGAGACAGACATGCCAGATGAAATGGGAAGATGGGGTGATACAGAAAGCAAGGCACTCTATGTTATGCAGCAGCGACAGTGGTTTCGTGCACGCATAAAAGGCAGCGATACCCTCCCCTCGGATGTATTTAAACTCAGTTGCTGGCAGCCTGATCCTCCAGAGCTTCCTGTTTCAGCTGGACATAGGGAAGCCTTGATGTACCTGGATGGGTACCGACACCTTTTGTCAGAAAGAGAGATCTGGGAACGGTTATTGCGCGGTGATCTGAAAGTGGATGTCGACAAAACAGAGCAAATTTCAGACTGGCAGTCTCGTCTGCAGTCTGTCTGTTTGCCGATTGCGGCTGTTTGCTGTTTGCCGATTGCTGCTGTTTGCTGTCTTCCCTTTATGGGCACAACACAGCATCAAATTGCTGGCAAGAAACTTGATAGTAATGTTACGTCTGCTTCTCGGAAAAGGGATGGCAGCACATCCATAGAGACTGGTACAGGACCTGGAGCAGTATGTGGAACAAGAAGTAGATTTAGACCGAGAAGGCGGGAGAGGACGTTTTTCGGCCAGGACATCAACATGTACCGATTAATGTTCCTTCAGTATAAAGTGACAAATAATGGCGATATTTATCGCACCGAATGGAAATCCAAAAAGAGAGATTTAACCAGGGTCTTTCCTGAGAAAATGAGCCGACCTTCTGCAAATAGTACTGTTGAACTATATCATGGGGAAGGTTATGGATGCCACACGATCAACACCGATTCTAACCATAAATTATTTCCCCTGCCCAGCAAATTCCCCCGAGAGGAGATAACGAAACTTCGAACGGAGCCAGTGCTAGATTACGAGATATTCCTGGATATCTATACTGGTCAGCACTGGATTCAGTTTTCAGGTTTAAAATACAAAAGAAGTATTCATGTTCACTATAAACTGAAAGAAAAATGGAGTAACGCTGGTCTGCTTGAAAAAGCTAGTGTTAATAAAGTACATCAACCTCAACCAGTAGAGGTTCAGGAGCAAGGTAATAGCTTTTGCTACCCCGGAGGACTGTGTTGCAACCCGTATGGTAATAACCGACGTGATGATGACCCGACCATCCCGGAGAGCAACAATTGTCCGGAACCGATCAGACATCGCGTCGATTACCTGTTCAATACGGTGCGGGAGGCTGCGCAAAACCCCTCAATAATGCTGACCGATCAGCAGCAGTTAGTACTGGATATAATCAATGCAACGGATGATAAGGCTAAAGTTAAAGCAGCCGCCGTATATTGTCGTCAGTTTGACAGTCAAAGTCACCGCAAGATCAAGGATTCAGATGATTTGACACAGATTCTGCTGTCCGAGGCTATTGGCTCTTGCAGGCACCGTACACCTGTTTTCAAATTTATTTTACAATATTTGGGTATTACCTGCCGGGCTATTGAGAGTGATATCCATCAATGGGCAGAAGTCTGGAATGGTCATGATTGGGAAACATATGATTTGGGAGGTGCCAATACGGAAAGGGATAGCTATGGCTACAACCCTTACTTTCCAGCAATTCGGGTTTATCAGCAGAGAGAGCGGAAGACTGACGAGGACTCCCTTGCCATGTTAGCCCCCATGGTAATAGAGCATTTCAAAAAAGCCAATCTGGAAGGCATTCAACAGGGATGCGAACTCTTGTCGACCTGCAAACATTATGGTAGTGATTTCTGGGAAGAAAAAAACCAGGTCACAGAATCATTATTGGAAAGTTTGAATCAAATGGCTGAGTCCGGCTCAGATGATTGCCAACAGGCTTTGAAGCATATTCAATATGCTAATAGTTGCCTTGACGCACCCTGTTCATATGATTCTTCGGATAGAATGTGGAATTTTCTCAAGTCGGTACTGACTGATAATTTGAATAACTGCATTGAAAAAAACATTACCAATACAGGGTGGTGTTATATTTTGGCTGCCTTTATTATCAAAAAAGAGTGGCTAGAACCTAAAACAAAAGAGCCACTTAACATCCTTCAAAATCTCAAACAATGGCGTTGGATCGAAGAAAATATCCCTCAGTTGAGAATGTGTGCCAACCACAATATTGAATATTGGTATGATCTCTGGAGACGCAATGAAACCCCTTTCAATATCTTGCCAGGATATACTGAGCAGCTCAATGCGATGGTGACAGCGATAGATGAAGATACTGTGCCGAAGGGAGGCTCGGAAACGTTTGAAATGTTGCTGGGCGCTTCCGCCAAGCTTGAGCAGTGGACTGATCAGCCAGATGATGGAATAGCAGATATTGGTCGCCTTCTCCAGGGGAACCCGGCCTATAGAAAAGTGGCTTCAAGCCAGTCGCAAAGAGGTAAATCCATCTTCCTTATGACGAATGGCTTTATTGATACCCGCAATCAGTCGGAAGAGATTCAAACTAATTTTGCGCACTATCTGCACAGCCTTACCCAATCTTTGAAGGCACCAGTGTACATTGGGCTAGCTGGAAGAGAGGGTTTCCGTTTCAATCCATTCCATGTGGTTAAACCAAAAAACACGGTTGACTTTAAAAACCTGCTACTGAATTTTGATAAGCTATTTACCACAGACTACCCTCGACTGGTCGACAGACAGAAAGGTAATGCTGAAATATTGAAAAATACCAGAATCAAAAAGATGATGAGATGCGATGACCTGGTTGTTATCAGGTCAGAAGATGTTCAGAAGATTTATGATGAATATGTTGAAAGCCTGGGGCTGTAAAGCTGAATTTAAAGAAGCCGTTCTCTAAATGCAGGACGAAAAAAAATGGAGGACGAACAGTTGGTCTGGATGTTTATAAACTGTTGCAAAGTGAGTTTGGGACAGATGCGGGAGCATGATTTGGCCAGCAACTTCAAAGGCAACGGGTATTAAAGCCCCTGATAACAGAGGCTTTTTAAGGGTGCGAATCAGGAAGTCATGTCATCAAAGAATTTTTTCACGCCATCGAAGAACGATTGCTTCTTCGGTGACTGACGACCAGTGCCTTCTTTTTGGAAGGTTTCTTCCAGTTCCTGCAACAGTTCTTTCTGACGCTCGGTCAATTTAACCGGAGTTTCAACCACCACACGGCACATCAGGTCACCGGCACTGCCACCTCGAACCGGGATAACACCCTTGCCGCGCAGGCGGAAGAGCTTGCCAGTCTGCGTCTCTTCAGGAATCTTCAGTTTCACACGACCTTCAAGGGTTGGAACTTCCAGTTCTCCGCCCAGGGCTGCATCCACAAAAGTAATGGGTACTTCACAGTACAGGTGTTTGCCGTCGCGCTGGAAGATCGGGTGGTCGGCAACACTGACCTGAACATAAAGGTCACCAGCAGGGCCACCATTGCTGCCGGCTTCGCCTTCACCCGCGAGGCGGATGCGGTCGCCGGTATCAACACCCGGTGGGATTTTAACAGACAGAGTCTTGTATTCCTGAACGCGGCCTTCACCGTGACAGGCATGGCAGGGATCTTTGATCATCTTGCCCGTGCCACGGCAGTCAGGGCAGGTTTGCTGAACAGAGAAGAAGCCCTGTTGCATACGCACCTGGCCAATGCCACCACAGGTGGTACAACCAACAGGCTGGGTGCCTTTTTTCGCGCCGGAGCCGTCACACTCAGTACAGCTGACCAGCGTAGGAATACGAATTTTTTTGGTGACACCGCGAACGGCCTCTTCCAGGCTCAGTTCCAGCTGATAGCGGAGGTCTGCACCTCTTTGCACAGAGCTGCGGCTGCGGCCACCCCCTGCACCGAAAATGTCACCAAAGACATCGCCAAAAATATCGCCAAAGTTACCACCGGCAAAACCGCCAGCCCCACCCATGCCACCCATGCCTGGGTCAACACCAGCATGGCCATACTGGTCGTAGGCGGCTTTTTTCTGGCCGTCGGACAGTACTTCGAAAGCTTCATTAATTTCCTTAAAGCTCTCTTCAGCCTCTTTATCACCAGGATTACGGTCCGGGTGATGCTTCATGGCCATACGACGATAGGCCTTTTTTATGTCCTTGTCCGAAGCGCTCCTGTCTACGCCAAGCACTTCGTAATAGTCGCGTTTTTGCCATCAGTAAAACCGCTGAGCTAACTGCATTCACCAGTCGAGCATGAAAACACAGAACTCACTGGATTCATGGTCAAGTCTGACAAAGCCTTCATTTTTGATATATACGACAACGCGGGAGTTAAACCCATCGCGTCTTCTGGAACCGTATTGCACTGGTTACCTGAACTGAAATCCATCGTTAATGCTACTTACCATAGTGACGACTATGACTCGTTGCTTCGTTGTCTTTCGATCCAGCTAACCATGCTCATAACGGGTTAGAAGGCTTGATCGGTATTAATCCCGCGTTGTGGCCAATCCAATCATCAGTCATTGATGATTGCCATGGTCTTACTTCTTGTCATCCTTTACTTCTTCAAACTCAGCGTCGACGGCGTCATCTGCAGAGGAATCGCCCTTACTGCCTTCGCCACCTTCAGCCTGGGCTCCACCCTGCTGAGCTTCTGCATACATCTTCTGAGTCAGGCCAGCAGACGCTTCAGACAGAGCCTTGGTTTTAGCGTCGATCTCTTCTTTATCGTCACCTTTGGCGGCTACTTCCAGCTCTTCAACGGCTTTGTTGATGGCTGTTTTCTCTTCTTCAGAGGCCTTGTCACCCGCTTCTTCAAGCATTTTGCGGGTAGCGTGTGCAAGACCGTCGGCCTGGTTGCGGGCAGCTGCCAGCTCTTCAAACTTCTTATCGTCTGCAGCAGTTGGCTTCTGCATCCTTAACCATCTGATCGATTTCTTCGTCAGACAGACCGGAAGATGCCTTGATGACAATAGACTGTTCTTTGCCAGTTGCCTTGTCTTTTGCAGAAACATTCAGAATACCGTTGGCGTCCAGGTCGAAGCTGACTTCGATCTGTGGCATGCCACGCGGTGCAGGAGGAATATCTGCCAGGTCAAAACGACCCAGTGATTTGTTGTGAGTCGCCTGTTTACGCTCACCCTGCAGAACGTGAATGGTCACTGCACCCTGGTTATCGTCTGCGGTAGAGAAGGTCTGTGATTTCTTGGTAGGAATCGTGGTGTTCTTCTCGATCCAGCGCAGTCATTACGCCACCCATGGTCTCGATACCGAGGGTCAGCGGCGTAACGTCCAGCAGCAGAACGTCTTTAACGTCACCCGCCAGAACGGCAGCCTGGATAGAAGCACCCATGGCAACAGCTTCGTCAGGGTTAACGTCCTTACGAGGCTCTTTACCAAAGAACTCAGCCACTTTCTGCTGAACCAGTGGCATACGGGTCTGACCACCCACCAGGATAACTTCGTCGATATCAGACAGGTCCAGGTCGGAATCTTTAACCGCGATGCGACATGGCTCCAGAGAACGGGCAACCAGATCTTCTACCAGAGATTCCAGCTTGGAACGGCTGACTTTAACGTTCAGGTGTTTAGGGCCGGTAGCATCAGCAGTGATGTATGGCAGGTTAACGTCAGTCTGCTGAGTAGAAGACAGCTCAATCTTGGCCTTTTCAGCGGCTTCTTTCAGACGCTGCATGGCCAGTGGGTCGCCTGTCAGGTCGATGCCCTGGTCTTTCTTGAATTCGGCTGCAAGGTATTCGATCAGACGCAGGTCAAAGTCTTCACCACCCAGGAACGTGTCACCGTTGGTGGCCAGTACTTCAAACTGGTGCTCGCCGTCTACATCGGCAATTTCAATAATGGAAACGTCGAAAGTACCACCACCCAGGTCATAAACCGCGATGGTCTGGTCGCCTTTTTTCTTGTCCATGCCATAAGCCAGTGCCGCAGCAGTAGGCTCGTTGATGATACGCTTAAACGTCCAGACCCGCGATGCGGCCAGCATCTTTGGTGGCCTGACGCTGAGAGTCGTTAAAGTAGGCAGGAACGGTAATAACGGCTTCAGTTACCGGCTCACCCAGGTAATCTTCAGCGGTTTTCTTCATTTTCTTCAGGATTTCGGCAGAAATCTGAGGCGGTGCTTTCTTATCGCCCTTAACTTCAACCCCAGGCATCGCCATTTTCTGCTTCGGTGATCTTGTAAGGCACCATCTTGATGTCTTTCTGAACCACTTCATCTTTGAAACGACGGCCGATCAGGCGCTTGATGGCATACAGGGTGTTGTTCGGGTTGGTCACTGCCTGACGTTTGGCTGGCTGGCCTACCAGAATTTCGCCGTCATCGGTGTAGGCAATGATAGAAGGCGTAGTACGTGCGCCTTCAGCGTTTTCAATAACTTTTGCTTTTTCGCCATCCAGGATCGCCACACAGGAGTTGGTGGTACCCAGGTCAATACCAATGATTTTACCCATTTTATCTTTCTCCATTGCCCTGAAGCCAAGGCGGAATTCTTTGAAATCGGTGATCGCTTCCCAATGGTTTCAGCAGAGGTTGAGTCTGGTGAAACAGCGCCTATGTGGTGATTACCACGATCTTGGTTTGCTATATGGGAGCGGCATTTTTCTTTTTCAAGGGGCTATTTCAAGAATCTGATCCTCAAAACAGCCTTATAGTGAGATCTACCTTAAGCGGCGCTGGAAACCACAACCATCGCCGGGCGAATAACCCGCCCATTGCAGTGTGTAACCTTTCTGGAAGACGTTCATCACTGTGTTAGGCTCCATGTCCGGGTTAGGGACCATGGAGATGGCCTGGGTGGAAATTCGGGTCAAAAGGTTCACCTTCAGGGTTCACCTGCAGCACCTGGAATTTTCCAAGGGCATCCAGCAGTTGCTTATGGGTCAGGCGCATGCCTTCCAGCATGGTGTCGTGAGAACCGTCACCCTGCTCGGCACTTTCAATGCCTTTTTCCAGGCTATCAACCACCGGTATCAATTCGTTGACGAACTTGTCCAGGGCAAACTTATGGGCCTTTTCCACATCCTGCTCAGCCCGGCGCTTGATATTCATGGCCTCGGCATGAGCCCGCAGTGTCTGGTCTTTGGACTGGGCAAGCTGCTCTTCCAGCTCTTCAATGCGTCTCGCGGTATCGTCAATGACCTGTTCTTCTACTTCCGGAGCTTCCTCCAGAATAGGGTCAACGACAGCTGCTTCAACATCTGCAGAGGTTTCAGCCTCGGTAGCTTCAGGCTTTTCTACCTGGTCTTCTGCCTTGGTGTTTTCTACAGTCATTCCAACGCTTCTCCGGATTTCAATCCAGCCGGTCATGCTGGCTGGAGCTTGTCTTCATGTTATGAGCCGGGGCTCTGTTGAATGGCCCGGGGCTTAGTCAATACCAACTGATAGCCTAATATGGGGGTCATGGCTCTTTATTCAAGGGTTAATTTTCTTTACCAATCCCAATCTTAGGGTTACTGTATAAATAAACAGTAATCCAATATTGTATTGGGATCGTGAGAGCTGCCATGCTGAACCAAATCTCCATCAGCAACTATGCCATCGTTGACCACCTGAATCTGGACATCAATCCCGGAATGACAGCCATTACCGGAGAAACCGGGGCCGGTAAAATCCATTATGCTGGATGCACTCGGACTGGCACTGGGAGGCCGGGCCGACAGTGACTGCGTTCGGGATGGCGCTGACCGTGCGGACATTCAAGTCTGTTTTGACCTTCAGCGAATTCCCGTAGCCAGGCAGTGGTTGATAGAGAAAGAGTATGACAACTGTCCGAAGTCTGAGCGCTCTAATCACACTAAAGGCGCTGACCAGACTGTAGAGTGTATCTTGCGCCGGGTGATTACCCGTGAAGGTCGCTCCCGGGGCTATATCAATGGTACTCCGGTTACGCTTTCTGAATTGAAGTCTCTGGGCGAGCTGTTAATTGATATCCACAGTCAGCATGCCCATCAAATCACTGTTAAAAAAGAGCAACCATTCTGAGCTGGTGGATCAGTTTGCCGGCTCATTGTCCCTGGCCAGAGAGGTTGCAAGGGTTGCAACAGCGTATCGTCAGACGCGAGACCAATTGCACAGCCTGCTGTCTGATCAGCAGGAAAGAGAAGAGAAAGTGCAGCTGTTAAGTTACCAGCTGAATGAGTTGGAGCAGCTTGGCCTTCAGCCGGGTGAGGTTGAGTTGCTGGAGCAGGAGCACAGGCAGCAGTCTCAGGCGGGTGCAACCCTGGCAGCCTGCCATCAGGTAACCGAGATCTGTACCAGCGATGAAGGTGATAACCTTCTGCAGCAACTCTCTTCCTGCCTTCATCGCCTGAGTGAATTGCAGATTGAACACTCTGCCATCAATAACTCCGTTGAAATGCTTTCATCCGCTCAGATTCAGGTGGAAGAAGCCGTAGGGGAATTGAATCATTTTATTGATCACTTCGATGCGGATCCCGCAAGAGCCCGTGAGATTGAAGAGCGGCTCAGTGCCATTTTTGATCTTGCCAGAAAACACCGTGTTCAGCCGGAAGAGCTGCTTGAGAGGCAGCAACGGATCAGTGAAGAGCTGGAAAAAGTGCAGTGTCATGATGAACAGGTAGCAGAGCTGGAATTCTCTCTGGAGCAGCTGCAGAAACAACATCATCAGTTAGCAGAAAAGTTATCTGCCAGGCGCAGAACAGCCGCCCGCAAGCTGGAAAAACAAGTTTCAGAGCGGATTGCATTGTTGGGTATGCCCAAAGGGAAGTTCTGTGTTGAGCTGACCGATATTCCGGATCGAACCGTTGCTTCCCAGGGATTTGAGTCTATTGAGTTTCTGGTGACCACCAACCCCGGGCAGGCACCTCGCCCATTAGGGAAGGTGGCCTCTGGTGGTGAATTGTCCCGTATCAGTCTGGCGATACAGGTGATTATTGCCCAGACAGCATCAACACCCACTCTGGTGTTTGATGAGGTGGATGTCGGTATTGGTGGTGGAACCGCAGAAATTGTTGGTGGCATGCTGAGAGAGGTGGGTAAAAGCGGACAGGTGTTGTGTGTTACCCATCAGCCTCAGGTGGCTTCCCAGGCTCATCAGCACCTGCATGTCAGTAAGAAAGTCAGCAGGAAAGCCTCAAGTACCCGTATTCTCGAGCTGGATGGCGATCATCGTGTTCACGAGATTTGCCAGAATGCTGGGCGGTGTTGAGCTGACGGCCCCGACTCTGAGTCATGCCCAGGAGATGCTATTTCAGGCTCAGGTGCAAGCCGTATAAACCTGTCCAATGAAGCTACTTTTAATTCCTTTTGTTTATTAATTTTCCTGCTTATGGACAGCCTGCTATGCAGTTTAGTTCCATGGTTTGTTATTTCTGCGACCATTTTATTTAAAAGACGTCAATCAAATTCCCTTATCAGTACACTTGATTCTCGACAAAAAAAGGAAAATTGAGAAAGTTCTCATGGATTATAAAACAAACCCCAGTTAAAAAAACCAGGGCATTTGAGCACACAGGTCAGAGAATCTTACTATTTATCTTAATGAGTATTTTTTATTTTTTCTTCTTTGGGCGTACATGAAGCACAAGATTGTGATCAACGATGTCAAAACCGTGCTTTTCAGCAATAGCGTGCTGACGTTTTTCAATCTCTTCATCAATAAACTCGATGACGTCTCCAGTCTCAATGCAAACCATATGATCATGATGCTCACCACGGGACAGCTCAAACACTGAGTGACCGCCATCAAAATTATGGCGAACCACAAGGCCTGCACTCTCAAACTGGGTCAGTACCCGATAGACTGTCGCCAGTCCCACATCCTCTTCCGCTTCCAGCAATGCCTTGTAGACATCTTCTGCGGACAAGTGCTTGTCCTTAGCGCTTTCAAGGATCTGAAGAATCTTTACTCGAGGCAGGGTGACTTTTAATCCTGCTTTGCGCAACTCTTGATTTTCCAACACGTTTCCCTAACCCTTTGCAAGATAATCCTGCTATTATCACATTTTCGTGCAGCTTTTTCATTTTGCTCTGCGAGCAGGCTGCTAGTCATTTTTTAGCAAGCAAGATAGTGGATGTCTGAAACCGATGCAAAAAACCACGATCGCACTGGCCGCCGCACTTTTCTCAACCGCCCTGCTGACAGGGTGCGCCAGCTCCACGGACAGTGGTTCGAAGCTTATCAGTTTCCCTGGTGCCTATAAAATTGATATTCAGCAGGGAAATGTCATTACCCAGGCGATGATCAATCAACTCCGCCCTGGAATGACCCGCGCCCAGGTTCAATACGTTATGGGTACTCCATTGCTGGAAGATACCTTTAACAGCAATCGCTGGGACTACATCTCCAGCCTGCAGCCGGGTGGCAAGGATCGTGAGCAGAAAACCGTAACACTGTTTTTTGCAAACGATCAGCTCCGTTCTATCCAGGGCGACCCTCAAACCTGAGAATAATCAGCAGTAATGACTGCTGATGCAGCTCTGATAATAAGCGCATTCTCAGCTCGCACTTTCCTGTACTGACTTTTTCTGCTTTGCCTGTTCAGCCCTGCGCTTGCGAACCTCTTTCGGGTCGGCAATCAACGGGCGGTATATCTCGACGCGTTCACCTTCCTTTATAGCCTGCTCCGCCGGTTTGGCTACCGCTTTACCAAAGATACCCAGTTTGGTCTCATCCAGATTAATTTCCGGAAAGTAGTCAACAATACCCGATTGTTGTACGGCTTCGAGCAGTGTAGTCCCCTGTTGGACCTGAATGGAAATTATTTTCTGTTCATTGGGCTCTGGCGTAGGCTACTTCCACGCGGATCTTAGGGTCGTCCATCATCATCTCAGCCATAAATCTGCTTCGCTCTCTTACCAAAGGCATCCACCATGGCGTTCATCATCTGCCCGATCAGGGAGCCCAAGGTTGCCTGGGTGAGCTTATTGCTCATTTCGAACTCAAGATCCAGAGAAACCTTGCAGCCGCTTTCTCCCAATGGCTGAAACGTCCAGATGCCAGACAAATGTTTGAATGGTCCTTTCAGTAGCTGCATTTCAATAGACTTCCCGGGCGTCATTTTGTTCCTTGTGGAAAAACGATGACGCAGACCGGCTTTGGCAACCTCAAGTGTTGCTTCCAGTCGTTCACCTTCCTGATGGTCTATTCGGCCAGCGGCGCAACCGGGCAGAAACTCGCCATATGCTTCAATATCACTGACCAGGTTATACATCTGTTGAGCGGAATACATGACCAGCGCGGAACGGGAAATCCTTGGCATAGAACAGGCGTTTCATAAAAAAGGCCGGATAGGATAACCCATTCCGGCCTTCGAATTAATAGACAGTGCTCAAGAAGGAGGGGCTGTCTTGAATCTCTTTCTTTACCACAAAGTCACAAAGACACTGAGAAAAGAAAAGCTCTTCTCCGTGCCTTTGTGTCTCTGTGGTGAAAAAGGAATCGTTTTACAACTCAGCCTTACTTAGAACAACGTGGTAATCAACACTGTCAACACCACACAGCGGCACAACTACGCGGATCATGGCGCGCCACAGGTTGAACACACCGACACTGAGACCCAGCTCTTTCATCAGGGTGGAACGCTTCATTACCCAACCGGCAAAGATAGAGATCAACAGACCACCCACCGGCAAACAGGATATTACTGGTGAAGTAATCCAGCAGATCAAAGAAGTTCTTATCGAACAGGGTGAAGGTCAGATCACCACTCATGGAGAACACCGTACCCAGGCCCACAAACCAGATGGCTGCACAGAGAATTGCTGTTGCCACGGTACGGCTCAGCGGTGTGCGTTCAACCAGCCAGGCCAGGGCCGGTTCAACCAGAGAGATCGCAGAACTCAGTGCTGCAATACCCACCAGGACAAAGAACAGGAAGCCAAACAGTTCACCCATTGGCATGTGTACAAAGGCAGCCGTCAGAGAAACAAACAGCAGGCCCGGGCCTGCAGAAGGCTCCAGTCCGTAAGCAAATACGATCGGGAAAACGATCAGGCCAGAGATGATTGCCATCAGCGTATCCAGTGCCGCAACATTGATGGCAGTTCTTGGAATGGAATTATTCGCCGGCATGTAGGCACCGTAGGCCATCAGACAGCACATACCCAGGCTCAGGGTAAAGAAGGCCTGCCCAAGCGCCGCGACAAAGGCTTCACCGGTCACCTTGGAGAAATCCACCGAGAACATAAAGTTGAAGCCACGCATAAACTGACCGGTCTCCAGCATACTGTAACCCAGCATGACGAGCAGCAGTGCGAACAGGGCGGGGCATCATCACCTGTAGACCTTTCTCAAGGCCTTTGTGGATGCCGCGGGCGGTAATCACCAGCGTTATCAGCATAAAGGTGGTGTGCCAGAAAATCTGACGTGGCGCTGATGACACCAGTCCACCAAAGGCATCACCTACCTGGTCAGTGGTCATACCGTTAAAGGCGCCGGTGACAATATCCCAGGCGTAGGAGAGCGACCAACCCGCGATCACACTGTAGAACGAAAGAATCAGGAAGCCGGCCAGCATGCCCATCCAGCCAACAATCCCCCAGAGCTTTGAAGCCCCCAGGTCGCTGGTGAGTTTTTTAATGGCGTTAAGTGGGCTCAGACGGGTATGACGGCCAATGGCGGTCTCTGCCATCAGTAGTGGAACACCCATAATAGCGATGCAGAGCAGGTAGAGCATGACGAAGGCGCCACCACCGTATTGCCCGGCGATGTAAGGAAATTTCCAGATGTTGCCCAGACCGATGGCAGAGCCTGCTGCGGCGAGCAAAAAGGTCCAGCGATTGGCCCAGGTTTTGTTCGATGTCGTTGGATTTTGTCCAGACATGAGTTCCCCAAAGAGTCGAATTATTCTGTGAGCTCAGAGGCCGTTTGAAAGGCTGGTAAAACGTCGAACAACGGGGGAGAAAAAGTGATGCTCTGTTGTAAATCACGTACTGATACAAACAGCAGGGATTCTCTTATAAAGGCATCTTTTCAAGATTAGTTGTCGAACACCAAAGCAGTTACTCTGCTTTTCAGACGGCTTCTTAAATTGTTGCCTCGCGAGACTTTCACGGGAACAGCGTAAATCCCCAACCCGTATAACCAGTGATAAAGACTACCCCAATCGAAACAGCCTGCTATCCGAAATACGAAGAAGATAGGAAAGGGTTGGTGCCATTGTACCGGTTAGACATTACATCTCAACCGTTTTTGCCGTCCAGGTGGGAAAAATAGAATTTTTTGAATACGGTGGTTATTAAATGCAGTAATATTCACTATGCTAAACATTCATTGATCCGACGCTATTGTCGAAACCGGTTCGGATCCCCCAGAATAAGTGACTTTACATCAAGCTGCTCCTATAATCCGCGCCATGGCAAAAAGTTCAAAGAAAGGCAAACAGGGCGATTCATCCATCGTCGTCAACAAGAAAGCCCGTCATGACTATCACATTGACGAAACTTTCGAAGCAGGTCTGTCCCTTGCTGGCTGGGAGGTGAAAAGCCTTCGGCAGGGCAAGGTTCAGCTGGTGGACAGCTACGTCCTGCTGAAAGATGGCGAAGCCTGGCTGATTGGTGCCCAGATCACTCCATTAACCACGGCGTCTACCCATGTGGTAGCGGATCCGCTGCGTGATCGAAAACTGCTGCTCCATCAACGAGAGCTGGCAAGGCTGTTTTCTGAAACCCAGCAGAAGGGCCACACCTGTATCGCTACCAAGCTGTACTGGAAAGGTCATTTGATCAAATGCCAGATTGCACTCGCGCGAGGCAAGAAGGAATTTGATAAACGTGCCGCCACGAAAGAGCGTGAATGGAATATTGAAAAGCAGCGGGTCATGCACCGCGGCTGAAAACCCCTTCAGGCACACAGCCTCACTGTGTGCCGATAACTTCTCCTTATCCTTCTTAATTTTCCTCCTGATATTGCACTCTTTGTTAAGTTCTTTGTGGTTCCAAAAAAAATGCTTTCGAGATATCCCTTTCTGCCTTTTGACTCCATCTTGGTTTATAAACTCATATAAAAGTCAGTTGCAGTCTTTTCTCAGAAATATTTTAACGACAATAGACTTTTTTGAAAGTGTAAAAGTACTTATGTACTAATCACGGTTGCATTTATTATTAATTTTTGGCATAAATACGACAAGTGTTTTGTTACTGGGGGCGATCAGGATTCGACGACGGTTACGAAACCTAAGGTGCATGTCGAGCGTGTAGTGACGCTCGTTAATCAAAACACTACAAACGTATTAGTTGCTAACGATAATAGCTACCACGGAGCTATGGCTGCCTAATAACAGCCGTCTCCCGATCACTCTGTTTTGTCTATTGTGGTGGAAATGATCGCAATCGAAAATAGAATCGTCACATCAGTTTTCCTGTAGCTGTTGGATTAAAACCTTTCAGGATCGCGTGGTTCACCCTGACCGTTGGGTCGTGCTGCGTTAATTTAAAAACGGAAACTAAGCATGTAGAGCCGAAGGCGTAGAGCTGGCGGACGCGGGTTCAAGTCCCGCCGCCTCCACCAAATATTTATTTAAAATCAAGTAGTTGCAAAAGAGCGATAGTCTTAAGTTGGCATTTAAATGCCCACATTTGGCATCAGAATGACAGCATTTTTGACAGCCTTTTGAAATGAGGTCGTTGGAAATGCTGTTTTTCTTTGTGCTCATTTCTTCCGGTTTCACCATCACTCTTCTGGGCTCAAATCTTCCGATGACCTGACCTCTTATTGATCGGGTATCAGGCAGTTGCATTTCGGCATACGACTTTCCCTCTGGTATGAAAATATGCAGTCCATTGTTGTGGTGGTATTTGCCGATCATGAGCAGATCTTCCACTTCCAGCAAAATAGTCGAGTTGCTTTGGACGGGCTTCTCTGAATCCACCAGCACGATGAATTGTGCTTGATGGTTGTTCCCCGTACTGCCTGTCACAAGGTATTGCTCATAAACTGAATGCTGCATCCATTCCCCCAAACCTCTGGCCGATCGGACTATTCCTATTTCTTTCGCCTACTGTTACACAGGTCGCCAATCTTGCAAGTCCTCAAAAACCTGATCTAAGTCAATAGAAATTCACTTCGAATAATGCGGAGAAAAGCAAAAAAACAGAAAGCGGCTAAAGCCAAGGTGGTAAAAAATGCCACCCAGAAATACAAACGCCATCCTGAAACAGCAGTGGAGGACGTTGTCCGTTCCAAGGTGCTTCAACACATTCAAAGTGCGGAGCCACCGAAAAAGATTTTAAGTCAATTATCGGAAACTGAAGCGCTGCTTATTCAGACTCAGAGCATGACGGTGTATGCAGCTGTCTCTTTTGATGATCTCAAGGCGATGGTATCAGACATTGAAAGACCTCAGCTTCACGACTTTCTGACAGAGAACAACCATAAAAAAATCGTCTCTATACACGAGGATGACAACCCCTTACTGACATTTGCATTTGAAAATAATGAAATTGGACTTCCCTGTAACACGATGCCTGAGGAAGGAACCTACATATCCCGCTTAGCAGAGGGTGGAACTGACTTCTATGTCGAAGGCGTTTATGGGGAGGGAGATCCTTTCTATTACGTGGATTTTGTTGAAGCCCAATATAAAGATGATATGTCTGCTGTATCCTACCAGCTGGACAGGAGCGAGTGGGAGCAGCTCGTGGCAGATTTCCAGCTGGTTCATGAGTTGGAGTTCAATGAGGCGGTAACCTGATCTGATCAAGGTCAATCCGCTGGCCGTTTAATGCATAGGAATTTCAAGGCACCGATAGATAACTTATTGACGTATACTATCGGGTAATTTATCTGGCTGATCGATTATCTGTATTTTACCAAAACTGTAAATGCCGGGTAATACGAGATTAAGGTCGTAAACCGTAGGCAGCAGTTTTGATCGTACGCGGGTGGCAAGGAAACCATAGTAACGGATCATTCGAAAGCCTGTGTCCGGAATGTGTTGCACCAAACGCTTAATGAAGTCATCTATTCCGCTGGGAAAACGCAGATATTGTTTTGTGGTATGGTTCAGATAGCTGAAGATTACCTCCTCACCGTCATAGTGCTTCAGGCGGCTCATGGACAGGGCTGGACGCTTTAAATAACGTCCAAGGTATTTGATGTTACGGTGATGGTTCTTACTGGGCCTGGCAAAGTGAACGATCCACGATTTCTCATAATGTTGAAAGTTCGACGAAGTAAATTGATGACTTCATACCGCCACATAGGTATGAGTGTTTTTTTACAGAAATACAGAGTCTTCCATCGTCGATTATCATTGGCCAGACCACTTAGGCTGCCTAACAGGCTGCGGTTGTATAGGAATATCACCCAGAGTTGTGAGGGCATGGTGAAGGTGATGTGTGGCCATTGGGTATCCGGCAGAATGGTTTTCTGTTGTTCTATCCTCTGGTCGGTGAGTTTCTTGCCGCAGGTTGGGCAGAACCGGCTTTTACAACTGAAACCGATTTTCTTCTGATGGCTACATTCTGTGTTGCTGCACTCGAACACCGCATAGCCCCCGAACGGTCATCCCGCAGCTGAGCATCTTGATGACGTTATCAGTGATGGCGGAGCGCATACGCTGTTTGTATTTTTCGTAGAATCGCCACCATGAGTTGTTCTTTTGAAACAGTGTTTTGAGTCGGGTTGGAAGGCGAACAGGGCTTTACCCTTTATTGGGCTGAGTGATGCAGACTCACTATTGTATTCCTAAAAGGAATTAAAGTGCATTTTATCGGTCATACACCGTATGAATATAACTAATACTAATTATACCACTTCCTCTCACGGCTTCTCGCCAGAAAACTCGTCTGGCAACCAGGCAGGAGAAAAGACTGCCGAGGGGGTTTCGGTTGTTCCCCAGGAAGAGGTATCGCCTTTAGTGGCCTTGCCCGATGAACTCTTGCTTAGGGTTGCTAACGACCTGCCTTTGGATGATATTAGACGCTTGGCGTTAACAAACAGGCGAATTTCCAGATTTTTTAACACAGAAGAAAAACTGAAAATCATATCCGGTCGATATTTTGGCACTGCTGTTGAAGCGTATAGAAAAAACATTGAACACAGGAATATACCTCCTGTTCCAAACCTTGAAGTTAATGACCCTTTGTCACGGCTTGCTTATCATCGAGTCGAAAGCAATAAATACCTGACTTCTCTGGGCAATAATACCCAGCAGCAATGCGTGGCAACACTGAACGGACATACCAACTTGGTGAACTCAGTGACGACCTTGGCCGATGGGTGGCTGGCGTCCGGCTCTTCAGACCAGACCGTAAAGGTGTGGGATCTGAGCAAGCCCAACGGGCAGCAATGCGTGGCAACACTGAACGGGCATACCAACGTGGTGTGCTCAGTCACGCCCTTGGCCGATGGGCGGCTGGCGTCCGGCTCTTCAGACAATACCGTAAAGGTGTGGGATCTGAGCAAGCCCGACGGGCAGCAATGCGTGGCAACACTGAACGGGCATACCAACGTGGTGTGGTCAGTGACGCCCTTGGCCGATGGGCGGCTGGCGTCCGGCTCTGATGACCAGACCGTAAAGGTGTGGGATCTGAGCAAGCCCGACGGGCAGCAATGCGTGGCAACACTGAACGGACATACCAAATGGGTGTGGTCAGTGACGACCTTGGCCGATGGGCGGCTGGCGTCCGGCTCTTTTGACCAGACCGTAAAGGTGTGGGATCTGAGCAAGCCCGACGGGCAGCAATGCGTGGCAACACTGAACGGGCATACCAAAATGGTGTGCTCAGTGACGCCCTTGGCCGATGGGCGGCTGGCGTCCGGCTCTTCAGACAAGACCGTAAAGGTGTGGGATCTGAGCAAGCCCGGCGGGCAGCAATGCGTGGCAACACTGAACGGGCATACCAACTGGGTGTGGTCAGTGACGCCCTTGGCCGATGGGCGGCTGGCGTCCGGCTCTGATGACAAGACCGTAAAGGTGTGGGATCTGAGCAAGCCCGGCGGGCAGCAATGCGTGGCAACACTGAACGGGCATATCAACTGGGTGTGGTCAGTGACGCCCTTGGCCGATGGGCAGCTGGCGTCCGGCTCTTCAGACAAGACCGTAAAGGTGTGGGATCTGAGCAAGGATTCCCGCACTCTCCCCCGTCCAAAAAGAAGAAAAATCATTGCTTAGACTTTGATGTTTTCAGACTCTTCAATTAAAGCCAGTGTTGTTTTTCGTTCTTTAATTTCTTTTTCCAGCCAGTAAGTTTAATGACCGACTCCTTACCCTCCCAGTGTTTATCATATTTTACCCAACCTCCGCCGCAGTGCGCCTGGCAGATAGCCTGCTTAACATTTCCAGGCTTCTTCATTTTGAATAAATAATGGCAACCTGCTTCTTCAAGCGCAGTCATCACCGGATCGTTTCCCCAATCACAATCACCACGAACAAATTCCGGCCAGCAATATTTGGGCAATCGAAGATGTTTTTGAAGCCATTTTACACCCTCTTTTTCAAACCTCTTCTGGCTGTATCATCACTGACGACTTTTTTCATGCCAAGAACATTGAGCTTTCCAGGCGCGTTATTGCTTTTTGTAGATAAGCGGGCAGTCTTTGACCCAGGGCTCAAAACGGTATCCGGTCTTTAAAAGCTGAATAAAAAAAGCCAATTGTCCCATTGCCGTGACAGATGCGCCGGATTCCCACTCGACATGTACTTTTCCTTCGAAAGTATCCAATGAGTCTTTTTCGAAATCGGACAACTCACTGTTTGGGGGGTAAAACCATCTCGTAGGCCTCAGCATGACTGAGGTTTACAGTTTAGCTGGAGATTTGACTGCTGAATTTAGGTTGAATCAATAGGTCAGAGACAAGCAGTAATCTTACTGGCATTGCCCCCCAGAAGCATTTATGAAAGCCCTTAACCTCTACCCTAAGAATGTCGGCTTAACTCAGCCACGGTGTCGGCAAAAATACCCATAAAGTCGGTAGCTTCACGTTCAGTCTGGCCACCACTTTTAAGAAAAGCGTTAAAGATGGTTTGTGATTTTTCTTCTCTGGCACGGTCCAGAAAGTATTTCAGTTCCAACTCAACACCAGCATCTTCATCCAGAATGGAAGTGGCCACAATATCCTTATACATCGCAATATCACGAAGATCGAGACTGCTAATCACAGCAAGCTGACTGTCGAGAAAGCTGTCCATATCCGCTTTGGGAACATATTGGGTGATAATATTTAATCGCTCGGCTTCCTGGGCAGAATGATCTCGC
The DNA here is from genome assembly GCA_965261315.1 of Endozoicomonas sp. GTDB lineage: Bacteria > Pseudomonadota > Gammaproteobacteria > Pseudomonadales > Endozoicomonadaceae > Endozoicomonas. Next base: position 46,840 of record CBDHDM010000150.1, on the reverse strand, counting down.
CCGGTTAATAAAGACTGCAGCGCCTTACTCCGCCCCATACGACGCGCGTACTGCACACCACCCTGCCCCCCCGTAGGAATATTCACACCAATTTCTGGCTGGGCAAAAACGGCATTCTCGGTACCGAAAGAAAGATCACACGCCATCACAAACTCATCACCACCACCACGGGCACAACCATCGACTATCGCTATTGAAAGAGGCTTGAGCTGCTTCAGGCTCTTGATCATCTGGCTGAATGCCATACAGCCAGCATGCCCTTCTGGTGTGCCATTAATAAGATTCAAATCAAAATGGGCAGAAAAGAACAGGGGATTCGCTGATTTTAACAGCACCACTTTGGTGCTCTGATCATTATCCACAGAAGCAAGGAATTGATTGACCTCGTTGATCAAGTCAATGGTGAGCACATTAGCGGGAGGGTTATTCAATACTGCAGTGGCGACACCAGATTCTCTGGTAACATCTAATACGCTCATCGAGATGAATTCCTCTATGAATTGATCGGAATGTGGATATTTTTACTAAATAGGTGTCATTGACTATAGGTCATCTCCCCCTAGAGAACTCCACGTCGCATAGACTTATTTTTAATAAACGCCCACTGACTTACAGAGTAATATTTATAAGACACAAAAACGCTAATCCAGCAGTTCGATATCCAGGCTGGCTAAAAGCCGGATTGCCTCATGGCGGGAGAATTTGGCATTTTTTATCTTATTCACGTTGATATCAATGTCGTAATTGGTTGACTCTGCAAAGCTGGCCGAAGATAGGTTGGTATTGCTGAAAAGACTGTTGGTGAAATCGGTATAATCGAACACACCGTCTCTGAAATCGCCTTCTCTGAAATCGACTTCATGCGCCTTACACTCTTCCAGGGTGATCTCGGTTAAGCTCAGCCCAAAGAAAGAGGAGTCATTGATAATGCACTGGAAAAACTGGATCGGCGAAGCCACAGAAATATTGGGCCAGGCCACCTTCGTCCAGTCCACACCAATGATCTTGCTGTTTTTGAAGACAACATCCGAAAACCGGCTGTAGTTCAACTTAACCAGGCTGAGGTTGCACTTCTCAAACTCGCAATCAATAAACCGGCACTTTTCAAACACCGTCTCGCTAAAGTCACAATTCACGAACGTACAGGCATCAAACTCAATACCCTGGAACTTCCCGTGGGCAAAATCACCATCACTGAACGTTGTGGAAAGATATTCAGCACTACTCTCGATAAGGTTGCTCATACTGTCTTTGTTATACCGGTTAATGGTTTGGTTCAGGCTAAATTCAGCATTGGATGCGGATTTTCTGGGGAATTTCAGTGTTCTCAGCAAGGCGCGTCATGCAGCCAATGGCCGTAGTCCTTGGCAAATGGCGCAACGCAGCGGAGGGCGCTGAAATTTTTCAGAAAACCGCAGAGCGTTATAGCCGGTCACCCAAAAGGTGAATAGATAATTCCGAGGAGAGCCTTTAGTTATGAGGCTCGCAGAGAAATTAAAGCGGCCAACTGCTGAATTTAGGTTCAGGCAACACTGGCGGCGTACTGTCCATATACGTCAGGAAATTTTCCCACAACTCATGGGTTCTCTGTCGGGTCAGTTTTGTCTGGCAGGAAAGCGCCATCACTCCCCGAATAGTCCCTTCACGCCACTGCGTATACACTGAGTCGCAATGGGAGTTGTAGTACTTCTCCCAGTCGCTTTGTGCCGCTTTAATCGCTGCAACCAGCTCAGCATCAACGTCATTATGCTTTAAGCTGGTGTCAAAATAGCGCTGCATTTCCTTTTGAGCTACACCCAGCTCAGTGGCGGCACATTGATTGATTTCAATGGTCGTATAGGCCTTACTACAATCTATTGTTTCTGCTGCCGAGGCGGTAAATGCCAGCAAAGCAAGAATGATACTCCAGCTCTTTTTCATCATGTCCCGACTATATCTGCTTTTCAAAGAACACACGAACGAAACCAAACGCCTCGTCTTTTTCTTCTTTCACTACCAACCAGTGGTTCTTCTTATAAAAGTTAATAGCCTGGGTGTTGCCCTGAAAAGTTTCAAGCCGAATAACCTGATGGTCTCGGGAAAACAGCTGTGACTCGGAATGTGCCAGCAGTGCAGAACCCAGCCCACTGCGGTGCAGCTTCACATCCACCATCATCAGATGGATCAGATCATCAAAATAAATGGTAAAGGCGGCAATCTCATTATCCAGCGTCAGTACATCACAACGGTCCAAGTGGCTGGCCAGTTCTTTGTCGGACTCGCCACTGTTGATGTACCAGTCAACTGCTACATCACCCAGAAAAGAGCGATAACTCTTATCAATGGTTTCTCTGGCGATCTTCTGGATCGTTGCCAGGTCTTGCCCGGTGGCTTTTCTTACTTCAGTTATGGTCATGGCTTCAATCTGCGTCACACACAGAAAGTGTTTGGCCCCGCTGGCTGCTTTTTTCAGCCAATTCAAGAATTTTTAACACTTCAACGGCATCACTGGGGCTAACCGGATTTCTTTCACCAGTGTTGATTGCGTTTGCTACGCCCTGGTAATAGTGTTGATAGCAACCGGCTTCGGTTTCAATGCGTTCAACAGAGGTTTCGCTGTAAAGGCTGCCATACTGCTCGTGATCTTCAACGCCATATTCTGACTGAGCTGGTCGCATACCGTTCTTCAACTGCCCCTCCTGAGGGTCAAGCCCATACTTAATAAAGCTGCCTTGACTGCCTTCAAGTCGAAACCGGCTATTGGGTGCAGCAGCAAATGAGCTGGCATGAAGAATGACTTCAAAAACTTGATAATGCAGAAGTACGTGAAAATAATCGGTTGTTTTTGAACCGTCTCTTAACGGTAAACATCTTGCCGTCACAGCCTCTGGCAATCCGAACAGGGTAATTGCCTGGTCAACCAGGTGAGAACCCAGGTCATACCAGATGCCGACCCCGGGTCCGGGCTCTTCCCGCCACCGTTGACGAACAATAGGCCGAAAACGATCAAAGTGCGACTCAAAGAGCTTAAGGTCCCCTAAGGTATTTTCCCGCAATAATTTTTGCACCGTCAGAAAGTCACCATCCCAACGCCGGTTGTGAAACACCGATAGCACCAACCCGCTTTTTTCAGCAATAGACACGAGCTCTTCCGCCTCTGAACTCGTTGTCACCATTGGCTTTTCAACAACCACATGCACACCATTCTCCAGACACAGTTTTGCCAATGAAAAATGAACGTGATTTGGCGCGGTAATAACCACAAGATTAACATTACCGCTGGTAATTAATGCTTCTGCCGAATCAAATACGGTAACGGAGGGGTGCTCAGCTTCTATGACTTCGGGTTTAGAACTGCTAATAGCCATCAGTTCCATTGACTCGATTGATTCAATCAATGGAATATGGAAAGTGTTTGCAGAATAACCATAACCAATCACACCTACTTTTATCACTTTCACTACACCTTATTCATGAAAACGAGTCGAGACAGAGCGAAGCCTCACGCCTCGCCTCTCCTATGCCGTGCACTATCCAGATCACGTAACACACAGGCTCAAATGATGCTGAATTTATCCGGCGGCCAGTCTAACAGAAATTCAGTCTTGAGCTCTGCCGATCAACACCGCCTGAGAGCCTGTCGGACTTAGCCGACCGTAGCGGGAAGATGATGCGAGCTACAGTTTGGGATTTGCTCCATACTGATTATCCTCGGTACTGTCTTTGCAGAGGAAAAAAAGGAGTATTATAAAACCGATGAGTGGTATCAAACCGATCAGCTGCCACCAACCACTACGCCCTGTATCATGCAACCTTCTGGCCGCGATGCTGATGGTTGGCAACAGTAAAACTAACGAAAAGATGACGGAAAGGAGGCCGGTTTGAAGAAGTGAATCCAGAATCACCAAAGGGATGTAGAAAATCAGGTAGAAAAGAACAAGCATCCAGTACTCTTTTCTCGTGGCTCGTCCACTGAAATTTGCGTAATTTTGCAATTTTGTTTTGCAATTTCTCAATTTTATTACTGATTTTTTCTTTTGCTTTCTCAGGCTCATAAGATCGAGCAAGAGTAATAAACATGTCAAATAGAACTGCACCAGCTCCAATGTATGCACCAGCAGCGACCTGTTTAATCAATAGTGCTACTGAAGGATTAGTAACAAAAGTCAATAATGATTGTTGAAGACCGAGGGTAACTAGAAATAATGACATCGAATAAAGCAAGACTAAGAAGCTCCGTTTTACCAAGTTGATCTGACCAGCATTGATTCCCTACCATTATAGGTAACACTGTCTGCAGGTATAACCGGTGTTATGCAATCTGAAGAAACCTTTTACTGCTTCCGGCATTTTTTGCAGTGCTCTCATTTTTCTTCGAATGAACTCTATAAAGTCAGCCTTGGTCTTCAAAGCGGTTTTCCCAGGTTTTTCTTTAAGGTGATTCCAGACTTGTTCATCAGGATTCAGCTCCGGGGAATAGCTTGGCAGCAAGTGTAGGCCCAGCAACTTCGGCTCTTGTTCTACGTAATCTTTCGTATACTTCGCTCGGTGTGCAGGATGTCCATCAGTAATGATGATCACTGGCTTATCAACGCTGCGAACCAGTGACTGCCTGTGTAATTAACTAACCATCTGGTTAGTTAATTACACAGGAAATAACGGTAAGGTACTTGAAATCGTTTAAAGGACTTTTCGATATGGCCAGACCTTACTTTTTTGAAGAGCCGTCACTCAACGGTATATTTGGGGGGGGCAGAGACAAAATCCCCCTTCACCTGATGACCCCTGATATTGAAAAGGCGCTAAAGATCTTCCGCCAGATGGATGAGTTCCTGTACATCGAGTTCAAATTGGGAAAGCCCACTTATGTATTTCTGATGCAGGATACCTGCCCATACACAAGGTATGACTGGGCAAAGGTCTCGATTACTGATCGTAGCGATATGAAGTACGTGTTCGTTTACAATGACCCTCACCCTGAAGAACGGTGGTGGATTGATTACCAGCCAGTTGATGAGTCCGGTATCCCGGTCAGTACCGAGCGGTGTGTCGGCTGGTTTATTAATGAGTTTGCAGCATTTAAAAAGGCCAGGGAGATACTCGCTCAACCGGACAGGGTCAGCAAAGTAAACTGACAGGTGGTGTTGCCCCTAGGTTATTTGACCAGAGTTATAACGTTGTACGATCTTACGACTGTATGGAAACAGGGCAAAGCAAGGAGCCATTTCTGGGAGCGGCTGTCCAGTGAATCGGATGGTATGATGTCATATGGTTAAGTTCCTACTTATTACGAGTAACCTGACTCACATTCACCCTTAAGCGGTTTCTTGGTTTGATGCAGCAGTTCTAAACGGCCGTCCTGAATGATGTAGTAATAGGTAAATGCCCAGTCTGGTAGATCTTCGTCGTAAGCGTTAGCTATATATGGATTAAGAATGAGTAGTCTACTGTCTTTCGAATAGCATGAGCCATCCGATGAATTTACCGGCATCGTAATTCTACCAGTGTCCACATCGACTATTGTCACTACCTGGCACGCAGTGCCGCAACCAAAGGTCGCCAGGATGTATTTTCCGGAAAAATTCGGTTCTCTCCCAACGAGAAGCTCAAGTTTGTCTTTTAAATATTTAGCATCAGGGTGGCTATCAAGATCTACTTTTTTAAGCGTGTTGTTTGAATGGGGCTGACTTGGGAAGTCTTTGAAATGATATTCTTTTGCACCTGCACTGATTGCAACGAATAGTGTACCTATAGTGATGAGTAATCTGAGCATTATTCTTTCCGTGAATCAGGTATGTCTTATGCCGTATCAACGGCCTGCTCGCTGACATTCTTTGTCTATAACTGACTTGTGAACGTTATCACAGGCCAATCTGCCTCAAAACCAATAACGATATCACGGCAGCACAGGCCGAAATGCCAGGCTGAGTGATTGCTGGGTTTAGAGTCAAATCGAATAATGTCCCATGGCAAGTTGAAATCCAGAAAGGTGTCCAGGGGGTCTCGCTCCGCCTCTATGTAGCTGACTGTCAGGTGGTTAAATACGGCGGTTCCTTCATTATCCAAATCATCCCAGGGAGCAACGGTTAATGCTAACCGACCTTCCGATATGCTCAGTCTCTTTACTGCATGGGTTCCAAGTGAGCGAAATAATGATTCTGAGATGGATGTTGTCATAAATAGAGCTTCTTTTCGTGCATGTTTTTTCTTCAGTATGATGAATCCAGGGGCCGTTCTCAATTAGCCACGTGAGCAGGAGGGGGGAACCTGGCTAACTGGGAACGCTCCCTCGCGTTCTTCCTGGTCTTAGGGTCAGGGTAAGTTATTGATTTAAAAGAGGGTGGATGGATGGGGGAGGTGCTTGTCTAAATCCTGCTGTTTCCACTACCTATAAAAAGCTCGCAGACTTTGGCCTGTGCGGGATACTGCTACGCAGCGAAGATCAGGGTTTGAGGGGCTTAAAATTATTTAAAGATAAGGTAATTCCTGATGAGTTTTGCGTTTTAAGGGTGTATGATGGTACAGCGTTAAAAGTGATATTAGTTTTTTATGAATAGATTTGATGTTCCGAGCTCAGGCTCTCGACATATCCTTCATAAGCAAAAATAAAGCTTCTAGCAACATGGCTTTGCCCGCAAGGCTGCTCTTAATTTATTTGAATTGTAGGATATGACGATGTCTACCTCTAAAGGAACCGTTAAGTGGTTTAACGACGAGAAAGGTTTTGGTTTCATCAGCCAGGAGAACGGTGGTCCAGACGTGTTCGCTCACTACCGTCAGATTGCTGCTGAAGGCTTCAAGACTCTGACTGAAGGCCAGCGCGTTGAGTTCCGTGTAACTCAGGGCCAGAAAGGTCTGCAGGCTGAAGAAATCCGTCCTCTGTAAGACGAATTTCAAGATGGTTCAATAGCCTTCTGGTGAGTTGAACCATTAAAAATAAAAAAGGCAGCCCTTTTGGTGCTGCCTTTTTTTATGCCTCTTCCTATTGTGTAACCCTGATTAGCGAGGTTGCAGGGCATTACTGTAAGTACTGGCTCAGTAGCTGCATCATTTTGTCTCGCTCAATGGGTTTGGTGAGGTAATCATCCATTCCACTGGCAATCGCTTCATTGGTTGATCCGGTAAAGACATTAGCGCTTAGCCCGATGATCAATCCTTTCTCCAGTCCATTTTCCCGTTCAAATCGCCGGATGGTCTCGGTAGCCTGATAGCCGTCGATTACGGGCATTTTGCAATCCATGAATACCAGATCCCATTCAGCGTATTTGCTTTTATACATTTCAATGACTTCTTCACCATTTTTGGCAAATACCGGAGCAATGTTGACCTTTTTCAAGAGTTGCTTGATGACAAACTGGTTCGCCATGTTGTCTTCAGCAATCAGGATGTGTTTACCGGATAAGTCCATAGATAGCCCCAGGTTGTGGATTCAGCGCTGCTCCTGCTTACCCGGAAAATTAAGTCCAGTGGTAATACGGAAAAAACAGTCCTTACCGTAAGACTAGCAAAGGCATGATGTCTTCATCCTTTGGTGCGTGTGCTGTGGGGCAAAATGGGGACATAAAAAAAGCATAATTACCGGGAATCATGCTTTTCTTTTAGCCTTCTGGCCTGCCAGTAGCGGACTCAATACCTGTTCCGGACCTTTATCATCATAACCGGCGTTATTAAGCGGCTGACACAGTACGGTTTGTGGGTCTTCCCAGGGGCTGGTTTTTTTCTTTCCGGGGTGAATGGATCGGGTGATGTAGAACTCATTGGTGCCAAGCTGGCGGGCATGTTCTTCGCTGTCGGCTCTGACAATTGCCTCTCCACGGTAGCGGCTGCTCTGCCACTTCATGGGGGCGTGATCCACAGGATACAACTTATAAATAGCCATAACGACCTCCCTGTCAGATATCTTACGCTTTTTATAAATCTAGCAATGGTTTGGAGAAAGTGTTTGTTCTTAATATAAAAAAATCAGGCCTTACTGGTAGTACTATGGCTGAGGATATGTATTTTTATGAGATTTTACAATGGGTTAGCTATTTATCTATGCTCTGCTCCATTTAATAAAGAATTGAGCATCCAAGAGGTGACTTGTGGAGCCCTTTCTGGGTGCACCTTACATACAGGGTTGGTATTCTTAAGATCACAAATCTTCCGGACTGAAAATGAACAAGAAAACCACCATATTTGGGGTTGCTGGCCTCTTTGGGTTTTTAGTGGCCACAGCCCTGTTGGTTGCCTGTTCCTCTGGTGGCTACAGCGGACCGGTATCCGATCATTTTGATGGAAGGCAATTTCATAATCCGGTTAAGGCCCGTGAGAAAACGGTGATGGATCTGCTGAAGTGGCGCTTTAACAGAGACCAGGCAGAGGATGCCTGGCAGCGAGTGGAGGAAAAGGCGTCAGTTGCCATTCCCCAAAGTAATGCTGATGGTATTCTGGCCACTTTTATCAACCCCAGCCAATATTTATCGCAGGCCTTGGTAATCGAGAATTGCTTGAAGGTTGAGGGGCTAACCCACGTTGTTGAGCTGGACTGGTGGCAGGAGCATGCTCTGGATAATCAGGTGGTTATTACCGGCACCCCTGCCCAGCATTGGTCCACCCGAACGCGAATTGATCATAACCGGACGCTCTGGCTGGGGTATCGGATCGGTGATGGTCGTTCACAGGTTTTCTTTGCAGGTGACACCGGGATGGGGCCGCACTTTGCCCGGATTCAGGAGCGTTTTGGTTCTATGGATCTGTCTCTGCTCCCTATTGGGGCCTATCTGCCTCGCTGGTTTATGAAGGATAACCATTTGTCACCAGATGATGCTTTGGCGGCACATTATGACCTCCAGTCGCGTCAGAGTATGGCGATTCATTTCGGCATGTTTAATTTGGGCGATGATGGTCAGGATACTGCCAGTCACCGCCTGAGGGCTTTGTTGGAGGATGAACAGCATCAACAGGTCGACTTTATGATTCCTGAGCCGGGTGGGCAGGTTCATCAGAAAAGTGGATGATTGACGACGTTGAGCTGGAAATTTGTACCAGGCTTTGTTGAGTGGACTGACTACTGTCAATGTAAGAGCAGTAGTCAGTGAATTTATCGCTGTTGGTAACGCCCCCTAGATTAGAGACTCCCTTGCCGGTAGTATTCTGGATACATCTGGCAGAACAACAAAGGTTCTGCATCCTTCCTTTTCCTGCTTTTTTCTCTGTTCATGGTTGGCGATTCGTTTTTGGAAACGTACCAGTACTCGTTTGGACTCCTCTGGTGTCATAGATGAAAACTCTTCTTTACCATCAAGAAAGTTTGTCAGGTCTCTTTTGATGACGTCATCCAGATCAGAAGAACGGAGCAGCTGTTTTGCCTTTCGGGTATAACTGGTAAAAATTGCATTATGCCCCTCCGTTGTTGGTATTGGTAAACAGGGTTGTTAGGCATACTAACATTTCCAGTACTTGATTTGTCGGTATGGCTGACGGAATGGACAGTGGTATTAGCAGGTGTTTTTTTGATGCCTGCCAGTTGATTGGTACGGTTTGTTGACAAATTACGCTTTTATGGCGGAGCTGAATCCGTCATTATAGTGCTCCCGTTGGCACAGGCTGATGGCGTGTTGGTTTTCAAGGGCATCTCAGAAAAGTTATTACATGACTTATTTATTTTTCTGAGATGCCCAGGGTTATTTGGGCAAGGCAGTCGATGACAGCAGAAAAAAGTAATATTTCTGACCAGAGCATCCAGGAACAGGAAAAGCAGCTGGCACCTGAACAGGATGGTTCCGTTATGAGTAATGAGCTTCCGGAAGAGGCCAGGAAAATTCTTGAGAGGCTGCATAACCGGCCTGAAAGTGATGTCATGAACTCTGAAGCTCTCCGGCTGGTTCGGATTCTCTGGCCCAATGCATTTAATGTTTCTGACCCCCGGCCACTCAAGATTGGCATTCACAAAGAAATGGCAGAGGCGAACCTGTTACCTGCTCATATCATTCCTGTTGCCTTGCGCTTTTTCACTTCCATGGAACGCTACCTTGAGAAAGTTAAGCCTGGAGCAAACCGGATTAATCTTCAGGGGCAGGCGGCAGGTAAGGTGAAACTCCGGGAAGCGGTGGATGCCGAGATTAAGCTGTATACCCAGAGTAGTGATTTTATTACCACAAGAGACCGGGTCATTATCAAGAAGATTCGTTTGCTCTCTGTGAATAAGCAGTCTTGAGATGAGTTAGTGTTTTTATAGTAAAAATACTTGCTCATACAGGCTTAAAAACTGCTTTCCTCCCTCACCGTAATCGCTATAATCAGTGCATTCTTGAGGGAGTAGCCTGCTTTAGCCAGTTTTAACTGGCGGGTGTATACATCAACATGCATTAGCCGTTCGGCTATGGTGTATACGATGCTTGCTAAACAGCAGCATTTGGCCAGACTCAGATGGTGGATGTCAGCAAGAGGGCCTGGCACCTGTCGTCTGACCGTCATGCCCTCCGTACTTTTCCATTCATGATTTCCATTCTTCAATTTATTCTGGCTGTTGTTGCTGGCTTTATTGCGCTTTGCTGGAGTGCAAACCGTCTGGTTGAAGTCGCATCTACCCTGGCCTTTCGTCTTGGTATGCCTTTGCTGACCATCGGTGTCACCGTGGTTGCTTTTGGTACTTCTGCACCTGAGCTGATGGTGTCGTCGGTGGCGGCATTTAATGGTTCCGGAGGCATTGCCATTGGTAATGTGGTTGGCTCGAACATCGTCAATATTGGCCTAATTCTGGCGATAGGTGGTCTGATTGCGCCGTTGGTGGTCAAAGCCCGCATTGTTTACCGTGAACTTTCTATTTTATTGGTCGCCACTTTGGCAACGGCCCTGATGCTTATGGATGGTGTGTTAAGCGTTTGGGATGGCGCCATCCTTTTCGTTGCTTTTATTGCTTATTGTTTCTATTTGCTAAAGTCATCCGGAGGTCAGGAAGGCGAGCAGGACATACCGGTTTTGCCCATCAGTACGCTCAGGGCTTCCATGGAGTCTCTGGTGATGCTGGTTATCCTGGTGCTGGGTTCTCAGGTTCTGGTCTGGGGAGCTAAAGGGATAGCTCTGGCAATGGGCGTTAATGAATTGATTATTGGTTTAACACTGGTGGCTTTTGGTACCAGCCTTCCGGAGCTTGCCGCAGTGGTGGTCAGTGCTCGAAAGGGGCTCCACGATATGACAGCGGCTACCGTCATCGGCTCTAATATCTTTAATATCCTGGGTGTACTGGGTGTGTCTGGTATCATTGGTCAGGATATTACCGTGGATGCGGTCGCACTTCGTATTGATATTCTGACCATGGTGGTGATGACAATACTGTTGGCTGTTGTCGTTTATTCCAGTAAGGCATCGTTTGAATCTGAAAAGCAGCATGGCAATCTTCCGGCCAGTATCTGGAAGATTTCATGGTATAAGTGCCTTATTCTTCTGTTCACATTTGTGGCCTATATGGCTTGGCTGATCGTTAAATCCATGTAGCAACCTGACGTTATAAATACGATCGCTCAATGTATTTTACCGTTGGGCGGTCTGTAGATAAGACAGAAAGCCTGTAATCCAGACCAGGGAAGGTTATGAATGTTCGTTAAGTTGTCGCATGAGTTCGATGACCGGACTTGAAGGGACTGAGGCTGAAAATATACCTTTGCCTTCATAATCCTGGCTGGATACTGAAGATATTGTTCTGGCGAAAGAAACAATTGCCGGAGAGCTCTATCTGGTTTCTTCTACCCATCTTCGCACATGATCATCATCATCATCCGTATTGACTGTTGAAATGCTCCGGGTGCTGTTGGATGTTGCTTCAATACTTTTTGTCTCATCAGGTATTTCAACAGAAATCTCTCTGGGAAATATCTTCTTGTTGCCAAATGGGATGCAGATGCACCACCACCAGCAGCAGACAGGCTGTTTCTTAATAGGGTGATGGTTGGTACTGATATTAGCTGTACTTTCTTGCTGTGACGCAGTTGCATTAGATAAGGCTGAAATATCCATATCCTCAATAACCTCATGCTTCAAGGTACGGAATCTGATTGTAGTCTGAAAATATCGATGCCGCGGAAAGCTGTATAAAATATAATCAGTTCTAGGCGAGAGCTCTTCTTAATGGGGCTTTAGGAATTGTCCATAATGTTGTCACAAGTTTATCCACAGAAGTTGTGGATAAACTACTTTCTGTCACGGGCTTTATTTTCGGTCAGCCTCCTAGCGGGCAATAATCATCAGGTAACGGAGTTGTTCCCGGTGAAGCATCCAGCGAATAAACCAGACTTGTAGCCGAAGTCTTATCCACATTTTTGAACGTGTAAATGCCGAAAGGTTTTGGTAATGCTGGCCAAACCAGAAACAGAAACCGGACAGGACATCATCGGTAATATCCATGATTTCAATCTGCTCGAACTGGTGTTGCTTAAGGAGGTTTTCGTAGGTTTCCTTGATTGGCATATCTTCTACCAGAAGACCTGATATACGACCAAGATTGTTTAGTAGGCGTTGTTCCCGGCGATCCTGAAAGGGGCGGGCCAGCACCATATCGGTAAAAGCCAGTGTACCGCCAGATTTGAGTGCTTTTCTTGCATGACTGAAGAAATGGGAGCGGGACTCAAGGTGGTAAACACAATCCAGGGAAACTAACTTGTCGCAGCTGTTTTCAGGCTGCTCTTGCACGGATTTTTCTCCTCCCCGAATAAGCTTCAGGCTATTGAAATGCCCACAATGCTCGAGAGCCCGTACCATCTGGTGCTCATCACTGGCGATGGCTGTCAGGTACCGAACCTGATAATAATCAAGCCAGACCAGCAGTTGATCATGACTGGTAAAGCCAACATCAAGCACTTTATCCTGACTGGAAAGGCACGCTTTGTCGGCCAGCAGGCCGGCCATTTCTGAGCAGGCCTGACGATATTGGGAGGTCTCTTTCCAGTAGCCCAGCAGGCGCCAGGCAGAGGAAGGCTGTATCGGGTTATTCAGCAACCACTGGTCAGTTTGCAGTTCACGTTCCCGACTGGAGGATGGCCACCAGATCCTGATAAACAGTGCAAGTCCCTGCGCCAACAGTCCTGACATAAACAGCCAGGTTAAAAGGACGCCAAGGAGGAATGAAAGAATTGGCATAAGTTAAATTTTAATTATTTCCATGCGTTTTAATTGGGTACGGATGATAGATAGATCATTCCGTATTTGCCAGAGAGGTTCCTGCAAAAATCCTGATTCTCATGTTCGCAGGGTAGTCTCGAACGATGAGTTACGGTAAACCAATAGGCCCTGGAGTTTATTTGTTATTTTTACAGCTGCTGCCCTCAGCCCGCTGTCCGAAAAGCCTACACGAAACTGGCTTTTTGGACAGCGGGAGGCGGACAGTGTTTTGTACATATCACAGGTGGTGTGGGTTTTATTTCAAGATAATTTCTGAGTATCAGTCGTTTGCTAAACCATGTCTTCCTCGTGGTGGGTGTGCGATGACCTCTTTCTCAGGGAGGACTCTTCATCTCCGGTAGAGATCATTTCCACAGGAGCATCGTCATTCGACAGTGTTTTGAACAGGCTTTCAGTTAACTGATCCATGTATCGACCAACATGATCAGGGGGGGCTTCATGAGAATTTTCATGCGCCTGAAGCCTGAGGTTATTAACGGCCACCTCTACCTGCTTGGCTAGCTGTCCTTTATTCAGTGACCGGCTGGCGGCTGAATCTTCTCCTACGGTAATAGCGGTATCAATGATGGCAGCAATACTGTCCCAGAGAGTTAATCCCTTCTCCCACATGATAAGGGGGGCTGTAGCCAGAACCAGACGACTGGAAATATGAACGAAGGCTTCAACATCATCTTTTGTGTATGCCCGGCCTGAAACCCACATGATCTGAAGAAGGTTTACAACTGCACTGATGGGACGCACTGCGCCCTTATAGACATGGCTCCAGGTTACCGCTCCACCAGATTGGACTGGAGAACTCCAGAAATTTTTAGAGGCCTCCGGACTGGCTAAGGCTGTTGCTATATCAGCTGTTAATACAGAGGTACTCAGAGCCGCTGTCCCATAGCTGATTGCTTTCGACACCTGGGACTTTTTGCTGTATGCAGAACCGGGTTCTCCCCTGATAGACTTCATAAAGTCCTCTTCCTGGTCGGTCAGCGGTTCACCAAGTACCCCTTTTGTCAGACATTGCTGTAATAGTACCTCACGGTTTTTCTCGATAATGTCATCCTTATAACCGGCGTTTTCTATCAAGCTGAGAGGGACAAAGCTCTTGCCAAGTACCGAGTTGTAGACAGTATCTCTCAGCTCGTTATCAGGGGTAGCGTCCTTTATCTCATAGGCACCATTCATCAGGGCCCTTAACCCGATACTCGTTATGCCGATCAGACGCAGGGCAGACTCGGCAAATTTCGTACAGCTGCTTGCGGGCCCGGGATTGGGTGGATTACTGCTGCCAGATTTCTCTTGAATAAATTCCTGGAAACACTTATCCATTAGTTCCGAATTATTGGAGTGGTCGGCCCGGGAGATCAGTAACTGAAGACTTCCCGTGATATACAGCGTAAACGCCATGGATGTGGTGACAACGTTAGCCGGTTTCATGCCAACATCATCAATTTTTTCAGCCCGGTAGAGGTTTCGGGCATAAGCAACCACTTTTTCCCGAACGGGTGTGCTGATGTTCAGTGCCGGTGCACTCATCATGTCATTCAAGGCATCCGCTTTCCGGTCGCCGGCAACCATTCTTTCCAGAAGAACCGTCCCCAATATGGAAAGGTAAAAGGGTGGCACCTTGTCAGATAAGTAAGCGGCGGTTTTATTGATTACCCCTGCTGCCTTCTGAGCTGTCGATTTACTACTGTTTAAAGGTGTGTCCAGCTTGAGTGACTTGGCAAATGCTGCCATGCCTGAAGTTTTTAATAAAAATGCTGTTAATTGCTCGCAGTCTTTCTGGAGTTGCGCAATCAACTTTTCTTTTTCGATGCCTGCTTCTATACCCATTTTCAATTTGGCAATTATTGTCTCTGGTGTTGGCACATGGCTTTTTTTCAATTGTTGTTCGGTATCCGCATTAATGTGGATATTATCGTTATCCGTAACTGAATCGTAAAATGTGCTGAGTTTTTCCTGAAAATCGGTTGTCGCTTTGTTGTGTTCGCCAAGAATGAGTGATTTGATGATGCCGGTAAATTTTTGAAGGGCAGTTTGTTTGATTAATGGTTTATCCTGACCAAAAATATTTTCGTTTGTTTTTTCAAGGTATTCATGGGTGGAATAAGAAAGGAAATTTTCATAGTCACGTTCGAACAGATTCTGCATATGTTGCTCATTTACCTGGATGCAGGCTGGATTATCAGGATTACGCTGAGTCATATAAGTGTTGTAAAGATTTATAAAAGGCTGGCTGATATTAAACCTGAACAGTTCCTTCAGGTTGTCCAGGGCCGCGTCAGTGCTTTTTTTCAGCGGGGTTCTGTTTAGAAGAGTATGATCAGCGTCAGCCATTTCATGGCTTTTTGTTAGTTTTCTATGATGAAAATTGGAAGGATTTGAATTATCAGACGGGGCTTCGAATACTTTTTGATATTGTGAAATCGAAGTAGATTGTGAAACGTCCATTGATAGGTACCTTTGTCTATAGATTATTAAAAAACAAGCGACTCCTGTTTCTACCAAGCAATGATGCATTCTATTCTATTTATAACCTGCGACTATGAAACTAGACTCTTTCTATTTGTATGCAATACGTCACGATGAATTTGTCGAATATTTTTTCAACAATGACAGACTTACTCTAAAAAGGAACTTTTTACGAACTAAAAAGACTAAGTAATGAAGCCTGATGCCATAACTATGGTGGCTGAGGTTAGCTGGTTTGATGGTATGTTGTTCATTTGTTTAAGATTTTCTTTGCTACTCTATGAAAGTCGCAATGAATCGCAGGGGCTCAAATGAGTATGATTGTTTCAGAAGTTACTGGCGTCATTTGGGAATACTTGCTGATCTATTTACTGCTTGGGGCAGGTATCTATTTCACTGTCAGAAGCCGTTTTGTTCAGATACGTTATTTTTTTCATGCATGGAAGCTCGCACTGGGTTCCCGTAAGACCTCTCAAAATGAAATCTCTTCTTTTCAGGCACTTTGCACCAGTCTCGCGGCTCATGTGGGCACAGGTAATCTGGCAGGTGTTTCCATTGCTATTTTTATTGGTGGCCCCGGGGCAGTGTTCTGGATGTGGATTGTGGCTTTACTGGGTATGGCATCCAGTTTTGTCGAGAATACCTTGGCTCAGTTATACAAGACCAATAATAAAGATGGCACCTTTCGTGGTGGTCCTGCCTATTACATAGAAAAAGCCCTGGGCCTTCGCTGGCTGGGTATTGTCTTTTCTGTGCTTTTGCTGGTGACCTTCGGTTTTATCTTTAATGCAGTGCACGCCAACTCAGTGTCTCAGGCGGTCTCCGGGCATATGGCGCTGGATCCTGCCATTATCGGTTTAGTCATCGCGGTCATTACCTCGTTGATTATCTTCAGGGGTATTCACTCCATTGTGCGTTTTGCCGAACGGGTTGTCCCTGTTATGGCGCTGGCGTATCTGGTGATTGCTATTGGTGTGGTGGTGGTTCGTCTGGATGAAATGCCTGCGGTTATTGCCCTGGTGTTTGAGAGTGCTTTCGGGCTTCATTCTGCTACCGGCGGAGTTATTGGCTACTCTGTTTATCAGGCGATGATGCAGGGCATCAAGCGAGGCCTTTTTTCCAATGAAGCCGGTATGGGCAGTGGGCCTAATGCGGCTGCAGCCGCGACACCAAAACCGAATCATCCAGCGGTTCAGGGCATTGTGTCCATGGTCAGTGTGTTCATTGATACGATAGTTATCTGTACTTCTACCGCTGCTATTGTCTTACTATCGGGACAGCTGGAAGCTGGAACAACGCTTAATGGTATTCAGCTGACTCAGGCTGCACTTGGGGGGATTGTTGGCGGCTGGGGCCAGTGGTTTATTTCAATCGCAGTGGTATTTTTTGGGTTTACTTCTGTTATTGCCAACTACTATTACGGTGAATCCAATCTACTGTTTATTCGTAATAGCCCCCGGCTGTTAATGGCCTATCGTGGAACTGTAGTATTTTTAGTGTTCCTGGGCTCAATTGCTTCACTGGAAGTCGTATGGATGGTTGCTGATTTGGCCATGGGGCTTATGGCGCTGATTAATCTGGTTATTATTGTACTCTTGAGTGGCCCGGTAATGCAGGTTCTGAGGGATTATGATCTGCAATCAAGGTCAGGCTTGACTCCAGAGTTCAATCGGAGTCATTTTCCATTTTTGGATCGAACTATCGATAAAGATGTTTGGGTGAGCCAGGGCGATGATCCTGAGATCTCTATGGATGATATCAATAGTGGCGATTTGCAGGAGTCTGAGTCCTGTTGACTCTGGTTTCTCTGGTAAGTTTTCTATTGAAAAAGCTGAGCATCGTCTCGGCTTTTTTCCGGTTTACTCTACAACGAAACGTCAACAGGCCCTAAATATTGATCAATTAATTATCAAGATTTCCTTATTGAAGGAATATAAGAACAAGGTAACCTGGTTTTCCCCTCAATTTAATACTGACTGTAATAAGTCAGTGGCTTATTGTTCAAGGTCTGTGGGCGTTAACCACTGTCTCAGTTTTGATTATTTGGTTATCGTTGAAAAAACGCTTTGATAGTTTGTTATTCTGAAATAGTGGATAAAATCAAAATTATTTAAGGAATGTTCTATTTTCTCGTAAAGATATTCTAAATATTTGTTAAGGCTTTCAGTGTTGCGGGTTGTTGATTATACCTATACTTATCTCGGGTTTTACTTTTTTTTGCTTTGAGTGATCAGTGCCTTTGTAAGCACTTTAAGCCTTATAAACTCAGGGGTTCTATTGATTATTCAGTACGAATGCCTTGCTTTTTTCGTAGGTGATAATACTCAGTACGTAAGGTTTATTCCCTAATGTTATAAATATCGATTTAAAATAAAAATCGAGAATACAAAATGCGCCGGAAAATTTATGAATAATTTAATAGACTCCATCAATGGTCTGCTATGGGGCAGCATTCTCATGTACCTGCTGTTGGGTGCAGGTCTTCTTTTCACCGTAAAAACTCGCTTCGTGCAAATTCGCCGCTTTTCTATGGCGTTGAAAATTATGCTGGGAAGCCGGGCTACTGATTGTTCTACCCATGTCTCTCCATTCCAGGCCTTCTGCACCAGTCTTGCCGCACGAATTGGTACCGGAAATATGGCGGGTGTTGCGGTGGCCATTACCATGGGAGGCCCCGGTGCTGTCTTCTGGATGTGGTTGATTGCTGTGCTCGGTATGTCGACCAGTCTGGCAGAAAATATTCTGGCTCAGCTGTACAAGACCAATAATGGCGACGGAACCTACCGTGGCGGCCCTGCCTACTATATCGAGAAGGCTCTCGGTCAGCGTTGGCTGGGTATCATCTTCTCGATAGCGCTGATTATTGCCTTTGGTTTTGCCTTTAACAGTGTTCAATCCAATTCGATTGCTGCTGCTTTCACTGGTTATGGTATTCCTTCTGAAGCCATTGGTATCGGGTTGGCGATGTTGAGCGCCCTGATCATCTTTGGTGGTATTCGTTCTATTGCCAAAGCAGCGGAGATGATTGTTCCTGTCATGGCTTTCGGTTATCTGGGCGTGGCCCTGGTCGTCGTGTTCATGAATATTGGTGAGCTGCCAGCGGTATTTACCTTGATTATCAAGAGTGCTTTCGGTCTGGAAAGTGCTGCCGGTGGTGGTGTTGGCTATATGGTATCTCAGGCCATGCAGCAGGGTATTAAACGCGGACTGTTCTCTAACGAAGCCGGTATGGGTAGTGCTCCTAACGCAGCAGCAACAGCACATTCTAATCACCCGGCCAACCAGGGTTTGATGGGTATGCTGGGTGTATTTATGGACACCATTATTGTCTGTACTGCAACGGCTTCCATCATTCTGATGTCTGGTGTTATGGATGGTTCAGGTGTGACCGGTATTGAGCTGACTCAGCTGGCCCTGGTGAGTCAGGTTGGTCCGATTGGTCAGCATCTGGTAGCAGGCGCTATCCTGCTGTTTGCTTTCAGTTCGATTATTGCCAACTATTACTATGGTGAGTCTAACCTGCGATTCATTATGGATAACAACTGGCTGGTCAATGCTTACCGGGTAGCTGTTCTGGGCATGGTTATCTGGGGTGCTACCAGTAACCTGCCAACCGTATGGGCGTTTGCAGATGCATCCATGGGTATTATGGCGTTGATCAACCTGACCGCTATTCTGGTTCTATCCGGTATTGTTGTTAAGGTACTTAAGGACTTTGATGATCAGGTCAAGGCCGGTGTCACTCCGGTATTTAACCGTCGCAAATTCCCATTCCTTGATAAAACGATGGATGCGGATGTCTGGACTGAGCACAGTTCAGGTCCGGTAGAGGCTGATAAGGCGAAGGTGAAGCGTAATCCGGTAGCGGACGCCTGATCGAATCTTTGATCGCTTAAGAAAAAAGGCCACTTTGTTATAAAGTGGCCTTTTTTGCTTTAAGACTCAGGTAAGGCTGTATTGTGTTTATCGTGTATGACTCGGATAAATAACCGGGCATTAGAAAGGTCAAGATCGTCCAGAGTTAAATTCTGATAACTTCCTGATTCGGATATTTTTAAACGGAGTCCATCAAAATTCAGCTCTCCACGGGTGCTGTAGATGCGAAGTTTAAGTAAGTTGTTGTCTTTGACCTCTATGGAAGTCTTGTCTGGGGCATACTCGAATGGGGTTTTGTTACTTGTTGATGGTTGTGTGAGTAGCGGTGTGATCAGGTTTTCCAGAGTACTGTCTAATGGTTGTTTACTTTGTTTTCCAGATAGGAAGTTGTAAACAGGCTTAAGCAGAATCATTGCCAGTGAGGCCGATAAACGCAGTTGAGTCTGGCTGGAAAGAGCCCTGCGTAACTGCCACCGTGAAATAATGCGATGCTCGATTAAATACTCCCCCAGCAGTTTGCTGTTCGCTTCCTGGGAGAGAACTGCTTCATCCAGTTGCTGAGGGGAAATATATCCTTTTTTTATCAGGATCTGACCCAGTCTGGATTTATGATATGCTTCTGTCCGTTTTCTGTTCTTCCATCGCCAAAAATCCATCATGAGCCCGAGCATTGCTTTCACTATCGGCCAACTGGATAATGGTTTTATTGAACGATTTCTTCAGCAGGCTCATTCATGTCAAAAAATACAGAAAGTTTTGCTTTTGAGCAGTCATTGGTCGAACTGGAGACTCTGGTCCAGAAAATGGAGTCCGGTGATATGAGTCTGGAGGCATCCCTTAAAGCATTTGAGCAGGGGATTCGGTTAACCCGGGATTGCCAGAAAGCGTTAACCGATGCCGAGCAAAAAGTTCAGAAGCTGTTAGAGCAAAATGGTGAACTGACCACTGAGCCCTTCAATGCAGTTGATGGGGAGTCATCAGCGGATGAGGGGTACTAAAGATGGCAAGCTCAGAGCCTCTTTCAGAATTTATTGAACAATGTCGTATACAAGTTGATCATTCGCTGTCTGCGGTTCTGCCTGAGGAAAGTAATGTCAGCTCCCGGTTGCTGGAAGCGATGCGATACAGCGTATTCAACGGGGGGAAACGAATCCGGCCAATCCTGGCCTATGCAGCCTGCCATGCATTGGGTGGCTCCATTGCTCAGGCGAGTCCTGCTGCCTGTGCTGTTGAGCTGATTCACGCATACTCTCTGGTTCATGATGATCTTCCTGCCATGGATGATGATGACCTGCGCAGGGGGAAGCCAACCTGTCACCGGGCATATGACGAAGCGACAGCAATACTGGTTGGGGATACCCTTCAGAGCCTGGCGTTTGAAGTACTGGGTAATGCCCGGTTATGTCCGGAGTCAGAGCTTACTGATGGTGTCCGGTTGCAGCTTGTAACAGCGCTGAGCCAGGCTTCTGGGCTGACCGGTATGGCCGGTGGTCAGGCGATGGACCAGTGCGCTGCAGGCAGTGTGTTAAATCAGCAGCAACTTGAGTTGATGCACTCTCATAAAACCGGTGCTTTGATACGTGCAAGTGTTCGTATGGGCGCCTTATGTGCAAGCGCTGTGATTGAGGATGAACTGAAATCCCTTGATCACTATGCCAGAGCGATTGGTCTCGCCTTTCAGGTTCGTGACGATATTCTGGACGTTATCGCTGATACTCAGACGCTGGGTAAAAATCAGGGCGCCGATATAGCGCTGGATAAACCAACCTATGTTTCTTTAATTGGGCTTGACCAGGCCAGAGCTTACGCAGAAGCGCTTCATCATACGGCTATCAGTGCCCTTTCAGGGTTTGATCATTCCGCTGATTTTCTTCGCCAGATTGCCGATTATATTGTTAGAAGAAGCTACTAGGTCAGCATAACCTGAAACCGCCGTTGGTTTCTTCAGGGGCCAACCTGTCCCTTAGTCAATTTAACGAGAAGTAATGGGCTAGGCTGCACAATGAGATTGTGCGATGCTATTCACATCAGGTTGGGTGTACAATGCCAGCCGGCAGATTAGCCCAGACGTTATTACGAGCACATGTTTCACGAGATACCCAAGACACTGCCTGAGACCCCTCTTCTGGATCAGGTAAATAACCCGGAACAACTTCGCGCACTTGAGGAGTCCCAGCTACCACAGCTAGCCCGGGAACTGCGGGAGTTTCTGTTGTATTCCGTTGGTCAGACAGGGGGGCATTTTGGTGCAGGGCTCGGCGTGGTTGAGCTGACCATTGCACTGCACTATATGTTCAATACGCCCGAAGACCGGCTGGTCTGGGATGTTGGCCATCAAGCTTATCCTCATAAAATCCTGACAGACCGACGGGAGCGAATGTCGTCCCTGCGTCAGAAAGACGGTCTGGCTGCTTTTCCGAAAAGAGATGAGAGTGAATACGATACGTTTGGTGTCGGACACTCAAGTACCTCAATCAGTGCTGCCCTGGGGATGGCGATTGCCGCACGGGCAAAAGGTGAAAAGCGACGATCTGTTGCTGTTATTGGTGATGGCTCCATGACGGCAGGCATGGCTTATGAAGCGATGAACCATGCTGCAGATGTGAAAGCCAACATGCTCGTTATTTTGAACGATAATGATATGTCCATTTCCAGAAGTGTGGGTGGCTTATCGAATTACCTTGCCAAAGTGTTGTCCAGCCGAACCTATCATCATATTCGTGAGGGCAGCAAAAAGGTCCTGAATGTCATTCCTCATGCCTGGGAGCTGGCAAGACGGACAGAAGAACACGTTAAGGGTATGGTAATTCCCGGAACACTGTTTGAAGAAATGGGTTTTAACTACATTGGCCCTATTGATGGCCATGATCTTCCCATGCTGGTTCATACATTGAAAAACATGAGAGACTTGGAAGGCCCTCAGTTTCTACATGTGGTTACCCAGAAAGGGAAGGGGTTTAACCCGGCTGAGCAGGACCCTATTGGTTATCACGCGATTACCAAACTGGAGCCCAAGGCAAAACAGTCAGCGAAAATAGTGGCGCCTAAAAAGCCTAAATACGCCAATATTTTTGGTCAGTGGCTGTACGATATGGCTGCAGCAGATGAGCGCTTGATGGGTATCACTCCCGCAATGAAAGAAGGCTCTGATCTGATTCGGTTTGCTGATCATTTTCCTGAACGCTATTTTGACGCAGCCATTGCTGAACAACACTCGGTAACGCTGGCGGCAGGAATGGCTTGTGAAGGCCTTAAACCTGTCGTTGCTATTTACTCTACCTTTTTGCAGCGTGCTTACGATCAATTAATTCATGATGTGGCTGTACAGAAACTGGATGTGCTGTTTGCCATCGACCGTGCAGGAATGGTGGGTGAAGATGGTCCTACTCATGGCGGCTGTTACGATATAGCTTATCTACGCTGTGTACCGGGTATGGTCGTGATGACACCGGGCGATGAGAATGAAACACGACAATTATTATCTACCGGTTATCTTCATAATGGGCCTGCATCGGTTCGTTATCCCCGGGGGACCGGGCCGGGTGTTAATATTTCTACAGACCTTGAACCTCTACCCATTGGCAAGGGTGAAATTCGCCGGAGGGGAAGCCGGGTAGCGCTTCTGGTCTTTGGTACATTGCTGGGTAATGCCCTGGAGGCTGCTGAGTCTCTGGACGCTACCGTTGCCAGTATGCGATTTGTTAAGCCCCTGGATGAAGCGTTGGTAAGGGAGCTGGCAGCCAGCCATGAACTACTGGTGACGATTGAAGAAGGTTGTATTGCTGGTGGAGCGGGTTCTGGCGTTATGGAGTACCTGCAGAGGCAGGAAATCAATGTGCCAGTCTTGAATCTCGGTATTCCCGATCACTACATTGAAGCCGCTAGCCATAAGGAGCAGCTGGTTCAGTGTGGCCTGGATAAGGAGGGTATTATTAGCTCAGTGCGTGACCGTATGGAACGGATTGAGCTGAAGTCATTCAGCCTTGGTAAAAAAGTGACAGCCACGTCTGCATTGGGATAACTTTTTTACTGCAGAGAACGCTGCGTGATGAACAAAAAAATTTAACTCAACTGGATGAAAGCGCTCTTTGTCGCCGCCCAGTTGAGTTAAAACATCAAACGTTGGTCAACTTGCCAGCTTGATTTTAAAATCCTCCATTCCCATCTCTGCCCAATTTTTTCTTACCAGTTTATTATTAATGCATTCATCAATCTCAAATTGTTCAGTTGGTTCTATTATTTCATCTTGTGCGGCTATCGTTTGCAGCTCCCACTGTCCCAATTGATGAGTTCGTTTCACCACACCATAAGCCGCTTCATTACAATGTTTAAACGCTTTTTCTACCGGCCATTTTTTAAGCAATCCTGCCGTAAACAGTGATGAAATAAGATCACCAACACCCACTAATGATTTTTTGAAATCAAGCTGAGGTCTTTGTGCTACATACACCTGATCCTCAAAAGCAACCATCATCGAGAACGTGTCATCTGATATTGAGTACAGATGTTTAACCAATACTATTTTTGGTCCAGACTTCAATGCTTTCTTACAGGCGGACACTGCATCATACAGACTGTTGATTTCCATGGAAGCAAACTGGCTCAGTTCAAACTGGTTCGGTACAATAACGTCTGCCATGGGCATCAGGGTACTCAATAAATATTGAGAAATACCTTCGCTAACGATACAGCCTTTATCGGGCGCTCCCATCACAGGGTCACAAACATATATTGCTTCCGGGTTGAGCTTTTTAACTCTCTTAACGAGGTCAACCACCATCTCGCACTGGTCAACACTTCCCTGGTACCCCGTTAAAATAGCGTCGCACTTACCAAGAGCACCAACGTTTTCCAGACCGGTGGTTAGTTCTGAAATGTGGGATGCCGGAAATGCGCTGCCTGTCCACCCCTCCGAGTATTGGGTGTGATTTGAAAACTGCACCGTATTGATAGGAAAAACTTCAAACCCCATACGTTGCAAAGGAAACACCGCTGAACTATTCCCTGCATGACCATAAACCACATGACTTTGAATTGAAATCACACCACGCATTTATAAAAAACCTCTTAACCGGATACTAATTGCGAAACAATAATGACAACACCAGATATACAACTTATCGCCAACAAAATATTGCCGCCGAAAACTCGATAATGCTCGCCTTCTTTATATACCTTTCTTGACATGTAAACCATAGCAACAGGCAGGAAGACAGCCAGAATGACCAGCGCAATTGCTGCGTAACCCAATGCCATGATAAAGCCTTCAGGATAAAAAAGGGCAAAACCTAAAGGTGGAAAATAAGTCAGCATCGCCACATAGATGCGATTGCCTTTTAATTTATTGACGGTTGTATCCCGAATAAAATCAAACAGACCCAGACTCACCCCCAGAAAAGACGTGATCAATGCCAATTCTGCAAACAGAGAGATAAATGTGGATAGGCTTGAACCGTCAAGTGTTGCTGATAAAGAGGCAATCAGGGCATTCAAGCCAGAATTGCTATGCAGTTCAGCCTGACTGACCACGCCCAGTGTACATAGCAGCCATAGTGCATAGATCGCTAATGGCAGGCACGAGCCAATATACATTGATTTTTTAAGCTTTTTAGTATCACCACCCAGGTAGGAAACAATGGCGGGAATACTTCCGTGGAAACCAAATGAAGTGAACACCACAGGAAGAGCGGTTAAGACTAAACCGTATTCAACAGGCATGCTGGCCAGAAAACCGCCGTTTACATTTGGAATCAGTGACATTAACACCAAAACCATTGAACCCATCATCAAAGCAAATAATACGCGGTTCACTTTATCCAGGAAGTGCGTACCTAGGGCAACAATAGCGGCTACGACAATTGCAAATATTACCGAGCCTACGGCGCTATGAACTTCAGTTGAAAGTGCTGCATTAAGCCTTGCAGTAATTTGAGCTCCGCCACCGGCAATATAAGCCGCACACAAGGAATAGAAAAGGAAAAACATTGAAAATGCAGCAATGTATTTACCCTTATCGCCAAGAAACTGTTTTGCTAATGTGTGCAGTGTGGCATTGCTATCTGCGTATTGATGAACCTCTAGCATTAATAATGAGGTGTACGTCATTAATGCCCATAGGCCGAATATAATAAACGTTGAAACCGTGAAGCCTAATCCCGCAGAAACAATCGGCAGTGATAACATTCCTGCACCAATTGATGTTCCGGCAATAATTAATCCACCGCCTATAACTTTTCCATTACCTATATCTTTAGCGGGATCGTCAGTGGCGACCCCACTCATAACATTCAACTCTTTCATACGATGAATCCTTTTTCACGCAAGTTATTAATTGTGTAACTTTGCTTTACGTGGGTAATTGTTATTAAGGGTATTTAAATATGAAAATATGAAATGCAAAAATCCAGACTTGAAAAGTCTAAAAGAAGGTTATATTAAATTTAAAGAAAAGCCTCCTGAGGAAGGAGGCTTTATTTTAATTAAATGTAGTCAAAACGTGCAGTGAAGAAGCGCAATTGCTTTGGCTCGTATACAAACTCGAGTCCTTTAATTTCATTGCGCTTTTCGAACAGACGAATAATGCCATCAGCCACTGCATCCATGTGCGCGTAAGTGTATACACGACGTGGGATGGTCAGACGAACTGTCTCCAGCAGAGGGCAATGGTTCTTGCCGGTCACCGCATCACGACCTGCAGAAACGATACCACGCTCCATTGCACGAACACCGGCTTCAACGTAGATGCTTGCAGCAAGGCTCTGTGCAGGCAGCTGGTCTTGAGTGAGGTGTGGACAGAAGCGGCGAGCATCCAGAAATACCGCGTGACCACCAACTGGCATGACGATTGGAACCCCAGCTGCCGTTAATTTATCACCCAGGTAGCGAACCTGCTTGACACGGTGCTCAATGTACTCGTACTGCATGGCTTCACGCAGGCCGATAGCCATGGCTTCCATATCACGTCCAGCCAGACCGCCGTAAGATGGCATGCCTTCGTAAACGACAACCAGCTCTTTGGCTGCATCGAACATCTCGTCATCGTTCATGCACAGGAAGCCACCAATGTTAACCAGGCAGTCCTTCTTACCACTCATGGTACAACCATCAGAGTAGCTGAAGGTTTCCAGCACGATTTCCTGGATAGTCTTGTCAGCGTAACCTTCTTCTTGCTCCTTGATGTAGAATGCGTTTTCTACACAGCGGGTTGCATCGTAGAATACTTTGATGCCATTTTCGCTGGCGATCTGATAAACATCACGCATGTTGCCCATGGATACTGGCTGACCACCCGCCAGGTTAACGGTTACCGCCAAGCAGATGTAAGCGATGTTTTCTGCGCCTTTATCTGCAATAACCGCTTTCAGTTTATTAAGGTCGATGTCACCCTTGAATGGGATGTTAATATCAGCATTGTGCGCTTCTTCACGGATGATATCGATAAACGATGCACCGTTCTTTTCCTGGTGATAACGAGTCGTTGTGAAGTACATGTTACCCAGAACATATTGTCCTTCTTTAATCGCTAATTGAGAAAGAAGGTTTTCTGCACCACGTCCCTGGTGCGTTGGAATAACGTGCTTAAAGCCAAAGAGTTCTCTTACTGTTGCTTCCAGGTGATGAAAGTTTTTACTTCCCGCATAGGCTTCATCACCAATCATCATGCCTGCCCACTGCTTGTCACTCATTGCAGTAGTGCCAGAATCGGTCAACAGGTCGATGTAAACATCTTCACTGTTCAGCAGGAATGTATTATAACCAGCTTCCTTCATTTTTTCGGCGCGTTGTGCCTTATCAATCATAGACACGACTTCAACGGACTTGATACGGAACGGTTCAGCAGGATATTGCATTTTTGCATTCCAAAAAAATGTTTAAATTAAAAGAAGACGTTTAAATCTCCAGTGAGCGCAATGTAATGTACCGCTGTTTGATTTAGTTTGATTTACATCAAGATAATTCTTTCATTAGAGAAAATCTGTTACTCCTTGTTATTCTGTTTGATTCATATCAAGATAATCACGCCATTAATGAAGTTTTTGGTTCATTTTTCCTTTAAAAAGCTTGAAAAATGTACAACCTTTTTATCACGCATTTTATTTTGGTGGAATCATTAAAATGAAAGCAGATTTTATTTGTTTAATTTTTCGCCTCGTCAGTAAAATCTGTGGGTCATTTCTGGCTCAGGGAGCCTGCCAAGTACGTGATATAACGAGATCTCTGCACATCTATAGGTTTTGAAACCGTACGATTTTCTCATAGTGAGTTTTATTTTAGTGTTCAGCCCTTCGACTTTACCGCTTGAATACGCCTTTTTTGCCTTGAACCAGTTCAGGATAAGTGGCTTGTGTCGTCGAACAGTTTTGGCTACTTTCTTCATGGGTTCCAACTTTGATCTCATGACCCGGGTGCACCAGCGGTCAAGATATTTTCCTGCCCAATGCGGCGAAACGTAATTCCAGAACACCTGAAATTCCTGTATCAGCAGATAACCTCTGACACTTTTCAAATTGTATTTAAGGACTGTTTTTAATTTTATCTCTTCCTTCTCGGTCAAATTCTCTTCCCGTTTGAGCAGGCACCAGCGGGCTTTGGTTAATACCGGTTCATAGCCGTCAGCCTTTAACTGTTTATGCTCAGACTCTCTAATTTCATCCAGAGCCTTGTTCAGTTTGGCTACTATATGAAACCGATCAAGAATGTGCAGAGCCTGTCCTGCACATTCTTTAATAACTTTCACATAAGACGGCCACATATCAGAACAGACAAACTCCAGCTGCTTACTTCTGGCCTCTGTGAAGAACTCGAAAAAACTGCGAATAGTTTTCTCTGTTCGCTCCTCACCAATCCACAACAAGCGCGTACAACCGTGGTCAATCTGGTAAACAACGGTGAGGTACTTATGACCTACCTGGTAAGCTACCTCATCAACACCGATGGCTTTTATCTTGTCCAGGCATCGATGCTTAAGCCCCCAGTCCACTATATATTCAACAGAATGAAAGACCTTTTCCCATGAGGTATTAAAGGTCACGGCTACTTCCTTCCACGATAATTTCCTGGCCCAAAATGCAAGGTATTGCATGTATGCTTTGGTAAGCTCCTTTTTACCCTGAGCCCATGGAACCTCCTCAACCTTTACGCCACAGGTGCGGCAATCAACTCGACGCATCTTATAAAGGAGAAAGGTTCTGTAACCCCATATTGGGATGAACTCAAACCGGCGTATGAGGAAGGAGGCTTTGTTTTAATTAAATGGGTGCGGTTCTTTTCCTACGACACCACAACCCCGATATATCGGTCACTCCGATGCTCAGAGGCAAAGAAAAAAGGGCTGTTCTGTGGTGATATAAAGTCGTCAAACAAATAGCACCAGAAAAGCAGCCCCTCGTGAACGCATCTTACGCAAATACCCTCGACTTTCAATTTTTTTCTCCGGCACTGGGTCACTTCAACGCCATGATCCATCACCTTGAATCTGCCTGTGTCCAGGATCATGGCACGACTGAAGAGTACCTTCGTAATCATGTCCGCCAAAACACCAGTCGGGTTATTACTACAGTATTTGGAAAGGTGGCTGTCAAACGCCTGTCTTACAGCCAGCGTAATGTTTCCAGTGAATTCCCATTGGATGCAGATCTCAACCTCAATGATGACCAATACTCTGATGGTGTACGAAAACGTGTGGTCACTGATGCCATTGACCGCTCTTATGACAGAGTCGTGAAGCGTCATCGTGAGAATTATCCCGGCATTGTTGGCAAGCACCAGACCATAAAACTGGTTAAGGACACTGCTCAGGATTTTGTTGAGTTTTATGAGCAACGAGAGATAGAAGATGAGCAAACGGATGACTTACTGGTTCTGAGTTTTGACGGAAAAGGCCTGGTAATGCTACCTGACGGGTTAAGAGAAGCGACCCGGAAAAATGCAGAGAAAAGCAAGAAAAAACGCCAGACCCGTTTAAGTCCGGGAGAAAAGAAGGATCGAAAGCGCATGGCCATGGTGGGGACAGTTTATACCGTAAAGAAAAATTCGCGCTCGCCAGAATCCATCATGAATCTTGAGAAACAAACGGACAATGTCGTCAAATTCAGGCCGCCAGTGCGCAATAAAAGGGTTTGGGCCAGTGTTGAAAGAGACGGGGAGCAAGTCATAGAAGAGGCGTTTGATGAAGCTCTGAAGCGTGATCCGGGCCAGAAACGTCAATGGGTTATTGTGGTTGATGGTCACCCTCATCAATTGAAAATGATTGAAAGGGTGGCCAGTAAAAGGCAGGTAAAAGTGAGCATCGTAATGGACTTCGTTCATGTACTGGAATATCTGTGGAAAGCGGCTCATTGCCTGCGTGAAAAGGATGATGAAAGTATGGAAAGATGGGTTGAACAGCAGGTTCTCAAAGTTCTACGGGGGCAGTCAGACCAGGTAGCAAGAGGAATGAAACAAAGTGCCACGAAGAGAAAACTGAAGAACCGGGAAGCCATTGATAAATGCGCTGGCTATTTGCAGAAAAACCGAAGTCGGCTTAGTTATGGCGAAGCGCTCAGTTCAGGCTTTCCCATTGCCAGCGGAGTCATCGAAGGCGCTTGCCGACACCTGATCAATGATCGCCTGGATATAACCGGAGCGCGCTGGAGTTTGCAGGGAGCTGAAGCCATTCTGAAGCTGCGCTCACTCAACTCCAGTGGAGACTGGGAAGAGTACTGGTCGTTTCACCGTTTACGTTCGAAGGAACGAAATTATGGTGGGATGGTGGTCAACAAGGCTTTGTCGTAGCAAAGAAACCACACCCGTCTTATTTTGGGTTTGCCCTTCTGCTTTTTCAGGTGCCGGAGTTCTGCCCGGAGTTTCTCATTGTCTTCGGAGAGCTTCTCGATCTGCATATTTTGCTTTTTGAGCTGCTCATTCTGTTTTTCGATCTGCACACTCTGCCTCTCGACAGTATCGAGTATATTTTGGACGAATGAACGAAGCTGTTCACCGTCTTTACCGGAAAGAAGATGGTCTGGCAGATGCATGCGGGAAGTATACGGGAAAACTAGAAGCTCTTTTTTTGATCTGGCAGGCTTGTCTTGCCAGTTAAATATGAGCAGTTACCTTCCGGCCATGCCAGTCAGCTTGGCATCGGTAAAATCAATCTCGATTTTTTCAGGCTTTGGAATTACCATTTTGTATATGGGGCTGGTGTTTGTTGCCAGTGCTTTTTATGGCTGGATTTATCAGAGATCAAAGTCTTTAGAAATGGCCGTGCTGGGTCAATGGTTGCTGAATAGCTGTCATTTTCTGTTTTTTTCTTACCCTCAGCAGTACCCTGAAAAAGAGCCTTTATAAAACTTGCTGAAAAATATAGTGGCGATAATACGTACAAATGCCTGTTCAATGGGATGCCTCACTGATCCACTATTAGTTCAATCATCTACAATAATCAGGTACTGAAAACAGGAGCTGAAATGAAGGCCGATTTTTATGAAGGGCTGCGCAGGCAGCTGGATGAGCTGAAGCAGGAAGGGCTTTATAAGAGTGAGCGGGTGATCAGCTCCCAGCAGCAGGCTGAAATCAAGGTGCTCTCTAATGGCAAGAGCGGTGAAGAGGTACTTAACTTCTGTGCCAATAACTACCTGGGTTTGGCCAATGCGCCAGAGCTGATTGACGCGGGCAAGCAGGGGCTGGATCAGTATGGTTATGGTATGGCCTCTGTTCGTTTTATCTGTGGCACTCAGACCATTCATAAAGATCTGGAAGCCCGCATCTCCGAGTTTCTGGGTATGGAAGACACCATTCTTTACCCTTCCTGTTTTGATGCCAATGGCGGCCTTTTTGAAACCATTCTGGGGCCTGATGATGCCATTATCAGTGATTCCCTGAACCACGCCAGTATTATTGATGGTGTCCGCCTGTCCAAAGCCAAGCGTTTCCGTTATGCCAATAACGATATGGCCGATCTGGAAGCGCAGTTGCTGGCTGCTGATGCGGCAGGCGCCAAAACCAAACTGATTGCCACCGATGGCGTTTTCTCAATGGATGGTGTTATTGCCAACCTTAAGGGAGTCTGCGATCTGGCGGATAAATACGGTGCCCTGGTCATGGTTGATGACTGCCATGCCACTGGTTTTATTGGTGAAAAAGGGGCTGGAACACCCGAGTTCTGCGGCGTGATGGGGCGTGTGGATATTCTTACCGGAACATTGGGTAAAGCACTGGGTGGTGCATCTGGTGGTTATACCACGGGTAAGAAGGAAGTGATTGACTGGTTGCGTAACCGTTCACGTCCTTACCTGTTCTCTAATACTCTGGCTCCCAGTATTGCCGCCGCTTCTATCAAGGTATTTGATATGCTGGCCTCAGGCGGTGAACTCCGCCAGAAAGTGCGTGACAACGCAGAATACTTCCGTTCAGAAATGACCAGGCTTGGATTTACCCTGGCCGGTGCCGATCACCCTATCGTTCCAGTGATGCTGGGCGATGCTTCTCTTGCCGGGAAGTTTGCTGATCGTATGCTGGAAGAGGGCATCTATGTGGTTGGTTTCTCTTTCCCTGTGGTACCTAAAGGACAGGCAAGAATTCGTACTCAGATGTCTGCAGCCCATAGCAGAGAGCATGTGGAAAAAGCGATTGCCGCCTTCGCTAAGGTTGGCCGAGAACTTGGCGTAATCAACTGATATTACTAAAAGAAGGCTTGCTATTCTGAATAGTGAGCCCATTGAGAAAACTGAAACTGTGAAGACATTAGCCAAAAGCAAAGCAGAACCCGGAATCTGGATGGAAGACCATCCCAAGCCAGAAGTGGGTTACAACGATGTACTGATCAAGATTCGCAAGACCGCTATTTGCGGTACTGATATGCATATCTACCACTGGGATGAATGGTCACAAAAGAACATTCCTGTGGGCATGCATGTTGGGCATGAGTTTGTCGGTGAAATCGTAGATATGGGAGAAGGCGTTCGCGGC
The DNA here is from genome assembly GCA_965261315.1 of Endozoicomonas sp. Classification (GTDB taxonomy): domain Bacteria; phylum Pseudomonadota; class Gammaproteobacteria; order Pseudomonadales; family Endozoicomonadaceae; genus Endozoicomonas. The sequence goes on along the minus strand of CBDHDM010000150.1, from coordinate 14,416 downwards.
TTTAATATCGGCCAGCGAGTATCCGGAGAAGGACATATCACCTGCGGTCATTGTCGTAACTGCCGTGCCGGTCGTCGTCATCTCTGTAACTTTACTGTGGGTGTGGGCGTTAATCGCGATGGAGCCTTTGCCGAATACCTGGTGATTCCGGCGGTGAATGCTTTCCCTATTCCGGATGACATCAGTGATGAGCTGGCTTCGATTTTCGATCCGTTTGGTAATGCAGTACACACCGCGCTCTCTTTTGATCTGGTGGGTGAGGATGTCCTGATTACTGGTGCTGGCCCTATTGGTATTATGGCGGTAGCGATCTGTAAACATGTGGGTGCCCGTAACGTTGTTATCACCGATGTGAATGAATACCGACTGGACCTTGCCCTTAAGATGGGGGCCAGCCGTGCGGTCAATGTTGCCAACACCGAGCTTACAGATGTGATGGCCGAGTTGGGCATGGTTGAAGGCTTTGATGTGGGCCTTGAGATGTCAGGTAATGGTCGTGCATTTGAGCAGATGCTGGAAAATATGAATCACGGTGGCAAGGTTGCACTGTTGGGTATTCCTGCCAGTGATACGGTGATTGACTGGAATCAGGTGATTTTCAAAGGTCTGGTGATCAAAGGTATTTATGGTCGGGAGATGTTTGAAACCTGGTACAAGATGACCAGCATGCTGCAGTCTGGGCTTGATATCTCTCCGGTGATTACTCACCGTTTTCCGGTTGATGATTTTGAGAAGGGATTTGAAATCATGGGGTCCGGTCAGTCTGGAAAAGTAATTCTGGACTGGCGTTAAGCCCCCTTGCCAAACAAAAAGCCAGTATATACTGGCTTTTTAATCTATCTATTAAACTATTTTCAGCCGAAATAAGCTGGAAATCTTTGATTCGATTAAACCAACATTTTAACTTCTGATTCCCAAAACCTGACGAACTTACCTGCAAGAGTCAGGTATCCGTTGTTTTGATTCCCTCCCCTAACGACAAGTTGGTAAGAGCATAGATAACGGTTTGAGTAATATTCGATAACACATCAAAATCAATTTCATCAATATCGTCACACGATTTATGATAACAGCGTTGATTTGTATCCGGACCTGCAGTAATAGTGAGTGCCGGTATATTACGAGTGTAAAACGAGCCGGTATCCATACGATCCGGCGCCGGTTTAGCCCTGTAAAAAGAGATATTTCGGCTACCAAGAAATTCAGCGTATAATTCAGTCAGTTGCTGGGTTCCGGTTGGATGTGACCGGTATTCGTCTTTAAGAGGGTCTCCAATATTGACAGATTCTGGAAACTGTCTGTTTTTTGTACCAACCAGTTCAAGGTTCAGATAACACTGAAGGCGAGGGGTGTCAGTTATTCTCTGACATGTGTCTTTTTTTGCCAGATTTCGGATGACTTTTTTATATCCGTTATTATGCAAAAAAAAACGTGACCCGAAACCAATGCCTTCATCATTATCCGGAGACATCTCTTCGCTTCCCCAGAAACAAAATAAAACAGGGTTGTTTAATTTCAGCTTGGATTGTTTGAAAATGCGAATCGCTTCAAGTAGAGCTACTACTCCTGACCCATTGTCATTTGCTCCGGGAGTACCTGACACTGTATCCAGATGTGCGCCAACAACAATAAAGTTGTCGGTTTTTCCGGGCATCAGGGCGCATAGATTACAACTGTTATTGTTAACGGGGTTACAATTTTCATCTGACCGGTTGACGGGGATTGCTGAATCCATATTCCAGGTATCCCGAAAGTCACGCTTGCTGTTGCCGTAAGAAAATACCTGCGTAAAGCTTGTTGTATCCATTCTTTTTCTGAGTAAACGCCTCAGGTATTTTTGTGCCCGCAGATAGGCATCTGAGGAAGAACCATATTCATTGTCCCTTGAGCCGAACTTCAATAGTTGAGTTAACCTTTTCCGTAAATTCTTTTTACTAACCTGAGACGTCAGGTTATTTGCAATGGCCGGAATATCGTTAGCTGGCACATTGAGCTGAGGGCAAGGTTCGTCAGTTGGTGCGATTGTACTTTTTGTATTTATCGGTTTAGTGAGTGGCGAAGACGGTGTTGCGATGGCTGTTTCAGTCTGAGGTGTTGAAAGTATTAATGGTGTTGGTGTATCCGCTGGTGGTCTGGAAGCAGGCGTTGACGCTGGTGGTGTTGCTTTGTGAGGGTCTGGTATTAATGGTGTTGATGTTCCCGGTTCAGAGGTTTCGTTTGCTGATTTTGACGATACTACTGTACTTATGGAGAGGGGCGGCCCTGGCGTTAAGGATGGCTTTAAAAAAAACACCTGAGCGGTATCGGTAGCAGGACTGATGGATCTCCTGAACAAAATAGTCGCTGGTATTGCTATCGCTGCACCAACTATTCCAACACAGAAAAGTATCCCGCATCCTAAAACTATCTTACCCGAAGTCGTTTCGGCAAATCTGCATAACCTGCCGTGAAATGATGAGCCAGCTGCTTCATTATTTCCAGAATACTGAATATCCCCCTGCTCGCTGTCTGTGGCAGAACAAGCTGAGTCACGGCGTTGGTTGAGTGGGCGTAACGTAAAAGCATTGTCCATCATTGCCACCTCCAGCAATCAAACCAGACAGTAGCCACCCCATCAAGACTCTGTAACACACATTCTCACATGAACGATGGGAATAGGGTGCTCTGATGGCAATAAAATAAAACCACTGCCTTGCTAACTGAGGGAAAATATAGATCGACACCATGATTTCGCAAGAAATTTTGAAGTCAGGATGGCAGTTTGAAATATCAGTGGCTCAGCCGGTCTGGTTTCTGGTTCGGACCCTATCGGATAAATCTCAGAAATTCTTCCCGGGTAGGCTGATTATCTTTCATCAGACCTCGCATTACTGAAGACGTCATGGATGAATTCTGTTTTTCCACTCCACGCATCATCATGCACATATGCTGTGCTTCAATCACCACGGCAGCACCTTTGGCATCGGTCACTTCCATGATGGCGTCGGCAATCTGTTTAGTCATGTTTTCCTGAATCTGCAGGCGTCGGGCATACATATCGACAATGCGGGCAAATTTGGACAGACCCAGAACTTTGCCTCTGGGCACATAGCCAATATGGCATTTGCCAATGAAGGGCAACATGTGATGTTCACACATGGAATACAGTTCAATGTCCTTGATCACCACCATTTCACTGATGTCTGATTCAAACACGGCACCATTAACGATTTCGTCCAGTGTCTGAGTGTAGCCTCTGGTCAGGTATTGCATTGCTTTGGCAGCTCGAAGCGGCGTATCTCTAAGACCTTCGCGGTGAATATCTTCACCAACGGACTCAATAATGGCCTTGTAGTGTTCGCTGATTCTTTGAGACATTTGAAGACTGATCGCTGGGTGGTTATCGAAGTGGACGGCAGTTTAACACAACTGACCGTCGCTACGGTAAGTCCCGATTGGACTTTCTTTGTAAGGTTTGAATCGGTAAGGCAGGCCTGCTGCGATGAGTGGATAGGCTGCCGGCTGAGCGGATAGACAGTTGCTAGCGCTTTTCCTTGCAGGTATGGTTGATAAGCCATGAGTTAAAAGCACGCCAAGGATTGCAGATGGATTGTACTGAAAAGTAGCGTGCTGAAAAAATAACAACAACATGAAGGATGCTTCTCATGCTGAAAAGTCTGAAAACAGCTGCAGTGCTGGGCGCGTTAGCGGCAGCCGGTCTGGCTCAGGTGGCCAGTGCTTCGGCTACGCTGGAATCGGTTAAAGAAAAAGGTTATCTCTCCTGTGGTGTCAGTACCGGCCTTCCCGGTTTCAGTAACCCTGATGACAAGGGACAGTGGAGTGGTCTGGATGTTGATGTATGCCGTGCAGTGGCTGCGGCAACATTGAAAGATGCCAGCAAGGTTAAATTTGTTCCGCTTACAGCAAAAGAGCGTTTCACTGCTCTTCAGTCGGGTGAGATTGATGTGCTTTCCAGAAATACTACCTGGACGCTGACCCGTGATGCATCCCTTGGCCTCAACTTTACCGGTGTCTCTTACTATGATGGTCAGGGCTTCATGGTGAAAAAAGACTTGGGTGTGAAGAGTGCTAAAGAGTTGGATGGTGCCTCCATTTGTATTCAGTCCGGTACGACCAGTGAACTGAATCTTGCCGACTATTTCCGTGCTAACAATATGGAGTATCAGCCGGTGGTATTTGACACTTCCGATGGAACGGCAAAAGGCTTTGATGCTGGCCGTTGCGATGTCCTGACTTCCGATCAATCTCAGCTGTATGCTTTGAGAGTTCGTCTGTCCAAGCCTGACACTGCGGTTGTTCTGCCGGAAGTGATTTCAAAGGAACCTCTCGGGCCTGTGGTTCGTCAGGGTGATGACCAATGGTTCAATATTGTTAAGTGGAGCCTGGCCGCCATGATTAATGGTGAAGAGCTGGGGCTTAACTCTGACAACATTAAAGCGCAAAAGGCGTCTTCTGATCCCAATATTCGTCGCCTGCTGGGTATTGATGGCCCTAAAGGGAAAGGGCTTGCTCTTGATGACGACTGGTCACTCCGTATTATTGAGCAGGTAGGAAACTACGAAGAGATCTTTAACCGTAATGTAGGTGCTGAATCTCCGCTGCAGATTGAGCGTGGCCTCAATGCGCTCTGGAACGATGGCGGTATCCTTTACGCTCCTCCTTTCCGTTGATTCTGTAATCATCCCACTCCTGTGCTTTGCGCAGGAGTGCTTTATCTGGCCTTAAATATTGAGTCTGTCGATGATTCGGTATTCCTGTGCAGAGCACTGGAGTGAGGCTTTTCCTCTTTTGGCAAAAATAAAAAAAAGGGACGTTATGTCGTGACTGATCCTAAGCACGTATCCCGTAAAGCCAATTCAACGCCGCGCTTTTTACGAGAACTTCTGAGGCTCTGGCGTGATGCTTCATTCAGGCCCCTTTTAATGCAGGGAGCTGTGGTACTGGTCATTGTGATGCTGGGTATCTGGGTGATCAGTAACACCATGAATAACCTGGAACACAGAGGGATCAGTACCGGTTTCGACTTTCTCTCTCAAGAGGCCGGCTTCGGCATTATTCAGTCTCTGGTTGAATACGACGAATCACACAGTTATGGCCGAACCTTTGTGGTCGGCATGCTCAACACCTTATTGGTCTCAGGTTTGGGTATTTTCTTTGCCACCATTCTTGGTTTTCTGGTGGGTATTGCCCGGCTCTCTTCTAACTGGTTATTAGCCAGGCTGGCTTCTGTTTTCATTGAGACTTTTCGTAATATTCCATTATTGCTGCAAATTCTTTTCTGGTATTTCTCCGTTCTGGCTGCGTTACCCCACCCCCGTCAGAGTCATGCGCTTGGTGATTCGATATTTTTGAACTTACGGGGCCTCTTTTTACCCAGGCCCGTTATTGAGCAGGGATTTCTGCCAGTAATTGTCAGCCTTGTGGTTGCCATTGGTCTGGCTTTATTTTTCCGACTGAAAAACCGTAAGAGACGGCTTGATACCGGGAAGCCCATTCCTGGTGCGCCGTTATGGATGGTTGCACTGTTGTTGGGCATTCCTGCTCTAGTATGGGCATTTTCTGGTGCATCTCTGACATTTGATACACCGGAATTAAAAGGATTTAACTTCCGTGGCGGGATTGCGATTATTCCGGAGTTAGGTGCCTTGCTACTGGCTCTGACGATCTATACCGCTGCTTTTATTGCAGAAGTGGTACGTGCAGGTATTGAGTCTGTGCAGAAAGGTCAGAAAGAAGCAGCTGCATCATTGGGGTTAAAGCCTGGAAAGGTATTAACTCTGGTCGTGATTCCTCAGGCGATGAGGGTCATTATTCCGCCGTTGACCAACCAATATTTGAATCTGGCAAAAAACTCCTCACTGGCAACCGCCATCGGTTACCCCGATCTGGTGAGTGTTTTCGCTGGAACTACGCTGAATCAGACCGGGCAGGCAGTCGAAGTGATTGCTATGACCATGGCTGTCTATCTCACCATTAGCTTAACGGTTTCCCTGTTGATGAATACCTATAACAAGCGCATGGCGCTAATAGAGCGATAAAGGGTGGGAGAATAGAATCATGATGAATCACGAACTAAAAATGATTCCTGCCCGTGAGCCACCGATCATGGCTGTCGGTGTGTTGGCATGGGTAAGGAACAATCTGTTTGCCAGTCCTTTAAGTACGGTAGCGACGTTGCTCATCGCTTATGGTCTTTCTTTAGCCGTTCCTCCGTTGGTGCAGTGGGCATTGGTCGATGCGACCTGGTTTGGTGCTGATAGCAATGCCTGTAATCGGGAAGGTGCTTGCTGGGCCTTTGTCACTGCAAGGTTAGATCAGTTTATCTATGGGTTTTATCCTGAAGAGCACCAGTGGCGGCCTAACCTCTTTTTTGCACAATTAGCCGTGCTTATTCTCTGGCTTTCTGTGAAGGTGGCACCGGGAAAACAGTGGGTGCTGGGTTATAGCTTATTGTTTATGCCATTTGTTTCCTGGTTTCTCCTTTACGGTGATCTTCCAGGTCTGGAAAAAGTAGAGACACATCAATGGGGCGGTTTAATGTTGACGCTTCTACTGGCCTTGTGTGGAATGATTGCGTCATTACCCTTTGGAGTTCTGCTTGCCCTGGGGCGTCGCTCCAATATGCCGGTGATTCGCTCTTTATGTACTGCTTATATTGAACTCTGGCGTGGTGTCCCGCTGATAACCGTGCTGTTTATGGCATCAGTCATGCTGCCTCTTTTTATTCCCGAAGAAGTGGTATTTGATAAGCTGCTCAGGGCACTTATTGGCATAATCCTGTTTCAATCGGCCTATATGGCGGAAGTGGTTCGCGGAGGATTGCAGGCGATCCCCAAAGGTCAGTTTGAAGCCTTTAACAGTCTTGGGCTTAGCTACTGGCAGGGAATGATCATGATCATTCTGCCTCAGGCAATGCGGCTGGTGATCCCCGGAGTTGTGAATACCTTTATTGCTCTGTTTAAAGACACTAGCCTGGTACTGGTGATTGGCCTGTTTGATTTACTGGCCATTATTCAAGCGGGGTTGAATGACCCTGCCTGGTTGGGTAACTCGGTTGAAGGTTATTTGTTTGCCGGATTTGTTTTCTGGATCTTCTGTTTTGGCATGTCAAAGTACAGCCAGCGACTCGAACAACAATTACATCAAGGGCATTAATCTTATGGACGAATTACTTGATCGCTCGGCTATAAAAGATTCAATAAAAAAAGATGAGCAGGCTGAGGTTAATATTCAGCGTGAATCTGGAATAGATCAGTCGACACTGATTGAAATCAGTGGTTTGAATAAATGGTACGGACAGTTTCATGTTCTTCGTGACATTAGTCTGAATGTCAGCAAGGGCGAGAAAATAGTGATCTGTGGTCCATCGGGCTCGGGTAAATCGACATTGATTCGCTGCATTAACTGCCTTGAGGAACATCAGGAAGGCAGCATTGTGGTAGATGGAACCCGTCTGACCAACGATCTGAAAAATATAGAAACTATCCGTCGTGAAGTGGGGATGGTGTTCCAGCAGTTTAATCTGTTTCCGCACCTCACGATTCTGGAAAACTGTACGCTGGCACCGATCTGGGTTCGTAAACAGTCTCGTAAGGAAGCAGAAAAGGTGGCTATGGAGTACCTTGAGCGGGTGAGGATTCCTGACCAGGCCAATAAATACCCAGGGCAGTTATCCGGAGGACAGCAGCAGCGTGTTGCCATTGCCAGAAGCCTTTGTATGAATCCGGAAGTGATGTTGTTTGATGAGCCGACTTCTGCGCTTGATCCGGAGATGATCAAAGAGGTGCTGGACGTTATGATCGAACTGGCCCAAGAAGGGATGACCATGCTTTGCGTTACCCATGAAATGGGCTTTGCCCGGACGGTGGCAGACCGGGTAATCTTTATGGATGAAGGTCAAATTATTGAGCAGGCACCACCGGAAACATTCTTCAGCAATCCCCGTTCAGAGCGCACCCGTAAGTTTCTGGGACAGGTGTTGAATCACTAGCAGCTAACTCAGTGGCGACTGTAAAGGCGATGGGTATAGACCCCGTCAGTATAGCGTCGGAAATGAGCCCTTCTAAGATTTGGAGGGCTTTTTTATCACTGCGGAGCTTCATCACCGACCCAGGCTTGGAAGGTAATTTGAAATCTCCCCCGTTCTATTCGATATGGAATAACTTTTTATTTCACAGATCAGTGAAGTAAATGTGGCGACATACTGGGTATTAGTTGTAAGAGAGTAAGTCTGCTGCCAGAATGCTGGCTAATGTCTATTTTACCCACAGGTTATTTGTTGGTGGTTACTTACTTTTCTTATTCTGAAACAAAAATATAACAGAATTGTCTAAAAAGCCTCTGTATGATCGCCAGCAAATTTTAGACAAGCGCCTAATGCGCTTCTGATGAAGGCTCATCAGAATCACACAGGTTTGAGGGTATTATGCAGTTTCAGCTCAGCCGCAAGGTCATTCTCGCCTCTGCTATTGCACTGGCATCTCAGGTTTCTTTTGTTCAGGCCGCCGGCTACGGTATCAACGAGCAGTCCGCCAGCTATCTGGGTACTGGCTTTGCTGGCCGTGCCTCTAATGCTATTGATGCGTCTATTTCTTCCTCAAACCCTGCGGGTATAAGCTTTGTAGAAGGTCGTCAGATCTCTGCGGGTGCGGATGTTATTTTGGAGGGTGGGAGCTTTGATGGAAGTATTGAAAAAGAGATGGGAGTAGGCCCAAAGCGAACTGATAGCACTGAGGACTTTCAGAAAACCGCTTTTGTACCATTTGGCTATTTTGTAATGCCGATTGATGAACAGTGGAGTTTTGGTCTGGCGGGTTATGCCCCTTACGGTATTGAGCTGGACTATGAAGATGGTTGGGTAGGGCAATCTTTTGCTAAGAAAACCAGTGTTCAAGTTATGAATCTTCAGGGTACAGTTTCCTACAAATTCAATGATGATGTTTCAGTAGGTTTTGGTCTTATTGGTTCTCATGTTAAAGGAGAGTTGACCAGTAAAGCATTGGGAGTCGTAGACGGCACCATTGAAGGTGATGACAATGCCATCGCCTGGAACATAGGTACGATTTGGAAGGTTAATGATACAACTACACTCGGCTTAGCATACCACTCTAAGCTGGACTTCAATTTAGGTGGTACTTATACCACTTCAATCCGTCCTGAAGAAAACGTCAATCTGGCTATCGTTATGCCAGAAAAGTTGATGGCCAGCGCAACTCATAAACTGGATGATCAGTGGACGGTTATGGCTGATGTTACATGGACTCGCTGGAGCCGTTTTAAGGAATTTGATGTTGCTAAATCTGATGGGTCCGGTTCCGCTTACTATGTTCCAATGAACTGGAGTGATACATGGGCACTGTCATTGGGTACATCTTATCAACTGAATGACCAGTGGTTGTTGCGCGCTGGCTATATGTTTGATGAGTCGCCAGTTAGTGATGAATTCAGAACTGCTCGCTCTCCAGATGCTAACCGTAACTGGTTTACCTTTGGAGCTAACTGGGAAGTTGCGGATAATATGAACGTTGATTTCGCATATGCTTACGTAAAACTGCAAGATGGTGCAATTAGTGAGGTGTCGCACAGTGGGCCGCTTGACGTTGGGCTGTTAGAAGGTACATTTAGCAGCAGCTCCCATATTCTTGGTGCCCAGCTGAACTACCTGTTCTAATTCAGAGCTCAAGGTAGTTAACTCGTTCCCACGCTCCGCGTGGGAATGCGTAGCCATCCGCAGGCATTACGCTTATAGGTGGAACGCAGCGCTACCACGCAGAGCGTCGGAGCGAGATGTATAGAATGCTGGTTTGCTTTGTAGCCTACCGGCATTTTTTATTTATTTTCTCTTTCCCTCCCTATACTCTTCTTACCATCGTACGCACAGTAACTTGGCTTGCCCCTAAGGAGGAGAGCGGATGTTTTGGAAGACGGTTTCTGGAAAAAGGCTGGGAAAGCCGCTTGTTTTCATGACCTTTTTGGTAGCTCTGTTGTCTGGTTGCAGTGCATTTAGCTCAAAAGAATCACCACTGACAGGCCCTTCCTCAGAAGGTGTTCAGTTAGACTGCCAGTCTCTTTCGACCCTATTCAGTAACAGTAATAATGGTTTTGAGACTATTCGCATTCGCCCATCCTATAAAAATAAAATCACGCTTTGGGATAGCCGCTACCAATTGATAGAAAACAGTTGTCAGATATGGCAGTGGTCCGATAAGTACAGCTATGTCTGTAATAAGGCCTATCCTGACCAGGAAACTGCACATCAGGACTATCAACAGGCTCAGGATTTTATCAACCAATGTCTCGGTGAAAACCCCGGAGGCTGGTATGAGGAGCAAGGTGTTCTGGAAGGACGTGGAGAAGAAACTCAATACCTGTTCGAAGGTCAGGTTCGCGGCTCTTTAAGGAAGCAGAGTACTCCGGGTTTGTTTAGAGACAGCTGGTCTGTCTACTTTTGGATTGACTCGCCTTCGATGTTGCGTTGATTGCTTTTTAAAGTTTCGACTCAGAGAAAAGCTGAATCTTGCTCTATGCTTGAATCTTTTAAAGCAAGCGTAGAGTAAAACCAAATGATACATTTCCGAGCAGGGTTGTACACACTTGCCGGGCATTTCCCGACAGGATGCCAGTGATCTTTACCGATTGATGCAAGCCAGTCTGAAACGAATTGAACAGTTTAATAAACGGCTGGTAATTAATGGTATATATCTCGCTGGTTATAGCCTTGGTGCGCTGGATGCAGCCTTCGTTGGGTCTCTGGATGACAGGAAGGAACACATTGGCTTTCAGCGCATATTGTTAATTAATCCGCCGGTTTATCTCGAACGCTCTATTCAGAACCTGGATCAGCTTACAAGAGTCAAGATTGAAGGTATTGATGATACAACGGAGTTGTTCAATCGCTTCTTCGATCAGTTAGCGGAGTACTTTCGGAAGAACAATCATCTTGATGTTGATGACAGCCTTAAAGAAGTCATAGGTAGGGAAGTTGAAACGATGAGTGATGGAGAGTTGGCACTGCTGATTGGTGTTGCCTTTCGGTTCTCTATCGCGTCCATGGTGTTTACTGCAGAGTAAGCGCCAATATAACCAGCGTTATAGCCAATCCCAACAGATCTGCTTATTCTTGAGCCGCCTTCACTGCCCAGGGCAGAAGCTGTTCCAGTTTCTCAATCGTGTCAGCGTAAGGCAGTTCTTTTAAAATGTGGCTCAGGTATTGGAAAGGCTCCAGCCCATTGCCTTTTGCGCTTTCAATCAGGCTGTAATAGATGGCACTGGCTTTGGCACCCTTGGGTGTGTCTGCAAAGAGCCAGTTCTTGCGACCAAGAGTGAAGGGGCGGATAGCATTTTCCGCCGCTGCATTACTGATATTGATATCCCCATCTTCACAGTACACGACCAGTTTCGGCCATTGGTTCAGGGCATAGCTCATTGCTTTATGGGTCAGGCTGTCAGGTACCAGCCGGGTGATGTTTTTCTGTAACCACTGGTGCAGGTCATCCAGCAGGGGCTTGCTCTCCTGTTGTCGCCGAGTCTTCTTTTCCGGAGCAGTCAGGCCTTTGATGGCCTCTTCAATGGCATACAGCTTGCGGATTTTACCCAACGCAACATCGGCTTTGCTGACCTTGCTGTTCTTCACCTTCTTGCCCGGTTTGGCTTCGCCTTTTTTGGCATCGGTGAATTTACGGCGTACATGATCAAAGCAGCCAACCTGGATAATGCCTTCTTTTTTGCACACGGCGCTGTAACTGGCATAACCGTCAGTTTGCAGGTAACCGCTAAACCCTTCGAACAGGCGCAGGGGAACCTCCTTGCCTCTGGAAGGATCGTAATGGAACAGCACCGCCGGTTGCCCCGGTGGACCACCCCGTGTCACCCACATATATTTATCAGAGTGGAGTGATTTACTGAGTTCCTTGAGCACCTGAACCCGGTCTCATCGGCATTCATGATATGCCCTGTGCGCTGATGGTCTTCCATCAGGTTGATCAGTGGCTGCAGCTGCAGGGATAACCGGATCATCCAGTTGGCCATCGTCGTCCGGGTGATGGAGCCACCATAACGAGCCAGTATCTTTTCCTGCCGATACAGTGGCAGGGCATCGCAATATTTGGCACCGATGATCCAGGCCAGCATGTTGACGGTGACCGCCGATTTTGGAATGGGGTGCTTTGGGAGTTCAGCGGCTTTAATGACGCGTTTTTCGTGAGATTCTCCGCCCTGTTCATCCTTCACAATGAATACGGCTTTTTCCTGCATAATCTCCTTGACCTGAACCCTGGCAGGAATAATATCCAGTTCTTCCCGGACTTTGGTGAAGAAGGTCTCAATGGCACCCTGCTTTTCTTCTTCGGTCAGTTCAATACGTTCCTGGACTCTCGGCAGTGACGGCGACAGAGGTTGACGCCCCTTGCGTTTCTTTGGGGGCTTTGGACTTTCCTCTGTTTCTTCCTGAGCATCTTCATCCGGATCAACGGCACAGTCCGTTAATTCTGCTTCATTGAAGATTTCACCCTGACCACTGAACTTTTCAGAGCTTCGACCGTAAAGGCGGGCACGTTCCAAACGCAGGTATTCTTCCAGAATAGCGATGCGTTTTTTCTGCTCTTCGATGACAAAAGACTTTTTCTGGATAATGTCGTCTTTCTCAAGAATGACATTGTCTTTTTCGAGAATGACACCGTCCATGGCCTGGATGGCCTCAAGTAAGGCCTCCAGATCCAAAGCTGTTTCAGCGCTTCCTGCCAGTAAACTCAGGGCGGATTTTGGCTGATAAATGAGGGTGTCAATGGGTGATTTCATAGCCGATATTTTACCATAAGCGGCTGAGTTTTAAGACTAAAAACAGCTTTCGTAATGTCTTTTTTTATGGGGTTTCATCGCACTGAGATTATAGCCATCAAGCAGCCAATTGAGCTGTTGGCCTGTTAAGGCTAACAGTTCGTCATCGGGCTTTGGCCAGTGGAACTTATCCTCTGCCAAGCTCTTGTAATAAAGCACAAAACCATTATCTTCCCAGAACAAGCACTTGATTTTATTGCGATGACGGTTGGTGAAGGCATAGAGGTGACCATCAAAAGGGTTATGCCCAAGTTCCTGCTCGATCAGTACCGCCAGCCCCTTGAAGGACTTTCGAAAATCGATGGGATCCCGATAAAGGTAGACCTCAGGCAAGCTGGACGACGGGCGCATTACAGGTTGATTCATCGCAGCAATCCAATCAACTCACCAGCCAGAGCGAGGTTTTGATGATTAATCCCGGAAACACTGAGCCCACTGGGCAATGATACCGTTAAAGGGGATGATTCTTCGCAAGTTTGACTCTGGTTCTGCGTCAGGGAAACGGGCACAAAGGCAGAAACAGTTTTTGATGATAAAGCAGGAGCTTTCCCAGTCCGCAACTTCTTTTTCCAGTATCCAAGTTGTGATGGCTTAACGCCGTTCTGTCGACTCCAGGCATTTTGGCTCAACCCGGAGTCATGCCAGGCTTCGACTCGTTGCTGCCATTGTTCCGGGTAGTTTTTGGATTGTCCATCGGAGCCTCCGTGTAATCAGAGACCTTATGATTCCTTATCAGCGTTTAGCCGGGTAGAACGTGGGTTATTTTGGCGCTTACACTGCAGATGTTATGAATCGGACTGGGCTGATTGTCCCTGAAGGGCAGCCGATCACTGTGACCGAAAGCCGAACACCTTTTTTTCACCGGTCGATGCACTGGAATTTCCAGCAATACCTTGAACGTATGCTGTTACCGTCGCTCAATCTCCATCGCAGACAACAGGGTGTGTCTTTGCTGAAAAGAAAAGACGCTTTCCTGCAAAGCAGTTTGCCTGCTTTAGAGCGATGGCTGAAAAAGTCCAAAAATATAGGTGTGATGCATAATGCGGATGATCTGATTATTGATCAGCAGGGATTGTCCTTTATTTACAATACATTCGGTCAGCGCGCGAAAATTTATCCTTATGGCGGTCATATGGGTAACCTTCAGTTTTCCGCAAATGTACAGGATATGGTTGGTTTTTTAAAAACAGGGCAATTCCCAGATGCGTAGTTTCTTCCTGTTTCTTTCTTTTTGTGTATTTTCAAGTTATGCGCAGGATCGAATACCGTATTCCAATCCTATGGACCAGTTAGAGTATTATGAGGAGCATGGAGGCGGGGCTGGAAGTGATATAAGGCAGTTGGCATTCCTTGATGTTTATGATCCCCTTGAGCCGGTGAATCGCTTCTTTTTCGGTTTCAACTCAGGGCTCGATCGTTACTTTCTTAAACCCGTTCTAAATCTCTATCGAGTGACTGTTCCTGCTTTCATCCGCAAGGGAGTCTCTAACTTTTTTCAGAATATGCAAGATGTCCCCAACACACTGAACGGTTTGGTGCAGTTGCGAGCTAAAGCAGCTCTGCGTTCAGGAGCCCGCCTTGC
>CBDHDM010000149.1:0-21150 GCA_965261315.1 Endozoicomonas sp. | reverse complement strand
TACTATGTTTTCAATGTAATACATTGAAAACAGGTGAGGCTATGGGAAAACAACTGCTCTCTATCCGGCTGGAAGATGAAACGCTGGAGAAAATGAAAATAATCGCTGAAGCCTGTGAGCGGGATACCGCCTACATTGCCCGAAAGGCCATTGAGGAGCATATTGAGCGTGAGCACTGGGTTATTGAGGAAACCCGTAAGCGCATGGCCGATATTGACCAAGGCAAAGCCACTTTTGTGAGTAATGAAGATGTGAAGGCCAGGGCTTACAAACGGGCAGCAGCCATTAGCGGGAAAGGAGCCTCTAGCGGAAACGGAGGTGAAGTCTGATGCAGGTTATCTGGGAAAGTCGTGCAGAAAATGACCTTGCCGAGTATCAGGAGTATATTCATCAGTTCAACCCGAAGGCATCTATTGATGTTTTGGAACGCATCTTTGATTGTGTGGATACCATTGTTAAACAGCCGTTAATGGGCAAGCCCGGTAAGATCGATGGGACTCGCGAATTTTGCCATACCAGATCTGCCCCTGACGCTGATCTACAGTGTGCAGGAAGCCAGCCTGATTATTGTGATCTTGCATCATCACCGCAAAAAACGCTAAAAAATAAGACCGATCAGTAGATATCCTCGTAATCAGGGTACTGCTCCGGAGCTTCGCCCCGGCGTTCGATGACCATGATCTCAGAAGTCGTCTCATGACTGGCGTACATGACAAAAATGTCAAACTCCCGGTAATCACCATAATCAAAGACAAAGGTTATTTTCATTCCGGCAACCGGATTAAGATGGGGCAGCCGGGTTTCAGTGGTATAGCCGTCACAGTCTGTCCGAACGGATGATCAATTCATTAAAATACTCTTAATCCTTCATCAGTGATGCCAGAAATTCAGCAAACGGCACAATATTCTGCTGCACGCTGGCGGCTTCAAGTGCTTGCATGTACTTGTTACGCCTCTCAAACGGTACCACTGTCCAGTGATATGGCAAGGGTTTTCCGGGCACTTTTTTACGTTGTCTTGGTAAGTTTTCTGTTCAAACATTGAACAAAGTGCCAATAGTCATTACTCGAGTGTTTTCTCTGACGGTTATAAAACACTTCGATATACTCAAAATTAGACAGTGCCCTTGGGGGGAATCCATAACTTCAAACTGTATGCGATTTAGCTGGGTTGAGTGCCATGTTTTGGCCATCTTGGCCATTTTCCACCTCGCTCAAGAATATAACGCAATGAATGCTCAGGTGTATCGTGAAACCAAGGTCCCAGTAATACTTGATAATATCACTACGGATATCCAAGCAGTTCGGAGTCGTACAATAATCCGCTACTTGTTTCTATCCGCATATCAGCCTCCTGGATTCTTTATCTTCATTTGATGCAGCCCTTCTTGATCCCAGTAAGGACTAAGGCTGTCAAACCTATAACTACCACGTAAATATTTTTCCGTGTGCATCTGTCTGCCATAAGTTAGAATTTTAATTATAAATTTGAACAATCAGTAATTAAAGCGTTTCCAGAATATGCAGCACTCCTTGAATGGGCATATCACTCCCCATTATCCCATAGCTTCTGGACAGCCCTTTTGAGCATCACCAAGGCGCCAGACTCTTCTGTTTGGAGTAATCAGTCTACCTGGAGGAAATTTTCCCTGCTTAATCAATCGATATATAGTTGCTGTTGTCAGAGACGTCATTTCTAAAATTTCTTTTATACCTATTAGTCTATTTTCACCCATCTCATCCCTACCTTTTCCTTTCTGATCACTATTCCAGCGTTCAGAGTGAAGGATACAAGCCCCTCAGTCTGACTCAACCCACAGCTTCTATTATGCATACTTTAAATCCTTTTAAAAGCAATAAATCACAAAAAAAGTAACTATTTATATGCATTGGGTGTTTTTATAGTTTTTATTTAGTGAAAAATAGCTTTGAATTTTTCTGTTTATCAGTTATAAAAGGTATAAAAATCCCCTGAGAATGTTTCCAATGCGAGTTAAAGCTGAGTGAGTATATTTGACGTTATCCCTCTGAATCAGATATCTCCGGACCTACCCGATTTTCGGGAACGTTTGGATTACGTTCTTGCAGGAAGAAAAATTTACCCTTGGGCAAAGTCGCTGGGTATCTCACGAGGTGCAGCTGAAAGCATCAATGGTGGAACAATACCTGGCTCAGCGATTCTGAGAGCAATTCACGACAAAGAGTTTGTAAATATCTCTTGGCTCATCTCTGGTGATGGTATGCCATTTCGCACCTACTATGCGTTGTCCTCCTTTGATTTGCACAATATCCTTGAAGATCATGTACGTACTGATATTTTTGACAAAACAGTTTACATATGTGCAGACACTACTCGTATCGCTATTTTTTTATCATCCCCTGCCACATATGATTTCAAAGGAGAAACAGTTACCTATACGAAATGGGACGGCTATGCTGGAGATTTTTCCCATAGCATCTATGATTTATTGCTAAGTGCGTACAGGGGAGTGAGTCAATTTAACAGTGACCAATGGTTTAGTGCTATGGTCACCCCAAATGATCTCATTGAGATATTTCGTGGTAAGCGTAGCCCTATCCATCTTTTTGGTGATGGCAACAAATTGAATCCTGCATTAAAAACAAGACCAGTACATGATATTGAAAAAGAGTTTGCCCCTTTGCTAAATCAGCTCGATGAGCAACAGTCAGCTATGTTCATATCTTCAGATGCTAATATTCATCCAGATATACTCTGCAGTGTGATAGATACAATTGACAGCCGCTTGGTATCCAGTGGTAAAACAATTTCACTTGATCAGAAAAGCAGGCTGTACTCGACTATTTACAACGAATGCAAGACTCGGAATATCTCTCCAGACGCTATTCCTGAGATTACATACAAAGTTTTGGTAGATATGATTTAAGGGTAAACATCCAGCTGGATAGCTTGTAGTTGAAGTCCTTTGCGCTATAGCTGTCCACTTCGACCTCTTTCTTCTTTGCTTTAAATATATGGATAATCAAGTTTTTATGACTCAGGGTGGCACCGGATGCTGTCCACTGGATATCTGGCATCGGGTCATACCTTAATAAAACGGCTGCAACTATAGCTGACCCTGACGGTAAATAGTTCCGATTCCCTACGGAAATATTGCAAACAGTTATATGAGAGTAAAGATAAAATGTGCTTGCCCCAATGGGTTTCTTACGTTGGCAACAGGATCAAAGATGTAAGTAGTCGTCCAGCGAAAGGAAGTTACTGCCAACTATAATAATGGTGTTTTTATCCCACTTCGGCAGACTCTGGTATGCAGTGCCTGCTCTGGTACGAAGTTTGCCTGTATATATACACCTTCAGAGCCCTTCATAAATTCTGTACACTTATCCCAATTTAAAACCCTTCCCTGAGCTATCTGGAACCACGCTTCCCGGCGTCAATAAAAGACAATGGTAAAATCTACGGGCGGTAGCGTTCCCGCGATACGACACCCGTCCGCTGGATATTAATTGATACATGGCGTAAACATAGCTTCAATATCAGCAGACACACTCATCAGACAAAAAGTGACCCGATGACACTAGCCAAAAAATATCTCGCGGATTTAACCGCTGGCGGTCTCTTCCTGCCAGAATCACGGGTGGTGGCTGAGGAGATGCTGGCGGCAGGATCTGACGCTGACTGGCTACAAAGAGTCACTCAATCGAATATTCTGCAAAAACGTTCGGAACAAACGGCACTTCGATATGCAAGAACCATACGGCGCAGGCTGGAACCCCTTGGGCGGGGCTATATAGAAGCATTGATCGGGGCTCACGACGGGCTATATATTCAGATGTTGATGTTGTCTGCAGTCATACATACACCTGCTTTGGCAGACTTTATGACTGATGTGGTCAAAGAAGCCAGAAGGGTTTACCGGCCAGATCTTGAAGCCAGTGCCTGGGAGCAATTTATGGATGGTAAATACCGCCATATCGCAGGTCTGGACCAGCTGTCACCAAATACCATTCATAAATCCGGTGTCAGTATTATTCGGATACTGGTGGAAACCGGTTATCTGAGCGACAACCGTCAGAGATTACTACAGCCAGTCTATCTATTACCTGAAACCAAACGCTGGTTAATTGAATGGCAACGAGAGGAGCTTGAGCAGGTCATGGAGTGTACCTTATGAAGAATTTACAGCATCGCCTGGATCAGGTTATCGATCGTATTGATAATCCCAGTCTTCTCAAAAACGAAGGGCTGGGCAATGAGATTGGTTTCTGGATATTTGACTATCCGGCCAAATTTGAGCTGATGGTTCGTGATCACATTAAACATATCAGTGAAAAGCTCCAGCGACGTGGACATCAATTTATTCATATCAATATATTTCAGAGTCTGGTTGAACTGCTGGAATCCAGAAAACTCTTTGACCGTGCCTGTCAGCGTGAGCAACAGGTTGGTCTTGAAGCACTGAAAAGAAGTCTTTCCGGACCGCTGAGTCAGGACAAACTGGCAAGTTACATCGGAGAACGTTATCCGGTTGCAGAACAGGATTTTGTGATTATTTCCGGCCTCGGTAATGCATGGCCCCTGGTTCGGGGTCATGAGCTGCTCAGTGCACTGCAGGCCGTGATGGGCAGCACACCTTTGATTCTCTTTTACCCTGGCGAATACAGTGGGAGAGACTTACATCCATTTGGCCTGATCGAATCAAAAAACTATTACCGCGCTTTCAAACTGGTGCCGGATAGTGAAAAAAGTCACTGAGCCTCGATACGCCTGACTCCTGCCCGCAAAAACCAGCGAACCCGGATTTTCGGGCTGCGGGCAGCGTTCGCCTAATTTTTAAGCATTTCAATCGCTGATTAACCCTTTCCAGTTGCCCCAGTGCCCAGCACTTGTCGAGCTAATCATGAATATTGAACAGATTTTTGAAAAAAAACTGACCCGGGATATTAACGGTGTCGTAAAGGCAGAACAGACCAGCAGTGAAGTGGTTTTCGTTGAGCTGGATGAATACGTGGTTACCAATGAACTGGACCGCCATCTCCGGACATTCTTTGAAAGCTATACGCCCAGTACCACTGGCCATGCGGAAAACATGAGCGACAAAGTCGGGGTCTGGATTTCCGGTTTCTTTGGTTCCGGTAAATCCCACTTTTTGAAGATTCTTTCTTACCTTCTGGAAAATAAAACCGTTGAAAAAGAGGGTCAGGAAAAAACGGCGCTCGACTTTTTCAAGGAAAAGATAAATGACTCATTTTTACTGTCTGACATTACCGCAGCGGTCACCCGAAAAACCGATGTTATTCTGTTCAATATCGACTCACGAGCCAATACCGACGATGGCGAATACGCCATTTTGAAAGTATTCCTGAAAGTGTTTAATGAGCGTGTAGGTTATTGTGCCGACTACCCTCAGATTGCCCACCTGGAAAGAGAGCTGGATAAGCGTGGCCAATACGAAGCTTTCAAGCGAAGTTTTGCCGAACTCACAAAGTCTACTTGGGAGAAGGAACGGGATGCCTACGACTTCTTCCGTGATGACCTGACCAGTGCGCTGGCCAGTGCCTCCGGGCAATCTGAAGAATCTGCCCGGCAATGGGTCGAAAAAATCGAAGATAATTTCCCTCTGAACATCGGTAACTTCTGCAAGTGGGTTAACGATTACCTGGACCGCAGTGGCGACCGCAACCTGCTGTTCCTTGTGGATGAAGTCGGACAGTTTATCGGCAAAGACTCCCGCATGATGCTCAAGCTGCAAACCATCACAGAAGATCTTGGTACTCACTGTAAAGGTCGTGCATGGGTGGTAGTCACGTCACAGGCCGATATCGATGCCGCCATTGGTGGAATGGATCGTCGCGAGGGTGAAGATTTCTCAAAAATCCAGGGGCGCTTTTCTACCCGGCTGCAGCTCTCCAGCTCCAATACCGCTGAAGTTATTCAGCGCCGGTTGCTGGCAAAAACCGAGGACGCCCGGGAGCGGCTGATGGGCATTTATGCCGATAAAGCGACATCCTGCGTAACCAGCTGACCTTCGACAATACGACCACAGCCTCCTTAAAGGGCTACAGCGATGTCCCGTCCTTTGTCGATAACTATCCTTTTGTTCCTTATCACTACCCCCTGGTACAGAAGGTGTTTGAATCTATCCGTAGCAAAGGTGCGGCCGGTAAACACCTGGCCATGGGGGAGCGTTCCCTGCTGGACGCATTTCAGTCTGCAGCAAAGCAGATGAAAGACAGGGGGCTGGATATTCTGATTCCATTCCACAGTTTTTACGCCCCCATCGAAAGTTTTTTGGAACCGGCTGTCAAACGTACCATCGACCAGGCCTGTGAACAGGATACGCTTACTGATTTTGATGGTTCGGTACTGAAAACCCTGTTCCTGATCCGCTATGTCAACCTGGTAAAAAGCACGCTGGATAACCTGGTTACCCTCTCCATTGATTGCATTGATGCGGATAAAATCGAACTCCGTAAAGAAATCGAGGCAAGCCTTAACCGTCTTGAACGACAGCTGCTGATTGCCCGTAATGGCGATGAATTTATCTTCCTTACCAACGAAGAAAAAGAGATTGAAAAAGAGATTCAGAAAACGGAAGTAGAGGGCCCCGAAGTCTCTAATAAACTCTCAGCCGTTGTTTTTGATGGTGTACTGCATCGTCAGAACCAGTACCGTTATCCGGCCAACAAACAGGACTTCAAAATCAGCCGGTTTTGCAATGGCCACCCGAAAGATGGCACCACACTGGAAGATCTGGTCATCAAGGTGACGTCACCACTGGATGTCCATTACGACAGGTTTCTGTCGGACCAGCACTGCATCAACCACACCCTGGAAGGCGATGGTTGTGTAATGCTTCGTCTTGGAGAGGATAAGCGGCTATGGGATGAGCTCACCGTCTTCCTGAAAACTGACCGCTTCCTGAAGCAGAATGCCGGTCAGCGCCCGGAGCAGGAGCATCTGCTGCGGGAAAAGCAGATGGAAAACATCGCGCGGGAAAAACGGCTGAATCAGGACTTTGAAAAACTGTTTATCGAAGCGGATGTGTTTGCCATCGGCATTAAACTGCCGAAAAAATCTACCTCGCCCATCGCCATCGTGGATGAAGCCTGCAAATACGTGATCGAAAACACCTTTGCCAAGCTCAACCTCCTGCAACTGACACCAGGTGATGTATTGCGGGAGCTGCAAGCGGTATTGAGTGCGAATGATATTGCCCAGGCCGGGCTTGATCTGAACGATCAGGAGTGCAACCCGAAGGCCACCACCGAAGTAGCTCAGTACATCGCTCTGAAAATCGAGCGCAACGAAGCGGTTTATCTGCGGGATGTGGTCACGCATTTTGGCAAGCGCCCCTATGGCTGGCCCGATAATGAGAGTCTTTTACTGGTGGCACGACTGGCGTTGGCAGGCAAAATCAGCTTTACCGTCAATACCAATGACCTTAGCCTGAAACTGGCCTACGATGCCTTTATCAGTGCCCGCAAGCGTGGCGAAGTGCGCATCCGGCAAATTCGCCAGCACGATGAACGGCAGCTGAAAAAAGCTGCCGCTTTGATGAAAAATGCGTTTTCCATTACGGTCACCGGCAGTGATGAGAAGCAGCTCTACGAGCGGTTGGTCAAAGCGCTCAACCAGTGGAGCGACGAACTCAAATCCTTCAAAAGCAAAGCCCAGACAGGCCACTACCCCGGTAAAACCGAGATTGATAAAGGTCTGGTGCTGGTAGCAGGCATTCTTGAACAGGCCAACAGCTTTAGCCTGATTGAGCGTTTCCTGAAAGATGGGGATGAGCTGAAAGGTTTTGTAGAGGTGTATGAAGATCTCAGCGATTTTTACACCAGCCAGTTTCAGACCTGGCAGACCCTGGGAACTGCCCTGAACAGCCGTTTTAAGATGAACCGGCCTGCTCTTGAGAAAAGCGAAGAAGCCGCTAAAGCTCTGGCTGAGCTGGATCGAATTTATGCTATGTCAGAGCCGTATCAGCATTTGCGGAATATCAATGGGCTGGTGGAAACTGTCCAGCGTATTAACGATAAGCTTGTTGCTGATAAGCGCAGCCACGGCATCAGTCGGGTTGAATTGCGCATTGACCGGGTCACCAAAGCACTGCAGGAAGCAGGTGCCAGCAGTGAACTTCAAAATCAGGCATTGCGTCCCCTGCAACAATGCAAGCAGCGCATAGAGACTACAGATTCCATTGCCCAGATCAGCAGTGAACAGACTGAGGCCGAGCACTATGAAGATGATGCCTTCGAGTTACTGAATCAGTTTATAGAAGAGGCTCGTAAGAAGGCTGAAGCAGAAAAGCATAGAAAAGAGAATGAGGCAACGACTTCCGCAACCAAAACAAATGAGCAGGGTAAGGATGGCGTCACTGTCCAGCCTGGAAGAAATCAACCAGCTTCAGTCGTCCCTGAGGCAAAACGAACTGTTACCATCAACCCGGCAGAAGCGATGCGTCGAACCATTCAGAGCGGTTTTATCGAAACCGAAGCCCAAATCGATCAGTATCTGTCCAGCCTTCGTGATCAGTTGCTGAGCGCAGTCAGTGCTGGTGACCGGGTGCGGATCAAGTAAGCGTAGGAGTCATCAAAATGCTCTTGGGAATAAACTCGCATTTGCTGGCTGCTGAGATAGCATCAGCCAGAGAGCGTATTTACTTTTGTGGTGCAGGCATTTCGGTAGATGTGGCTGATTCCATAGTGAAAGCAAGTGAACGAATAGATTCTGAGGATATTATTATTCTCACTGATGCTTCAGCTCATAGTCGCAGACTCGGTTATGGTGAGCATCGGTCACTGGAAATGCTAAGCAATGTCGGTGTTCGTCTTTATGAATTGCCCGATACCCGATTGGCGTTCTGTATTGTTGACAATAAAGCATGGATTTTCAGCCAGTTGCCAGCGATGGTTGAAAAGCCGGATATTAATCTTGGTTTTAACTGTCTTGAATTGACAGGAAAAGAAGTCACCAACCTGATCAACACGGTTCACTTGTTATTGCGTGACTCTGGCATCGAAAACAAGCCCACTGAGGATACAAGCCTTCAACGGGGTATCTTTGATGAAGAATTAAAGGGAAAAAAGGAATCACAACCGTTTCCGGTGCCGAGTATCTCGGTAAAAGCAAAACCGCTGGCGAAGGCAGAGATACGCAAAACCTCGACTGAACTAAAGGTGAATCCGCCTCAGCGTTTTGATGTCAGCCGTCAATTGACCATTTTTAACAGTCGATTGGAGTTTGTTGAGCTTGAGCTGCAAGGCATACAGATCGAACGGCAGGTTTTTAAATTTCCGGATGAAATCAAATCCATTCTGACCGGAGACAAAGACGCACACAGCAGGCTATCAGCCAGCTACAAGATGATAGATGCGAACAGCAAGTTATCTTCAAAGAAAATCACCGGTCAGATAGATGAACTGCGTAATGCATTCCTCAGACCAATGGGTGAACTTGGCCGAATTATCAAGAGAACCCAGATTCCAGACTTTGAAAAAGAACTGGAAAAAATCAGAAAAGAGATTGATAAGTTCAGTAAGACACTGGAAAAAAAGCTTGATGGCGAACTTAAAAAATCCAGAATTGCTCTTGCGAAAATGTTGGCTGACAGGCTTAAGAAAAACCCTCCGGCAGGATTGATTGCCTTTGCAGAAGGGGGGCCTATCACTAACAAAAAGGCAAGAGATTACCTGAATGAAGTCCTGGAGAAATATATGCCTAACAGCACGAAAGTTGCAGGCAACATTAAACTCCGTTGTGACTATAAATCAGTCACTTACAATATGCTGAAAGACAATACTTTCCAGCAGAAAATCAAAGCACTCTACCCAAAGGAAAAATGGGATCAGCCACTGGATGAAAGCACCGTAGCTCATGGAACCACTCACCCCAATGTGAGACGTTAGAACTTTTGTTCTGAGCACGCCTTTCCCCTCACCAACTACTATTTTCCCTCGTTCCCATGGGGCATAAAAGCGGTGGGAACGAGGGGTGGAACCACGGAACCCACCAATGAACCACCTCCCAACCTGAAAAAATACGCACCTAAAGCTCGTCGTGAGTATATGGAAGCGGTCACCCGTCGTTTGAATCTGTTCGGCATCAACGCCGACAAAAAAAGGCCATTTGCAACTATCCGAGCCGGTAATCAGCGGTTCGGTGATGCAGATTGATGGCAACAGCTTTGACAGCGCACTGGCGCGGCCCCGGAACCGGCTGGTGGCGCGGTGCGAAACTCTTGGCTTTGCACAGCTGGTGGAGCAGGTGGCGTACACCTGGTTTAACCGGCTCTGTGCCATTCGTTTTATGGAACTTCATGGTTATCTGGACCATGGGTTGCGGGTGCTTTCCCATCCGACCTCGGAGAAGGGTTTTGAACTGCTCGACCACGCCCAGGATGCGGCGGAAGAACTGGGGCTGGGACCGCAATCATGTGGTGGAGCTGAAACTGGCGGGCAATAAAGACGAACAGCTCTACCGGGAGCTGCTGCTGGGCCAGTGCCACCAACTCCACGAAGCCATGCCGTTTCTGTTTTGAAGGCCCTGGACGACGACACCGAACTGCTGCTGCCCGGATAACCTCACCCGCACCGACTCCATTCTCCGGGGTTTGGTGGACAGCGTGCCGGAAGACGACTGGCAGCAGGTGGAGGTGATTGGCTGGCTTTATCAGTTCTATATCTCCGAGAAAAAGGATCAGGTGATCGGCAAGGTGGTGAAGAGCGAAGATATTCCCGCCGCCACCCAGCTGTTTACCCCCAACTGGATTGTCAAATACCTGGTGCAGAACTCCGTGGGGCGACAGTGGCTGCAAACCTATCCGGATTCCGCCATTAAAAGCCAGATGGAGTACTATATCGAACCGGCGGAACAGACGCCGGACGTCGTGGAACAGCTGAAGGCCATCACCCCCGATGCCATTGATCCGGAAACCCTCAAGGTGCTGGACCCGGCCTGTGGCTCCGGCCATATCCTGATCGAAGCCTACAATGTGCTCAAGGCGATCTACGAAGAGCCGGGGTTACCGTCGCCGTGATATTCCTCAATTGATTCTGGAACGAAACCTGTTTGGTCTGGATATTGATGACCGTGCCGCCCAGCTGGCGGGGTTTGCGCTGATGATGATGGCAAGGGAGGATGACCGACATATTTTTAAACGGCAGGTTTTTCTGAAATGTGCTTGCGCTGCAGGAAAGTGCCGACCTTGATCTGGATAACCTGTGGCAGGCGCTGAATCTGGCACAAGAGCAAACCGCCGGGGATATGGATGAACTAGTGTTGTCGTTTGATATTGGCGGGGGCAATCTGCGGATTGTAGAAGATGAGCGTTACGAGTTGTTGGCAGACTGCCTGCACTGGTTTAAAGCGGCGAAAACCTTTGGTTCCCTGATTGATGTGCCAGCGGATATGCTGGAACCTTTACTGCAACTGATGGAACAATTGCTGGAGCTGGCAGATATCGGTGATACCCGGCAGAAACCGGCGGCAAAAACGACTGTTGCCGTTTGTGCATCAGGCGGTGTTGCTGGCTCAGCGGTATGATGCGGTGGTGGCGAATCCGCCGTATATGGGCAGCAAAGGGATGAATGCTACGCTGAAGGATTTTTGCTAAAAAGCAGTATCCCAATAGTAAGTCAGATCTGTTTGCTATTTTCATGGAGCATGCATTTAGTCTGTTGAACGACAATGGGTTCAATGCGCAGGTCAATATGCAGTCGTGGATGTTCCTGTCTAGCTAGTTCTCGTCCAAAAACGCATCGGGCAATCATAATTTGACTGTACGTACGCTCTAATAACTCCTGAAATTCCAGAGTGCCAAGAGAATCCTCCCCTTTTCTCTCTAATGTGGGACAAATATTTTAGGAAAACTCAAAAATCAGGCAGCAAACACTCTTCCACTATGCTGAGAAGATGCTTTCATTTGGCGCGGAGGTGGCTGTCAGGATGGCGCCGGGTGCCTGGCCAGAATCACCAGGTTGTAACAGACAACCGATAACCAGCAATGAGAATCAAAGCGTTCAGAGCCCTTGCAGTGGCAGCGTGATAGTCCAAAACATCTTTTTAGCCACGAAATTCCTGCTTCAATACCTGCCCGGAAGCGAAAGAGTGTTTTATACACATACTGACTTTTAGTCATCTCTTCGACTTCAAGTCCACGCTTTTTATTAAAAGCCACATCGCTGATTCCCATGGCTTTGGCTTTTTCCAAATTTTCGCGACACGCGTATCCGCCGTCACTGCTTGTCTGGCGGGGTACACGCCCATAAAGTTCTTTTTGTCTTTCCATCATCGGAAGGAATCGGTCAGAATCCGCTGGATTACCTTCCTCGATAACCAGATCCAGGATCAATCGACTTTTTCCCTGAACCAGGTTCAGTTTATGGCCGTACTGCACTTGCCGCCTGTCTTTTACGATGATATCCGTATGGGGTTCATACAGGCTAACCACTTTCTCTTGGGCTGGCACCTTTTCACCCTTCAAGACCCTTCGCTCTGTCTGAGAGACTATTGCATCCACCAAGGGTAACAGGTGATCCACATCAGCCTGCCACTTTTCGGCATCATCTGCCAAGAGACACTGCCCCTGCTGACGGGCGTTCGCAATCTTGAAAGTGGCTTCGATAAGCACCTTCCGGGATTTTCGGGTCAACTGCAGCAGTTTTTTATAATGCTGATCCCGCTCTTCTTTACGAGCGTATATGCATTTTCTGGCCGCATCTTTTACGGCCCGGTTGTGATGGGTATATTCATAAAGCGGTGTCGCTGTCAGTGTTTGTCCCCGTTTAAGCAGCCGACAAATTTCTTTAACAGAACTGGCTAAAAGATCACTGTCGCAAGGTGGTTTGATATCCGATTCGGTGACTGTGCTGTCAATGGCCACAGTGCGCCCCTTCTCAATACCCTGATCTTTAGCGGTCATAAGCTGACAGTTGTTAATCCGTTCCCATGTAGATGCAGTGAGGAGGCTGATGAGCCCATGCAGACTGGAGCGACTTGGCCGCTGGTTTGGTTCGAGACGACAGAAGTCTCGAAAGAGCATGGAGTCCATCAAAACAAACGACAAGTAGTCATAATCACAATCCAAATACTTTTTCAGGAGTGCCGCACGAAGAACGGATTCTGCTGATAGTCCGTTTCGGCCAGTGTTCTGTTTATCACCAGAACTTAAGTCCTCATAAATCCAGTCATTGAACTGTGGATGGGTATCAAGCCATTGAGAGATGCCGGAAAGCTGAGAGCAGATTTCATGAGGTACGTAATGAAGTTCCATACTACACTGCGGGTTGCGTTTTTTACGCATTTGGAGCCCTCTCTGTTTGGCTTTCCCTGATGTTTATTGGCCTTGGGAAGTTTAGTCGCCAAATGGCAGTAGGGCTCCACTTAATTTTTCAGGATAAAATCTCCAGTTTTCAATTGGTTGGGTTTTTGGACGAGAACTAGCTACGAAAAATTGCGGGAGTGGCTGTTAGATACCAAAATCTTTGTGACTATGGCCCATTTGGGGGCAAGGGCATTTAGTCAGATTTCCGGAGAGATGGTTCAGACAACGGCTTGGGTAGTAGGTAAAAGACACCAGACACATTATCAGCCGGTATTTTTCCGTTTAATTGAGGGAGCTGAGGAAGCCAAAAAAACAGCTTTGCTAAATCAAGAGTTTCGATTTGGTAGCACACAGCAGGATGACTTCAAAAAAATTCCTGGAAGCCCTATCACATATTGGTTCTCAGATGCTTTACTAAATGCATTTTCCTCATCTACATTTGGAAGTTTTTTTCAAACAGAGGGACAAAATAAAACCACAAATAATGATAAATATTTAAGATTTATCTGGGAAGTAAACGCTAATAGTATTGGGATTTCAAAAAAATGGTTATATTGTGCAAAAGGAGGAGAATTTAGGAAGTGGTATGGGAATCTTGAACATGTAATAGACTGGTCAAAAAGTAGTCGTGATTTCTACAGAAAAGATCACAGCGCAAGAATCGTGGATGAAAAATATTGGTATTTGAAAGGTATTACTTGGACAGATATAACTTCATCATCAACTGCTTTCCGTTATCTCCCCCCTGGTGCAACATATGAAACAACAGGGCCAACTCTATTTCTAAATGATGGAATTTCTGAAGCCAAAGCCCTAGCATTTCTAAACTCAAAAGTTATGGCTCCTCGTCCTTTGATGTGGATTTTGTAAGCAAATTTCTGTAAAAGACCCTTCTTTTTTTCACCTCAGAAGAAGTGTCCTGCCCATGGATGGAAATCAGATTTTTATACTCGGCCTCGGCTTACAATTTCCATGGAAACTGGTGAGTCAGCATCTGGATACTTCAACCAAACCCAGTACCCTTACGCTCAAGGTGGCTGCTGATCGTGGCAGCCTCTATCCATGCCCCTGCTGTGGCAAGGCCTGCCCTGCACATGACTTCAAAGAACTCACCTGGCGACACCTGAATTTCTTCCAGCACCACTGCTTCATTACTGCAAATGTCCCTCGGACCAACTGTGAAGAACACGGTATACGTCGTATTCATGTACCCTGGGCCAGAGAAGGCAGCAAGTTCACACTTTTATTTGAACAGGCTCTGTTGATGTTGGCTCGTGAAATGCCCGTCAAGGCCTGTGCAGAGTACATTGGTGTCGCGGATAAACGTATCTGGCGGGTTATCAAGCACTACGTCAGCAGAGCGCTGCTTGAGATGAACTTCGCTGAGCTGAAAGCCATCGGTCTTGATGAAACAGCCTCAAAACGAGGTCATAACTACGTTACCGTATTCATCGACATGGATCGTTCGGATAAGCCGGTGTTGTTCGCGACGCCCGGCAAAGGCAAGCAGACAGTCAGGGATTTCAAGACCTTTCTCGAAGAGCATCAGGGCAAGGCAGAAAATATTCTGGAGGTGGTTTGTGATATGTCCAAAGCTTTCCTGGCCGCAACGAAAGAAGAACTCCCCAATGCCAATGTGACCATTGACTGGTTTCATGTTGTGCAATTGTTTACCACGGCATTAGACGACGTGCGTAAGGCTGAGCGTAAGTTACAACACCTGCCGAAAGAGCTTCGCTGGGCGATTCTGAAGAACGCAGACGGGCCATTGACAGAGAAACAAGTTGAAGCACTTGCAGAACTGGAGACCAGTGACTTACATACAGGCACGGCCTGGAAGATCAAGGAAAAGCTACGCTGGATCCGTAAAGCTGAAACCATCAGGGCAGCCCGCTGGCGACTTAGTCATTTCATCGGTTATGCACGGAAGGAGTTGGGATACATAGAAATCCTGGAGCCGGTACGCAAAGCTTTGGAAACGGTTGAACGTCATGCTGATAAGATTCTGCAACGCTGGTATTCGACGTATACCAATGCACGAATGGAAGGGCTGAACAGTCTGTTTCAGGCAGCCAGGGCAAGGGCAAAAGGTTACCGTAATACAGGGACTTTTATCACGATGATTTACCTGATAGCCAGCCCTGTGGCGGATATCCTGAAATCCATATGAAACGACGAAGAGCCAAAGTTATAGCATCTGTCATAAAAGGGATAAATCCAACACTACATGTTAAAATCAGAGATATTCGATCTTTGCCTTTTATAGCCGAAGCATTAACAAAAAATCTTGAATGCTCATCAAAAAAATTGATTACTTTTTCAAAGAATGACTGGGATACTAGGGAGTCTTCATGGGATTTCAAAAAAAATCCATTACTAAGCTCTGAATATCAACATAGAACAATTAGCGATTTATATGACAATTGGCAAGTCCACAACCAAAACACAATAAATGAAATACTAACTATTGAAAAAGATATTAACCGTATATTTATTGACACATACGGTTTACAAGATGAGTTAACATCAGAGGTTCCCATTGAGCAAATTACTCTCACAATAAACCCAGCTTATCGATACGGTGCTGGAAAAACCGAAGCAGAGTATGAAAATCTATTTCAAAACGACACCTTAAAAGAGCTGACCAGCTATGCCATAGGCTGCATGATGGGCCGCTACTCTTTAGACCGAGAAGGCTTAGTCTACGCCCACGCCGCCAACGAAGGCTTCACCGATCTGGTCATCGAAGGCGCCTACCAAACCTTCCCAGCCGACGACGATGGCATTATTCCCCTCACCGATCAGGAGTGGTTTAAAGACGATGCCACCAACCGCTTCCGGGAGTTTGTCAAAACCGTCTGGGGCGAAGAGCATCTGCAGGAGAACCTGGATTTCGTAGCGGAATCGCTCTGCCTCTACGCAATCAAACCGAAGAAGGGCGAAGCTGCATTAGCCACCATTCGCCGCTACCTCTCCAGCCAGTTCTATAAGGACCATCTAAAAACCTATAAAAAGCGGCCTATCTACTGGCTGTTCAGCTCCGGCAAACAGAAAGCCTTTGAGTGCCTGGTCTACCTGCACCGCTACAACGAAGGCACCCTGGCCCGGATGCGCACCGAGTACGTCACCCCGCTGCTGGGCAAGTACGAGGCTTATCTGGACCAGCTGGAAAACCAGATCGACCACGCCAGCTCCACCAGCGATGCCAACCGCCTGAAAAAAGAGCGGGATGCCCTGACCAAAAAACAGGTCGAGCTGCGCAGCTTCGATGATAAACTGAAGCACTACGCCGACCGCCGCATCTCGCTGGATTTAGATGATGGGGTGAAGGTGAACTACGGCAAATTCGGCGACCTGCTCAGCGATGTGAAGGCGATTACCGGCAACGCACCGGAGAACCATTAATAAAATGAAGATCGACTATCTGGAAATTAAGGGATTTAAAAGTGTGGCGAATATTCAGCTGCACGATATTTCTCCCTTTATGGCTCTGGCCGGTGCCAATGGCGCCGGTAAGAGTAATGTCGCTGATGCGCTGGCTTTTTTGGGAGCGGTGGTGCAACGGGGGGCGGTACAGGCGATCAGGGATTTTAATGGTTTCGAACAGATCCATTGTTATCAGTCCCCGAAAAAGCAGCAAACCACTATGGCCTTTGCGTTACAGATTGAACTGGCCGGTAAGCGTTATGATTACCGTCTGCAACTACGAGGGATTGACCAAAACCCTTACCTGCTGGAATCACTCACGGTGGATGGGGTTTCAATGATTGATCGCAGTGATCTCAGCCCGTTGTTGAAGCTCGGGGAAACAAAAGACGCCTGGGGTTTCCCGGACGATATGAGCGCACTGATGCTGCTGGGCAAAAGCCCACTCTATGCCTTTTTAACGAATATTCGTGTGTTTCGCATTGACCCGGCCGCAGCGAAAGGGGCCAACAGTGCCGGTATGGATACCAGCACTCTGGACAGTCAGGGTAAAAATGTGGCGGCATTGCTCTCTGTGCTGGAAAAAGACGATGATTTTCGTGAGCAGATTATGGAGTGGGTCGAGCTGATTGTTCCGGGTATGGAAAGCGTAGATACCGGGCAGCAGCGGTTGGATGGCAGCACCGTGATTACCTTCAAAGAAGAAGGTACCAAAGCCCGCTTTCCCGCCGGGCTGATTTCCGACGGCACAATATACACCCTCGCTATTTTGACGGCGGTGTTAAGTCGTTCCGGTGAGTCGGGCATGACTATTATCGAAGAGCCGGAGCGGGGCATTCATCCTAAAGCCATTGGCGAACTGGTGACGCTGTTTCGTGGTTATGGCAGTGTGGAGCACCCCATTATGATCACCACTCATAGTGAGTCGGTGGTACGTAATCTGGAAACCGACGAACTCTGGCTGGTGGGCAAGGAGAAGGGCAAGACCCGACTGAAAAGAGCGTCGGACTCTGATGTCGATAAACGCAAAATTGCCCTGGATACCGCTTGGCTGACCAATCTGTTTGACGGAGGCTTGCCGTGGTAAAGGTGGGTTTTATTGTGGAGGGTGGCAGTGAGAGTATTATCATCAATTCCCCACAATTTAAGGAATTTCTGACTCGGCATGGTTGCCAGTTGTTATCACCGGTAATTGACGCTAAAGGTGGCGGAAACCTGCTACCGAAAAATATTGGCGTTTTCCTTGAGCAACTGCAACAGCAAGCGGCGGATAAAATTGTGGTGCTGACGGACTTGGAAATGGGACCATCAGTCACCGTGGTGCGGGAGCGCATCGCACACCCTCAGCTGGATATTATCTTTGTGGCAGTGAAAGCGCTGGAGGCTTGGTATCTGGCGGATACCGATGCGATGAAGCGCTGGCTGGAGAGTGCGGATTTTTTCGAAAAACACCCGGAACGTACCGACGGTATGCCATGGGATCGTCTGGCAGAGATTGCACAAGAGTTGAGTCAGCGTGGGCCTGGTAAAAATAAGGTTGCCTTTGCCAAAAAGATTGTTAAACACCACCGCTTCTCCATAGAAAATGCTGCCAATCATCCCGACTGCCCCAGTGCAAAAGAGGTGGTGGACTATTTTGCAGGGGAGGCTGTTTGATGAAAATATCGGCAATCTATGCCCATTCGATGGGGCCGCTGCAGGAGAGCGTACTCACCTTTGAAAATGGCTGGACCGAAGCCCTGGAACCGAGGGTTTTGCTCACCGGCCCGAACGGCTGTGGCAAGTCCACGGTGTTACGAGCCGTTGCCATGCTCTGGGATGCCCTGGGTTACTGGCTGGATCAGCGCAAGGTGTTGCCTAAAAGTCACGATGCCAAACAGTGGTTGCAACGCTGGGGTGGTGTGGCGGTGATTCTGGATGAGATGCAGCCTTTCACTACTGAAAAAACAGGCTTGCTGTTGGGGGATCAACGCTGGGCTGAGATGTTGCAAAAACAGCATCCCGATGTGGTGTGGCTGGGGGAGACCACGACCCATGGTTCTCAGCCCCGCTGGAAGCTGATGCTACCTCAGTCGTCGTGGCTGGAGGAGTGGGCACAAAAGCGCAAGCAGCTGATTTTAACCGCAGATAAGGTGGATGCACCTAATGTGATCTATCTCGATGCGGAAGAGCGCCGCTGGATCTCCCCCAAACGGAATGTCGGTGAACCGATTCCGGATCTGTTGGCGCAGCGGTGGCTGACCCGTTATGTGGTCAGTGATGACTGGAAAGGTCAGCTGGAAGCCTCATTGATCAATCTGAAAACCACGTTGCCGCGCAAATACACTGAAGTGGTGCGGGGGCTTAACCAGTTTCTGATGGGTAAGGAGATTGATCCGCAAATTAAACCCGGTGAAGTGCGACTGCGGGTGAAACTGCACGGACAGCGGGGAGCGTATCACTCTCTCGATCAGCTGAGTGCCGGTGAGCATCAGGTGTTGATTCTGCTGTTTCTGCTGCACCGCTGGCTGCAACCCGGCGGTGTGGTGCTGATTGATGAGCCGGATCTTTATCTGCACCCGTCGCTGGTGAATCCGTTATTGGAATCCATTGAGCGACTGGTTCAGGAGCGTAAGGCTCAGCTGATGATTACCTCCCATGCGGTGGACATTTGGCATCGTTATGAGAACAACGGGATGCGGGTTGAGCTCTCTGATCAATCGTCAGATAAGGCGGACTGATTGTGGCCAGTATCAGTGAACGAATTAAAACCATTAAAGAGCAGAAGGTTGGCAGCAGTTCACGGCGTGTGCTGCTGGTTGAGGGGCCTGATGATGTTAATGCGTTTGAGCAGTTTCTTCATAAAACGTCATTTGACTGGAGCAGAGATTGGGTTATCGCCGAAGCGGGCAAGAAAACTGATGTGTTGCCCATTATTCAGAAGGAGCCTGAATGGATTGGCGTGATTGACCGGGATGAGTGGTCTCCAGCGCGTCTTTTGGAGCTGGAAATAAAGCACTCTAATCTCTGGTTTTTGCCACGTTACTGTATTGAAAACTACCTGATTGTTCCTGAGGAACTCTGGCAGGCCATCCCGGAAAAACGACAGTCTGCTATTGATGGTGGCCTGGACGTTCTATCACAACAGCTTCTGGCTGATCTCGAACGGTGGATTGCCCATGCCGCTTTGTGGCAGGAAGTGAACCCTATGTGGGAAGGCTTGCGGCAGCTGGGTTTTAAGGAGGCATTGCTTGACCCTGCTATCGCTACGGATGATGAGGCGATCAAGAAAAAGCTTGAGCAGTGGCACGATTATCTTAATCCGGCCAACGTCTTTGAAAAGTTTGAGCAACAGCGTGAAAAGCTGAATGGATTACCACTGTTTAAGCAAATGGCTTTAAATATCCATGGCAAACAGTTTTTTGAAAAAGTCGTTAACCCGGTACTTAATCAGTTGTTGGGGCAGATGAAATCCGTCGAACGACAGAGGGCGATTTTCAGGCACCTGCCAGCGAGTGATGAATTTATGCCGTTATGGCGGCAGATGGGGCTGGCTTGAAAGGAACGATCAATGCAAATCAGTGAACTGGCACAGGGTATCCGCGCCCGTTTTGAAAAGAGCCGGATTGTCTTCTGGTACGATCCGGAGGAGAGTTTTACCGAAGAGCTGGCACAGCTTGCCATGCCCGACAGCGGCCTTCCCGATGGGGTGCGGGTGCTGAATGTGGGTCAGGAGTCAGTATTGGCCACCAAAAAGCGCATGGAGATGGATGAGCCGTCATCGCGCTTTCTGCTCTATTTCCCCCATATGGAACCGGAACCCGAGCAGGACTGGCTGCTGGATATCCGTCTCTACAGCGAACAGTTTTACGCCGATCACAGCTCCATGCTGCTGAATGAACTGGGGATTCCGCGGATGTCCCTGCGGCCTCATATTCGACAACGGCAGTCGTTTTTTGCCAGTAAGCAGCGTATTGCCCAGCTGAAGAAGTGGGTGACGGAAAATGAGGATGAGCTGACGCTGGACCGGAAGATGATGGCGGTGGTGACCAAAGCGGATTCTGCTGAGCTGAGTGATGTGCTGTTCAGTTTGCTGAGGGAGTATGCGGGGGCATTATCGTCAGAGGATGACAGCGGCTCGGAATGGCCATTGTTTCAGCAGATTGAGAAGTTTCAGCTGGAGCCCACGTTGTGGACGCTGCTTTCTGAGGCATTCGGTTATATTTCTGATCAGCCATCGTTTGTGGATTTTGTGCTGAAGCTGTTCTGTACCGAGTTCTGGAGTCAGATAGAAGGTGGCGAGCGGGACTGGTTATTGAAGAATGTACTGAAAACCGCATCAGGTCGCTCCACCGCACTGGCACTGATGGGGAGCTGGCGGGACAGCCGCACTTATGCGGGAGATTATGAACACATTGCCACGGAACTGGCGGGTAAAC
>CBDHDM010000148.1:0-59304 GCA_965261315.1 Endozoicomonas sp. | reverse complement strand
TCAAAAAACACTTCCAGTTATTACAATTTGGGCGATCTTCCCTGTATCAAAACAAGCCAAAAAGGCCGGGGAAAAATATCACTGACTGAACTTTTGCAGCTAGAAATCGAACCTGGTTCAAGGCCAACTCAGCGTCCCTGAAGTCACCGCCATAAACTTCTGATTCAGTAACCCCCACTGAAAATGTTAACCTCCAACTCCGGAAATTAAAGAGCTGTTGATCAGTAGACAGGCTGAACGGTCTGCCGGGTATCAATACTTCAACAAAGCAAATAGAGCCATACCTTATGCGCAAACTGGAAAACATCCCATTTGAAGAACTGACCATAGGCGCCAAAGCCAGCCTTTCCCGAACCCTGACCGAAGAAGATCTCCTGCTGTTTGCCAAAGTGTCTGGAGACACCAACCCAGTTCATCTGGATGAGGAGTTCGCGGCAACCACACAGTTTGAAGGTCGCATTGCCCACGGCATGTGGACGGCTTCAATTATCTCATGCGCCCTGGCCACAAAACTCCCGGGACCCGGTGGTATCTACCTGGGTCAGGAGCTAAAATTCATGCGTCCTGTCAAAGTCGGTGATACGGTAACCGTTGAGCTGGAAATTATGGAAATCAACGAACAGCGCAAGCGGGCAACAATTTCAACGAATGTAGTAAACCAGAACGGTAAAGCCGTTGTGAAAGGCAAGGCAGAAATCATGCCTGCTTCTGGTAAAGTCGTTGTTGATGAATACCCTCTGCCTGAGGTGGTATTGAGGCCAGCCGACTGAAAGACAGTTCTTGCCTGACTGCGCCTCTGCTGTCAGGCTTCACTACAATAATAGACCGGCACTCGCTCTACCCGTAAGTAGCCGTGCCCATAAGTGGAGAAGAACAGGCAGTTATGACAATCACCTCTTTTCACCCCCCACAGCGCACTCTGATGGGACCCGGTCCTTCTGATGTTCACCCAAGAATCACCGAAGCCCTGGCCCGACCGACCATTGGACACCTTGATCCTGAATTCATACGAATGATGGACGAGCTGAAATCACTGATCCAATACGCCTTTAAAACCAGCAACCGCCTCACATTACCCATCTCTGCGCCCGGGTCAGCAGGAATGGAAGCCTGTTTTGCCAACCTGGTAGAAGAAGGCGACAAAGT
The DNA here is from genome assembly GCA_965261315.1 of Endozoicomonas sp. Classification (GTDB taxonomy): domain Bacteria; phylum Pseudomonadota; class Gammaproteobacteria; order Pseudomonadales; family Endozoicomonadaceae; genus Endozoicomonas. Next base: position 58,158 of record CBDHDM010000148.1, on the reverse strand, counting down.
CATTGTTTGTATCAACGGTGTCTTCGGTGGTCGTATGAAAGAGAACGTCATACGTATGGGAGGCATACCTGTCACTGTCGAGTCAGACTGGGGGCGTGCAGTAAACCCAGCAGACGTTGAAGAAGCTTTACAAGCCCACCCAGATACAAAAATTCTGGTTTTTGTTCATGCTGAAACCTCAACAGGTGCACGCTCCGACGCCAGAGTACTGTGTGAGCTGGCACGAAAGCATGGCTGCCTGACAATTGTAGATACAGTAACTTCTCTGGCAGGCTCTGAGCTGGAAGTTGATGAGTGGGGAATCGATGCCATTTATTCAGGCTCACAGAAATGTCTGTCCTGTGTTCCCGGTTTGTCACCAGTCAGCTTCAGCGAAGCAGCTATCGAGAAAATTCAGGCCAGAAAAACGCCGGTACGGAGCTGGTTTCTCGATATGAACCTGATCATGGGCTACTGGGGAGGCGATGGAAAAAGAGCCTACCATCATACGGCACCCGTCAATCAATTATACGCCCTGCACGAATCTCTCTGCCTTTTACAGGAAGAAGGGCTGGAAAACAGCTGGAGGCGGCACAAGCTGCATCATCAGGCGCTGGTTGCTGGACTCGCAGCCATGGGACTGGGAAATGCTGGTACCTGAAGAGGAGCGGCTTGCTCAACTGAATGCCGTGGTAATACCGGAAGGTATTGATGACCTGGCAGTAAGACAACAATTACTGGAAGAATACAACCTTGAGATTGGTGCTGGTCTTGGCGCGTTTGCTGGAAAAGTCTGGCGGATTGGCGTGATGGGTTATGCCGCTAATCAAACCAATGTGTTGAACTGTCTCTCCGCATTGGAGTCTGCACTTCTGAGACAAGGCCATACGTTCACACCCGGCGAGGCGGTAAAAGCAGCCATCTCAGTTTATCAATAGTAATAAAGGCTCAAAGGGTAAACCCTTTGAGCCTTTCAGAAGCTACGCTGACGACAAACTACGAAGCCAGCTCATCAACATACTGGTCACGAACTTCCTGCTTAACGACCTTCTGCATAGCATTTCTTGGCAACGGCTGTTCCGCAAAAACGACATGTGTCGGTACTTTGAATTTAGCCAGTGATGCCGCCACGTAATCCTGCAGTTCGGCATCAGACAATTCTTCTCCTGGCTGAAGATGAATCGCAACAGCCAGCTCTTCCCCCCATCTATTGTGAGGGACACCGAAAGCAGCGCTCTCCACAACAGCCGGATGCTCATTGATGAGTGCTTCTACCTCAGCACAATAAATATTTTCGCCCCCACGGATCACCATGTCCTTCTTACGGTCACAGACATAGAGCAGGCCTTTCTCTCCCATATAGCCCACATCGCCAGAGCGATACCAAACATCCTTTAATACTTTGGCGGTTTCTTTTTCTTTGCCCCAGTACCCTTCAATCATGGCAGGACTTTTAATGCAAATTTCTCCCAGCTCATCTCCATCCTCATCGATCACTTTAATTTCAGAAATGGGATAAGGCAGGCCAACGCATAAGCTTCCTTGAAGGAGTAGCGCTGATCCTCGTGAACCAGGAATGGCTGCTCACCAAAAGCCAGGCTTTCCCTGAAATCTGGGTCAGTGTCGCTGGCGCATTTTTGTAAGCGCGATAATTGATACCGTTGATGGTTTTTTCTTCGAGCTCAAACTGCGCGCCGGGCCGAGTCAAGCCTGCAAATACGGTCTTTACCGCATCGATAGCATTAGACATATTTTTATCCTTATTGTTATTAAGAGCATGGTGAAACTGATTCAATTCCACACATCCTCTGCCCCAACTAACCAGCTACAGGTCCACTTACCAAATGGCAGCATCCTTTGAGCTCACAAAAGGGGCACAAGCCGGTGCAAAAAATAGCTTTTTTTATCATCGCCAAACTGGCAACTGGAACAATGACAAAAACTGGCCAATCTGCACTGGCAATTTTTTAAACCTCAATCATTCTGACCAGGTGTCTAAAAAAACCAATGTCGTTTATTGTAATAAAACGGCCACAAGCGCACCAATAGAAATCACAAAAACACTTGATCTCCCAACCGTTTTATTTATAGTGACGCTATAAAAACAAAATAAAACAGGGAATCTATGTTATGAAACATCACTTTTTTGCTCTGCTATCAGCCGTATTACTGGCAGGCTGCAGCCCTTCCAAAGAGCCTGAACCTCTGAAAAGCTCGGCATTAACTGCTCCCGAATTTATTGGCCAGTCCGCAACCCCCAAGCCCTTTCAGGGGAGCAATATTACCCACCCTTTTATGGCTAAAGCAGGCAAAAGTACCATTCATGGCGATGGCTTTAATTCCGATGTTCATCTGATATCCGGTCCCCTGGGCATTAACCCTCAGATACAAACCCGTGATGGGTCCAATATGCCTGGAGGCATGTGCGCAACGGTCACCATCACAACTAAAGACCAGCTTATTGCACTGTGTGCATCCATTGCCGGGTTTGAAATCCACATGCTGAAGCCCAGATCACTAGAACTATTAGCGCGTTTCAAATTACCAAACCGTCCAAGCTCGTTTCAGGCTCTGGTGAAACGTGACCCAACCATTGTTATGACGGATACTTCCGGTGGCGCTTACTATTATCTTGATGATCAGGACCGTGTTGTACTGGCCGACAGTACACAACGCATCCTGAGACTGGCCAACCGCCAGAGCGAAAGTGGAGAGTGGGAGTTTTATCTGGATGGCAGCTGGGATCTCAGCCAGGAAGTACCCAATGACTGTATGAATTGGAATAACTGGTTCCCGGATGGGGAGTGCGACCCAATTACCGCCGTATTACCCGACCATAACGGCTTAATATGGTGGGTTACCCGTTATGGCCGGGTCGGCACACTCAACCCTGAAAGCGGCAGGGTAAAAAGCACACAGTTTAAGGGAGAAGAGATCCAGAACAGCTTCGCAATGGATGAAAATGCGGCCTACATTGTCACGGATCATGCAACCTATGCCATGAATGCCGATGCCAAAGGAAAGCCCAATGTTCTCTGGCAGGAAACATACGACCGAGGTTCTGCACGAAAAGTTGGCTCCATTAACCAGGGGTCAGGCACAACACCGACACTGCTGGGCGATCAGTACATCACCATGACTGACAATGCTGATGAACGGATAAACCTTCTGGTTTATCGCCGCCAGCCTGATTTTAACGGTCAACGATTGATCTGCCACGATTCCCCTGTTTGAAAGCCAGCAGTCAGCCACAGAAAACTCTATGGTAGGCTGGGGCCGCACAATCATTATCGAAAATAATTTTGGCTACAGCAGTGCCATCCAACAGAAAGAGTGGGATGTTATTCCCGGCGGTATCACCCGGATTGATGTCCGTAAAGATGAATCCGGTTGTGATGTTGTCTGGAATTCTCCTGAAAAAGCACCTTCCGTTGTGCCAAAGCTCTCTGCTGACAATGGTCTCGTGTATTTCTACACCTTTGAACAACAGGAAAATGCTGAGGATGTCGCATGGTACCTGATGGCCCTGGATGCAGAGAGCGGTAAAACAGCCTTTAAAATCCGCACCGGTGCAGGCATGGCGTTTGACAATAACTGGGCTCCCATTACCATCGGCACCGATGGCACAGCTTATGTAGGCACCATCAAGGGTATCATTGCTATCTGGGATGATCCGGCAGCAGCCTTGAGCCAATCAACTGAGCATGAGGCAAACCAGGGATAATCAATTATGGGCAGACCCCGCGTGCGTAACCGTATTCTGGAAGCCGCCAGGGACCTTCTGGAAACGGAGGGCCTCACAGGGCTCACAACCAGAGCCGTAGCGATGCATGCCGGGGTTACCGAAGCCAGCCTGTTCAATAACTTTGGTGATAAAACAGGGCTACTGCAGGCTTTGATTAATGAAGCCCTGCCTGAACAGACAACGCTTATCACACATATTACCGAAGACATTGAGCCAATAGACTTGTGGCTTCATAACGTGTTTGAAGCGGCTATAGCCTACTTTGAGCGCGTTCTTCCAATCGCAGCGTCCTCTCTAACAACGGGTCAGGCTTCTATTCCTAAAGGTCGGGTAAAAGGATTCTATACTCCCCGCCAAATGCTTTCTGACAGACTGAGAGAGTTGAAAGAGAGCAACCGAATTAAAAGAGATATTACACCAGAACTCACTGCCGTCATGTTGATGGGAACTGCCATGCATACGACAATGACCCGGTTGTCACTGGGTGACAGTGAGTTCTCACATCATTTCACCGCTCAACAGCTTGCTGCATCTCTCGGTATCGCATAGTCCATAACAACCATGAGCATCATAAGGGCTGAGATACAATGGACACTTGCCATCATAACCTGTTCACAATTCACAACTATTCTGTTAAATATTACGAACAGGTTAACATTGATAATTAACAAGCTTAGTTATCGTAACCAGTATTGCCGTGCTAGCATGAAGGCCGCATAGAGCAGCACGCTTAATAATAAAATATAAGACAGGTAGTCCCATGCCCAATAGAATTCCTCTGTTTATCGATGGCGAGTTCACTGCCAGTGAAAGCTCGCAGTATATCCCTGTCACAAATCCCGCGACTCAGGAGCTGCTGGCGGAACTGCCTTTTGCGACTGAAGCCGAAATGGAAAAAGCCATTGAAAGCGCTAAGTCGGCCTTTAAAAAGTGGAGAGATGTCCCTGTATCTGACCGTGCCCGCCTGATGATGCGTTATGTTGCCCTGCTAAAAGAAAACCATGATGCACTGGGCGAACTGGTTTCTCAGGATACCGGCAAAACCTTTGCTGACGCAAAGGGGGATGTATGGCGTGGTATTGAAGTGGTAGAACAGGCAGCTAACATCCCATCTTCCATGATGGGTGAAACGGTTGAAAATGTTGCCAATAACATCGACACCTACAGTTACACGCAACCACTTGGGGTTTGTATTGGTATCACCCCTTTCAATTTCCCGGCCATGATTCCATTGTGGATGTACCCTCTGGCTATCGCTGCGGGCAACACGTTTATTCTCAAACCTTCCGAGCAGGTGCCTCTGACAGTCATGCGCCTGATTGAGCTGTTTGTGGAAGCCGGTGCTCCTAAAGGCGTATTACAAGCTGTTCATGGCGGAAAAGAGCAGGTTGACTATCTGTTGAATCACCCTGATACCAAGGCTGTGTCGTTTGTAGGATCCGTACCTGTTGGTAAATACATCTACAAAACAGCTACGGAAAACATGAAACGGGCGCAGTGCATGGCTGGCGCCAAAAACCATATGGTCATCATGCCTGATGCAGACAAAGACCGTGTATTGAATGGCCTGGTTGGCGCATCAGTGGGTGCTGCTGGCCAGCGCTGCATGGCCATCAGTGTTGCGGTCTTTGTCGGCGATAGCAAAAACTGGATTAATGAGCTGAAAGAGCAACTCTCAGTCGTTAAGCCTGGCGCGTGGGACGATCCCAAAGCCGGTTATGGCCCGATTATCTCCAAGGCTGCCACAGAGCGTGTACTGGGATTAATTGCCAAAGGTAAGGAAGAAGGGGCCACCTGTCTTCTGGATGGCAGTGACTGCACCGTTGAAGAACTACCGGATGGTAACTGGGTTGGACCAACCCTGTTTACGGATGTAACCACTGATATGGCCATCTATCAGGAAGAGATCTTCGGCCCGGTTCTCTGCTGCATCACCGTCGACACTCTGGCTGAAGCGATCGAACTGATCAATGCCAGCCCATACGGCAATGGCACATCAATTTTCACCGGCTCTGGTGCCGCTGCACGGAAATACCAGCGTGAAATTGAAGTGGGTCAGGTTGGTATTAACATTCCGATACCTGTTCCACTGCCCTTCTTCTCATTCACTGGCTGGAAAGGCTCGTTTATGGGTGACCTCCACGCTTACGGCAAGCAGGCGGTTCGTTTCTATACAGAAACCAAAACAGTGACTTCCCGCTGGAATTATGATGAAGAAGCTTTCAAACAGAGTGATCAGCCAAACCTGACGATCAACCTGAAGTAAACGTCTGAAGGCTGGCTTTTGCCAGCCTTGTCTTACCCGATCAATGCATATGCCTTAACAGAAAGTCATTCAACTCTGCAACGACAGAAGCCTGTCGTAGTTTTCGATGAACCCTGACCGTATCACTTAACAACAAATCCCGAGTACCAGTAACAAGATACGTTGGTGGAAAGTTCTCGTATTGCCCATAAACCGGGGAGATTAAAGGCATTAGCAGATCATGATTACCGGCATAAAGCGCTGCAGATTGAGACAATAATCCCCCATTACCCACCAGTAACCGGTCAAGTCCTTCATTGGTATATTGTGTATCCCCTGTTTTCGTCAGGTCAGACCATGGCGTTCCCAGGTAGAGCGCTCCGGGAAAAGCAATCCCAAGCTCTCTGAATTTCAATAACGATGCCAGCGCCAGATTTCCCCCAGCCGACGTTCCCCCCAGAATCATTGATTTTGCATGTCTCTCCTTCAGTAGTCCCTGATATACAGCGACAACATCATCCTGTGCAGCCGGAAACGGATGCTCTGCAATGTACGGTAGTCAATGGATACAACCGGAATCTTTAGACGAGTAGCAATATACATGGACTCTTGAATGGAGCCATCTCCCCCGTTAAGTAGAAATGCACCACCATGGATATCCACAAAAAGGTGATCTTTATGCCTTTCATCCACTTCATGGGGGGGTTACATAGCGGACGGTTACGCCATTAATTTGTGAAAGGGTGATATTTACAGGAAGCTGTTTCATTAACTCTTGAGTCTTAACGATACGCTTACTGTTCACGCTGTTCTTTTTCTCTTTCCACTCTGCCCCGGTCTCAGGCTTGAACTGGCTGGCTGCTTTTACATCTGGCTGCGGGCTGCTCGTAATAACCAGAAAAGCAGAAACTTATCTACCAATACCGATCCAATATTCTTTGGCTATACAACAGTAGCCATGCAGGATATCAAACCTGTTAACGTTGCAAGAGGTACATCAACCGAAGAATGCAAAGGACACGAATGTGCCTTTAAAAACATCCCTCTGGAACGGGCAAAAGAGTTGATCACAGAGCAAACTGTAATTCGCCTGGTACATAGTCCTAAAGAGTTAGATAACATAGTTAGTTCAGTTCCAGAGCAGCCCGATGAAGACGTCCTCCCCTCGAAGACCTGGCTTACTGAAGTAGCCCTATATAAAACTGGAGAATTTTTCACCCAGCCGGAAATTTATACAACAGTATTATATTATTCTGAGGACCGTCTAATCACAAAAACTGTTCGCCCACTGCCCTGGGTAAACAAAAAAGGTGTCAATGAAGGCTCTACATTATTACTGGATTGGCCCAGGGGAAGTGACAATGCAAAAGTAGTTCTGATGGAAAGTGACCTTGATCTCCCATACAAAACAATAGCGAACATCATCTTTGGTATTATCAGACACTTCAGCGGTACCTCCTCAGTAGTAACCGCTATTACTGAGCGGTTGCAGAATAAGTCACCAGAAGTACCAATAGAATCAAATAGCTGGGGAGCAGATGACTATATTGGCACTCTATCAATCAGCCGCAGAGATGCTGTCACTGAAGCAATGACCGATGAAGAGACTGCAACATTGAAGTTCAAACACCAATAGCAACGTCATACTGTCCAGTCATTATGGCAAATGCCATTTTGAAGCAAACTCAAGAAAGTTGGCCATAATTGGTCCCGACTGGTTATAAGGAACAACAGCTGCCGGGTGGAACTGCGTTGAGTAGACAGGACGATTTACATTGTGCATGGCTTGAATATAGGAAGACCGGGCCATCACAGCAAAGTCACGATGTTCCTTTATGAATTCTTCACTCACCGACCAGCTGTGTATTTCAACCGCCTGAAAGGGGTTTGGTACATTGTCGAAAATAGGGTTGCTGGTGAACGGTGGCAGAATTTTCACTTTATCTACTGGTAGCCCCAGGTTTTTCCTGAATATTGTGTCATCAAACCATTCCATCCAGTGGGCAAATGAGATGCCGTAAGCCATGGCAAAAAACTCATTCCCGGCACACATACCCATCATGGGTATATCACGGACGTCACGCATCACTTCATATTCACCGTAATATTCAAACATAGGCAGATACTGCCAATCTGCATTGATTCCACTGAACATAATGGCCATTGGCTTATGTTTCAGTTTCTTCAATACATCCAGTGAAAATTCGTAATGCGGAACCAGTACCGTTTTAAACCCTTTACTCATCACAAAATCACTAAGCTGCGTATAGGTAAAACCATTCATCTGGTTACCAACAAGAAGTACATATTTCCCTTCAGGCACATCTGGAATTGAAGGAGTGCCTTTGGTGTAGGGGATGATAGTATTGATCTGAGCCTGCAAAGCGTTCTGTCGGTTAATCAACAAGCGGAAATAACGGGCAGCCACCGGTTTAAAGTCAACAATATTTCGATAGGTGTCATTACCCGTTACTGTTGCGTCTTTGATGTCCTTCCAGCGGATACGGTCATCACTGTACTGCCATTGGAAATCAATCAGCCAACCAGCCGCAGGCGTGACGCTTCGCGTTGATAACATCCAGAAGCGGCTAAGCGTTTCTTTTTTCCCAAGGTCCAACACCACCCAGCTATGTTTTTCACCGATGCCTAAGGGAGCGTTGTTCCAGAAAGTCAATTGCCCCTGATCATCCCAGTCGACAATATTCTTTGGATTTTCTCCAGAAGAAACGTCTATTGCTTTCACTGGAACCCTTAAAAACCCACTGAATGTCCTGGATCCCTCGTAGTCCATAACAAAGCGACTGATCGCCCATGGACTGGTAGATCTCTTGTCAAAAGTACGAACCCGCCAGTAATAATGGCCATCTTTCAATTTATTTTCAGGCTTCACACGCAACTGAGCAAAATACGGATTCAGCTGTTTGATATTTTTATAGTGAGCAATAACACTGCGGAAGCTGGCATCACTGGCAATTTGCAATTCGTAATGCCATTTGGGGTCGTGCCCGCTGACAGAAAACGTCATCACCGGCCTGGGGTTAGTCAGAACCATATCCCATTGCGGATTATTGTTTTGCTTAGGTGAAGGCAACTCATTTGCTGATAATGCATAAACCGACATTAACATTAACCAGAGAACAAAAATCGTACGCAGGATAATCATGGTAAGACTCGCAGGAGAGAATACTTGAAGGGTAGTAGGAGGGGCTGCAATTCATTGCTTAGATCAGGCTATAGCGTCTAACAAAAAGTTAGCACATAAGATCAAGCTCTGTTGACCAGATCATATTGCGCCGTGCTGCCTCTCCCTTGCTTAACCTGTTCCCGCCTGTTTCTTTGCCAATGACCTGAACTGCTTACCTAAAGATTGAGCGGATGTTATCCAGATAGCGAAAAAGCCCAGAGCAATCACGGCCACATAAGGTGTAATGACTGAAAGAGAACCAAAGATAATCAGCAATACCTGCTGAATCAGTGAACCGGTAGACTTACCCAAAGGATTACCAATGACATCCACCGCAGCCTTGCCTTTCACTTTCTTCTCAGGATCCAGAGGGATATAGCTCATCTCTTTTGTCGGGTCGAACAACGAATACTTGGTGGATTTACTGAGTATATTTTGCAGCGCTCCCAGGATCACCGTCATCATCAACGGAGACATACCCAGGATAAACCAGCCATTGGGTACGTTATCCCTGAACAGAACAAAGCTGAAAAACAAACACCCCGTGGTTAAAAGCACAGCCGGTGTACAGAGCGCAGCCACCGTCCAGCCAAATCGCCGAATCACATTATTGGTTACAAAAAGCATCATGCAGATGGTAAAAATCCCGGTACAGGTAGAGAACAACCCCATAAATTGATTGTATTCATTCGGCGATGGGTATTGCATTCTCAGCTGATTCTTCCAGGTTACCTCCACCATATTGATACAAACTCCATAACAGATGACCAGCATCGCTATACAAAGCAAGTACCTGGAACTGAGAATCAGCTGCAGACTGTCTTTTATGGAAAGGCTCAGCTTATCCATTGTTAATTCTGCAGAACTCTCTGGCTGATAAAGCTTCGGATCCGTTACCACATAACGATTAATCCACCAGTAAACCAGCATAATCAACAGACCGGCACACGTTATTACTCCGGTCATGATATTGAGGGAGTATCCCCAGGTATCCATTCCTTCGGGTAACGTTTCACGAGCCTGAGAGGCGTAATAAACAAAAAAACCTGCCGTTGGCAACGCCAGATTCCCCATCATCCCAAACAGAGCATAAAACCGTTTTGATTCCGATATCCGGGTAATATGGTTGGCAAACCCCCAGAAGAGCAGCGACAGGCAAACACTTCCCCAAAGCTCTGACATCACATAAAAAAGAGAAAACGTCCAGTTACGCAGTACTGCAATTAACCCTTTGAAACCTATCGGTAAAACCGTTTGCAGATAGTCGGCCAGCTGGTCAGCATGCAAGACATCCCGGTAGGGGTACAACACAAAGGAAAACAGGAAAAAAAACAGTATGAACCCTGAAATAATTAGATAGAAAAGCACGTTACGACGAAGAACATTACTCAGCTTGGCATAAGTCAGAGTAAAAATAATTGCAAAAGGGACATTCACCCATAACTTCAGAAAAGGAATAATTTCTGCTCCGGAGCCATGCCCGGTAATGACCAGCGTATCTTTGGTATCCCTCAGAATGGTGTACACAAATAAAACCAGATAAAACATCAGTATCATGGGAATAACCTTTTTCAACTCATAGCCATGAACAGGCCAGAGTCTGGCTCTCCATATACTGAACTGATGATTATCTTGCATAGGTTATCCACTGGAACGAGTGATTCATGATTCTGCATATAGATAGCTATTAAACAGGTAAAGTTCCATGCAACAGGACAGCTTTACGTTTACGTAAAGGGAATCTATACTCAAACAATAATAAGACTAAACGCGGCTGCAGACAGGCGACAAAAAAAAGAGCAGAGAACCATGTCCGAGACCACTTTCACCATTTCAGAGCTTGCCCGTGAGTTTGATCTCACCCCCAGAGCGATACGCTTTTATGAAGACCAGGGGCTGCTCAGCCCAAGCCGCAATGGGCTTCAGCGCATATACAGCAAGAAAGACCGTGTTCACCTTAAGCTGATTGTCCGGGGCAAACGTCTTGGCTTGAGCCTTGCTGAATCCAGAGATCTGATCGCGCTGTATGACCCAACCTCCCGAAATAAAAGGCAACTGAAAGCCATGCTGGATGCTATCGATACTTCCAGTAAACGCCTTGAACAGCAACTCAACGATATTCAAATGATGCAGGATGACCTGAAAGAAGCCAGAAAACGTTGTCAGAAAGCACTGCAAGAGAGCCAGAATTAATAACCGGCACTCTCGCCAAAACAAATACCGAAGCCAATAAAAATAAGAGTGAGCCCCCAATGAGCCAATACTCACAACTGAATTTCAATCTTGGAGAAACGACTGACATGCTCAGGGAGCAAGTCAGACAGTTTGCTGAAAAAGAAATTGCGCCAAGAGCGATGGAAATCGACCAGAGTAACCAGTTCCCCATGGAACTCTGGGAGAAGATGGGTGATATGGGGCTACTGGGTATCACCGTATCTGAGCAGTACGGTGGCGCAGAAATGGGCTACCTGGCGCATGCCATCGCCATGGAAGAAATCAGTCGTGCCTCTGCATCCGTTGGCCTCAGCTACGGTGCCCACTCCAATCTTTGTGTGAACCAGATTTTTCAAATGGGCACCGATGCACAGAAAGAAAAATATCTGCCGGATCTGATCAGCGGTCAGGCCGTCGGAGCCCTGGCCATGAGCGAGCCGGGAGCTGGTTCCGATGTGGTCAGTATGAAGCTTAAGGCCGAGAAAAAAGGCGACAAATTCATTCTGAATGGCAACAAAATGTGGATTACCAACGGCCCCGATGCATCCACCTACGTTATTTATGCCAAGACTGAACCCGAGAAAAAATCCCGGGGAATTACTGCATTTATTGTCGAGCGGGATTATCCAGGTTTTTCCAGAGCGCAAAAACTGGATAAGCTGGGAATGCGGGGCTCCAACACCTGCGAACTGGTATTTGAGGACTGTGAAGTCCCTTCAGAGAACATTCTGGGCAACCTGAATGGTGGCGTTGAAGTCCTGATGAGTGGACTGGACTATGAACGGGTTGTGCTTTCAGGAGGACCTGTCGGCATCATGCAGGCCTGCCTGGATGTGGTTTTGCCCTATATTCACGACCGTAAGCAGTTTGGCCAGTCCATCGGTGAGTTTCAGCTGATTCAGGGTAAAGTTGCCGACATGTACACCCAGATGAATGCCTGCAAAGCGTACCTCTATGCCGTTGCAGCAGCCTGTGACCGTGGTGAAACAACCCGTAAGGATGCGGCAGGCGTCATTCTATACTGCGCCGAAAGAGCGACCACTCTGGCGCTGGATGCCATTCAGATACTTGGAGGCAATGGCTATATCAATGACTACCCAACCGGACGCCTGCTAAGAGATGCAAAACTGTATGAGATTGGTGCCGGCACGTCTGAAATCCGTCGTATGCTGATTGGTCGGGAGCTGTTTCAGGAAACCGGACATTAAACTGAGGGGAGTTTGTCATGGTCGCACTTACCACAACAATAACCATAGACAGTGTAGGGTTTAATGACAACCGTCGTCAAATGCAGGCACTGGTTGATGAGCTGCAGCAGAAGTCTGATCACCTGAAACAGGGAGGCCCGGAAAAGGCCCGCGAAAAACACATCAGCAAAGGCAAGCTTCTGCCCAGGGATCGAATCGCCATGTTGCTGGATCCCGGTTCGCCATTTATGGAAGTCGGTCTTTTTGCTGCAGAAAATGTTTATAACGAAGGCGTCCCCTGTGCTGGCGTGGTTGCAGGCATAGGGCAGGTTTCAGGCCGTGAATGCATGATTGTCGCCAATGATGCGACCGTCAAAGGGGGGAGCTATTTTCCGCTCACGGTTAAGAAGCATTTGAGAGCACAGGCTATTGCAGAGCAAAACCACCTTCCCTGTATCTATCTGGTAGACTCAGGTGGTGCCAACCTGCCCAGGCAGGACGAAGTATTTCCAGATCGGGAACACTTTGGCCGAATTTTCTTTAATCAGGCCAATATGTCAGCCAGGGGAATTCCACAGATTGCCGCGGTGATGGGATCCTGCACCGCCGGTGGTGCCTATGTCCCGGCAATGGCAGACGAAAGCATTATTGTCCGCCGTCAGGGTACTATTTTTCTTGCAGGCCCTCCCCTGGTTAAAGCCGCCACAGGTGAAGAGATTACGGCAGAGGCACTGGGCGGCGCAGACGTCCATTGCCGTAAATCTGGGGTAGCCGACCATTACGCCAACGATGACGCTCATGCCATCAGCCTTATTCGACAATCGGTATCCCGACTGAATTCGGTGAAACAAAACCAGTATGACCTCCAGCCAAGCGTTGAACCGCTGTATGACACCAGGGAACTCTATGGGGTTGTCCCTTCGGATTTGAGACAGCCTTATGATGTCAGAGAAGTGATTGCCCGTATTGTTGACGGCTCTGACTTTGATGAGTTCAAGGCACTGTTTGGCGAGACACTGGTGTGCGGCTTTGCCCGCATCCATGGACACCCGGTAGGTATTCTTGCCAACAACGGCATTCTTTTTTCACAATCTGCCCAGAAAGGCGCTCACTTTATCGAGCTTTGCTGTCAGCGCAAAATACCGCTGGTATTTCTCCAGAACACCACGGGCTACATGGTGGGGTCCCAGGCCGAGTCGGGTGGAATTGCCCGCCATGGTGCCAAAATGGTCAACGCCGTTGCCTGTGCCAAAGTCCCCAAATTCACAGTCATTATCGGCGGCAGCTTTGGTGCCGGGAATTACGGCATGTGCGGAAGAGCCTACGACCCAAGATTCCTCTGGAGCTGGCCCAATGCCCGTATATCAGTGATGGGGGCAGAACAGGCTGCCAATGTGCTGGTTCAAGTCAAGCGGGAAGCCATGGAAAAGCAAGGGCAGGCATTGAGCAATGAAGAAGAAGAGGCTATTCGTCAGCCCATTCTTGATAACTACGATCACCAGGGCAACCCCTACTATGCCAGTGCACGATTATGGGACGATGGGATCATTGACCCTGCAGATACCCGGACAGTCCTTGGGCTGGGTCTTTCTGCGGCAATGAATGCCCCTGTTGAAGAAACCCGCTTCGGCATATTCAGAATGTAAAAAGCCTTATTGGCTACGGAGGCAGAAAAGTTATTCAGGACTCCTCCCAAACAAAGGTCACCCACAATGAATGATAAGAACCTGATACTCGATATACAGGCATCCAGTGATCAACCAGGCAAGATCGCCACGCTCTGCCTTAACCGACCTGAAACCGGTAATGCGCTGAATGAAGCACTTATTGCAGAAATGCATCAGGCTTTTGATCGCCTTGAGCAGACGCCCACTCGCCTTCTGGTGCTAAAAGCCAACGGCAAACATTTCTGCACCGGGGCTGACCTCAACTGGATGAAGCAGTCCAAAGAGCTGAGCAAAGAAGAAAATCATCAGGATGCCCAGCAACTGGCCAGACTGATTCAGCGGCTGGATCAGTTTCCTGCGCCGACCGTTGCTGTCATCCAGGGTGCAGCATTTGGCGGAGCACTTGGGCTGATCACTGCCTGCGATATAGCCATCGCCAGTAAATCTGCAAAATTCTGTCTCAGCGAAGTCAGGCTCGGGCTGATTCCTGCCGTGATTAGCCCTTATGTCGTCCGGGCCATGGGAGCGCGCCAGGCAAGACGCTATTTTCTCACTGGGGAAACGATCTCATCCAGACAGGCGCTGCGCCTGAATCTGATTCATGTACGGTGTCAAGAGCAGGACTTATACTCCAACGTCAATGCCCTCTGTGAGCAAATCGGCCAAAACGCCCCAGTTGCAATGGCTGAGGCAAAGCAATTAATCCAGGACGTTAGTAATAAACCTGTTAATGACAGCCTGATTGACCTGACCTGTGACCGAATCGCCAGAGCCCGTATTTCACCAGAAGGACAGGAAGGTTTGAGTGCTTTTCTAGAAAAACGGAAGCCGGACTGGATTTTGTAATGTCGGTAGCTGATAGGTCATACCGTTAATATTCTCTTGTCCGTAACCGATTACTCCATCTGAATACATGAAATCAGTAGAAAGCCCAAACGGAACCACAATGGATTGAGTATTATGGCGAACATTGACTCTTCAGGCTCAGCACGTACTAATCAGCTCGAGATGGATCATTCTGACCGCGATGACCACAAGACCAGCAAACATCGAAAAGCAACCATGTTTAACCGTAAAGTCTCTGTTTCATCACCCAACGAACAATTCGGCATAAAGCAGTCTGTTAACGGCCTGCTGTCAAAAATACGCGGCAAACTGCTGGGCAAAAGAAGCACAGCTGTTGCCAATCAGCAACAGCAACATATTCAACAACCTCAACAATTGAAGCAGCAGCCAGAACAAACACCAGAACCAAGCGTCCATAAAGAACGCGTGAGAAAAAAGGTTAAACCACGCAGTATGCGCAATCAGAAGGTACCAAGAAAAGCAGCAGGCCATAAAAGACCATTGCCCGAACTTTCACCTCTGGAAAAGGTTTTTCCCCTGCAGAAAAATCGTTTACTTCCTCTTATTCCGAAAAAAAATCCAGCCGATTCTCCCCCAGCGCCCATAGACGAAGTTGAGACGCAGGACAGGGCTATTCCTCTACAGACAAAGCGTCCGCTTCCTTCTATTCCAACAAAAAGTTCAACACCAAAAAAAAGTCCAACCATTAAAACCTCAACGCACCCAGACCCAGCTGAGGAATATGAGAAACAGGATACCATGGCACAGTTCCTGAATGAGCTGGAAAACCAGGCACTTACAAAAGATTCCGGTTATTCCACGCAGTCCGACTTTGAGGACTCCATGTTTTCCACGCTGTCGGATTCAGAGGAAACAACACACGAACCACCAGCCCCGGATCCCATGAAACCCACACCAAAACCCAACTATAACTACCTATCAATACAATATGAAAATATGAAGAAATACCCGGCCAGGGAAATCCTTGATTCCCTTGAGAACCCTGAAGACACCCATGAAATTCAGCCCGGGCAGCTAAGCCAGCATTTCACCAAATTAATTAAAGAGTGCACCAGTAACAGCCAGTGGATTAACAACCGTGCCGACTGGAATATGGTCACCCTCAAAAGACTGAAACTCATCATAAAAGAGTCAACTTTGAGCCTGGGTCAAAAACAAAAACTGGAGAATCAACTGACCCCAGCGGCAGTGAACTTATTTACAAAACATCTCCCCAGCACTTCCATTAAAGATGAAAAAAAAGAGATTTGGCGAGAGAGACTGAATCAAGAATTCGATGAGCTGGATACACTGGAACGAATTATGTTAGAAAACAGCCGTACAGATAAGCTCGCACTATTCAACCTGGCTTACACTCGCCTGGCTCACCAATTTGGTATAGACCAGCCAATGGACTTCCAAAGAGACAGACTTATCGAAACGGGTAAAGGTGACCTTATAGCTTTTGAGCTCTTATGCCAGGATTCTGGCAACCCTGAAAATCAGAAAAAAATGGCTGATTTCATCAAAAAACAGAAGCGCATATCGGAAAAATTACAGCAGCTAAACAATGAATACCAACGCATTGACGATGAAGATGAAGATGATAATTACGCGGAACTGTTAGAGCTTTCCAATAAGATACAAAAACTCGAACAAAGAATGGACATTTGGCCAATAGAAAAGTTAGCAGCCGCCGAGAGAATTCTGCATGAGAAGCGACATTAAATCACTATCACAAAAAAGCAGCCCAGTACGACTGCCAGAGTACGTCACGATTGTGGAGCTTGGGGCCAGGGATGGCCTGCAGAACCTTGAACGGATACTGCCTCCCATAGTCCGTGCTCAACTGCTCAACCACTTGTCAATAACGGGTATAAAAAGAATTGAAGCAGGCAGTTTTGTTTCGTGCGCGTCTGTTCCCCAGATGGCTCGTACGAAAGAGGTTTATCAACACATCCGACGACAGCCAGATGTCGTTTACAGTGCTTTGACTCCTAACCTGAGAGGTTTTGATGCTGCGCTGGCAGCAGGCGCTGATGAAGTTGCCATCTTTGCTTCAGCATCTGAAGGCTTTAGTCAGAAAAATATTAATTGTTCGGTATCCGAAAGCCTGAAGCGATTTGAGCCTGTCATGGCGGCAGCCAGACAACATGACTTGAAGGTCAGAGGTTATGTCTCCTGCGTAATGGGCTGCCCCTATGATGGCGACATATCCCCCTCCACTGTTGCCCGGGTGGCTGACCAGCTATGGCAGATGGGATGTTATGAAATATCCCTCGGAGACACCATTGGCGTCGGCACACCACTTAACGCTAAAAGACTTCTAGAGCACACCTCGAAAAATATTCCCATTTCATCGGTGGCAGCGCACTTTCACAACACCTACGGACAAGCCCTGGCCAATATTTTTGCCCTACTGGAAGAAGGGCTATCGGTGATTGATACCTCTGTAGCCGGCCTGGGAGGGTGCCCTTATGCACCGGGAGCATCGGGCAACCTGGCCACAGAGGATGCCGTCTATATGCTCGAAGGGATGGGCATCAAAACCGGTATTAACATGGAGAAACTGCTAGAAGCAGCTACATTCATATGTGACCAACTTGGCATAACCTCAAGATCTAATGTCGGAGTAGCACTGCTTCGCAGGTAAGCCGACAAACACCGTCACTTGTAACGTTAGTCAAAACGTTAATCAAGAAGAGATATCCAATGACAGCACTGTGGATACCGGATCATAAAACAATAACATCGTCCAATCTTCAGGCATTCATCAGCCGAGTAAAAGAAGTCACGGGTTTGCCGCTGGAGAATTATTCAGACCTTTATCGCTGGAGTATCGAAGACAGACCCGGTTTCTGGCAGTTGTTGTCGGAATTCTATTCGATAAAATTTCACGACACTCCCTCCTCCACGTTAATAAACGACAGCATGCCGGGCGCCCAATGGTTTCCTGACTCAACGCTGAACTATGCAGAACATCTTCTGAAAAAAAGAGATGATAAAACTGCCCTGATCTTCAAAGGTGAAAATGGCAACCGGAGAGCTCTGAGTTATCAGGAGCTGTATCAATCAGTAGCTGCAGCCCAGCAAGGGTTGATTCAGGCGGGTATCAAAAAAGGTGATCGAGTAGCGGCCTTTATGCCCAGCTGCCCGGAAACGATTATTCTGATGCTGGCCACCACAGCACTTGGGGCGATCTGGTCATCCTGTTCTCCTGACTTTGGGATTCAGGGAGTGCTGGATCGCTTTGGACAGATTGAACCCGAGCTCCTTCTGGCCGTCGACGGCTACTACTATGGTGGAAAAACCATCAACTGCCTGAAGAAAATAGAGCGGATTCAGCAAAAAATTCCATCTCTGAAAAATACGGTCATCGTGCCTTTTGCTAACCCACAACCGGATATCAGGCAACTCAAGAGCTCTACTCTCTGGCCAGACTTCTGCCAGCAAAGCAATGAAACAGTGAAGATTGTTCCTGTCGAATTTAATTATCCGCTGTTCATTATGTACTCTTCAGGCACAACTGGTGAGCCCAAGTGCATCGTACATGGCCATGGTGGAACCCTGCTGCAACATCTGAAAGAGCTTGGCCTGCATACTGACCTTAAAGAGCAGGATACGATTTTCTACTTTACCACCTGTGGCTGGATGATGTGGAACTGGCTGGTTTCGTCACTGGCCATTGGGGCTACCGTGGTTTTATTCGACGGTTCTCCTTTTTATCCGGAACCATCAACCCTGATCGATATGGCAGAGGAGGAAAAGGTTTCAATATTTGGCACCAGTGCAAAATATATTGCCGCCCTTCAGAAAGCCGGTGTAAAACCAGCCACCAGCCATAGCCTGAAACACCTCAAAGCCATTTTATCAACAGGCTCCCCTCTGCTTCATGAAAGTTACGATTATGTCTTTCAGGATGTAAAGCCGGATGTTCGCCTTTCGTCCATCTCTGGAGGAACCGATATCATCTCCTGTTTTGCCTTAGGCTGCCCCATCCTTCCGGTATACCGGGGTGAGCTGCAATGTCGTGGGCTGGGTATGAATGTTCATTTTGTGGATACTGCAGGTACGTCACTGATCGAAGAAAAGGGTGAGCTGGTCTGCCAATCCAGTTTCCCATCAATGCCTGTTGGCTTCTGGAATGACCCGGATGGCAATAAGTATCACAATGCCTACTTTAATGAATTTGATGGCATCTGGGCTCATGGAGACTACGGTGAACTGACTCGACACGATGGGGTTATTATCCATGGTCGTGCAGATGCCGTACTGAATCCCGGAGGGGTACGCATTGGCACAGCAGAAATTTACCGACAAGTTGAAAAAGTCGAAGAGGTTCTTGAAAGTATTGCTGTGGGGCAAGAGTGGGAGGACGACACACGCATTGTATTGTTTGTTCAACTACGGGACGGGATTACTCTCAATGATGGACTGATCCAGGAAATCTGCCACACCATTCGCAGCAATACAACGCCCCGACATGTTCCGGCCAAAATTCTGCAGGTAACCGATATTCCAAGAACCATCAGCGGCAAGATTGTAGAGTTAGCCGTTCGTGAAGTTATCCACAACCGTCCTGTGAAAAACACCGACGTTCTCGCTAACCCCAGTGCTCTGCAGCTCTACAAAAACCGTCAGGAGCTGTCTTCCTGATTACAGTATTCAGTCCCCCATGACGGCACCTTCCCGCCGTGGGTCCGCAGCACCTTCCAAACCTGACTTGTTAATAACAATGGCATGCAGGCCGCTGTTCAGATCACGGATAGAAACCTTATACCCCATATCTTTAAGTGGCTTTGCCAGCGCTTCAGCATCGGTTCCAGCTTCAAGTTCATAATAGCCATTCATATTCATTCGGTGAGATAAATTAATGGCTTCATTCACAGGCAACTGCCAGTCAAGATGGGCAATTATCGTTTTAGCAACATGAACAATTATACGACTGCCACCCGCTGACCCGAGAACCATATAGGGCTCACCATCGCGTAAAACAATGGTTGGTGACATAGAGGACAGTGGCCGCTTCCCTGGCGCTATGCGATTAGCAACCAGTTTTCCATCGATTGACGGACGCAGCGAAAAATCCGTCATTGAATTATTCAATAGAAAACCACGAACCATCAGGCGTGAGCCAAAAGCATTCTCAACGCTGGATGTCATTGCTACAACATTGCCTTCGCTGTCTACGATACTGATATGCGTAGTTGCAGGGAGTTCCAGTGCTTCACTGGGTGACCGGCTTATTTTTTCTGCTCCGGATGGCAAACCTGGTGAAACCTCATTCAGGGGCCTCCCGGTTTTAAGTAACTTACTTCTCTCAAAAAGGTATGATTCATCCAGTAAGCCCTCTGGCACTTCGACAAAGTCCGGGTCTGCGATATACAGTCCGCGATCCGCAAAAGCCAAACGAGTTGCATCACCAATCAGTCGCCAGCTCTGGGGGTTATCTTTACCCATTTCGGCCAGCTCAAAATGATCCAGCTGCCCAAGAATCTGTCCTATGGTTAACCCACCTGAACTCGGTGGCCCCATACCGCAAATCAAATCATTCCGGTAATCCATACAAACCGGGGCACGCTCGCGAACTTCATAACCTCTCAGGTCCTCCATACTCAAGAGACCCGGGTTATCTTTCACTGAGCTCACAGCCGCCACGATATCACGACCAATCTCTCCCTCATAGAAAGGCCTGACCCCACGGCTGGCAATCAGAGACAAAGTATTTGCAAATGGAAGATTCTTCAGGATGTCTCCTTCCTGAACAGGGCTCCCTTCGGGATAAAAGTAGTTGTTAGTGGTTTCATACCGGCTCAAACGTTTCTGGTCCATGGCAACAAGTCTGGCAAGTCTTGGAGAAACTATGAACCCTTCTTGAGCTAGTTTAATAGCGGGCTTGAATAATGTTTCCCAGTCAAGTTTCCCATGCTTTTGATGCACTTCGTACATTAATTTGAGAAGACCCGGAGTTGCTACAGAGTGTCCACCTACCACAGCATCATAAAAAGCCAGAGGCTCTCCGCTCTCATCAAGAAAGTGATCTGGCCTTGCCAGCCCAGGTGCCGTCTCACGCCCTTCCCAGGTCGATAGCATTTTGGAGTTATTATCAAAATAAACGACTAATCCCACCCCTCCGATACCTGAAGACTGAGGTTCTACCAAATTCAGTACAAGCTGGGTGGTTATGACGGCATCAATAGCAGTGCCGCCCATTTTGAGAATTTCATAGCCAGCATTAGCAGCATAAGGATTTGCTGCTGCCACCATATAGCTGGAGGCCCTGACCAGCTCCTGCTCTGTATTTCCGGTGCCGGGCTCCGGAGCAACCTCTCCCGGAGGCGCTGTTTCAGCCAGTACGCAACTCGCCTGTAGCCAGAAGATACCTGTAACAATCCATGTTATTGGTTTTCTCACGTCCCATCCTCTTTATCACTTCCCAAGTTTCAACATATCAAACAACCGGCTCAAGGGTGCTTTCCCGCTCAGTCACATACTGGTAAAGGTCTTCATACGCCTCCCACAAATGAGAGCCAAAGAGGGGATCAGACATCTGTTTGAGGTCATTATCAACCAGCACAAGATCATCTGTGGTTAATAATGACTGCATCGCCGGGATCATAAACTTGTTTTCCAAATCCATATGTTCCCGCTGCAGCTCGCTGTAAAGCGTATATTCAGCCAACAGTAGATTAATCGGCACCACGCGATCCGAGGCAACGGTGTTAAATGACTCAACCAGCTTCTGGGTCATTGCCGTAATCTGCTTATGTTGCTCCTCAATCATGTCAAACTGGAGACGTTCTTCTTTATTACTTAGACGAGGCCTCAACCGGGCCATCAGTCTTGATTCCAGAGGATGATGAAAGGCATCTGGATAGTTATGCATATAGTCAAGGGCTTCGATAATGATATTAAGCTGAGGAGCATGTTCACTACCCTCCCGGTAACCAGCCACCTCATAATCCAGATAGTCCAGAAGACGTGCCATATGCTGATGGTCTTTGATGATCCGGTCAATCACTGTCGTCATATCGCATTCCCCTTGGCTATTATTCTTTAAATACTCTTTTTTATAAGGCCTGTTGCTTTCGAGCATTGATATGAGTCAATTTTACAACTATTAACCCTGTAAACACTACTCAGGCATCATCCATACGCTTCCTTGTCTCAAATAAAACAGGTTTTCTGATTACAACGTCAATGAATATACAATGGACTTTTTTTTACCAAATTGATAGGCAACAAATGTAATCATCTATTTACATTTATTTTCACTCCTGTTTACAAAAAGAGTTTCATACCAAGCCGTTCATTTCATGTCCTGCATCAACAAAAAGGGCCACCCTGAAAGGTAAGCTACCGCGCAAGTTGTAACTGGTTCGGAGGTTATTATGCCTAACCCCCTGTGTATGCTTGAATACCTTGAATATGCCGGAATTGATATCAAGCCTCTCATCGATGAAAAAGCCATTAAGAAAGAGTATCTCAGACAGATCTACCGTGTAGACTCCCGGGAAAAGATACTCGATAGCAAAGGAAAGGTGGTTGGAAAATCAAGCAGCCCGAGAAACCTTCATTGATGACGCAACTCCCCTCGCATAAGTATTGAGCTGTGTTTCATGTCACGGCTCTCTTTATTACCAGCAATAATCAATTTAAAATGCAGAAATGGATGTTTTACTCTGGTTGACACTGCTTTTTATCCTCCTCTATTACTGGTTTGATACAGCCAAGGCAAAAGAGGCGGCAGTTGCCCACGGCAAAAAGGCTTGCCGGGATATGAACGTGCAATTTCTGGATGATTCTGTGATTCGTTACAGAAGCAGGATAGCGCGTGGTATTTCTGGCCAAATGGTTATTGAACGCTCTTTTCGGTTTGAATTCACCGTTGATGGACAGACCCGGGAAAATGGCTTCATACGGCTATCCGGACAGCGACTTCTGGTGCTTGAACTGGACTACCCGGACCAGAGCAACCATCACTCCAACCGTATTTATATGCATACCAGCTATTCCGAGGAATCCGATGCCTTACGCTCGAGAACTGAAAAAAGGTCAGATTGTTGAAATTGAAGGCCAGTACTATCAAGTTCGTCAGGTTGAATCAAAGAGCCCATCAGCCCGAGGTGCTCAGACATTATATAAGGTTCGTTTCAACTCGGTTCCCGGCGGCCAGAAGTTGGAACAGACATTGACCGGAGATATCCTTCTGGCCAATGTTGATATGCAAAGACGGGCAGTAACCCTGCTATATCGGGAAGGTGATGAATGCACCTTCATGGATACTGAGGACTACACCCAATACCTCGTCAATGTCAGCACCATTGAGGAGCAGCTTCTTTATATTGCCGATAATATAGAGGGTCTGACCGCTCTGCTTGTGGATAGCCAACTACTGGCCATTGACCTGCCCTCATCCGTCGTTCTGGAAATTGTCGACACTACACCTGGTATTAAAGGTGCGTCTGCGGCGGCCAGAACCAAGCCAGCCAGACTCAGCACAGGTCTGGAGGTTCAGGTTCCAGAATACCTCAGTAACGGCGAAATCATCAAAATCAATACAGAAACCGGAAAGTTTATGTCCCGAGCCTGATTTTAAATAGTTTCCGGAGAACACCTCCGGAAACTATTTTTGAAATAACAAAACCTATTTTTATTCAATAACAGCAGTAAACCTTCGAAACAAATATAACTAATCGAAATATAATACCTTTGTTCAAGTTATTTTTCCTAATTAAACTCCTAATATTCTGACATAGCTTTCAAAAACTGTATTTCTGAATACAATCCCAGATTCAGCAATTGGAACCAAATAGTCATTTATTCAATCTAACTTGTAGAACATTTCTCTTGTGGAGATAGAAATGACCAAAACATAAACGACATACCTCAAGGAAGAAGGCCATGAATATAAAAAATATTGCTCAATACATTATTAGAACAATTTATTTATCTCTGGCCATGGGCTATGCCTCATATTCGTCTGCGGATCAATACACTGCTACTGAGTACAGTACGCCTTATTCAAGAGATGTTGCTTCCCTTGAATATTATTCTTATCAAGAGCCAGCATATCAGAGTGAAGAAAGAAGTTCTGACTTTTCCTTTAAAGAAAATAATAAAACGAATGAAGATCGTGTAGGGTCATTCTTTTATAAAACCATTAATGATCCGGACAAAGTTCGAAACCAGGTTGCTGGTACAGCCATACTTTATGGACTGGATGGCGTCGGACTTGGTGATACCGTTAGAGAAGGCATCTACTTTATTAAAAAGAACACTCGTTACTCTTTCGGAGACTGTGGAAATGTACAATTAAAAACCGGCAAGATTACTGCAGGAAGCTGTTTATCCGACGGCGGCTCTGTAGAACTAAACTCGAGCTATAACTTCAACTCGGTTCAACTGCAATTTAAATGGTCATTATAAATACTTGGAGGTGATGCCGCTGGAATCAAGAACTGCTAGAATGCCAGCGGCATCAATCCTAATGGTAATCATCATTGAACACCCGCAAGTTGTACACTCGGTATTATCGTCAAATCGAATCACTATCTTCCTGGCAACTGACAGCTCTCGCCACTGCGACCACTGAGCAAGCCTGGCCAAACTTTGCCCTGTTTTCAGAACTGACAGAGTTTGGAGAGCCAAATGAAGTAAGGCATTGCCTTAACATGCTTTGGGATTATACAGCCGGACTTCAATCATCAAAAAATTTCGAACGCCTGCTTGAACGACTGGATGAAAATACGCCAGTCCTTGAAGAGTTCGATATGTTTGGTGTTCAGCCAGCACTGGATTTTTCGGTCGGCCTCCACTGTGCTATTAACTGCGCTATGAAAGCATCGGCTGATGAAGCTGCCAGTGCCTTGACCCTGTCGCTCAGTACCATTGGAAAATTTATAAAATATACGGAAGCTGCTCAACTGAAAGGGACTGAGTTAACTCAGTATATCGAAGAGCATGAGCTGTTTGAGATTCAACTGAGTTTCATTAGTGAACTGATTAGCATGGTCTGTCAGCAAAAAAAGCAGACAAAGGAATTTACCAGGGAATTCCGGCTGTTTTCTGCCAATGATGGTATCAGTCAGCTGGGAATCAGCCTTGACTAGTAGTCTGTTAACCGGCGTTACTGCGCAAAGCAAATGCCGGTTTATTTCATAAACCATCACTTCACATTAGAAATGATATCCTTAAGCAAGGAGTAGATCTTCTGCTGAGCGTTAGACATGGCTTCATAGTTTTGATTATACGTCTGCATCGCCCTTTGCAGCTGAACGGTCTGTAGCTGATTATTCCCATTGAGATTATCCCGGGCATTAATGAGACTCTGTTTTAATGCAACCCACTCTTCAGGTGTCAGCTGTCCGGTATTGCTGGCATCAGGGTAGGTAATCCTCAGTACACTACCCAACAGATCTTTCTCTTTCTGGGTCAAAAACGGTGTGGTACTGTCAAACTCATTATTGTTTGTCTGATTGAACGCCAGCTTCCGGGCAAAATAACCGGATAGCTGGCTGTCTGGATCATTAGGGTCCGTTGCGCTTATCGCCTGGGTACCTCTGCCATCGTACTCCCACTGGTCCATCCCTCCTGCTTCAAACAGGATATAACCATCATGGTTGTTAATATCCAGGCTATGACGGTTGTTCGGACGACTGGGATTCTCCTCTGCCGCCGAAGGTGCCTCATACTTGTCGTACGAGAAACCGGGTATTGAACTTGAGGCCGAGATTGACTCAATATTGATGGCCCCCTCATCCTCAGAAAAATTGACATAAGAGTGTAATCTTTCTCCCGACTGCTGGATAACTCGTTCAAAAAAATCCTTAACATCCTCACCTGGTACTAATTTATAGGTGTAAGACTGATTGTAAGTATTATCTGTACCGTCACTGTCTTCCAGAGACCAGTTTACTGTATAGCCATTTTCCCGTAACTCTTTCGCAAGGCCTTTTTCCTGGTCACTCGTCAGATTCATAGATGACAATTTAGACTTGAGTTCTCCGATATAGTCCTCACCAAACTGGACAATACTGCTGTACTCTTCAGATCCGAAAAAATTCCGTGAATAGTTAACGCTCTCTGCTGCAACTGATCCTGTAGTTTTACTGGTTGCCGGTATTATCTCTTCAAAACTGTATGCCGGCAGTTCAATTTCAGTCTTGATGTATTCTATGTTGATATCATTTTCGGTATTACTCACATAGTTACGAAAATCCTGTTTGGAGCGATTAACTGCCCGTTCTATAAACTCATACAGGCTTTCATTGACATAAGGCTGGTAACTGAAGGTCATGGCGTAATGATCATCTGGCCCATCCGTATCTTGAAGTCTCCACTCAATATCCATCCCGCCATTATCTTTAATCTTGTTCAGTATGGCAGTCTGTTCAGCAATGGATTTATTTTTAATAGCGCCTTCCCACATGGAAAGTATTTGACCGGCATGGGTTACATCTATTTTGTCGTATTCTTCAGAATCACCGTATTGGCCAAAGGTTGACAATGTATTGGCACCAACAGACATCGTCTGAGTGGTGGTTTCAGATGTGGATGAAACCGGATCAGTTGGACTTTCCACTGTGGGAGTTCCAATAGCCACTCCCCCGGCAACATTCACATCGCTGATTGTCATTCCCTGATTGTCCCTGGTAATGATAATCGAGGTGATATCCGCCAACCCTCCGGAAAAATCAACAGAATTAAACGCCGTTTCCGGCGTTCCGGTCTGAAAGGTAATCTCTGTACCATCATCCAGTATAAAACTCATATCATTCATTACGGGGATGCCGACTTCCAGCGCATCCACAGTGGTTCCTGCCGACACAGGAATCAGCGTCCGATTCTGGTAGATCAACTGGTTGCCATCGCTATCAAGAAGGGTGAAAGTATTTCCTCCGTTTCCGTCTGGCTGTATATTCAATCCGTAACCATTATCTAGCACAATATTGTTGCCATTAACTGCCCATGTAGGCGATGAGTAATGCGTCGACCCATACTCAGCAACATTAGCCTTGCCAATAAGGGTATTAATGGCGTCCACATACTGGTTACTGGTATCCATTTCACCAATGATTCGACGAACTTCTGAATCCAGCATCTCACCACGTTCAAGATAAACGGCAGCGATAAAATCCTGCTGACTCATTTCCGAAGGATTTAGCGTGGTTACGCCATTATTCGTGTTAACGCCATTAACGTTATTCATGCTGTTCTCATCCCTGAAAAGCAGTAACTATTTTTTACGCTGATCCGTTTATGGGTTATACATACCCGGAACGCTTTTTGGCCGAGGCGGTTTTGCTCACCTTGCGCTGACTGAGCAGGCGACTGGCACTTCTCAACTCCTTGCGTTTAGCTGAAGCCTCATTAGCCATATTGTTTTTTAATTCATTATGAAAATTAAGCAGTTCTTCCCTGGCTTTCTGCTTTTGTCGGGATGTCCAGTAGTCACTGTTAATAAAAGCACGCAGCTTTTGCCGATCCATCCCCCCGTTTTTCATAAATTCTTCCTGCTTATCCAGCAGCACCTTTGCCTCACGTATGGCAGACTTTGATGCTTCAGATGCCAGGTAGTTGGATTTTTGCAACTTGGTGATATCCACCAGCTTGAGTTTGACCGCCATGACATCCCCCGGATAGCCTTTTTAAATCAGGTCGTATTGAAACTCTCTGGATACCTATATCGGTCCTGAGCCGGAACTATGTAGGGGAATAACTATTTTTACCATCGTGTCCGGCTCTGTTGCTTGAACAGCACTTCTTAAATGGTGATTTGTCTGGACTCATTCTTCAGCCGAAATTGGCTAGCCAGACGTAAAATGCCTACAATGTCGCCAAAATAATGGGAGGTTCTATGGACATTGCTGAATTCGAAGCCTTAATGATGCAGGTTCTAATCGGCGGACTGGTTTTATTCATGGCCTTTATCGTTTATGACCTGGCTAAAAAATCCAATGCGGGAAAGTGGGGAACCTTCGTAATTTTTGGTGCACTGGGCCTTGGTGTTCTGGGCTTTCTAATCAAAACCTTTTTTGTTGAAATCAGGCAGCCAGGGCAAGGGCAAAAGGTTCTTTAGTGAATGAAAGAAATAGTAAAGTGCGCAGATAGTGTTCATTGTGGGCCATAGGGTAAATCACCGGAAAAACATCGATTTGCTCACTGACATAATTTACAGCCCCATATAGGGGACTGTCCAAGAATGGCACCCGTAGCGAGGATGCCAGAATTTTTAGACCAATTTGCAGCCACCGCACAACTGCATGGATGCAGAAGTCAGAGCAATCCAGGAGCAGAATACAGATACCAGCCATGGCAACCAGAGTCGCAGAAAAACCTGGTTGTTAGCCGAATATGTTCACTGCATACTGTGGTGTGCTCACAACAAGCCCATTGAAACGGTGATTGTTGCCACACTCTGGTCGCCAGGATCTCCTGCATTTATAATTCTGCCTTTATTTCATCAGTGATCCCCCATGCAGGCTTCCGCTATACGCTCTATCTCAAAAAACCAATTGCTTCTCTTCAATAAACCTTACGGTGTTCTCACCCAGTTCACGGACCAGGAAGGTCGGCAAACACTGAAAGATTTCATCGACATTCCCGGCATTTACCCTGCAGGCAGGCTGGATAGAGACAGTGAAGGATTATTACTGCTGACCAACAATGGTCAGTTGCAAAACCTTATTGCCTCACCAAAACACAAGATGCCCAAAACGTACTGGGTTCAGGTTGAGGGCATCCCCGACGCCCATGCTTTAGACCATCTTTGTACCGGAGTAGTTCTGAATGATGGTCCCACTCTTCCAGCACAGGCAGAACTCATTGACTCCCCTGAAGTTTGGGACAGAAGCCCTCCCATACGAGAGAGAAAGTCGGTGCCGGATTGCTGGATTCAGTTAACCATTCAGGAAGGTAGAAACCGTCAAGTCAGAAGAATGACCGCCGCTATTGGTCATCCAACGCTCAGGCTGATTCGCTGCCAGACTGGACCATGGAAAATTGACGGTCTCCAGCCAGGCCATTGGCGTGAGCTGGAAATCCCTGCTTCACTGAAAGACAAACTCGTTAACAATAAATCCAACAGTGTGAAATGGAAAACATCAGGCAAGCGCCCTCGCTGGAAGCGGTAATTCTTCAGCACTATTTACCAGTCAGCAGAGCGGCATTAGCGATAGCCCTTACGACAATCACCATTTTGTCTCTATTGCCCGTAGACAACATTACAGGCATTGATCTGACATTCTGGAATCTGCCGGTCGCTGCTGACAAAATAGCCCATTTTATTGCTTTCCTGGTTATCTCAGGGCTTATTGATGGCTTCTGTTATCAAGATGCGTTTAACGTTAAAAAAGCAGCCATCGCGGCCATTTATGGTATTTGGATCGAAAGCCTTCAATCCCTTACGGATTATCGACACCCGTCTTTTTGGGATATCGTCGCTAACTGTGCTGGCATACTTATGTATTGGATGCTAATTCCTCTATTTAAGATAACCCCCATTTTAAGAGTTCGATGGCAATATAAAAAAACAACTCTCCTTGAGACAACCTCAGAGCATGCTGATAAATAATGAAGCTCACTTATGCATCACGACTACCAAGATAATGACTGTAAGGTATAACCGAGCTTTCAAAGAGCACTACAGGAATGTTTTCTCCTCCTGAGTTTTTTACTACCTTCAGATTACCTTTGGTCTCATTATCAGGAACAACAATCATCTTCGGCGCATATCCATCCTTAATCCGACTTATTAAAGTATCCGGATCAGAAAAAATTGTTATCTTAATTCCATCTTTTGCGAGGGTATGCCTGAACAGGTTCTGCTCCTCAGTGGAAAGACCTATTAGTGCGATAGAAGGAGTAGTCGGGGAGGGCACAATGCTGCCAAACAAAAATAAAAGGTTACTGCCGGCAGCGGGAATAAACCCGGTATTTCTGGACATGTAGGCAAGATTAACACTTATACCTCGTCCATCTTCATCCCGGTAGCGAATTGAAGGATAGGCATAGGGTTGAATGGCACCTGAGTCAAAACCAGATAGCCATTGAATAGTTCCCATAATTGAAAGTGCAAGATTTAGATCAATACTCCAGCGTTCGGATATATGAAAGGAAAAGCGAAGAATGGGACCTGTGAAAATCATCGGCAAAAAGCGGCAATCAAACATGCCTCCAAACTGCCAGAGTAAATCCACATCGCCCCACTCACTTTCGTAGCCCGTTAAGACAACTTTTCCCGCAATTCCAGGGTTTAGAACAAAGCGACCATCACCATCCAGTAAAATACCAGAATTCTGCTGCTGAAAGCCTCTGTCGATATGAGCAGATAAGCCCGTAATATCTATTTCAAACCCACTTGCCCTGAATCCAAATAAAAGCAGGAAAATACATAAGGAAAACTGAAGTTTCTTGATTAAACTGAAAGCCCTTGGCATACCCAATAAACTCCACCCCTAATCCATTGACCGAGCTGTCAACCAAGAGATAGACAAATACATAAGTAAATAGTTCAAGAGCAAACGAATGCCATACTTATCACCCTGGTATCAGGAAGATCAGAAACAGTACTTCTCCCCCCTTCCATAGTTCTCTATATTTACTGCCAGCTCACTATAGGCTTGGGTGCTGTGACTAATGGCTGAGGAGCATTCGTTGAACAGGCAATACCATGGTTACTCAGAAGGTTACAGGCATACTGCGCAATCTCATAATGAGTATGGGCAGTCGGATGAACCGTGTCGAAGAAGAAGTGTTCATCAGGATTGGAACAGACTGGAACCTCTTCCCCAGCAGCAGAATGAGATGCTACCTGTGCTGCATCAGCCAGGGATGGGTTATTCATGATGTGTTCAACAAGCCCTGCTCCATACTTTTCCTTGTGAACATCAATGTTTGGAAGTCCCGCTGTTATCCCCAGGCAGGGTTTATCCGTGATAATTCCATGCTGTGCTGCTCCAGAGATCAACTGATTCATCATGGTTGCTGCATCCAACTCAATAATCACCGTTTCCTTATAGCGCTCACGAACAGATTGCAGAGCTGCCTTCAACTCGCTGTTGTTTTCCTGAACAGCATTGGCCATCCAGGCTCGAACAGGTTCCGGTGCCAGCTGGTATCGAGGCGTTAAATTAATGTCCGGAAGGTTTATAACCACTACATGCCTGGCACCCAGACGAATCAAGCGCGTAATATCAGACACATATTTATTCACCACCTCTTTGGAATCAGGCCAGCCATTCAAATAGTCATTTGCACTGTTAAAGAACATCACCAGTGTCTTTGATCCATCAAATGAGAGGTTTTCCTGTGACCAGGCACTAATAATCAAACCTTCACATGGGGGAACAAGACTGCCGGAAACGAAATCTTCCGCAAGGCTCTCAACCCCGTGAGCAATGTGAATAAGGTTACCGGAATGCTCCATTTTTTGAGGTGCGCATAATGTCCAGCTACCAGCCATGGCTCGATTATCAAGGCTTGCCCCCAGCATATGATGGAGATAATCAGGCCAAACTCCCTTAAATTCGATACCACCTGTGAACATACCTTTCAGAGTGTTCAGCAGCTTCCAGGTTGAGAATGGGCCATTACCATCGGAAACACTGTCCCCGAAAACAAGCACATTTTCGACGTGTATCAAATCCGGGGAATCATCTGAAACTGAGTACCCTGGGAGGACAGAGCAGCAAGAAACAACAACGAGAAAGCACAAACCCTTCAGAAAAGGTCTCATGGTAGCAACCTTGGAATCACCTGATACTGGAATGAAAGTAGCCATATATCAGGATTGCTACCAATGAAACTTCCGTTGATATTTATGGGTTAATATAAACGACGATCATAATAAGACAGTATTAAATTACTTGACTTAAAAAAACCTTTAAACGATCACTTTCCGGAGTATCAAAAAAGGCGTTAGGCTCACAGTCAACCAACAACTCTCCTCCATCCATAAACAGCACCCGGTCAGCAACTTCCCGGGCAAACCCCATCTCATGGGTAACGACAACCATCGTCATACCTTCTCTGGCCAGCTGCTTCATGACATCCAGAACTTCACCCACCATTTCCGGGTCAAGTGCGCTGGTTGGCTCATCAAACAGCATAATACGTGGCTGCATGGCCAGAGCTCGAGCTATGGCTACCCGCTGCTGCTGACCACCCGAGAGTTGTGGGGGAAAGCTGACGGCTTTATCCGATAGGCCTACTTTTAACAGCAGGGCTTTTGCCCTCTCTTCCGCTTCAGCCCGGCTAATCCCCCGAACCTTCATCGGTGCCAGACAGATATTGTCCATCACTGACAAATGGGGAAACAGATTAAATGACTGAAAAACCATACCCACTTCTTCCCTGAGCTTATTCACATCTCCGGGAGTCGTCAGTGAAATGCCATCAACAACAATCTCACCATCGTTAATGGTTTCCAGCTGATTGAGTGTTCTCAGGAAAGTCGACTTACCGGAGCCACTGGGGCCGATAACAACAACAACTTCCCCTTCCTGTACATTCTGATGAATATTCCTGAGTGCATGAACCCCATTGGGATAGATCTTTTCAACGCCTGTTACCTGAATAATCGCTTCAGTCTCTGACGGCATATCTCACCTCCAAACGACGAACCAGCAAGGAAAGAGAAGCTGTCAGAATCAGATACAAAAATGCGATGCTGAACCATACTTCGAATGGACTGAATGTCACACTCACCACTTCCCGCCCGGCCTTGGTCAGATCCGTCAGGGAAATCACGGATACCAGTGAGGAATCCTTGATCAGATTGATAAACTGTCCCGCCAGGGGAGGAAGTACTCGTTTAAAGGCCTGAGGAAGAATGATATAACGCATGGTTTTACCACGACTCATCCCAAGGCTTCTTCCCGCTTCCATCTGTCCCCGGCTGATGGACTCAATACCCGCCCGGATAATTTCTGCGACATAGGCTCCTGTGAATACAGACAGCGCCACCACTCCCGCAGTGAATCGCTCCAGATCCAGAACCGTGCCAAGAAAGAAATAGACAATGAAGATTTGAACCAGCAGAGGGGTTCCGCGAACCAGCTCAACGTAGACAGTAGCAAAATGTCGTAATGCCGGATTCGGGGATATTCGAGCCAAACCTGCCAGGGACCCCAGAAGAATGGCAAAAACAATGGAAACCAGCGATAGCTTAATGGTCATCCAGAGACCAGTGGCTATTGGCCCTGGCTGCCATTGATAATTTACAGCCAGTAAATCTCCTTCAAAAATGAGGTCGCCCTCAGCGATGACAAACTCCTGATAATTGACAATAACAGCACGTTCACTGTCGTCAATATCATTAACAAGGATTAACTGACCCTTATCGTTACTTTCCTGCTCTAATTGAATGGTGCCATCAAACTCAGCACGAAGTTCATCGCGGGCTTGATAAACAATGTACTGGGGAATGCGATCCCAGCGCCAGATATAGTCAATCGCTTGACTGGACTTGTAGATACCCAGACCCGACAGCAGCAATATTGCAGCGAAAACCAGATTCCAGAGAACCTGGTTTGGCTGCTTCTCCATTTGCAAAGGCTGGCCTTTCACGGGTTTACTCTGCAGCATCAACCGTTACTTCAGGGTCTTGTGCCATTCGGAACTTTCGAACCATTTGGCATAGATCTTATCGTAGGTACCATCACCCTGAATCTGACGCATGAAATTATTCAACCAGTTCAAGAAGTCTGGGTCACCTTTACGAACACCCCAGGCCAGTGGCTCATAGGTAAATGGAGTGTCCAGATGAACCAGTTTCCCCGGATTCTGGCTGGAGTAAACCGCGTTGAATGGCAGGTCATAGATAAATGCATCCGCTTTGCCATTCACCACCTCAATGGCACCTTCTGACTCAGTTTCAAACAGTCTCAGTTTTGCCTTGCTCAAATAGCGCTTGGCGGCGATATCACCGGTAGTACCCAATTTAGAAACAACGGTGTATTTAGAGTCATTAAGATCTTTATAAGACTGAATTTCATCTTCGAGGCCATTTCTGACCATGATACTCTGACCAATAACAATATAAGGGTCCGCAAAGTTGATTTGCAGGTTACGCTCCGCGGTCAGTGTCATACCTGACATGATGATATCGAACTTATCCGTCACCAGGGCCGGAATGATGCCATCCCAGGCAGTGTTCACAATCTCAAGCTTTACCCCCATGGCCTTGGCCATTTGACGGGCAATATCCACATCAAAGCCAACAATCCTGCCTTGCTTGTTGGTCATTTCAAACGGCATATAGCCAGCATCCAGACCAACACGAAGCACTTTACGTTCCATAATCTGATTGAGTGTGGATTTTTCCCAAAGGTCGTTGTCAGAGGCAAACAACGAAGTACTGAATGCGAGCAGAAATGCCAGCATGGCGGTAATTTTTTTCATTATAACTCCTGTTGGCAACCAGAAATCCTGTGAATCTGGAGCCAGAACTATTTTTATCATTATGTACGGCTTATCCCTGGCCGCTTTAACCTCGCAATAGAGCAGTTACACGAGGAAACAATTTCGCATTGTACATACCCTGTCGTTTTTGACCAGAGCCATAAATAAAAAACCATATAAAAAAACTGCCGGAGTTACCGGCAGTTTTATCAAAAGCTGATCATGAAAAAAGCATCAGGCAGCCATAGCACCCGCTGCGTATTGGCTACGCAGTTCCTGAATACGGCTCATATAACCGTTGTACTCAGGCGAGCCATGGTGAGCATAGTGCATATTCTTAAACAGACCCGTCAGCTTGATAAAGTAATCGCGCACTTGCTCTTTATCACTGAAGCTGTACTGCTGACGAATCAGACTGACCACCAGGTCAAAGTTTTCCTGCTGTCGATTAATCGGGCAGGAAGCATCCACATCATCAAACGCATCCTGCTGCAGGTAAACCATGTCCAGCAGAAACGCTTTCTGGTAAGTAATATAGTCATCCAGAGTAATGCCTTCTTCACCGGTTACCTGCATCATCTGATTGATGCTGTCACCACGTACCAGAAGAGCATGCATCTCTTTGACGTTACTTACCCATTCCGGAGACAGGTTCCTGGAGTACCAGCCTTCCAGCTGATCCAGATAACGGGACCAGGAAATCAATGGGTCAATCGCCGGATAGAAACGCTTGTAAGCACGATCATAGGACAATCCCAGGAAGGCCTTAACCGTACTCAGTGTCGCCTGTGTTACTGGCTCCTCAAAGTTACCACCGGCGGGTGATACAGAACCAATCATGGTCAGCGAGCCTTCGTCACCGTCTTCGTTACGGATAACACCGCAGCGCTCATAAACACCTTTAATAGCGGAGTCCATGTAGGCAGGGAAGCCTTCTTCACCTGGAATCTCTTCCAGACGGTTAGAAGTTTCACGCATCGCCTGAGCCCAGCGGGACGTAGAGTCAGCCAGCGCCAGAACGTTGTAACCCATCTGCCGGTAGTATTCACCCAGTGTCAGACCTGTGTAGATAGATGCTTCACGGGCAGCCACCGGCATAGACGACGTATTACAGATGATAACCGTACGGTCGATCAGGGCGCCACCGGTCTTTGGATCCTGCAGGTGAGGGAATTCTTCGATGGTTTCCACCACCTCACCGGCACGCTCACCACAGGCGGTCACAATGACGATATCCGCGTCGCAGTAACGGGAGAAACCGTGCTGCAGTACCGTCTTACCTGAACCAAATGGTCCTGGAATACAACCAGTACCACCACGGGCGATAGGGAAGAAAGTATCAACAATTCGTGTTGTCGTGATCAGTGGCTGATTCGGATAAAGACGTGCTGTCTTACCTTTGCCAGTCAGTGTTTCAGCAATAGATTTACGTACCGGCCACTTCTGATACATGGTCAGAGGAATCTCTTCCCCTTTCTGATTCTTCACTCGGGCAACCACGGTATCAACCGAGAAGTTCCCTTCCTGAATCCATACCACCTCAACCTCACCCACGGTATCAAACGGGATCATGATCTTGTGGGTAAAGCGTCCTTCCGGAACGGTCCCGAAGGTTTCACCGGCGTGCAGACGGTCACCAATTTTGGCAACTGCAGTAAATGCCCAGTTGTGGGTACGATCCAGTGACTCCATCTGTACGCCACGCTGCAGGAAGCGCCCATGGAGGTTAGCAAGACGCTCCAGAGGGTTCTGCAGTCCGTCGTAGATCATACTCAGAATGCCAGGTCCCAAATCAAGGGACAGCATTTTACCGGTCTGAATAACCCGGTCACCCACTGCCACACCGCGGGTTTCTTCAAATACCTGAATGTCAGCGGTATTACCGCGAACACGCAGGATTTCTGCCATCAACTGCTCTTCCACCGCTTCATTGGAGCGACGGCTGGGCAGTACATAAACCACTTCGTTCTTGACCAGGGGTTTTTTTTCTCCCCCAAGGCCAGGGATGCTTTCGATGGTGATAATATCCCCCATCACTGCTACCACCTGGGCAGTAGCCTGTTGCATCAGGTCTGTCTTTGTCTGTTCAGTCATGTGTATAACCGTTGTCGTAAATCGTGATGCGTAACCACCGATTTGTCAGATGACCCCTGATCTGTCTAAAGAGAGGGATCAGTCTGGAGATCCGGGCAACTGATGGGCAAATTCCCCCAGAGCCTGCCGGGTGAGGTCGTTAAAGCGAAGCACTGCTTCATCACCGTTATAAGAGGTCCAGCGAGCCACCAGGTTCCAGCGCAGCAGATAGATAACCACTGCTTCAAAATCAAACCGGTGTCGTGCACCAAGCTCATTGAGCTTATTCCACACGGCTTCCATGACCGTTTTTTCCAGAGTGAGATAGTCTTTTTTATTGAGACATTCCACCGCAACGGGAATCCACGGAAAAGCATTCTGCAACCCCAGAGTCGGATGACTCCAGTTACGTCGAATATAGGCGTACCGGCTGCCATAGCTCCAACGTGCGGTGGTCGGTGCCTGAATACCATTGGCTTTACGACGAAGGGCTGCCGCAATCGTTCGCATATCCAAACGCCAGTTGACCAGCTCTTTCAGGTCAGGACTGTCCAGCTCCTGCATCAGACGCTCAGCCAGATTGATCAGGTATTCCTCTTTCACCTCTTCGCCCAGATGGCTCCAGTGAACCAGCTGTTCCACCTTGACCAGCGTTTCGCGATCTGCCGTAGAGAGCATCGCCAGACGACGATCCAGCTGAATCCGGGAGATAGGCGTGATCTTGCTGTTAAACAGCGAGTCAATATGAGGCAGCGATGTCAGCAAGGTATAATAGGCATTTTCTGCCATTGCATTCTCCTTTTCACCAAAGAGAGCACGCTCGGGTGACAGGGATTCCCCAGTCACCACGAGCTGACATCAATCTTGTCGATGATGGTTACTTGATGATGCCTTCAAGCAAGGCTCGGAAACGTGGCTGAAGGTGCTTAAGAAGCACTGCAGACACGGCTTCATCCGTGAGCTCCACCTCTATATCTTTGTCCTTCAGACGAAAAGCGATGCCGCTCTGGCTGCCTTCACCCACGGTAAAGGTAACGCCATCCTGAAGCATGTCACTGGCACGTTTCATGGCAAACTCCAGCAAGCCCCCGGCTTTAAGCAGCTCCGGGTTATCGCGAAGTTCATCAACACCAATCACTTTTCTTGGCAGAACGACTTCTACACGGCTCTCTCCGCGCAGGTTGTTCTCACCAGCCACTTCAAGAATCATCTGCTCCAGCAGCTGATCACCTTCCATAGAATGACTGACAACAGCACGAATCTGCTCAGAGAATTTTTCCAGCAGGAAATCTTTAAGCTCAAGAATGGCGTTACGCTCAGCCAATTGCAGCGCTTCTTTACCGGCCTTGGTGATGAAGTCAGCTTCTTCACGAGCCTTGCCGACAATAGCACTGGCACGATGCTCAGCATCGGCAATCATTTGTGCTGCTTTGGCTTGTGCATCCGTAATGATCTTATCCGCTTCGTCACGGCCGCTGTTCACACCCTGGCTACGCAGCTTTTCGATCAGTTCCTGAACGCCAACGGAAACCGTTTTCCCTTCGGGGGTTGCAATACTCATTATCTAGTCCTGTGTTTGCTGATGGGTCAGTATTTTTTGAACCACAGAGACCACAAAGTTCACAAAGGTCAGAAGAAAGAAGCTTATTTCTATCATCTTGACAGCCTGGCTCCCACGCTATGCATGGGAAAGATACCCAGACTTTTCTTTATGCGACCACCATGGATGGTGGAAGCACCGGTGCTGTAAGGAACATTCACCGGCCCCTTGTGATCTTTGTGGTTCCAACCATCATCAGGCAGCGATGCCTTGACCCATAACCAGGGCAAATACAAACGCAAATACCGCAAAGCCTTCAACAATTGCAGCAGGGGCAATGGACAGACCAAAGACTTCCGGCTTGTTTTTGGAAGCGTTAATCGCTGCCGCTACGGCCTGTCCCTGGTAAACAGCAGAGTACATCAGGGCAATACCGGTCAGCAGACCAATACCAAACAGGCCTGGAGCACTGGCCAGAGTCACACCAATACCACTGAGGGTAAACATGATAACAATGCCGTAAATAACCTGAGAGGAAGGCATGGCTGAGAGGCCTACAAACTTACCGTAGCCACTCTCAACATCCAGCATCGCACCACAGGCGGCCTGTCCGGCTACCGAACAGCCAATTGCAGAACCTACTGCACCCAGAGCAACTGGCGCAAACACGCCTACCCAACCCAGTGCCAAAATCAGTGCATCCATTGTTAATCCTCGCGTTTACTAAAAGTTTTGAATGGGTAGCCTTCGTCAGAAAGACCCCAGTTAACAAATTCAATGACGTTAAGACGCATTCCGTGAACCACACCGCTCATGATGCACAGAGCAAAGTTAAGGAGGTGGCCCAGTAGTAGAATGATTCCCGCAAACAGCACGCCAGTAACGGGGCTGGAATTAAGAACGTCCATTGCCAGAGAGTTAAAGGTCATGGCCAGCGATGCACCGGACAGACCCAGGGCAAACAGGCGCATGTAGCTGAGAACATCACCAAAGGCAGCGGTGATGTTGTAGACGGCTTTCAGACCATCAAGCATTCTCAGAATCAGGTCTTTGACGGATTTCACTTCCCGGGTACTGGAGAACAGGAATACCAGTAAGGCACCAGCAATCATCAAACCCGGTCCGACTGTGGTCTCAAAAGCCTCAGGTAAAGTACCGGTCATCCCCAGCCAGAGTGTCGTACCGCCAGCCATCAATCCAGCCCAGCCCAAAGGCGCCAGAGCATAACTTGAGCCTCGATTAACGACAGCCGTCATCACATTGGCAACAATCAGGTGAGAAACACCGATGATCACCGACAGTTTCATCATGCCGTTATAATCATTCAGATCGATAAAGGCGAGTTTACCCAGTAAGCCTGCACTGTCCGGTGCGGCACCAAAATAGCTGCCAATAAACACACCCCAGACAATACCCACTGCTGACATGAAATACGCCAGGTTCATCAAACGGCGACCGGTTTCACTCTGCTTCAGTTTTCCTCTGAAGAAGAAGACAATCAGACCGAAAATCAGACAGTACATTGCATCACTCATGATCATCGCAAAAAACAGCGAGAATGAGTAAAACACCACATTGCCCGGATCCCATGCCCGATAATTCGGTGTCTGAAAGAAGCCCAGAGCATCGGCACCACCACCCGTACCAGCTGCTTTATCCAGCATGGTCGGCGGTTTGTCATCCGCTGTTGGCTCTTCAAAAATAGCCGCGATACCATTGTCTGCAGAAAAGGCCTCAACATTCGCCTGATCAGCGACAGGAACCCAGCCCTGAACCAGGAAGAAACTGTCTTCATCCATAGTGCCAGAAGTTGCCTGTTCCAGATCTGCGCTGTCCATTCTGGCAGCCAATACCTGATCCAGCAGATAACTCCAGCGAGTCAGGGACTCACGTTCTGCCAGAAGATCCTCAATAGCGTCTTCCGCTTCATCCCGCATCTCCTCCAGACGGGAGAGTGGAATCTTTCCTACATGGGACCGTCGGGTAGGTAACAGCCGTTCCTCAGGCTCTTCATCAGAAACGATAATAACGTAACTGTCTTTCTGGTTTTGATGAATCAGCTCCCAGGGCAAAGCACTTTCTTTAAGCGCTTCCTTAAGAGCGGACATCTCGCCATTCGGCATTACATAAAACCAGAGTCTCTGTCCGTTGAGATCCGACAATGCCGGAAAGGTGAACTCACCCCAGGGGCGAACTTCACGAATACGCTCCTGCAACTTGTCACGCAGG
Organism: Endozoicomonas sp.; assembly: GCA_965261315.1. Classification (GTDB taxonomy): domain Bacteria; phylum Pseudomonadota; class Gammaproteobacteria; order Pseudomonadales; family Endozoicomonadaceae; genus Endozoicomonas. Next base: position 17,845 of record CBDHDM010000148.1, on the reverse strand, counting down.
TCAGACTGTTCACGAAACCGGGATTTATTCGTCAGAATTTTATGAACAATGTCATCAACACGCGCTTTATCCTGACGATCCTTGAAATTACGAACCTGTCGTCTCTGCTTGGGGCTACGCTCCAACCAGATTTTGGCTTCACTGGCTTCTGCCGGTTGCACCTGAATCTCGGTAGCCTTATCGGTCAATGGGATAAGGTGTAGACAGCCAAGCGATTGAAGCCCTTTCAGAACCCGGGTCTTATCCTGACTTGGTCCGTAAAGGGTGATCTTTTTCAGTCGTTTAATAGCCATAATCAATACTTTCGCAGGTCAGCCAAAGGCTTCCCGACCCATTAGCTGGCGGCCTGCGAACGACCTCCTTTGGCTTCCTGTGCCAGAACCTTGCCCTTGGAAAGCTTCGCGTTCATCACGCTGGCTCTGTCCTGGTCAGACATGTAGATCTGGATCTTCTGAATGTTCTTTTTGGTCTGGGGAATCAGTACCTTCGAGAACAGGTTAACCCGCTGGGATGTCGTTCGAGTGGCTTTATCCAACTCTTTATGCCTCAGTTGACGTACCTGAAGCTCAACTCTCAGGCGAACCATCTGTTGCAACAGTTCGACCAGATAGTCAACCCAGTGGGGCTTTGCCAGATCACTGTATGGAGTGAGCGCAATTTCAATATGCTCTACCAGAGGAACAGAAGTACCGACGATATTTTCCTGCTTAAGGCGAACGTCTGTCACCTTAACCAGGTTGTCCACAGGTACATCCTGTCTTGCCAGCATGGGCAGCTGTTGTCTAACCAGCCGCTCAACGTCAGCAAGATGCTCACGGGTTTCAGCCAGAGCTTCTTCTGCTTTTTTACGCTCCATCATCAACTGCTGGCGCTTGAGTTCCAGCGCCGGCAGATATCGATTGAACGTTTTTAAACTGCGCTTCTCTTTATTTAACGAGCTTTTATTGAGAGCTACTTTGGCCATAATGATTACGCCTCAGCTGCTGCTTCAGAAGCTTCCTCAGCTCTTTGTGGAGAGCCCAGTTGCTCCTGATTTGGCCAGTACTTCTCCAGAAGACTCTGCTTCATCAGTGTCTCTTGTGGCCCAAAGCATTCGGCCATTGTTGTCCAACACAGATCCAGGGCCTCTTCAAGAGACATGGCGGCATCCAGTGACATGAAACGCTGCTTGAACAACTTTCCGAACTTAATGGTTTTCAGGTCATAGCTGGACAATTCAAAAGCCATGGCCTGCTTCTGAGTCGCATTCACGGAATCCGAGTAGAAACGGATCATGGTGTTCATCAGATGTGGATGGTCTTCCCGGGTTTCTTTACCCATCACCATCTGCTTCAATCGCGACAGGGAACCAAACGGATCCAGATGGCCATCGTGCAGATAGAACTGACCTTCAGTGATATAACCGGTGTTATCAGGAACCGGGTGGGTCACATCGTTGCCTGGCATCGTGGTAACGGCCAGAATGGTCACGGAGCCCGCGCCTTTATAGTCACAGGCCTTTTCATAACGGCGGGCCAGCTGAGAGTAAAGGTCACCCATATAACCACGGTTGGCAGGAATTTTATCCATAGCCACACCGATCTCTTTCATGGCATCCGCATAAGACGTCATGTCGGTCAGAAGCACCAGAACCTTCTTGGACTCTTCAACAGCAAAGTGCTCTGCCACTGCCAGCGCCATATCCGGTGTCAGAAGACGCTCAACCGTTGGGTCAGACGCCAGGTTGGTGAACATCACCGTACGGGCAGATACCCCTGCCTCTTCAAAGGCCGTGCGGAAGAAATGGTAGTCGTCAAAAATCAGACCCATACCACCGAATACCACCACATCCGCTTCAGCCTGAATCGCGATACGCGCCAGGAAGCGGTTGTAAGGTTCGCCCGCCACCGAGAAGATAGGAATCTTCTGGGATTCAACCAGGGTATTGAAGACGTCGATCATCGGCACATTGGTACGCACCATGCGGGATGCCAGTACACGACGAACCGGGTTCACTGAAGGACCATCAATCTCAACCTTAGGATCCTGCTCCAGCGCCGGGCCACCATCAATGGGCTCACCCGCACCATTAAAGATACGTCCCAGAATATTCGGGGAGTAGGTAGTCTTCATGGGCTGCCCCAGGAAGCAAACGGAAGCCCCGGTGGACAGACCCTTGGTGCCGGTGAAGACCTGCAGGGAGACTTCTTCATGGTCAATCTTAATGATCTGAGCCATGGAGTATGTTTGACCATCCTGCTCAATCAGCGCCAGGTCACCGTAGTTGGCCTGAGCATTACCCTCAGCCAGATTAGGGACATGAACGCGAACAAGGTCACCAACGATGCTGAGAATATTGGTGTATCGCAATAGGCTCTGGGGCATTACTGCTCCTCTATACTGCTGGGAAAATGAAAAAGAGAATGGATCATGGGCTCAGGAGATCATTATCAGTCGCACAGGCCTTGCTATGAAAGCTCGACACCTGGCACATAAAACAAGCCACGTGTCGTATGCCTACGACTCACATATCTAAAAACCGATTTGCATCGCTGGCTCTATCCAAGCCTCCTGTAAACAATCATATTGAGGAACTATTTAAAACAACGAATGAAAACCACCTAATAGAGTAGACAATTCCACGAGCTTCGCAGACTTCTACCTGTACAGCAGGTCAGAGTCATTCCGTCCTGCTGCTCTTCGGGTAACAATTAACTTTGCTATGCGCTAACGGCTTCTGCCCAATGTTTCTACCATCACGGCCTTGATGGTATGCATACGATTTTCTGCCTGATCAAATACAATGGAAGCGTCAGATTCAAATACGTCTTCCGTCACTTCCAGGCCATTCATACCAAACTTATCAGCGACTTCTTTGCCAATCACAGTGTCATCATTGTGAAAGGCGGGCAGGCAGTGCAGAAAACGTGCATCCGGATTACCTGTCTTTTTCATAACGGCCTGATTCACCTGAAAGGGTTTCATCAGTTTTACCCTTTCATCCCAGGCTTCCATCGGCTCACCCATGGAGACCCAGACATCGGTATACAGAAAATCACAATCAGCGACCGCTTCATCCACTGACTCGGTAATGGTGATCTTCGCCCCGGTTTCCCGGGCAATTTCCCGACACTGTTCAACCAGAGCGCTATCCGGGAAAAATGCTGCTGGCGCTGCAATCCTGAAATCCACACCCATTTTGGCAGAACCCACCATCAATGAATTGGCAACGTTGTTACGCCCATCCCCGAGATAACAGAGCTTCATCTCGCTCAGTGGACGACCATTGCCGTGTTCCTGCATGGTCAGAAAATCAGCGAGCACTTGAGTCGGGTGCCAGTCATTGGTCAGACCATTCCATACCGGAACCCCGGAAAAGGTGGCCAGATCTTCAACATGTTCCTGTAAGTGGCCACGAAACTCGATGCCATCGTACATACGCCCCAACACCCGCGCGGTATCCTTCACGGTTTCTTTGGCCCCCATCTGGGAACCTCCACCGATGTAAGTCACATTGGCGCCCTGGTCGAAACAGGCTACTTCAAAGGCGCAACGGGTCCGGGTAGACGCTTTTTCAAAAATCAGCGCAATATTTCGCCCTTTCAAAAACTGTTCTTCAGTACCAGATCGCTTGGCAGCTTTTAACTGCGCGGCACGTTCCAGCAAGTGGCTGATCTCCAGTGGAGAAAAGTCCAGTAGCTTGAGAAAATGACGGTTCTGCAAACTCCGCTCAGTCTCAACAGTCATAACAGTTTCCTGTGTCAGGTCATTTATTGTTCTTTCTTACACGATCCGGCGATCCTGAATACGTAGTCAGCCATGATAAAATTACTGCGTACGATCAGGAGTCAGGGTGTCACATCATCCATAGACCGGTTATTGCTGTCCAGCTCCAAATTGAATTTCATTCGGACATAGACTAGCGCCGGATGATACGGAAGGCATTACGTAAAAATACGTTTCTATCCCTTGTTACACCTTTGTACAGACTTATCTCCACAGGCCTCACCGTATAAAAAACAGCAAAAGCCCGTCATAAACCTTAAATACCAAGGAAATAATGGATCATAGACGACAGTCAATTGTTCAACTTGGCGCAATTTCCAGACAAAGACTATCCTTTCGAAGAAACGCTTAACCGCTACTTGGCACTGCATCCAGACACTGCTGATACAAGAACGTTGACACAAGTCGTGTTCCTTCAAAACCCCGAGCGCCTGTCAAGCCGCTTATATTGAGGTTGATTATGAAAATCACCAAACGGGCATGGCCAGTCCTGATTATTTCTGCTCAGTTTGATGCAAAAAATGATGAAGGCTTTCGCCTGAGAGAACTCGTTGAGAACCTGGAGGATGTGCAGGAGCTGTCTGTCCACCCTTCATTCAGCTATGAAGATGGCATTGAAATATTCATGTCCCGATCGGATTTGGGCGCCGTGATCATCGACTGGGATATTCGCGGCGAAACAGCCAGTGAAAATATGGATCCTGAAGAATTACTGAGTCTGATTCGCGGTCGCAACAAGCACATTCCGATCATATTACTGACAGAGCGACTGGCTGCCGCCAACATTCCCACCCACGTACTTGAAATCATTAATGATACCCTCTGGAAAACCGCAGATACCATTGAGTTTCTTGCAGGTCGCATTGATGTATTTGTGAGTGAGTACACCCAAAGCGTCTATCCTGCATTTTTTGGCACACTGGTGGAGTACTCTCAGGAATATAAATATGCATGGCACACCCCCGGGCATATGGGGGGAGAGGGCTTTCTTCATAGTCCTGCCGGCACGGCCATGTACGACTTTTACGGTGAAAATGTTTTCCGCGCAGACCTGTCGATATCAGTACCTGAACTCGGCTCCCTGCTGGATCATTCAGGGGTCGTTGGGGATGCAGAAAGAAACTCGGCACGTGTCTTTGGCGCTGACTATACCTATTACGTACTGAACGGCACATCCAACGTTAACCAGATCATCTGGCGCAGCCAGCTGGTAAGAGATGATATCGCCTTTGTTGACCGCAACTGCCACAAGTCATTGAACTATGCGATGGTCATCACCGATGCTTACCCGGTTTATATGGTACCCAGAAGGAATAAGCGCGGCATTATCGGCCCCTGCCGTTTATCTGAATTCTCGGAAGACTCCATTAAAAGCAAGATTGAAGCAAACCCGAACATCCCCGAGGATATCAAGAGGCAAAGCGTTGTAAAAATGTCAGCGCTGACCAACTCTACATACGATGGTATCTGCTACAACGTCATCAATATAAAAAAACAATTGCAGCAAAGCGTGGAGAATCTGCACTTTGATGAAGCCTGGTATGCGTATGCTCGATTTCACCCCATCTACACCGACCACTTCGGTATGGCAGATGACGACAGAAACAATGATCACCCTCCAATCTTCTGTTCACACTCGACCCACAAACTCCTGACCGCCTTTTCACAGGCCTCAATGCTGCATATCCGTGATGGGAGTGAAGTAAAAATCAATCCGGACGAAATTAACGAGTCCTACATGATGCACTCGTCCACATCACCACAGTACAGCATGATTGCCTCTCTGGATGTCGCTACCAAAATGATGGACGACAGCGGCGAAATCATGCTGAACGACATTATTCTGGAAGCCATTCGGCTTCGACAGAAAGTAACCCGCATTGCCAGGGAAATGAAAACGGCCAAAAGCTGGTTTTTTGAGATGTGGCAACCGCGTATAGTCAACTACGATGGCAGCGAAACCGCCTTTGAAAATGTTCCCGTAGAGTATCTTGCCAGCCACCAGCAAGCCTGGGTATTTAATCGTAAAAGCGACTGGCATGGCTTTGATGACATAGAAGATAACTATGCCATGCTCGATCCTATTAAACTGACGTTTATTACCCCGGGTGTGGATGATGCTGGCAATCTCGGAGATGAAGGAATCCCGGCCTCTATCGTCACAGACTACTTAATCAAGCATGGCATTGTCTGCGAGAAAACCGATTACTATTCCTTCCTCCTGCTCAACTCCCTCGGCACCACTAAAGCCAAACAGTGCTCACTGCTCTCAGCACTGCTTAAATTCAAGGGGCTCTACGACAGCAATGCACCTTTAGAACAGGCATTACCCAGATTAGCAAAAGATTACCCGGAACGTTATGCCGGTGCTGGCCTGAAAGATCATTGCAACGAAGTCCATCAATATTTCAAAGAGCACCATATGCTCGACAAAATGCAGGCCGCTTTTCAGGTGATCCCCGACCCCGCCATGAAACCGGCAGATGCTTACCACTGCGTCGTCAGAAAGCAGGTGGAATACGTTGAGCTGGAAGCGATGGCGGGTCGGGTACCCGCCGTCATGATGGTTCCCTACCCTCCGGGCATCCCGATTATGATGGGGGGTGAGTCCATGAATGATAAAGCCCAACCGATCTTTGAGTACCTGATGGCCAGGCAGAATTTTGAAAACCTTTTCCCTGGGTATGAAAGCGATATCCACGGAGTAGAGAGAGTAGAAAGAGAAGGAAAGAAATTTTTTCATTCTCTTTGTGTTAAATCTTAATACAACTTTCCGGGAGTTTTGCTCCCGGTCCCTTAACTGGCCACGCCTTTGATGAAGAAAAAAACATCAGGTCACGTACGCTTAAACAAGCTGCCCCATAAGCTCAATGTTTTCACACTCACCATGATCAATGTTGCCGCTATTCTGGCGCTCCATGCACTTCCTGGTCTTGCGGAGTATGGCTACACACTGGTTTTCTATCTTGGCCTGGCAGCCCTCTGTTTTTTTATCCCCTCCGCGCTGGTTTCTGCAGAGCTGGCCTCTGGCTGGCAGGGTGAGGGTGGTGTCTATCTCTGGGTCACTGAAGCGTTTGGCGCCAAATGGGGTGTTGTAGCCATTTTTATGCAGTGGGTAGAAAACCTGCCCTGGTTTGCCATGGTGCTTGCCTTTGCAGCTTCAGCCGCAGCCTACATTATCCATCCAGCACTGGCAGAAAACCGATGGTTTGTGGTTGCATTTATCTGGCTTGCCCTGGCGTTTTCAACAGTGGTTAATCTGCGCGGCTTGAAGCTTTCTGCCCTGCTGAGCACCACCGGCGTCATTATTGGCAGTATTCTTCCCTGCCTGATCATCATTACTTTAGGCGTAATGTATCTTTTTTCTGGCAAACCAACAGCCATTCAGTTTTCCTGGGCTGCGACCATTCCAAAATTTGAGAACCTCCAGCACCTTATGTTGATGGCTGCCATGCTGGTGTCTTTTACCGGAATGGAAATGTCTGCCGTGCATGTTACCGAGGTGAAAGACCCGGGACGAAGCTATCCAAGAGCTATATTTTCAGCCTGCGTTTTGATAATTACGCTATCTCTTCTGGCTTCACTCTCTATTGCCCTGGTCGTTCCGTCTGACGATGTAAGTCTGAGTGCGGGTGTTTATCAGGCCCTCAGTACGTTCTTCGCGATTCACAATCTTTCCTGGCTGGCACCGGTTATAACCCTGCTGATAGCTTACGGCGCCATGATCATGGTGATTACCTGGATGATCGGCCCCTCCAAAGGCATTCGTGAAGCGGCTCAGGAGGGCTATTTTCCAAGCCTCTGGCAACAGAACAACCGTTATGGTGTCCCCGTCCCAATATTAATCCTGCAGGCCTCATTATCTGCCCTGCTGTCACTGGCCATTTTATTTATGCCCTCTGTCAGCAGTGCATTCATGCTGATGAACGCCCTTGCTGCCCAGCTTTATTTGATTATGTACCTGCTGATGTTTGCAGCAGCGATAAAACTACGCTATTCACGTCCTGACATATACAGAAGTTATCGTATACCTGGTGGTTTCATTGGCATCTGGCTGGTTTCCGGCACGGCCATTATCGCCAGCTGCTTCGTCTTTATGTTTGGCTTTATCCCGACCGCTGCCGTCCGTGAAGAAGGGTTAACAGCAATCCTTGGTTATATCGGTTTTCTCCTGGCAGGCTGCATCATTTTCATGTTCTTACCACTGTTTTACTTCCATCGCTCAGGGCACAGGAGTACTCACCATGTCCAGTGATATCGCTAAACAACCAGCGCCATCATCCCCACAAGGGCCTTCAGTTCAAAAAGGGAGTGAAGTTAAAAAGCTGGGAATGATTGGTGCCACTTTTCTGATTATTTCAAGCCTCGCAGGTAGTGGCGTCATTGCCCTGCCTCAACAACTGGCTTTTACGGGCTCAATCACACTGGTTTCATTTATTCTGGTAACCGTGGGCGCTCTGTTTCTTACACTGGTGTATGTCAGGGCTGGCGAACGCTTTGATGACCCAAGTCCCACCGCTCTGGCCACATCCATCAGCCCCATCATCGGCGCCCAGTGTGGTTTTTTTTACGTCTATGGCAATCTGATATCCAATGTCTCTATTCTGATTGCCGGACTGGGTTATCTGGCCATGTTTATACCGGAGCTTAATAACCCAATCATTCTTGGCATCACCGTTATCGTGCTTATCTGGGTATTTGTTGCACTGTCTCTCAGAGGCGTTGGCATTATTTCTCAGGTGGTATCCATCACCGTAACGCTATTACTGATCGCCGTGGCTCTCACCAGCATACTGGGCTGGCTGGAGTTCAACCCTCTGCAGTTCCGTGAAAACTGGAATGTATCCGGTAAAGGCGAAGGGTCAGCTATTATGGCAGGGTTTGCGATCCTGATATTTTCTTATGTGGGCGTGGAAAGTGTGGCCACTAATGCAGCACAGATCAAGAACCCTCATAAGGTGGTACCCGTTGCTACCATTATTGGATTTCTGGTAGTGGCTGTTTTTTATATTCTTTCCACAACCGTTATGGAAGGTATGTTTACCGCCAAAGAAATTCAGGATGCACCCGCCTCATTTGCCCTATCCATGGAAAAAATTTCCCACTCTTCATACGTGGGTCAGATCGTTTCGCTGGTAATGTCCATTGCCTGCATCGCCAGCTTTATCGTATGGGGGTTGAACTCCGTCAGCGCCGCAAAGACCAGTGCTGACAATGGCTTTTTACCCAAGGCATACTCCTATACCAATCGGTATGGTATCGCAAGCATTGGACTGGTAATCAATGGCGTCATAATGACGGCTGTTGAAGTGGTTTTAATGCTAATGGGCAGTGATATCGCAGAGGCCTTTAATCTTTCCGTTACCATCTCTGTCTTGCTTCTGCTATTCCCCTATTTCTGGTCGGGTATGGCTCTGCTAAAGCTGGATCAAATGGAGAAAAAAACGTCCCGCTCCAATATAATTATTGTGGCACTCTCATCAATATTTATTATCTCTGCCTTTGCCTCAGCGAATTTCGATGAACTGATGATCGTCATCGTCATGGCCTTGGTTGTTCCCGGGATTTATGCCATTTTGATGAATATTAAAATTGTGAGTGTGGATAATGATGACAGGTAGAATCGACCATTAGGCATCATCAGCAACTTTTCGATGGAACGATAGCTCGTCACCCCAACTTCCTGAAGGTTTTGATGCTGTTCGATTTTCAGTTTGCTGCTCTCCATGCAGAAGACAACCGTGATCGCTGTTGGCTGCAATCGCTCACCCCAGTCACTTAGTTTATCTAAGCTTCTGGGGCTCCGCTCTTTTGCGCCGCGTAGCAACTTGAAATCCTTTGGGTATAAGAGGTACTGAATGTGGGATTTACTTCTCAAAACAATTATTTTTAAGACACCAATATATGATTCGTTCGCTCAAATCCACCCACGTGGTGTAATTCTGTCCTCTACCACTTCTCCTGTAATAGCGTTCACCACCATTTTGTGTCTTATGCGATTATCATCCAGAAAGACAATCTCCCTGACTTTCATATTATCTTTCATACTGCTTCGAGTTCTCAAGACAACCATCCCACGGTATTTTTCACGGGCATTTTTGATTATCTGATCAAGAGATATCTGCTTACCGTCAGGTTTCATATCATAGGTTTCATCCTTGATGACCCTGCCGGTATAAGCATCCATGGTTAATTGTCTACGCTTAACTTTAAACTGCTTATCAGCCAATTCTATAATGTAAACCATATTTCCATCACGTCGCTCAAGCCCGGTTCTAATACGCTTTGCTCCGGGATATTTGCTATCGACTTTGGACAGAATCTCTTCCATTGGCATTGGTGCCTTCATAGGGACATGATCAATTTCCTTACCGCTGAAAGCATCATAAACAACACGTGCCATTTGGTTATTTGCATCGATAAAGTCAATGACAAACACCTTCCGTCGGTCCTCCTCGATCAAGTGAACAGAGTAAATAACCACATCTGAGGCCTTATCCCCAAACTTATTACGAGCGGTCACAATCAGTTGATCTGCCGGAACCATTGACCTGAGCTTAACTGGCGAGTAAAGAAGCGAAGAGTTATTACTGTTACCAACAGCAAAGCCTGAAGGTGAAGCCAGTGCCATGCCTGCTAACAACCCAAGAGCTATCGATATACGAAAATTGAGGACTTTCATCTAACAACTCCTCTTCTTATCTGACAAGAGTCGAGGAAAGGAAGCATCCACCGCTTATAAAGAGCACACATCAGTGAAAGAGGCTGAAAAACAATCAAGAGAGGACAGGCACCATCAATAATAGTCTTTATGCCTGAGTATATTCAGACTACACAATTAATTTAGAATTGATTCGTCATAATGCAAGCAATGAGCACTGATAAAACGGGATTGATAAAAAAGCTCCCGGCTTTTTTGTGAAAAGTCACTATGGAAGTCCGCCAACCCCACCCCTGACGACAGTGGCAACACTGTTAAAAATCACCGGTTTCGTCGTTTCCCATTTGCCAGGGACCAACGCTCTCCCCCATATCACAATTCAGCTTCACAGCCTTACCCGTATAGTTTAAGTACTTCTTCCGCCAGAATAGAAAGGCCTTTTTCAACATCCTGATGATCACGGGTATAGGTCAGCCTGAGACACTCATGCTTATGAGGCCAGTCATCGTCTATACCCGGGAAGAAGTAATGTCCGGAAACGACCAGAACATTTCTTGCCTTCAGTCGTTCATAAAGCTCAAGACTGGAAATCGGTAACCCTTCAAACCACAACCATAAGAACATCGCCCCTTCCGGCTTATGGACATGCCAGGGAATATCACCCAGTTTTTCTTTGAGGCAATTCACCGCAAACTCAGCTTTTTCCTGGTAGTAAGGGCGAATCACATTTTCACAAAGAGGGTTAATAGTGTCATCGCGTATCATGTCGAGCGCCAGTAAACTGCCTGTACTGTTTGGAGCAAGATTCATAATGGCGTTAATACCAGACAGTGCCCTGATAACCTGCTCATTAGCAATAACAATACCGGTCCTGACTGCGGGAAGCCCCAGTTTGGAAAGACTCAGACAGAGAATAGTGTTCTCATTCCAGCGAGGAGTCGCTTCTGTAAAGATCAGTTTGGGGAATGGCGTACCGTAGGCTCCATCAACAATCATTGGAATATCATGCTGAAGGGCAAGACTGTCCAGGCGTTCAATTTCCTGATCCGTCAAAACATTCCCGGTAGGGTTGGTAGGGCGGGAAACACACAGCGCACCAATGCTCTCATCAATGACCAGCTCCTGAAAATCAACACGGTATTTAAAAATGTGCTGATCCAGATGATCAATTTCCGGTTTGTTGGCTGCAAAAAAATTATCGCTCAACCCGGCATCCGCATAACCAATGTATTCTGGCGCCAGTGGCAACTGGATTCGTTTATGACTGCCGTCACCATAGTTTCCGGCAAACATATTAAACAGCATAAAAAAGGCGGCCTGACTGCCGTTGGTTAGCGCGATATTTCTCTCTGTCAGCTTCCACCCAAACTGTCGATTAAGAAAAGCCGCCATCTCACGAACAAAGTCTTTTTCTCCCTGGGGAGGATCATAGGTACCCACCAGCCGGGTAAACTCTGCCTGACTCTCGGTAATTTTCCGCAGTCGCTGCCTGAAGACTTCTTCTACTTCGGGGATATGGGCAGGATTTCCACCGCCCATCATAATCATATCTTTACCATCGGCGAGGGCATTACCCAGATCATCCATCAGTGAAAGGATGCCGGAATGGCTGGTGAATTTTTCGCCAAAGGCAGAAAGCTTCATGCTTACCCCTGTTTATTCTGGTCGCAGGATAATAAAGGTGCTGTTATAACAATGGTAAGGTCAGGCTGTCTACACTACTCTGAATTATCAAAAGGCTCTACCCCAACTCTGAGGCGAGGTTATTTTTCTAATGCTATTTGGTTTTTAGTGTTAAACAGAAAGAGATAATGCTGATTTACTGAAGAAGCGTTTAACAACATCCATGTTATTCACCGCTAATAAACCAGGTGCGCCTGATCAGTGCTTTCTACATTGCAGTTGACATCATCCGACCTTTTGTAGGTTGTGCTGATCAAGCTGACACTCCAGGCTGCCAGAAAACCATTAAGAAACCCGCTAACACCGATAACATCCTTATCTTCCCCCTGACTGAAGTTCATGTCAGTGAACACACCGCCGGATGTGTCGCCTTTCCTGGTTCCGTTCAATGTATACCGGCTATAAGCGGGGTTTGAATAAGTATTCTGAAACCGTGGGTATACACAACGCAAAAAGATAACCCTTTTGATGGGCCGACTGTCAGATTCGTTAAAAACGGCCAGTGCAGGATCCACTTTTAGCAAGCTGCTTCTCTGTTTCCCGTTGAGGACTTCCAGACTCTGCTATCTTAGGGCCTGAGCACTACGTCTTATACCTTTATATTCTTGCCATATATCACTGATCCTCCTGTCAGGAAAACTGTATCTGGAGTTTGGAAATGTCTGTGCTGACGTCTTTTCTGGAAAAGCTGGGTGCCACAATAGCCCTCGTTTTAATGTTTTTTGTTGGCTTGTCACCCTATGTCGAGGCCGACCGTACTTTCCCTGACATTGAGGTATCGGAAGAACTCGAAGAACAGTCCTCAACGTTGAATTCTGAGTCTGCTGATCAGTCAGTTGACGATATCGTCGAATACGATGATGAACCGGAAGATATGGAAGAAAGACAGAAGTTTGAACATGAATCAGACGATGAGCCGCCAGACTATTATTCAGAAGATGAGGTAGACTGATATGAGGATTTAATGGAGGAAAAATGGCGTCCCCTAGGGGACTCGAACCCCTGTTACCGCCGTGAAAGGGCGGTGTCCTAGGCCACTAGACGAAGGGGACGCAGACCTTCGTGCATTGCTGCAGCGGATGCGTATACTAATAGCCAGTTTTTATAGAGTCAACCTTTCTTTGAATATGATCCGTTTCCCTTGAAAAACAGGCTTATCCAAGATTAGATGGGTTCCTGATCATCGCCCGGGATAGGCAACACAATGAGACTCAGGGACAGACTCTCGTACAAGCAAGTCAGATACACAGTTAGCGTCGCTTTTATACTGGGGCTGGTTTTCAGTGCCTTTCAGGTTACCCATGACTATAAAACCCAGGGCCAGTTTACGGATCTTTTTTTCGGTACCACCCGAACCTACCGTCAACCACTATCAGTCCCTTATGATCTTGAAGAAGATCTGGGCACACTGTCCATTATTGCAGACACCCGCCCCTCCGGTCAGGAGTTTCTGGACCGATCTATCTTAACTCTTGTATTTGGAGTCATCCGAACCCTGCTGCTGGCACTGGCCCTCCAAAGCATGTTTTATTTGATGCTTACCAAGCCGTTGTTAAAACTGACGCGTCATGTCAAACACGTTCGAAAAGGGATAACACACCGCTCATTATCGGTCTCTAAAAGACATCAACAGGATGAAATCGGGCTACTTACCAGGGCGTTCAATGAGTTTCAGGATGATATTGAAAAGCAGCTCTACCATAGAAGCCTTGCTGAAAATGAACTGAGAAAGCATACCCAGGATCTTGAGAACCGTATCGCCAAGAGAACTCAAGAGCTACAGGAAAATAATAACGCTCTGTTCAAAGCCAACAAAGAACTTGAGATAGCGCGACAGAAAGCACTTCACTCTGCCCAACTGCGAGGGGATCAGCTTTCAAGCCTGAGCCATGAAATCAGAACACCACTCAATGGCATTCTGGGGATGCTGGAGTTAACCATTAATGAAGAGCTGTCCGAAAAACAATACGCCCGGCTCGACCTTGCCCATCAATCAGGCGTTCGACTGGTCAAACTGCTGAATAACATGCTGGACCTGGCCAGACTCGAATCAGGCAAAGCGGCCATAGAGCAGTCGCCTTTTGATCTGCGCGAGATCATCGAAGAGTCTGTAGTGATGATGAGCCAGAAGACCTATAGCAAAGATATCCCGCTAACCTGTGACATTGACCCCACAATGCCTGCAAAACTCCTTGGCGACCCTACCCGCATCAGCCAGGTCATCAATAACCTTCTTGGTAACGCCATCAAGTTTACCCACAAAGGCGAAATCAGCCTTTCTCTGGAATCAAAATCTCTGGATGAAGACAGCCTTGAAGTCATCATTAACATTACCGATACCGGGATCGGCATTCCCCGGGAAGCACTTGACGCAATCTTCACGCCTTTCACACAAGCCAATAATGACATTTATCAGCGCTATGGTGGTTCAGGCATGGGGCTGGCACTGACGAAAGAGCTGGTCACAGCAATGAATGGTTCAATTCAGGTTATTTCCCGTGAAGGTCATGGCAGTACATTTTCAATAAAGCTCCCCCTGATTAAGCCTGAAAACGCGAATACGGAAACCGTCAGGCCACTGATGAGTCACCCGATCATACTGGCCTGCAAAGAGTCAACACTGAAGAGAAATTTGACCTGATTCTGATGGACTGCAACATGCCACTAATGGATGGCTATACGGCAACGAAAAAGCTCAGAGCAATACCGGTTACTAAAAAAACACCGATCATTGCCCTCACCGCCAATACACTGGAAGAACACAAGGAACGCTGCTGGGAGGCTGGAATGAATGACCATATTGCCAAGCCTTTTAACAAACAAAGTCTCGCCAACATTATTAGCGAATGGCTATGATAACTTCAGCCGCTAATCAGTGCTTTATCGAATAGAATTGGTCTGGCTCAGCGGTATGACTGAAGTATGTTCAAGCTTATAAACCAGGAGTAAAACGTGCCATAAATAAAACCTGAAATCACAGACTTTCTTTTCCCGTGAACCTGTTTCTAAAGGCAGTAATACCAAATCACCTGTTCCAAAACATTATTTCGTTGCTATTGATCTAAACGGACTTCAGAAGCTTTCAACCGATATAATATTTGAAATAAAAATGGAACTTTCGTTAAGTATTAGCATCAAACCTACAGACAAAACAATCCCATCAATTAAATACTCCTTATAAAACAACGAACTTATATACTAAGTCAAAAATCAGGCCATCAAAAAAAATAACTCAACCAGAGCAGGCATACAGTAACTCGAGCTCCCTATGACACCAAGCACAACGCTCTCGATGGATAAGCACACACCTGAGAGAATACTGCCGCAGAACAAACATCTTGAACCTAAGTATCATCAAACCCGTGTAATTGAAACAAAGGCAGAACTTGAAACCTGTTTAGACGGTAAAAAAAGGAGTGCCAGGCCACTTCATGGCACCCACTATTTACCATTAAGAGAGAGAGGTAATATTAAACCAGTATCAGACCATATCAATGAAGGGGATTTTTTTCACAGACCCCCTCCTGCGTCTCACTTGAACTATGGGAGCAAAATGCAGAAACTTCATTCTGCATATCATCAATTTGATCAATTAGCCCAGGAGCTTTTTAGCACTTCCTCCCCCTGCTCTCCAACCACTGAAGAAGCAGCACGTGAATTTCTACTAAAAACAGCCAGTGTAACGGAACAACAGCGAAAGCTCCGCCTCAACCTTTGT
Source organism: Endozoicomonas sp. (assembly GCA_965261315.1). Lineage (GTDB taxonomy): Bacteria > Pseudomonadota > Gammaproteobacteria > Pseudomonadales > Endozoicomonadaceae > Endozoicomonas. The sequence continues at coordinate 2,018 of CBDHDM010000148.1, read as the reverse complement.
ACCGAGATAGCTAAACATGAAGGAGTTGATGGCAATGATGATACTGCGGAAAAGTACGCTACTTGTGCCTATGGTGATATCCGCAAGGATACCCTCGGAACCACTAAAGAGCTAATACTAAACACTCTATTTATTATCCATCACCGCCAGAAAACACAAGAAATTGCAGCAGGATTCCTCAAACAAATCATTCCCGGCAAAGTGGCAAGCGGCAAGTGGATGTGGGCCATGATCCAGCTTGGCTTATTAGATGAGTACCATGCTTTCTGCGACCCATTTAAGGGAGTCAGTTTATTACGCAGTATTCAAAAAGCAAAGACAATCAGCACCATAACTCATGGGGCTAGCAGACAGTACTCGGTTTCATCTGACACCGATATAGGCCTCATGTTAAAGCGAATCTGGTCAGCATTTTCAATGCCCCTCAGCCAAACGACTGATATTTCCGATGCTTTGGAAAAATGTTCCAAACTGATCACACTTATCACCAAATACAAGGAAGACCTGAGCAAAGCGTATGATCCATTGGAAAGGCTTGTAAATATAGGTTCACAACCTTTATATCACAAACTTCTTACAAACCTGCTTAACACTTTCGATGGTGCTCAGGGTAAGGAATTCTGGACCTATCTCACTGAGAGTCTGATGCTTGGTAAACAACCAGTTCAAGGTGACAGCCACGAAAAAATCATAACTTATGCTTTCATCAAGGGTATTCAGGACTGCTGCGTTAAAGGGGTAGCTATTCCTGACTTATTGCCAGGTGCGGGTAAAAATGCTGACTATTTTCATCATATCTACTTTATATTTTTCAACACATTTGAGTTTGTTAATGAATACAAGCAGTGGCTACTTTACCTGGAAAGAGCTCAGGAAAGAGAGGTAACAACAAAAAGCACTGCATTATTTCATCAAGGTATCTCCTCTCTACCTGATAGTTTTTATGATGCCCCTGCTTGTGAAATTCCTGACTGGATCTATAAATCCACTGCACCGTCAGATTGGTCAACCAACTTTTTCAGATACCTTTTCGGAATAGACCTCCCAAAAAACAATAACAGAGCTTATCAATATGCAGCTGCCTTACAGAAGGTGCTTCCAGAGAAAGGGGCATTAGCTCTTGCCATATACTATCTGGAAAACAAAAATCATGAGCAGGCCATTAATACACTTGATTTACCTGACATCAAAAACCCTGCTCTATTTTTATTAACCGCTGAAATTTTACGCTCCCACCAAGGAGTCGATAAAAAGAAAAATAAACGATTGCGAATAGAAGCAATCACCTACAACTATGAAATGGCAGGAAAGCTTGGCTCTCCCCTAGGTTATGCAAAAGCAGCAGAGTTTCTTACTGAAAAGCACCCTAAGCAAACAGATGCATGGAAAAAATCAGCAAAATACTATTCACAGGCAGCAACTCTCTCTGCAGGAAATACTGAACTCGAGCAGATGTACTGGGCTATGTCATACTTCTGCGAAGAGGAGGCTGACAACCTATCCTCCCCCTCAGAGATCAGGCAAGCAGGCCTATCACCCAGTGTCGAAATCACTTCAGAAACCGAAGAAGATTCCTCCTCTCTTTCAACTGAGCCTGGTACAGCAAACATTACCACGGCTACCGTGGAGCATGCATCAGAGAGTGAAAACTACAGTACGATTCCTACTTACCCAAGCAAATCAAGGTTTTGGAAATGCTTACGAGAAATAAATTGTTTAATGTACAATGACAAACCTTCCGATGCGCAGGTATTACTCGATAAGCTAACACTACCCGAAAAATCACCTGCCTGGATGAAAGCAATGCTAGAGCAAAACAGAGCATGGTGTTGTAAAAAACTGATTGAAAATCATTGTTATCAGCAAGAAACAAAGCTTGATGGAAGACAACACACCACACGTAAAACTCTCCCGGCCCCTGACCGCCAGCATAATTACAGCACTCGTGTAGATTTATTAAGTCTCGGTTTCGAATATATAACCCGAGGATTTAAAGCACTTGGTGTCGAAGTCCTACT
>CBDHDM010000147.1:0-17928 GCA_965261315.1 Endozoicomonas sp. | reverse complement strand
AGAGATCTCCGGACTGGCTCGCCCGAGTTCCGGACACTGGTATTTCACCCTGAAGGACAGGCAGTCACAAATTCGCTGCGCCATGTTTCGCAACAAAAAACCAGAGTCTGAAATTCACACCAGCAGAAGGAATGCTTCTGCTTGCCAGGGGTCGGGTAAGTCTTTATGAAGGTCGTGGCGATTATCAACTTATCGTTGAACATATGGATAGTGCTGGCACTGGTGATCTCCAAAAAGCTTTCGAAGCACTGAAAATGAAACTGGCTGCTGAAGGCCTGTTTGATATTAGCCGAAAGAAGCCGCTGCCCTCTCACCCCAAGCATATTGGCGTTATCACTTCGCCAACGGGAGCGGCTATACGGGATATTCTCACGGTGCTGAAACGGCGCTTCCCCGCCATTCCCGTGACCATCATCCCCAGCGCTGTTCAAGGTGCCCAGGCAAAGAGTGAGCTGGTTAAAGCAATAACGATAGCAAATGCCGCCAATCAGTTTGACGTTCTGATTATTGGCCGAGGGGGGGCTCTCTGGAAGATTTATGGCCGTTTAATGAAGAAGTGGTAGCCAGGGCTATTGCTGAATGCAGCATCCCCACTGTCAGTGCCGTCGGCCATGAAATTGACTTTACCATCGCTGACTTCGTCGCTGACCATCGTGCTGCCACACCATCCGCAGCTGCTGAAATTCTCAGCCCTGACCGTCAGGCAATCTTGAGCCAGTTACACCTGCTGCGCCGAAAACTGACTGCCTTAACACGACACAAACTGCAACTAAGCCAGAAAGAACTTGAGAGCCTGCAAAAACGTCTCAGGCACCCGGGTGATCGATTGAGAGATAGCAGCCAACGACTGGATGACCTGGAAATTCGATTAAAACAAGCGATCACGCTACAGCTGGAACGAGCCCATTCACGCATAGATCGTATGCAGGAGCGCGTACTCCAGCAAAACCCTCAGCGCAAGCTGGAACTACTTAAAAATAGAAATGACCACATGAGCCAGACGATTGTTCAGCTCATACTGAACAGTCTTGAAAAAAGGCAACTTAAACTGGAGAAAGTTTCCGGGGAGTTGAACACGGTAAGTCCGTTAGCAACGTTGTCACGAGGCTATTCCATCACCATGGCTGGAGAATCGATTATCAGAAGCAGTCAACAACTGCGGAAGGGAGATCTGATTACCACACGCTTCTGCGAAGGTGAGGCTACTTGCAAAGTCGAAAAGATCAAAAGCTAACCAAACCATCAGAAATTAAAATGAATGGCCAGCCAGATGCTATCAACATCTGGTTCTGTCCAGGCTACCCGATGCCTTAAGCCAGCAGGCAAAAATATAAAATCGCCAGATTTAAGCGAGACCGACTCTTTATCCCCATCAAAGTCCAGTGTCGCCGAGCCTTTTAAAAGAACAACCCATTCATCCCAGGACTGGTCATACCACTCCCCTTCCGGAGTAGCATGACCACGGGAAACAATCCGTTCGATTTTTACATCTCCAGACTCCTGAAGCACTTCAAACGACTCTTCAGGTAAAGCCACAGGAATATTCTCGAACAGGTTGTTTATCATTGATTAACCTTCAGCGATCAGGAACGTTTAGTCTTGCGCTTTTCTTTAGCAAACTTGGCCGTCTTTTCGACTCTACGCTTACGATGCGCCTGCCTCTGATCAGCCTCCTTAGTCTCTGCATAAGGGTTATCTCCTGAGCGAAACTCAATTCGGATAGGCGTCCCCATAATCTTCAGAACTTTGCGGAATGTATTTTCAAGGTAACGCCGGTAAGCGGCAGGAACTCGCTCAGTCTGATTACCATGAATAATAATGGTTGGCGGATTCATCGCACCCGCATGACAATAGCGAAGCTTGATTCTACGATTATTAACCATGGGAGGCTGATGTTCTTTAACAGCATCTTCCAGAATACGGGTCAGACGGTTAGTTGATAGCTTATTAGTCGCAGCCTCATACGCTTCTTCAATGGAATCGTAGAGGTTACCAACACCGGTACCGTGCTTCGCTGAAATCATGTGAATACGAGCATAATTGATAAAGCCGAGTCGTCGCTTCAACTCTTCCTTAACATTAGTTTTCTGCTCTTCTTCCATGCCATCCCATTTATTGAGGGCAATCACCACGGCACGACCAGCATCCAGGACAAAACCAAGCAGATGAAGATCCTGCTCAACAATGCCTTCGCGGGCATCCAGAACCAGTACCACCACATTGGCATCTTCAATGGCCTGCAATGTCTTGATCACCGAGAACTTCTCGATGGATTCAGACACTTTGCCACGTCGACGCACACCCGCAGTATCAATCAGCGTATAATCCTGACCGAAACGTTCATAAGGAATATAAACGCTATCCCGAGTCGTTCCCGCCTGATCATAGACCACCACACGGTCTTCACCCAGCATACGGTTGACCAGAGTGGACTTACCCACGTTTGGTCTACCAACAATACCAATCTTTATGCCTCGGGGCTTAACCGAAGCCTCATCTGATTCATCAGGCTCCCCGTCGCTACACGCCAGCAACACGTCATTAATCATGTTACTGACGCCACGACCATGAACCGCTGCGATATGATAGGCTCCCCCTATACCCAGGGAGGCGAAATCTGTCTCAGCCTGTTCAGCATCAACCCGATCAACCTTATTCAGCACCAGGTGGTATTTTTTTCCCTGCTTGCGGAGGTGTAATGCGATCATTTCGTCAGCGGCCGTCAAACCAGCCCGGGCATCCACGAGAAATAACACCACATCCGCTTCATTTATAGCGAGTAGAGACTGTTCCGCCATAGCAGAATCAATCCCCTCTTCATCACCAGAGATACCACCCGTATCAATGACAATGTAAGGGTGCGAGCCAACCTTACCCTCACCATATTTGCGGTCACGGGTCAACCCGGCCACATTCGCCACTAAAGCATCGCGGGAGCGGGTCAATTGGTTAAACAGGGTGGACTTGCCAACATTCGGCCTACCCACCAGGGCAATAACAGGTACCATAAGTTTTACCACAAATACAAAAATACGCAGGCAATGCGCCGGTTACTGGATGAAATATCAGTAAAACCGAAATTGAAAACGGGCTGAATCCGGTTAGGGATTCAGCCCGACAACTTCCTCCACCAACTTATTCCACCACCTTTTTCCATCAAGAATGGTGAACAGTCAGTCGCTGTTTACTCAGAAGCCTTTTCTTTCAAGGCTACCAACTCGCCATCCGCTGTCAGTACCAGAATCAGCTCTCCATCAACGAGAGGCTGAGCCTTAATAGCAGAAGAGTCCGCTTTAAAACGGCCCGCCTGACTACCATCAACCTGAGACAGCAAGTGGACATAACCCTCGCCATCACCCACGACCACGTAGCTACTGAATGCCGCGGGTGCTGATAACTGACGGAATTCGAAATCTTCCTGACGCCAGTTAGATGCACCGGTTCTCTGATCAATAGAGCTGACATAGCTGTCTTCACTACTCAGGTAAATAGAGCCGAAACCGTCCGTCATGGATTCATAACTGGACAGTTCTTTTGTCCAGCGAACCCGGCCAGTATAAAGATCCAGACCAGCGACATTACCCTGAAAACTGACAAAGAAAATGGTGTCACCAATAATCAGTGGAGCGCCTTTGATATCAACCATCCGTTCAAGTTCGGTACTGCCTTTTGGTGCAGCAACTCGAGAACTCCAGAGAGGCGCGCCATTTTCCAGACGGAAAGCTTTTGCTTCGCCACTGGCAAACCCGGCAAACACCGCTTCACGGAACATCAATGGTGAGGCAGATCCTCTCAGGGTCAGGGCTGGCTGAAGTGCTTCCTGACGCCAGAGATACTTGCCAGATTCTGCATCAAGTACTGTCAGGCGGTCATCAATACTCTGAACGGCAACATAGAGCCCATCGGTAACAGGAGCACTGAGAATCTCGCTACTTACCCGTGCTCTCCAAAGCTCCTCACCGGTTTCCTGATTCAGAGCTATTACTTCACCATCCAGTGTACCCAACAGAACCATACCGGCATAGGCACTGACACCACCACCGACCCGGGTATTGAGTTTTTTCTTCCAGACTTCCTTTCCCGTGTCACGCTCCAGTGCAAATACCGTACCTTCAGCTCCAGAGACAAAGACCTTATCACCGTCCATTGCTGGCTTCAGGCTTTCAAAACGATTACCCACACCTTTGCCAACACCTCTGGACCACACCTTAACCAGTTTTATCTTTTCTTCCGCAATCGTCTGGAGAGGTTTAGGAGTTCTTACCTCCTCTTCATCCGATGAAAAAAGACTGCATGCAGAGAGCCCCAGCATCAGCAGAAGAATTAAAGAACCCCTGAATAACCTCTCCATTACGTTACCCCTCCTGAGGTGCCATTGCTGCCAAATCGTCCAATTTGAGTTGCAGCAATGGACGGTTCAAGCCATTATCCTGTGCTGCATCGACTGCTTTCTGGTATGCCACTTCTGCCTGCTTGCGATCACCCAGGGCAAGATATGCATCCCCTTTCGCAGACTCCACCGTTGCCTCATAAGACTTGCCAGCACTCAGCTTGGTCAGAATATCAAGCGCCTGTTGACCATTTTCGGATGACTCGCTCAACAACACACGTGCAAGTCGAACGCTGGCCATTGTCTGAATTTCAGCCGCTGGTTTATGCGTCAGCACCCACTCAAGAGAAGCCCGCGCAGCACTCAATTGATTATCCTGAACCTGCTGCTGAGCCAGAAAGAGCGTTGCAAATGCTGCGTACTGGCTATCCGCATAATCATTTTGCAGCGAAGAAACGACGTGTCCTACCGTCGACTTCTGCTCTTCGGTCAAAGGCACTGAAAACTGGGCCTGTTGTTCCAGAGACGATCCATTCGAGATGGTATCCAGCAAATTCTGATAAAGCACAGAAGCCTCAGAGATTTCCTGATGCTGAGTCTTCTGCCAGTAGTTATAACCGGAAACTGCCGCCAGTGTAATGGCAACTCCCAGCACAACAGGCTGACCATAGTCTTTCCATAGATTCTTAAGCAGTTCTACCTGCTCTTCATCAGATTGGTAACTCACCCTTTACTCCTGACTTCTTTCCTGAAAACCGTTAACAGAGCTGTTTGTTCCAAACAGCTTAAAGTGACGTAGTATTCGGTAGTTCTTTACGTAAATATTCGCCAGCTTCGATGATTGGCAACTGGCACTGGTCACTGCCTGTTCTCAGGGATTTCACTGTCACCACACCGGCTTCCAGCTCATCTTCACCCAGAATGAGAGCATAGGCAGCACCGCTGCGATCTGCACGCTTCATTTGCGCTTTAAATCCACCACCACCGCAATTCATCAGAATCTTAAGCTCTGGCAGTGCATCACGCAGTCGTTCCACAACCGGCAGAACTCTATGAACAACACCATCACCAACAGCAACGACAGCCACATCAACCCGGTTAGAGACACTGTCTGGTAGTAACTGAAGGGTTTCCAACATCAATACCAGGCGTTCAATACCCATGGCAAAGCCAACGGCTGGCGTGGGCTTTCCACCCAGCATCTCAACCAGTGCATCGTATCGGCCACCAGCACATACCGTACCCTGGGATCCCAGACTTTCGGTTACCCATTCGAAGACGGTTCTTCCGTAGTAATCAAGGCCGCGCACCAGCCGTGGGTTAACTCGATAGGCAATACCCGCCTCATCCAGAATCTGCTTCAGCCCGGTAAAGTGAACCCGGGATTCTTCATCCAGATAGTCGAACAGTTCAGGCGCCCCGGCAACAATTTTCTGAGTATTGTGATCCTTACTATCCAGGATTCTCAACGGGTTAATGGTCAAGCGACGACGACTGTCTTCATCAAGCTCTGACTCATAGTCCTTGAGATATGTTACCAGCGCTTCACGGTAACGGATGCGGGCTTCCAGTGTACCCAGGGTATTCAGTTCCAGAGTTACATGCTCCGACAAGCCAAGCTTCTGCCAGAATCGTGCAGTCATCATGATGATTTCTGCATCAATGTCTGGCCCGGTCATGCCGTAGGCTTCAACACTGATCTGATGGAACTGGCGATAGCGGCCTTTTTGAGGACGCTCATAGCGAAACATAGGACCGGAAGTCCACAACCGTTGAACCTGATTGTAAAACAGTCCCTGCTGAATGCCGGCACGCACCACCCCTGCTGTGGCCTCTGGACGGAGTGAGAGCTTGTCACCATTACGATCCTCAAAGGTGTACATCTCTTTCTCAACAATATCCGTTCCGGAACCAATCCCCCGGCTGAACAAAGCAGAGCTTTCAACAACCGGAACACGGATTTCCTGATAACCATAAGTGGTCAGGACAGAGCGTACCTGCTGCTCAAGGTACTGCCAGACCGGAGTCTGTTCGGGAAGAATATCATTCATCCCACGAAATGGCTTGAAGCTGCTTGCCCAAGTTCAAATGCCCTCTAACCTAAAAAACATCACCCGACTCCTCTGAAACAGGAGATATGGCTTGAAAATGGGCAACTATAACCGTTAAGACCTTTCTGTGACAATCCCACCGCCCTCTCATAAAAGGATGCCCATGGCAGTGAAGAGTAAAGCTCACAGAAAGGATAGGGATTTCAGAGGGCCAGTTTACCCCTGACCATTGCCAGTCAATAAAACACTGGCAACTCGGGTACTTGAGTTAGGTCTGGCTACAGGTTTGTTATCATAAACGATATTTTGCACACCTGGCGTATTACCAAACCGAACACTGACCGGTGGAAAAACATCCAGACGAATTGAAGAACCTGCTTTCTGCACAGCAGATACAAGGACTTCACCGGTAGCATCCTTGATTTCTACCCAGCAATCTTGTGAAAAATCAATGACGAGGGGGTTGCCAAGCTCGGGAACTGGTTTCTTGACATCATCGTCTGCAGTGACATCCACAACCTCAGCACTATCGACAGCAATTGGCGGAAACTCTGGCCTTTCTTCTACCTGTGCAGACTCTTCCTCGACCACTGCAGAAAGATCAGAAGATGTCGTCTCCTCAACAACGGTTGTTTCTACTTCACCATCTGTTTCCAGAGGGATAGTCTCCACAGTCTCCAGAGATTCAGGTATTTGTTCGGAAACCTCTTCGATGATGGCGACTTCCGCTACAGGCTCAGCATCCAGCCATTGATTCCAGAGGTAATAGCTTAAACCACCCAACGAGACGACCAGCAGCAGCGCAAGTGCATGAGCTGGAGAGGGTACACTGTGAGCACGTAACGGCTTCACCTTTCTGGAACCCTGCAAATGGGGAGCATCAAGCCCATCGTTACCAATAAAATGGTCAAAATCCTTTACCAGTTCTTCACCATTGACCCCTACAAGCCGGGCATAATTCCGGATGTAGCCACGCACAAAAGCCGCCTGTGGCAGTACATCAAACGTACTCTCTTCAATGGCTCTTACATAGCTTTCAGTAATCTTCAGATTTTCTGCAACTTCGGGAATAGAGAGCCCCTGACTGTTACGAGCCTGGGCAAGCAAAGCACCCGGAGAAACCGGCTGAATGGCCTCTTCTTGCTGAGTATCCTGATCACTCATAACCCAATTGACTCCGATATTGCTTTAGCTCCACAGAGCCGGGATAAAGCCTTTCTAACCGCAACCCATAACTGGCTGCTTTGCCATGGGCACCATTAGCGGTTGCCAACTCAATACCTAATAACAGACTACGGGCACTCTGCTCTGCGGATTCATCAAAAGCCTGATAATGCTGCCACCCCTTGTAGAGGTTACCCTCACCTTGATAGATAGCTGCCAGCTCAAGATTTGCTCTTGGCAGGTTGCTATTCAGACGCAGAGCTCGAGTAAAGTGCTCAGCAGCCAATTCAAGCTTCCCCAGACGCAGGGCCACTATACCCATATTTTCAAAGGTGCGACTGCGTTGGGAGTATGAGACATCCTGTGAGGCAAGCTCAAATTGCCGGTACGCTTCTTTGAGCCTGCTTCTGGAGAAAAGGAAAGCACCAAAATTATTGCGTATATCGGAGGCATCTGGATCAATGGAAAGTGCCCTGTTGAACGCCTTCTCTGCCAACCGGTCTTCTCCCTGTCTCTGATAAGCCATACCCAGCATACCGTAAACACCGGGTGAGTCAGGCTCTATCTCCAGCGCTCTCTCCAGAGGTTTAACCGCCCTTTCAGAATAACCTTCCTGAAGATACCCCTTGGCAAGGTTCATATAATCCACTACGGCTCTGTTTTCATTGACAGGTCGGCCGTCAGTGGTGACACAGCCGGTCAGTACCAGTGATACAGAAAACAGTAATGCAATGAGCCTCAATCTGACTCCCATGCTCATCCCCACATTTGCAAATTTTGAATAAGTCTTGGAGACCGTCCGAGAAAAGCACCCGTAGCAAGGGTGGCAGATAATTCCCGGACAGCCTCCCAGGGCCTATATCTGTCTGGCTGCTATGTAGCGTTCACTGCGACGGGTTTTATCCATCACATCACCAACCAGCTGACCGCAGGCTGCACCGATATCATCACCTCTTGTCTTTCTAACGGTGACATTAAATCCTGCCAGCTGCAAACTTTCCTGAAAACGCCTCACTGCATTGTTGCTGGGTCTTTCATACCCCGAATGAGGAAATGGATTGAAAGGAATCAGGTTCAATTTACAGGGCACATCTTTCAGCAAGGCAACCAGCTGCTGGGCATGTTCAGGCTGATCATTAACACCAGCCAGTAGCGTATATTCGATCGTAACGACCCGCTTGCTGTCCGTCAAACTGTTCATGTAATGATGAATCGCATCAAGCAGCTGATCCAGCGGATACTTCCGATTGATCGGAACCAGCTGATTTCTCAGCTCATTATTAGGTGCATGCAGGGAAACGGCCAGTGAAACATTAGACACTTCACTCAACTTTCTCAGTGCTGGCACTACACCCGAAGTACTCAACGTTACCCGTCGTTTTGAAAGCCCATAACCAAGGTCGTCCATCATCAGGTCCATGGCATCAACAACGTTGTCAAAGTTCATCAATGGTTCGCCCATACCCATCATCACCACATTGGTAATGGAACGATCCATTTTTGCGGGCACATTGCCAAAATGCCGGGCAGCCACCCATACCTGGCCAATAATTTCAGCGACAGTCAGATCTGAGTTAAACCCCTGCTTGCCGGTAGAGCAAAAGCTACAGTCCAGAGAACATCCGGCCTGGGAGGAAACGCACAGTGTTCCACGGCCATTATCGGGGATAAATACAGTTTCAACGCAACTGCCACTGGCGACACGAACTACCCACTTGCAGGTGCCGTCTTCAGAAAAATGACTACTGACCACCTCTGGTCCACGAATTTCTGCATTCGCTTTGAGCTGCTCACGAAGTGACTTACTGATATTACTCATATCGTCGAAGTTATCGACGCGATGATGATGAATCCACTTCAAGACTTGTTCCGCACGAAACTTTTTCTCACCAATACTGAGAAAAAAGGCTTCCATTTTTTTACGGGAAAGGCCCAGCAAATTAACTTTTGCTTCTTTACTTGATAGCTCGCCAGCCCGTTCGCTGGCCTGATCGATAGATGACTCGATCAATTCTGACATCTTTTTAATACCTCAAAGCCATCAGAAGGCCTCCCCCCTGATGGCTCGTATATTCACGCTAAGCCCCGCACACTGTCCAACTGCTTACAGCAGCCAGCTTCAGTTATCGCGTTCTGGGGCAAATCTCCGAGTCCTCGAAGAAGTAGGCTACTTCACGCTCAGCAGATGCTGCCGAGTCGGATCCATGAACCGCGTTTTCATCGATGGTTTCAGCAAAATCGGCCCGAATAGTGCCTTCAGCGGCTTCTTTCGGGTTAGTGGCTCCCATCAACTCCCGGTTCAATGCTACCGCATTTTCCCCTTCAAGGACGGACACAACAACAGCTCCGGAAGTCATGAAAGCAACCAGGTCATTATAAAACGGACGCTCTTTGTGTTCAGCATAAAAGCCACCAGCCTGCTCATCCGAAAGGTGGAGCATTTTGGTTGCCACAACATTTAATCCGGCTTGCTCAAATCGAGCAAGGATTTTACCGATGACACTCTTGGCTACTGCATCAGGTTTTATAATGGATAAAGTGCGCTCTACCGCCATTACGATCTCCAGATTGTCATTTTCGTGCCCTTGCGGGATTGTTATTACTTATTAAAAACGGTCGACTCTCTCAACTGTCCATAGCTGGAGTTCTGGCAGCATTGTATACAATAGAGTCGATAGTGTCAGTCCCTTAGACCTTAAGGTTACAAAAAAACAGCGTTTGAAGACTCTCCAGGTTTTATAAACAAGAGCCTGCATGAAGATCATCGACTGGTGAAAGATGATAAAAAAAAGCTTTCCCGTATTACCATTAAGCCTTTTCAAACGCTGCCTCTCTATTACAACTAGCAGGAAGCAGAAACTCTGGTCGCAGCCCTTCCCTCTCTGGACTCACGGTAACGGCCAAGGTGATGATACGGAGTTACCAAAACAACAGGCGTACCATTGATATGCGGTAACTGACCATCCCAGGCAAGCTCATAGAGTTTTTTCAAATCATCCACATCCTCTCTGGTCAACTGAGACTTCTCTCCATAATTCATGATACTGAACGGATTGTGATGACCGAATATTTCACTGGGCCATGCCTTCTCGCTGATCTGGGCAAAGAAATGGCGTAGACCAAGAATATGACCAGCCTCATGAGTCAATGTAATGATCTGCTCCTGACGACTTAGATAGAACATAACCGGGTAAAGCTCTAAATGATGCCGACCCGAATCCGGAAAAAATGCCCGCGCCAAAACACAACCATGCTCACTGCAATCGTCGGCATGTCGTACAACAACCTCGAATCCCCAGGTATCTGATCGCTCACTGAACTTGAACGGCGCCGCCGCCCCCCATGCCAACAGCGCTTCAGACAGCAGCTTTCGAACGGTACGTTTGACCGCATTCGGGTGCTGAAAAAACTCACCGCATGTTCATTAAATCGCCAGCGAAGATTGACACCCTCAGCCCAGAGAGGAATGAAACCCTCTGACGCATCCAGCACTAACTCTTCAGGGTTACGCCCCTTGGGAGTAGAGAACCCGCGATGATCAGTGATGCAGATTTTCTCATCACCATAAGAGTGTACGGATGATAAAACCGGAGGTGACAATGAATCCTCATCAGCTCGCAGGGCAAATACATGACCTGGCTCGGGTGAATGATCAGAGCTCATGCTTTCACCTCCAGTAAATCTGACAAGCCATCTGAAATCCAGACACACAAACCTGGAAAAACAAACCTAAATCGTACTTTCAGAGAATATAAAAAATGCCTCTAAAGAGGCATTTTCATAGTATAGGGGAGCAAAATGAAAAATGATGGAAAATTCTAGTTTAATCAACCTATTAACAGCTATTTAGCATTTCCAGAATTGGCCAGCCATCACTCTAAATCGAACAAAAATTGATATCACTCTTCTGATTCTTCTATCCATGCCATCTGAATAGCTTCGAGTATTTTTTCGCCGCAACGATCAGGATCATCCTCAAAGCCTTCAAGCGCAAGCACCCAGCTTCTCAGATCAACATAATTTACAAACCTGGGGTCTACATCTGGATAGGCTTCATAGAGTTCAATGGCTATATCATAAACATCTGTCCACTTTAAACTCATTTTTCTGCTCCATGACTATTTTAATGCCCGCTCAAGAGAACCCAAACGGGCTGAAGACAAACATTCAGTGCCGTTCAGAGACCTGATTTATCGTGTACCTGGGAATTTCCACCACCAGCTCTTCATCACCCACCACCGCCTGACAACTCAACCGGGATTCCGGCTCAAGCCCCCAGGCTTTATCCAGCATGTCTTCTTCCAGCTCATCCGGCTCATCCATGCTGTCAAAACCCTCCCGAACAACCACATGACAGGTTGTACAGGCACAGGACTTTTCACAGGCATGCTCAATCTCAATGCCGTTTTGCAAAGCCGCATCACAGATAGTGACACCCGGCTCTACCTCAATAACAGCACCTTCCGGGCATAGGTCTTCATGGGGAAGAAAAACGAGTCGAGTCATAATCAGAACTCCTCCAAATCATCTACTTTCTGTCCGGAAAGAGCCTGACGAATCCCCTGGTTCATTCGACGGGCAGCAAATTCTTCACTGGACTTACCAATACGTTCAATTTCACCGGCAATCGACTTTGCATCACCAGTCTGACGACGCTGCTTTAACGACTCAAGATCTGCCAATAAAGTAGTATATTCACTTTCACTCAACAGACTCGTGCCATCCTTTTCCAGCGCAACAGTCAGGGCCTCAACAACACGATCAGCTTCTACCTGCTGTTCACGCAGAGCTCGCAGATCTTTATCATCACCGGCATGCTCAAAAGAATCTTTCAACATTCGGGAAATATCCGCATCACTCAGGCCGTAAGACGGTTTAACCTGGATACTGCTTTTGACACCGGTAGATAACTCTTCTGCAGCAACACCAAGAAGACCATCAGCATCTACCTGAAAAGTTACACGAATCTTGGCCCCTCCAGCCGACATGGGAGGAATTCCACGCAACTCAAAACGGGCAAGAGAACGATTATCCCGAATCAACTCCCGCTCACCCTGGAATACATGAATAGCCATTGCAGTCTGGCCATCTTTGTAGGTTGTAAACTCCTGGGCTCGACTCACAGGAATGGTGGTATTACGATGGATCACTTTTTCCATCAGTCCACCCATGGTTTCCAGGCCAAGCGAGAGCGGAATAACATCCAACAGCAACATATCCTCTGCCGACTTATTACCGGCAAGAACGTTTGCCTGGAGAGCAGCACCAACAGCAACCACCTTATCCGGATCAATCGTCGTTAAAGGCGGACGCCCCGAGAATGCCTCAACGCGTTCTCGAACCCTGGGCACGCGGGTTGAGCCACCCACCATGACCACTTCATCAATATCACCCACTTTCAGACCTGCATCCCTAAGAGCACGCTTGAAAGCACGAACCGTTCGATCAATCAAAGGATCAACCAGTTCCTCAAACTGATGACAGGTAAGCGTTCCCACCCACTCACCAAAGCTGACATCAACTTGAGAATGAGTCGTTAATGCTTCTTTGGCTCGACACGCTTCAACCATCGCTTCACGCAATTGAAGTGCATTGATCGTCGACTCATCCACCCCGGCCTCACGAAGCATCCAGCGAGCCAGAACACGGTCAAAATCATCACCACCCAGCGCTGTATCACCGCCGGTAGCCATAACCTCAAAAACACCCTTTTCCAAGCGAAGAATAGAAATATCGAAGGTGCCACCACCCAGATCATAAACCGCTATAACCCCCTGCCCGCCTTGATCCAGGCCATAAGCCACAGCCGCTGCCGTTGGCTCATTCAGCAAGCGGTACACGTTCAAACCCGCAAGCTTTGCTGCATCTTTTGTCGCTTGTCGCTGGGCGTCATCAAAATAGGCTGGCACGGTAATTACAGCACCATCCAGCTCTCCACCCAGAGTATCTTTTGCACGACCCACCAGCGAACGCAGAATCTCGGCTGAAACTTCAACAGGACTGACATCCCCACGACGGGTTTTGATAAAAGGCATCCCTTCGCTCTGCCCCTGGGGAGCAGTAACAAATCGATACGGCAAAACCCCTCCGAGGGAATCAACATCTTCCAGACCGCGCCCCATCATCCTTTTGACAGAAACAATCGTATTTTCCGGGTCAATCAGAGATGAGGCTTTTGCAGGAATACCCACCTCAACACCCTGCTCACCATAGTGAACCACGGAAGGTAATGTATGCTGCCCGTCGATATCGGGAAGTGTCTCGGCAACACCCGAACGAACAGTAGCCACCAGGGAGTTGGTGGTCCCCAGGTCTATGCCTACCGCCCGCTTGTATTGATGTGGCTCGGGAGCCTGTCCCGGCTCAGAAATCTGCAGTAACGCCATACCTGCCTCTTCTCTTCCTAAATTAGCCGTCCAACAACTCGGATTCCAGCTGTTCCAGTTCAGCCGCCAGCTTTACCATGAACTGCATCTTTCTTACAACCGTTTCCGCCTGATCCAGATCCAACTCGCCGCCTGACACCCAGAAACCCTCAAACTGCTTAAGATAGGCATCAAGATCGTGATCAACCCGACCAACCAGCCGTTCAAGCTCCTGCCCAGGGTTTGCGTGTGATCTAATATCAGAAAGCGCCTCACGCAGCGCCATCTGCTCCATCAGGAACTGTGGATCCATAATGGTGTTGCGTTCCATATCAACATCACGACCAGCAATCTTCAAAAGGTAAATAGCCCTTTTCAGCGGCTGTTTCAGAGTATTGAATGCTTCGTTAACATGAGAAGCATATTGCACCGAAAGACGCTGCTGACGCTCGCCATCTCCGGCAAAACGGTCTGGATGAACCGCTCTCTGCAGCGCCCGATACTGACTGGAAAGCCGCTGCTGATCAACCTGACAGGAAACAGGCAATTCAAAAAGCTCAAAATAGTTCTTGGTTAAATCAACCACAGCGCGATCAAATCCCAAGTCAGTAATGACACATTAGAAAATACTCATTATCACCTGAGCACTTTCTCAAAAAAATAAGGCCCGACCAGTGTGAACCAGCCGGGCCAGAAGACAGATCAAAACTCTCAACCAGCACTTATTTGACAGAACCAGAGAAGCCCAGGAGAACTGCTTATCTGTCAGCCAGCGTCCACGTTAAAGCTTTCACCGCAACCACACTCACTGGCAGCATTTGGATTGTTAAACTGCAAGCCTTCATTGAGCCCTTCTTTGACAAAGTCCAGCTCTGTACCGTCCAGGTAAACCATACTTTTCGGGTCAATAAAGACTTTCACTTCGTGATCTTCAAAAACCTGATCACCACCATCAACCACATCCACAAATTCCAGGACGTAAGCCATACCAGAGCAGCCAGAAGTACGCACACCCAGTCGAATGCCCAGCCCCTTACCCCTACGGGAAAGCTGACCTTTGATATGACGGGCAGCCGCTTCGGTTACGGTAATTGCCATTAAATACTCCATCCACTTCCGGGAAAACAACGGGCTTACCCGGCTATAAATCTGTTCTGCTTAACTACGGGTCATGCTCACATGACAGTTCTGAAACATGTCAGGCAGCTGGAGCTGCATCATCATGCTTCTGTTTACCCCGGTAATCATCAATGGCTGCTTTGATAGCATCTTCCGCCAGAACAGAACAGTGAATTTTTACCGGTGGCAGCGCCAGTTCTTCAGCAATATCGGTATTCTTGATGGTTGCCGCTTCATCCAGCGTCTTACCTTTCATCCATTCTGTCGCCAGAGAACTGGAAGCAATGGCAGAGCCGCAACCATAGGTTTTGAAGCGGGCATCTTCAATCACACCCTCATCATTGACCTGAATCTGAAGACGCATAACGTCGCCGCATGCTGGAGCACCGACCATACCTGTACCGACACTCTGAGAGCTCTGGTCGAGCTTACCTACGTTACGAGGGTTCTCATAGTGATCGATAACCTTTTCGCTGTATGCCATTTTTCTCTCCTCCAGGGCAGCGCACTTCAGTGCACTACCCCTAAATTCAGTTAACTCTGAGCCTGTTAGTGCGCAACCCATTCAACCTGGCTTAAATCAACACCATCTTTGTACATATCCCAGAGCGGAGAAAGCTCTCTCAGTTTCGTAACCGCTTCTCTGATCTCTGATACAGCGTGATCCACTTCAGCCTCTGTCGTAAACCGCCCCAGACTGATTCTCAGAGAACTGTGGGCAAGCTCATCGCTCAAACCCAGCGCCCTGAGTACATAGGAAGGCTCAAGACTGGCAGAAGTGCAGGCCGATCCAGACGAAATGGCAAGATCTTTCAGGGACATCATCAGAGACTCCCTTCCACAAAGGCAAAACTGATATTCAGAATGCCAGGAACCCGCTGCTCCAGCGAACCATTAACATGCACTTCTTCCAGATCTGAAATCTGCGAAAGCACCCTGTCTTTTAATTGTTCCAACCGAGCTTTTTCTGCATCCATCTCTGAAGCAGCAATTCGACACGCCTCACCAATACCCACGATCTGATGGGTCGGCAGAGTACCGGAACGCATGCCACGCTCATGTCCACCACCATGCATCTGAGCCTCAAGACGCACACGAGGCTTACGACGCACATAAAGGGCACCAATCCCCTTAGGGCCATAGAGTTTGTGAGCGGATATAGAAAGCAGGTCGACCTTCATCGTTTCCATATCCAGTGGAATCTTACCGGCACTCTGGGCAGCATCGACATGAAAAATAACTTTCCGAGAGCGGGTCAAGTCTCCAATGGCTTCAATATCATTGATAACGCCAATCTCATTGTTGACGTGCATCAAGCTAACCAGAATTGTGTCATCACGGAGAGCCTTTTCCACCATCTCAGGAGTGATCACACCATCACTGTCGGGATCCAGGTAGGTAACTTCATAACCTTCCCGCTCAAGCTGACGACAGGTATCCAGTACCGCCTTGTGCTCGATTCGTGAAGTAACAATGTGCTTGCCCTTTTTGCTGTAAAAGCGGGCTACACCTTTAATGGCAAGGTTATCAGACTCTGTTGCACCAGAAGTCCAGACAATCTCTCTCGGGTCTGCATGAATAAGGTCTGCAACCTGACGACGCGCATCTTCAACAGCTTCTTCAGCGCGCCAGCCGAAAACATGGGAGCGCGAAGCCGGGTTACCGAAATTACCTTCAAGAGAGAGGCACTGAATCATCTTCTCAGCCACTCTCGGGTCAACCGGTGTTGTTGCGGAATAATCGAGATAAATAGGTAATTTCATCTGGTACATCTCCAGGCGGTCAGTACGCTCAATGCCCTTGATTCGCAAAGGGTTAAAATCATCATGCCTCTACACCCTGATCTTTTTTAAAAAGACGCTTTAAAAAAGACTCCTCAAAGAATGGTGTCAGCGGCAATTTTGTTGTCCTGCTGCTCATCCTGGCGAATGGCAACACTTTGCACTTCCCTGCGCGCCACAAGATCAGCCAGGCTGATCCCTCCAAGAAACGAATGAATCTGCTCGCTTAAATCCTGCCACAGGTGATGAGTCAGACACGTTACGCCTTTCTGACAGCCACCAGAACCCTGGCACTTAGTCGCGTCTACCGATTCATTGACTGCATCAATCACCTGAGCGACGTAAATCGCTTCAGTAGCGCGACTTAGCCGATACCCTCCGCCGGGGCCACGCACACTGCAAACCAAATCGCCACGACGTAGCCTGGAAAACAGCTGCTCAAGGTAAGAAAGAGAGATCCCCTGACGATCTGATATATCCGCAAGAGAAACCGGCCCCTGATCGGCATGAAGTGCCAGATCCAGCATGGCAGTCACCGCATAACGTCCTTTGGTCGTCAATCTCATACAACATCTCTCTTGCTATGAAGGCAGAGTTATCACTCTTGTATCAGTCCCCAGGCACTTTAAACCTATGATTCTTAACTGCGACTCTCCCGGCAGCAGAATCTGCATAAGCTCAAGCTATCTTTGTGGAATTATGAAATACCCTAGCAAAATAGTCAACTATTTGAGATGACACCGGAGCAGATAATCAAACCATGTGTAAATATCAAAATATTTTAAAAAACAGCTTCATATAATTTTTGGCATTTTATAGAAAGTTAAGGGAACTTTCAAAAACTCAGCCTAACAAACATCCGACATCAGCAATACCCAAAGGGATTTGCGCTAAAAACCCCACTGAAAAACCTATGTACTCCAGTACATACATTGAAATTTCGCCAAAATAACTACCGAATAATTATCACAGGATCAGTTATATGGACTCATTCAGCTTCTCAAGCTCGGGCACCAATAGCAAAACAATTCCAAGCCCGGATCGACACCCACCACCTGAATCAGGAACAGGCCACCCCCCTGTATTAAGCCATGGTAGATCTGTTGATAAACATAAAG
>CBDHDM010000146.1:0-11624 GCA_965261315.1 Endozoicomonas sp. | reverse complement strand
AGAATGAGGTAGAGCAAACCATAAGAAAGCGAGAATATATAACTAAACTCATTGAGCAAGGAGTAGAGGTGTGGAGCCCAAAGCATTTTGCTCACTTTCTGGATGGTATTGCAAATGATATAGGCGATAAGAAAGCACCATCATGGAGAACTATTATCCGTTGGTATAAGTCTTACTCGAAATCAGGCTACTCCATTAAGGGCTTATACTCAAATAATTACAAAAAAGGCAATCGAGAAAAAAGGTTCTTAGAGGCAGAAATTTATATAAAAAAAGCCATCGATTACTACAAAACCAAGGAGCGCGTATCAGGACGCGCGGCATATGAAAAACTTGAAGAATATATATTTCTTTCTAATAAGTATTCGCCACACTCAGAGTTAATACCAACCCCTTGCTATATGACATTTTTAAACCGACTGGCAAAAGAACCTCCAAAAGAAATAATGGAAGGCCGACAGGGTAAAGCTAAAGCGGACCTTGAATATGGAGAGATGTCCATATCAGTACCTACGACAAGAATAATGGAACGTGTTGCTCTTGACCACACAAAGCTTGATTTGTTTGTTCTCGACTCAAAGCTACGACTTCCCTTGGGTCGTCCTTGGCTGACTCTAGCAGTTGATGAGCATTCAAGATCGTTAGTGGGTATATATATATCTTTTAACCCGCCCAGTGCCAATGTCGCTATAAAACTCATTATGAACTCCATTATGGATAAAGGTTTTATCAATAAAAAATATCCGGCGATTAAAAACAAATGGCTTTGCTATGGCAAAGCTGCATTATATATATTTGATAATGGGAAGGAGTTTTGGAGCGATAACCTGAAACAAGTACTAGCGGAACTTGAAGCTAATCATGCATTTAACCCTGTAAAAAAACCATGGTTTAAAGCTAAGGCAGAACGAAGATTTGGAACAATAAACAAGCAGTTTTTAGAAAAACAGAAAGGTAAGACCTTCAACTCAATCGGAGAAAGGGAGGATTATGACCCCAAGGAGAATGCGGTAGTAACATTTGAGGTATTGATTGAAGTAGTGTATCAGTGGATTATAGATGTGTTTCAAGTATCACCTCATGGGAAAGAACAGATAATACCTAACGTTACCTGGAAAGAGTCAGAGCAGGAGTATCCCCCTGTTATTATAGAGCCAGAAAGACTAAAGATAATTCTTAATAAATCCTGTGAAAGCAAGCTGACGAAAGGTGGTTTGACGCGAGACTACATTCGTTACGACTCAGAAGAGCTAGCAGCATATCGCTCAAAGATTGGAAGTTGCCAAACAAAGTATAAAGTCGATGAAGATGATTTGGGTTATATCTACGTATTTAATAAAAACACCAGAAAGTACTTTAAGGTCTCTGCTGTGGATGCTAGAAATAATGGTTTGCGGCAATGTCAGCATGAGGCACATAAAAAACATGCTAAAAGGCAGGTTGGGAGCAAAATAAATTACGACGCGATAATTCAGGCGCGGATAGATATGAACAGAAGAGTAGAAGATGTGTTTGAAATTCTGGAAACTTCTCCAAATGTTTTTTCTGTAGCCGACATGTCAGCATTAGCAAAGCATATGGGGGTCGAGCAGGATGGAAATACCTCTGTACTTGATAGTACTAAAAACCATGAAAATATGCAAAGTCATGAAGAACATGAAAGTCTGGATGATAATTTGGAGGCATTTGAAGAGAAACCTACCCAACATAGTGATGAAGAACTTGATATTACGGAATGGGATAGTATATGAATTTTGATATAGATGAAGATAAGGCTGATCGATTGGCAAAAGTTAGAGGGTGCTATATTCAATCGCCGTATTTGAAGAGTATATTTAATTTAATACATAGAAATCGATTGGTATCGAAACGCTGCAGAGGAAGACCTGAATGTGCTGCAATTCTTGGAGAACCAGGTTCTGGAAAGACTTCGCTGATGGAAAAATACCTGCTGCTCAATCCTGTAAAAGAGGAAAAAGAACGAACTAAAGTAACGGTTCTGTTCAGTGAGCTCCCCTTTAAAACAGACCCTAAGGAAGCAGCAATTAACCTGTTAGATGATATGGGGCATGATTTACCAAATAGAGGCCTTTCTCCGTCTGAATTAACGAAAGTGGCAGGGAGAGTAATGAGTAATTGTGGAGTGGAAATATGCATGCTGGATGAGTTTCATCATTTAATTGAAACCAAGTCCTATGATGTGCTTCGTGATGCTGTAACATGGCTTAAAACGCTAGTAAATATTTCAAAAAAACCAATAATACTATTTGGCTTGCCGTATAGTCGCATTATTTTTAATTATGATGATCAGCTTTCAATCAGGTTCCCGGTAATAAGATACTTAGAGCCATTTAGAGTTAAAGAAGATAAGGATAAGAAGGCATTCAAGCAATTTTTAAAGCGGCTTTCATTAGAACTGCCATTCAATAATAACACGAATTTATCATCCAGAGACCTATACCCAAGGTTATTTGCCTTCTCAAAGGGCAATATGCGCAGATTACGAAACTTGATTAATTATGCTTGTGAAGTTGCTATTTGTAACGATGATCATGAACTCACCCTTGAGCACTTTTCAGAAGCGTTTGATTTCTACATGACCTGCATAGATGATCGCTACGATGAAATAGATGCTTCAGAGAAGCTGTCAAGCCAACCGAACCCATTTTCTGAAAAGATCAACAACCTGTATTACAAACAAATGATGGCACCATCCGCATGGAATATGAAAGCGGACAATGGAGAGTCTCCCATAGTTCCCGCCCGATATACCGATCAAATTCCACTCAGGTCTCTTCTATGACCGAACTTACGGCTCACATCATGACCTTTCCCTACAGTTCTGTCAGGGAAGGCTGTATGTAATAGTTGTGATATTGATACCGACTTATTTTGGGTCATTACAGAGCTTAAGGGTGAGCATCTTAATGATGACTTAAGTGCCTCACTTAATCATTAGCGATAAACACTACTGACCAAACAACAACTGCTCCAATTCAGATGAAAGTTCTACTAGCAATGGGTATGCCCATGGATTCTCATGGGCAATTTTCATTTGTGTTTTATTAGCTGGGATGTTGTTGTCAATCAAATAGTAATGAAACAAAGCTTTCGATAGGTATACTACCTCTTGGAGAACATTGCCATACTCGTATTGAACAAGCTGTTGGGCGGCTTCACTCAGTCCTGGGTTTATTCTCACCTTAAATGTCACATTATCATTCCATAGCTTGTCACAGGGAGGCTCGATTTTGTCTGGCAATAAACGTGGCACTGTCAGGCATCGTGAAAAGACAAAATCTCGATAGTCTTGCTTTAGCAGGCAATAACCTCGGAAGTGAAGACGGTTTGAGGTTTTTATGATGCGGGTTGGATATATCTTACGCTTAAAACCGGTTGGCATAGAGTTTGAGCCATAAACAACTTCTATCACTGTCTGGCTATCAATAGCGTCAAGCACTGAATAAAGCGCATTATTATCAACTCTTCTACCCAACAAAGGGACATGTTCAATCAAGTCACTCGATAGTCCTTCAGGCAAAGCCTTATCCATTAACTGCGGTTTAAAACCAGGCATTGGCTTATAAGCCTTGTCTTCCGGACTGTATGGCTTAACGTTTTCTGGGAACAGGCTCTGATATAGCTTTATATCTTTTCCCGCCTGATATCTGGAAATTCCAAATTCATCCGTCAAGGCTCTTGCCACCAATGATCGTTTCCACAACAAATGGCGCTCAATAAACCTTAAACGAGTCCTTTGCGCCCATGGAATATCTGTATTGCTGGCTTCTACCATTGATAAACCTGTAATAGCGTCAGATGCATGCTTTTCACCGGATGATAAACTGCCGTTTATTGATATACAACAAAGTTGATATGCCAACTTTATTGCACTATATGTAAATACTGTTTACTCTACAACGGCATAGATAATAAATCAGATATCCTATGATTTTTGACGGACTCTCTCCTGACCTTTTCCGGCCACTGGCCTCAAAGAACGCTCGGCTTTACTATGCCGGCCTTCAAGCTTTATACCGGCGGTTGATTGATAATCAAATTGCAGGAGATGAGTGCACTCCAAAAGAAGCTAAACAAGCTATAAGATTAGGTATTATTGAGGATTGCGATAGTCAGGAATGGACTGAAGAGACTGACGACGAAGACGCTCCAGAGCCTGATGTAGCCAACAGAATTTATCGGAAACTGCGCGATACTGGGTGGCTGCTGGAAATCGATGACGTAGGTTACCGAAAGATCACCTCATTCGCTTACCTTCCAGCACAGCTTTTGACTGTGATAGCCCAAATTAGCCGTTCTCATGAGTTAGAAATCGGCAGTACCTGTCAGGGGGTTTACACTAACCTCTTCGCACTGAAGAATCAGCCAAGGGAATCAGGTCCTGTCTTATCGTTCTCTGCAAAATCCTCTCGGCATTTTTATGGCGAAGTTGCCACACTGTCAGCAACTACCCGTGAGCTGGCTCATCGTATGATGAACCAACAAGCGGGGCCTGAGCTATTCCGAACTTTTTTTCGAGAGTTTGTTGATCAAGTTATCAGTCGTGATTACAAAACGTTAAACAGCAAAGACAACCCCTATCAGTATCGTTCCAAGATACTTTCAATCATAACCGAACTTAAAACTTCTCCTGACCGGGTTCAGCTGATTTCAGAAGGTATAAAAGCCACACAGCCAAATGAAGACCTGGAAACGATTATCAAGAGAGTTCATAGAGAGCTTGATGAAATTTTCCGGATTTTCGACAACGTTCCACGCCTTATGGACAGTATCGAACGTTATCGCCGATCCATGACGCGACGTACCAGTGAAGCTATACGCTATGCCTATACCGTAACGGGAGATATAGGAAAAAAACTGGACAGTGTTGCTTCCAGAATCGCAGGCATGCCTGTCGAGGATGATTTGCTTTATCCAGTTAAAACAACCGAAGACACTTATCTTTCCAAAGGTAGACTTTATACGCCAAAGACGGCAAGAGCAGAGGCTCAATCTACTCGGGTACAACCCCAACCACCGCCTCTCGATAAAATTGCTTTGGATCGAGCCGTGAAGGCATATCATCAGCGGCGTAGCGATAACCCAAAACGTTTAACCCAGTTCTTGGAGAGTCAGCTTGGTGACAAGGCCCTTATCACAACCGATGACATAACCATCGAAGGGCTGGATGATCTTTTGGCCTATCTGGATCTTCGCAAACTCATTAATGATGGAGCCAGTCGTGGCAGTGCTTTCAGTCCATTACAACAGCATTACAAGGTGACTGTCACTGAGGGTGCTATGACTGAGCATGAATACGTAACTGCACCAAAGCTGACAATTATGCGGCGTTCTTCAAGAAGGAATACCGAACATGCTTCATGATTTATCCCGCCTGGTTGATAGCAACGAGCAGTATGGTTTCACAGAGTTGGATTTCCAGCAGGCTGCGGCAAAGCTCAGGGCAAACCAGTTTATATGGAAGGAGAAACGAGGGCACAGCCGCATCTACGATATTCTGGTCAAGTACGAGATATATTTTTCAAAACTTTTTGCTGCCTTTGGTGACGATTTTTTTGTCGATCCACATTTTGGTTATTGCGGCATCATCCCATCCGCCGCAAGACCTCAACTTAAACAGCTTGAAACCATATACCTTCTCTTACTGGCAAAAATGCACGATCTTGAGTGCCGTAAAGCCTGTTCAGAAAATGGGCGAACCAAGCCCAGCGAAGCACACCTTCTGGATGAATACTGCGCAATAACCGGGCGAGATAAACCTAAGCCGTCTGAGACCAGATCTGCTCTGGATCGCCTTGAGAAAATGGGCATCATTGAGCAAGGTGAAAAAAACAGTGAAACCGAGATGCGCAGTCTCACTATCCTGCCTTCCATCATGCGAGTTGTTACAGGTGATTTCCTAGCCAGTCTGGAACTATTCTGTGACAAAAACAGTGTACAAGAAGAAAAGAATCAGAATTCTGAGCCAGAAAAAGATGAGTTAGAGGCCACTCCTGAAGCGCCGGAGGAAGAGAAAATAGCATGAATACTCTAACACATAAGTTAATCAGGGTCAGTTTGGTAAACTGGTATCTCTTTCAAGCTGATGATATCCATATCGACGGGGAAAGCATCATGCTCACCGGTGGGAATGGTGCCGGCAAGAGCTCAATTCTTGATGCCATACAAACTATTCTGGGTGGCGGTAATGAGTCAAAGTTAATGTTTAACGCGGCCTCCTCAGATGGTAACCAGTCTGGAAGAACCATTCGCTCTTACGTTCTTGGAGAGGTGGTTGAATCAACCGGTGAAGAGCTCAGTGGTCGCTCAACATCTAACTGTTATATATCAATGACGTTTCAGGGGCGCAATGGAGGTTATTATAGCTTTGGATGTGCCTTTTATGCCTCCAAATCTGACAACAGACTCGATAAGTATTTTTTCCAGATCGATGGGTATGATCTTAGTCACCTCGACTACATGCAGGATGAGCACAACATCCTGACATTCAAACAGTTTGAAGTACGCTTAAGAGCACTGGATGGGCAGTCAAAGATCTATACGACAGCCACAGAATATTGTGAAGGCATATGCGAATTAATGTCCGCCACAGGTTCAGAGGGTGCCATTTCCCCAGAGTCGCTGTTCAGGACTATTCGCCAGGGGCTTACCTTTAAGCAGCATAAAAATGTTACTGAGTTTACCCGTAGCCACATCCTCCCAGACAAAACACTTGATGTTACACGAATCGAGAATGATTTCCGTGAATATCAACGGATTCAACAGCTTATCAAACATGCGAAGGAACGTCTGGAAGGTTTTCAACGAGTCATCAAGTTCCTCAATACATACCGCAATAGCCGACAAGCAGCCGAATGTTACCGGTGGGTGAATACTGAGGCCAGAGTCAGTGCGCTTGACCTAGATAAAGAAGCCATACAAGAAAAGCTTGAGACATTAAATCAGAAATATAATGATCTGAAGGACAAGCTCCATCTATACAACGGCCTTACTGAAGAGCTAACCAAAAAGAGAGATACAGCTAACCTTGCCTTGCAGGGCTCTGACAATCAACAACGGTTAAATGAACTTGAACAGGAACTGAAGAATTGCAAAACAGAAATTAGTAATTATAAAGAGGTATTCAAGGGGTTACGCAAGAGTCTGATTCGCATTGAATCCGTTAACCTATCGGTTATTGACACTGTCGTTTGTGATAACCTCAAGCCAAGCATTAATACACTGTCATCTATCACAGATTTTGACGGAGAAGATCTCAGTAGCCAGTGGCCTCGTAGCCAGAATAATTTAGCTGATTCTCTTCAGGCAGCATTTAAGCTCAAACCTGTGCTCTCGGGCCTGAGAAGTCATGTCAATCTTTTAGAACGACAGGTAGAGGGCATCAATGATGAAATCCAGGAACTGACTGACATAGCTCGTGAACTCTCGTCAGGCAAGGCCAGTTTAAAACGTGAAACCCTTAGTCTCATTGACACCCTGAAACAACACGGACTGACAGTCAAACCGATCTGTGATCTGGCTGAAATTACTGACTCAAACTGGCAGTGGGCCATAGAAGGCTTTCTGGGGGTCTGGAACCGTGAAGCATTAATTGTGCTTGATGATGATGGAAAACCTGCCAGTAATGATGACCTTGATCGCTCTCTCGCATTGTATCGTCATGAGAAAAAGCTCAATGCCCGCTTGCGTTCTGTAAAAATACTGAACCCCAATAAAATCAGGGCACCATCTCGCTCTCCGGAGTCAGGCTCTGCTGCAGCATTAGTTCAATCCGATAATCCGGTTGTAGCAAATTATCTATGCCGACTGTTAGGAGGTGTCGATCTGGTTCAGACGGAGGAAGAGTTACGCTCAAGAGAGCGTGCAATCACTCCTGATGGCATGATCGCAGCGAATGGTGCTATTAGTGGCGGGCAACGCATAGATTTTGTACTTTTCGGCGAACAGGCCAGGAAAGACCAGGCTCAAATGCTTCATCAGCAGCTCAAAGACAAAATGCAGAGCCGCCAAAAACTTCAGCAAAAATTTGAGAGCCAAGAGGGTGAATATAGAGCCTTAGAAAAAGCGTTAAGTGATCTCACTGAGCAGGGACAAAAGGCTTTGGATATGGGTTATTACGGCTTGCTGGCTCAGGCTGAAGATCACCACCCCACTCTTGAACGCCAGATTGCTGAGCTTTCCCAAAGTCAGGAATTTGCCCAGCTACAGGAAAATTTTAACAACGCAGATAATGATAAGAAGAAAAATGACCAGGCCATCCGTGAATGCAGTGAACAGTCAGGCAAGATAAAGCAAAAGATTGATACTCTGGGATCTGCAATACCCGATCTGGAAAATAAAATTCAGGAAGCCAGTGCACAGAGAAGACAAACAGAATCATCACTCTTGTTTGATCAGGCAAAAGCATCAGGGATTTTGGAGAAGCTTCAGGAGGATCACGGTGAGAATTACACTGATATTCAGTCAATAGCTAGTAGCAAGGCAAGAACGAAAGATAGCCAAGCAAGCAAAAGCAAGGAAGAAGGCAACAAAGCTCTAATCGAGCTATGCCACACCCATGATATTGAGGGTAAAACTGAGCTGATAAGCATGGATCCTTTGGACTGTCTGAAGGCATGCGAGAATCATGCAGAGGTTATAGAGAACTCTGAATTGCAGCTATATGATGTAGACGCACAAAATGCGTGTGACGAAATGCTGGGCCATTTCCGAAGGTCTGTGGCAATAGAGCTAAGGTCAAATATTGATAATCTTAAAACCACTTTTAAAACCCTGAATCGCTCCCTTCAAAATCTCTGCTTCAATAACACCAGATATGAGTTTACCTATAAGCTGGTTGAGCTGGAAAGCCTTCGTGAAGTGTATGAATACGTGAAAGATTCAGAAGAAGGTGAGGCTGATGGAGGTCTCTTCGACACCCGGCAAGACCACCCGGGGCTGATGGTCATAGAAAAGCTGATTACGGATGGGAGACTCCACGAGATATCTGATTACCGAAACTTTTACAGCTACGATATCAAAACCATTGATATTGAAACCGGAAAAAGCCGCTTGTTCTCGCAACTGCTGAGAGTGGGATCTGGCGGTGAAAAACAGACACCTTTTTATGTCGCCTTGGGTGCATCCTTTATGAATGCTTTCCGATTGCAAAAATTGGGAGATAAAGCCGTTTCTGGAGGAGCCGGGTTTGCCATTTTTGACGAAGCCATGTCAAAAATGGATGGCGTCAATACCGCATCAGCTTTGAAGTTCTTTCGGTCTATTGGTTTGCAAGTCATTCTTGCCGCACCTCCCGATGCTTCGGTAAAAATCAGCACTCATGTGGATAAAACAGTAAGTGTGATCCGTTCGGGTTCCAACTTATACCTGGATCAATACATCCCTACTGACGCAGGGCGTGAGCTGATGGAAAGTGACAACCCCCATGTGAATCCTGAAATAACAGAGCCATTTTATGAACAGGCTAAAAAGGAGTTTGGCTTTGAACAGCCTGTCTGAACAATTATTGGAAGTCTGTCTGAAGAAATGCAACAAAGCAGATGGACTTTACAGCAATACAACTCGCATTACAGAAAGCCGGTTTAAGTTTTACCATAAAGTAAAAACTGCAATCAGGTTGGAAACACATCAGCAGCTTGAGTTGCTTCAGGGAAAGGTTAAGGGCTTTTCTATTGAATATACGAAGCAGCCCTTTGATGCGGTTCCCATTCTAAGGGCTGTTTCTATCAATTGCCCTAAAGAACTGTGTGAATATTTAGGAGTAGCTGTCATCCATGAAGAAGTTATTTCCGCATCAGCGATGATAAAAGCAGAACTGGCTGACGCACCTGACTGGCTTTCCCTTGGGCTAACCGATTATCAGCAGATCTGGCAAGAAGGTCGTCGCATACTCCGCTTTAGCCATACTCAATGGGAAAAGATGGCGCAGGCCATCAAGTTTGCTAAATGGCTGAGCCTGCAGCCTGATTGTAATTTGGATTATCGAACCGCCAGCGTTAGAGCGCTTGGAGACAGTAAGTATCTGGAAAATAATCTGACCTCAATTGCCACTATTCTACAATTGCAAAACCCGCAACTACTTGAAACGCTGGAGCCCTCAGAAACACTTGGGTATTTTGGCATCACGCCATTTCCTCCTCTGCTCAGAATTTCCGGGGCATGCCGGTTACGGTTTGAAGACGGTGTGATTGATGCCGAGATTGCCAGGCCCTATTTTGGTATGCCCGCAGACTCTCTTTCTCAGATCGAGTTAAAGCTCCATGCCAGGTATATTCTGTTGATTGAAAATCTGACGGCATTTGAGCGGTACACCAGAGAAATCAACGACGATGGTCTTGTCGTTTTTACCAACGGTTTTCCATCTCGTCACCTTGTCAAACTGCTGCATACTCTGGTTAACACTAAAGACTGCCCCACTGTGTATCATTGGGGAGATACGGATGTTGGCGGCTATAGAATTTTTGCTTTCCTGTCACAAAGCCTGGGTGAAATTGTCCCTCATCGAATGATAGGCAATCCCCCCGGCCACAGCAAACGAGTCATAGAGATAAATGATTTGCTGCCTGTTTTGGAAACGGTCCAAACGCACCAGAGCACTATCCTCCATGGGCAGTTGCAGCAGGCAAAAAAAGAGGGCAAAACCCAATACTGGGTTGAGCAGGAACTGGTTGATCCAGTTTCACCAACTTCTCTGACTCCTGAATCAGCATGAAATTTGTTCATCTTTCCGTTGTTGTCAAAGTAAACAATTTTTCTGACCACTACAGCTTCTGCTAATTGCTGCAAGAGCAGTGCTGAAAGAATACGTGGGATGTACCCTGCACCTTCCAAGACGACGGGTATACAATAGCTAGACCTATTTTTCCTTTCCTGTCCCAGACAGGAACCGTTGAGAGTCTTCATGTCCGATTTCAAAAATATCGAGCAGCTGGAAAAACGACTGTGGTCAGCTGCAGAGTAAGCGCCAAAATAACCCACGTTCTACCCGGCTAAACGCTGATAAGGAATCATAAGGTCTCTGATTACACGGAGGCTCCGATGGACAATCCAAAAACTACCCGGGAACAATGGCAGCAACGAGTCGAAGCCTGGCATGACTCCGGGTTGAGCCAAAATGCCTGGAGTCGACAGAACGGCGTTAAGCCATCACAACTTGGATACTGGAAAAAGAAGTTGCGGACTGGGAAAGCTCCTGCTTTATCATCAAAAACTGTTTCTGCCTTTGTGCCCGTTTCCCTGACGCAGAACCAGAGTCAAACTTGCGAAGAATCATCCCCTTTAACGGTATCATTGCCCAGTGGGCTCAGTGTTTCCGGGATTAATCATCAAAACCTCGCTCTGGCTGGTGAGTTGATTGGATTGCTGCGATGAATCAACCTGTAATGCGCCCGTCGTCCAGCTTGCCTGAGGTCTACCTTTATCGGGATCCCATCGATTTTCGAAAGTCCTTCAAGGGGCTGGCGGTACTGATCGAGCAGGAACTTGGGCATAACCCTTTTGATGGTCACCTCTATGCCTTCACCAACCGTCATCGCAATAAAATCAAGTGCTTGTTCTGGGAAGATAATGGTTTTGTGCTTTATTACAAGAGCTTGGCAGAGGAT
>CBDHDM010000145.1:0-11787 GCA_965261315.1 Endozoicomonas sp. | reverse complement strand
TCACAAATATCGGCAAGGCGTTTCAGTTCCTGCCCTGAATGCATTTCCAGGGCCAGTACCCTGGGCTTTCGTCCATTTGGAAAGAAACGAAAACACCCGGTCATACTGTCAAAAGTATGGTAATCGGCAAGGTCATCCTGGAGACAGTTAATTAACTGGTGTAACTGATGAGGGTAGCTGTTTCCAAGGAATTTCAGAGTAATGTGTTGCTGCTGAGGAACCACCCATTTCAAGTCATGAACGTGGCCTTCTCCTGCCCGATGAATCGCTTTCTTATGAAGCGTTGCGGCTAACTCAAGAGGAAGCTTTACCGCAAGGAATGTTCTGATTGAAGCGTTCTGCGACAGCGGCTCATCCAAGGAGGTCAGGTCACTGGGGGCGTTGTAGCTAATGTGATTATTTTTCATATTATTCTAACTTCAACGTCTGACTGCTAAATTCAAACCGGCTGCACCCTGCAACTGTTCAGTTTGGCTCAGTTTGTTTAGTCTAGTACATTGATAGCAGAAAGCTGCCTCTATGACAGCATTATTCCAAAAGTGCCTGAAAAAAGCGGCGATTAATCTTGATACCTGATTCTGCTATCTGTTCAGGAAATAAACGAACATGTACTGGCACTTTGAATTTAGCTATCTTGCCTGTCAGCCTCTCTTTTGTAAATGGTTCATTCAAGGTACCGTCTACCGTCTGAACGTAGGCAACGGGTCTCATTCCAAACTCAGAATCTGCCATAGGTACCACAACCGCCTGAACAATTTCCGGAAGCGTCAGCAGAGCCTGCTCAATCTCTTCTGGATGAATATTCTCCCCTCCTGATATCAACATGTTATCCATACGGCCACATATCTGTATCTGGCCACCAAACCAGAGCCCTTTATCTCCGGTATGGAACCAGCCGCGGGTGTCGCCCAGGGAAGTAACTGTTCCATCTGCATAGTATCCCTTTGCCAGCGTTTCCCCACGAACCAGAATCTCACCTTGTTCAGACAACCTGACTTCACGCCAGGGCAACACGCTTCCGGAGGTAACACCACTGGCCGTAAACAATGGCTCCCCCGTACAAATCTGCGATGCCATCTCGGTCATGCCATAAGTTGTCAGCACGGTTACTCCCTGTGCTTTCACCTCCTCCACCAGCCTTGGAGACGCAACGCCACCACCCAGCAGGATATATCGTACACCCGCCTCATAGAGTGATAACCCGGACTGAATCAGCCGGAACAACTGGGTATTAACCAGTGAAAGGTGCGTTAATCGCTGCCTGACCAGCATTTCATCCAGAGGGAGCTTGCGTTCCTGCCTGTTATCAAAGAGTGTCATGGTTGCGCCAGCCAATAGACAGCGCATAACAATAGCCAGTCCACCCACATGAAACAGTGGTAGAGATAATAGCCAGGTATCGCCATAGCTTAATGGCAACGTATGCATCGACCCCAATGCACTGAAATAATGATTTTTATAGCTGTGCGCTACTGCCTTTGGTATTCCCGTCGTTCCGGACGTTGCTACCAGGTCGTAAATATCTTCCGGAAAAATCTCAATGGGCTTAAGGCTGCTCTCTGGCTGAGGCCTTTTTTCCGGTTGGCAAAGCCGCTGATAAAAATTGATACCTGCACTGTCTGCCTCCAGCGTTGCTCCTATCCGCTCTCGATAGCCTCTTCGCTGCTCGCCCGGAAAGGCAGGATTTACGGGACAGAAAACCCATCGGGAGCGGAGGCAGGCCAGTGCAACCACGACCGTATCCAATGGCTTGCTGGTGACAAACAGAAGGCGGCTGCCAGCTTTCATCCCCTTACCCCGATAGTTACGACAACACTCATCAACCCACTCATCAAGCAGACGAAAAGTGACACTGCCCTCTTCCAGTTGAATGGCGGTGCAGGTTGACTGCCGAATGGCTTGATGACGTAAAGGACAACTGTTTATTTCAGGAAAGGGAAATTCAGGGAAAATCGTCTTCATCAACTGCTTTCTTCAATGCTTTTTCAGCTTTTCTCTTCCAAGCTGGAAAAAGCAGGGCTAATGGAAACCGGGTGTCCGGCAATAATGTCTTCACAAACCAGTCTGTCGATAAAGGCAGAAGACGTATCAAGACCAGGCAACTCTTCCGGAGTCCACTGTGCACTGAGCTGCTCCAGAATATGCAACCCGATAGACGACTCATAGGAAGAACTGAAGATGACTCTTATATTCTGGGCTCTGGCAGCCGTCACCAGCTGCTGACAACGACATAAACCACCCACCAGCGTTGGCTTTATGACAATAGCTGCCAGCCCATGCATGGGTTGCAGCCGATAACCGGGTTGTTGCACTGTCTCATCCAGGGCAAAGTGAAGTCCGGTTTTCTCATAGAGCTCTGAAAACTCGACTACGCTGGCAGTCGGCTCCTCAACAAAAGCGATCCGATTGACATCAATTGAACGGGCTACCCTGAAGGCTTGATCCAATGTCCATTGCTGGTTGGCATCCAACTTGATGCTGATAGAGTCCGGTAAGGCTTCCAGAACATTATTAATTCTTACACAGTCTTCTTCGATTGAGTCTCGCCCTATCTTCAACTTGAACTCTTTCGGCCAGTTTCCCTGCCATTGCTCAAGTCGAAGGAGAATCTGCCCAGTGTCTCCCTGCAAAAGAGGCGCCGTTACTGGCGGGGAAAGCCAACCATCCTGCCTTAACCACCACAGTGCAGATTCAATGCCAAATAACACAGACGGCATTGAAAGTGATTCCAGAACCTCCTTGAGAAGAACCCTGCTATCGGGAGCATCGATTAAAAAAGGTTCAAAATACCCATCATTCACTGCACGACAGAATGCCTGTAGTTGTTTTTCAGCCTCACAAAGACTCTCACGGCTAAACCCTGGCAAGGGCGCTATTTCGCCATAGCCGAACCGACCACCAGAGTTCAACCGTAAAATCAGCCCTTCCCGCTCATTCAGGTTGAACTGCTTCAATAACAGCGGGTGTTTTAAAGACAGCCGATACCTCAGGATATCGGCCTTGTATTCTTTCATAGAATTTTTATAAAAAAAGTGGCATCAGGGATTACGCCCGAAACGACTGAAATCTGGTTGGCGTTTTTCAAGGAAAGCATCACGTCCTTCCTGAGCTTCTTCACTCATATAGAACAACAGCGTTGCATTACCCGCCAGTTCCTGCAGGCCAGTCTGACCATCACAGTCTGCGTTCATGGCTGATTTCAGGCAGCGGAGAGCCAGAGGAGAGTGCTGAAGAATTTCACGACACCACTGGACCGCAGTCCGCTCCAACTCCTCCAAAGGCACGACCACATTGACCAGCCCCATGTCTTCTGCCTGTTTTGCATCATACTGACGACAAAGAAACCAGATCTCCCGGGCTTTCTTCTGACCCACGACACGAGCCAGATAACTGGCACCAAAACCACCATCAAATGAACCCACCTTCGGACCCGTCTGACCAAAACGGGCATTATCTGCGGCGATAGTCAGGTCGCATACCAGGTGCAGAACGTGGCCTCCACCAATGGCATATCCAGCAACCATGGCAACCACGGGTTTTGGGCAGGTTCTGATCTGACGCTGCAGATCCAGAACATTCAAGTGATGAGTACCTTTATCATCCTTGTAGCCGGAGTCACCACGAACACTCTGGTCACCGCCGGAACAGAACGCAAGATCTCCGGCACCGGTCAGAATAACAACACCCACCGACTCATCAAAACGTGCCGACTCCAGAGCCTTTTGAATTTCTACAATCGTCTGAGGCCGAAATGCATTGCGTTTTTCAGGACGGTTAATGGTGATTTTGGCTATCCCTTCGGCCCGATGATACAGAATATCTTCGAACTCTCCGCTAAGGTTTTCCCAGATAACACCAGAATCCAGTTGTTTGCTCATATCCAACTCCTTATAACTCTCTAAGCAACCGGGCCATAGCCTCGGGTTGCTCCCGATGAACATTGTGTCCACACCCAGCCACGGGGTAAACGCTGTTAATCACATGCTCTGTCAGTAAATGCTGCCCAAGCTGTCCAAACTTATGGTCATTTTCACCGTAAAAATAATGAACAGAGGTGGAAGGCAGTGAACCGGCCCTGAGCTGACAAAGTGCCTGACGGTAATCCGGCTGTTTCGATAAACTGAACGACATCAAGGCTTCTGCCAACAGCTGGCCACGGCCTTTAGAGCGTTCATGGATCAGAGACCGAATCTGATTATCATCCAGATCGGAAAAGACCGGCTGTTTATACCAGTCATGAAGTACCTCAGCCACTGCTTCCTGTTTAAAGCGTCTGGCCCACTTAAGGTCTGACTGGTAGCGCTGATCCCTTTCCTGCTCAGTGGCTAGCCCGGGGTGTGCACTTTCCAGCAAGAGCTTTGCAATTCGGCCCGAGGAAGCAATGGTATACGCCATGGCCAGACGCCCACCCAACGAATAGCCCAACAGGCTGAAACGACTCAGGTTAACCGCTTCCACCTGTTCTATGATTTGAACGGTCTGTTCCAGCCGATGGCAGAAATAATCAGCACCCTGAGCATCCTCTTCCACCCACCGGCTTGAACCATGCCCCGGCAGGTCAATGGTAATCAGACGATAGTCGTCTTTCAGTGATGCTACTAACGGTTGCCAGTCATCTGCACTGCCCAGAAAACCATGCAGTAAAAGCAGGGCAGGCGCGCCGACAGTACCGTAACAGTAATAAGACAGGCTCACAGTGCTTTAGCCATATGAACCGCCTGTTCAATACTTTTTGCACCCTGACCAGAGGTCGTCATTACTTCAATAATGGTACAGCCGGCCTGTGTACAGGCCTTATTGAACTGTGTTTTAAACTCATCAATGGACTCTGGTGCAGCGTGGTCAATACTAAAATAGTCAATACTAAAAAGTTCAGCGGCATGCTGTGCTGAAAGGCCATGGGGCGTCACAAAATAATCGTTTGCCACCTGCGCAGCATCACCAGTACACCCTTTGGTCGTCACATAGAAAATACCGCCACCATCGTTATTGACCAGTACAATCACAAATGGGGTTTTACTCTGCTTTGCCAGTTGCAGGGAGTTGAGATCATGGAGAAAAGAGATGTCTCCAAGCAGTAAAACCATAGGGCGTTGATCTCCCTCAACACACCCTGCCGTCGTCGCAATCAGCCCATCAATACCGCTAACACCGCGATTTGTATAAACTCTGGATAAATGTTTTTTTGAAAAAATCTCCACCATACGAATGGGCAGGCTATTTCCCAGGAACAGGCTGCTCCCTGAGGGCAAAAGTTCACCAAGCGAAGCACCAAGCCACTGCTCATCAAGCTGAGTAGGCAGGTTTTCATCCAAATGCCGAGTCAACTTTTCTCCCTGATTGAGAAATGGTTGAGCCCATTGATGATAAGGCGTTAAGTCTTCACTTCTCTGCAACAACTGACGACAAACAGTGTCTATATCCCCGACTAAGCGCACACTCTGCCGCTGTCCGGTATCCACCCTTCTGGGGGCTGGATCAAGCATCCAGTACGCTTCCCAGTGATGACGGCCAATGAACTGGTCCAGACGCCTGGACGTCAGGTAGCCTCCTATCTGAAGAATCCGCTCTGCCTGTTTGAAAAGACTCTCGCCTGTCTTACTGGCCAGTAACAGGTCAGCATGCTTAACAGCTGCGGGATGCCCATGCATCTGCGACTGAACATCAGTAATGAGTGGCCAGCCCAGACGCTCAGACAATTCAGCGATCACTTCCACATCGGCATTAAGAGGCACTCGCCCTACCACAATCAACCCTTTGCCATCAGCAAAATTCTGCCACTGCTCGACGCCGGGCAACGGGGTTAGCTCTGGTACAAAGTATTCAGTATACGGTTTTTGGGAAACTGTCCATTTTTCAATGCTCGAAAAATAAACATTATTTTCAAGTAAAGCCGTTTCTTCTGGCTGACGTGAATGTTCTTTTTGGAATGGGTAGAGTGGTTCCCGGAACATACAGTTGATATGTAATGGCAGCCCCTGAACACAGGAGCGGGCAAATGCCTGATCAATACTCCCCAGTAACCATCGAAGAGAGATGGACCTATCAGGTGTTGGCAAACCCAGCGTTGCCCCCGTATAGGCACCAAAAATACCGAGCTGGGTGATGGCCTGATTGGCACCACAGTCAATCAATTCTGGTGGACGATCTGCAGTAAGAACGACCAGTGGTATACCCGATTGATGAGCTTCAATAATCGCCGGATAAAGATTGGCGACAGCCGTTCCCGAGGTGGTAATCAAAGCCACCGGTGAGCCTGAAGCCTTAGCCAGCCCAAGGGCAAAAAATCCAAGCCCCCGTTCATCAAAATGAACATGGCGGGTCATACCACTATGCTCTGCCACTGCAAACGTCAATGGTGCTGAACGTGATCCCGGTGCAATACAGCAATGCCGTACACCGAGCCGCCACAGTTCTTCAATCAGTACTGCAGACCAGATACCATTGATATTTGAGTAGTCGGTTTTAAACGTCATGAACAAACTCGTAGAACGATCATACCGGCCTGAAAAGCCGGTCTTATGTGAAGTGTCTATGCCTCTTTCTACCTGTCTTAGCCAAGAGACTTTTTGAAAAGCAGCCGCTAAAAAATCGCAGCCATATCCTGAGGGGTACTGCTTTGGATATTGGGCTGGCCTGACAACACCGTCACATCATGCGCACAGTCCTGTTGACGATCAAGAATATCCATCACAGTCGCTATTTTGTTATTCAGCTCAGACCACTCATCTTCAGCGATAGAATCCTGCACGATTCCTGCGCCAGAATATAACATCAAAGAATTCTCAGCCAAGCGGGCACTACGAATCGCCACACTGAAATCACTCTTTCGGATACCAACCACTCCACACACACCGGCATACAGCCCTCGAGCATAGGGCTCATGACTCTGAATAAACGACAGTGCGTCATCTCTTGGAGCACCTCCCACAGCCGGTGTCGGGTGCAATACACTTAACAGGTGCTCATCATAAACGCCATCACCCAAAACACCTCGTATCTGATAGCGCAGGTGCTGGATATGCCTGAGTTTTACAATAGAGTGACTGCGATCAGCCTCAAGAGACTGACACAGAGGGTTTAGTTTCTGGCAGATATCATCCAGAACCAGGCGATTCTCATGAATATTCTTCCTGTCATTCATCAACAGGCTTTCCAGTTGAGAATCTTCAAGCGGGTTATGCCCGCGGACAATCGTGCCTGCTAAGGCTTCTGTAGAAATAATATTCTCCAGTCGTTTAACCAGCCTTTCTGGAGAACAGCCAAAAAAAGTCTGCTGTTTAGCCTGAAATAAAAACTGATAAGACTGGGGGTTCGCTTGCTGCCAGGCATAAAGCAGTGGCCACGGGGAAAACGCCCCGTGAAGCTGCAAGCAGGTTTCCCTGGAAAGCACCACCTTGTTGAGTCCGGAGGTAGTAAACGCTTGCTTGGCTCGGCAGACCACCTGATGCCAAACGGCTGAATCTGGTTGATAGCCTTTTAGTTGAAAACGGAAATCAGAACCCATTAAATGCTGACTGTAATTAAGAGATGCGATGATGTCACAAGCCTTGTGGATACTACTCTGGAACTCTGAAAGACTGTTTGCCCTGAGGTTCACCCCAAGCATCACCCCTTTACGGGTCTGAACCAATTCTAATAACGGCAGAAAAACCATACCATAACCGAAATCTGGCCAGATCGAAGCATCATTGTCAGCAAAAGAGAGATAACAGAGACAGTGGCTATTTACGGGCTCTGGTAAATGACTTAACAGTTTGCGAGCCCTGGCAAAAGCCGAATCAATACCCTGTCGATCTGAAAGGGGCTCCGACCAGCTATACCCGAGTACCGCTATGGCATGGTCACCCTCACGGTCTCTCCAGTAGGCTTTTTCAGAGCAGGTCTGCACGGCCAGAAACCCCTGCAAATGGATAGCAGGCAATGGCAGTTCAATTCTTAGAAGCGGCTTTTCAGGTACAGACTGAGCTAACAGCTGCTCTAACTGTTCCACCATCAATGCAAACTGAGCCTGAATCACACTGGTCAAGACACCCTGCCAATAAAATCGTTAAAAGGAAAGCGCCGTAAGATAACGTAATTGTACGTAGATTGGCCACCAGTATCTGGATCGTATTTACCGAGAGAGTCCATGCATTCGCTAAGGGTATAACAAGATTCTGGTAATAGTAGATGAATTTTTTAATTTAACTTTTTATCATTACTTTTCACTTAAATTTGAAATTCATACCCTTTTTCAAAGAACTGAAAACACAGCCATGTTCCACAAGCAATCTTGCTCATCCGTACAGGTAACAATTCGCTATGTCCACTAATGGGGAATCAGCCAGAAAATGGCTTGAAGAGAACAGGGAAAGCGTCTCAGAGGATCGGGTTCTCCAAATACGCAGCAATCTGGTGAAAAAGATCAACCAGCTGGCAGAGCCTGAGAATATGGATCCATCCGATGAACATCAGGGACTACTGGAAGCGCTGGATGTCATGGATGCCTGGCTCCATGAACGAGCAACCCCCATGGAGGCACATGCAGAAGCTTCAGAGCTGGATTATAGTCCGCTGATTCAAGAGTCCTCTGAACCTGCTCCGCAACTTTCCCAGGAAGAAAAGCTACGTCGTTTTCAGCACCTGCTGAAAACCAGTAAGTAATGATTTTTTACTATGAAAATGCCGCTTTCCAGTACTTCGGCTATTTCCAGGATTCCGTGTGAACAGCACTGTCCACTCATGGCGGCTCAGAATATACCGTAAAGCTGCCCATTAACCGGGCAGCCTTCTTACTGGAAAACCTGACGTTACACTTTCAACCTCTCGCACTCTTCAACCACCCTGTCGTAGGTCCAATCCCCCCCACCAGGGTGCTCTACACCATGCTCAATAAGCTTCTGGCACATCTGCATGGGGTTCAGCCCCTTTTTTGCCAGACGCTCCAGCGTTTGCTTCAACTCGTTATCCACGTCACTGAGTGCCTGAGTACTCTTGGAGCCTTTCTTTCTGACTGCAACTTTTATTTGTTTCATCGTCAATTCACCTAAAACAACCTGAGGCCTGTCATAATCTATACTCTATTCATAGATTCTGCGCGCAGTAAAGCAGGAGTTCACTATGAAACGTCTCTACTACCTGACTGGCTCGCTCGACAGCGTAACCAAAATCACTGAAGATCTTCACCACAATGGTATCACCGATTGGCATCTTCACGTTTTAAGCTGGAATGAAGCAGGCCTGTTTCACAAGCAAGTCCATAGTGCCAATATGTTACAGGAAAATGATGTCCTTCACTCGGGAGAACTCGGTGCACTCATCGGTGGCGTTATCGGTTTATTGTTCGCCACCCTCATTGAGTGGTGGAATCCCTTTGATATCACAGCACCTTTACCCACACTGATAATTATTGCAGGGGTTTTTACTCTGTTTGGAGCCTGGAGTGGAGGGCTGGCAGGCGTCACCCGTGAAAACTATAAGACTGCCCGCTTTCACGATGACCTGGTAAAAGGCAAACATCTGATTAT
Organism: Endozoicomonas sp.; assembly: GCA_965261315.1. Taxonomy (GTDB): domain Bacteria; phylum Pseudomonadota; class Gammaproteobacteria; order Pseudomonadales; family Endozoicomonadaceae; genus Endozoicomonas. The sequence continues at coordinate 2,278 of CBDHDM010000145.1, read as the reverse complement.
GGTCGATGTATCCAAGCAGCAGGAGCAGAAAGTACGGTATCATATCAGCCGATATCATCCTGAAGCCTGCCTTGCCGGTGAAGATACTACGTTAATACTGCCTTTTAGCCCTAACTTCTGGCACTACCCCCGGCATAATTAAGGGATAACCGGCTCATCCTGATCTTTATCGGAAGTCTTCTTCTAAATTACCAACAGATGGCGACTTCACCATAGAATGCACTTTCTGAAAGGTCTCTGAGTCCTCATCAGAAGGTGCTTTGCCCATTAGGCTGAATACAACAACCGCTAGAGAGGCTGCAACAAAACCCGGAATGATTTCATAAATATCGAAAAAGCCACCACTCATGGAGCGCCAAACCACCACTGTAACACCACCTGTGACTATTCCAGCAAGAGCACCAAGGCCATTCATCCGCTTCCAGTAAAGAGAAAAGAGTAGCGCAGGGCCAAAAGCAGCGCCAAAACCTGCCCAGGCATAGGACACCATATCCAGCACCGAACTCTCGGGGTTTAATGCCAGCAACGTGGCAAGCACTGCAATTCCAACGACAGCGATACGACCAACCATCAGCATTTCACCCTGACTGGCATTAGGACGTAGCATATTCCGATAAAAGTCTTCAGCCACAGCAGTGGAACAAACCAGTAACTGAGAGTCGGCAGTGCTCATGATCGCGGCAAGAATAGCCGCAAGCAGAATACCGGCAATCACCGGATGAAACAGGGTATTAACCATCAGCATAAAGATCGCTTCAGGATCATCAAGAATCAAGCCCTGCCTCTGGGTATAAATAATCCCGGTAAGGCCTACCAACAAAGCACCCAACATACAGATTCCAGTCCATGAAACAGCAATACGGCGGGCTAGCGTTAGCTGACTGCTGGACTGAACAGCCTTAAAGCGCGCCATAATATGTGGCTGACCAAAGTAGCCTAACCCCCAACCCAGTAGAGATAACACGGTAATAATGGAAAGGGCTTCACCCTGTACATCCGTGAACATATTGGTCAAATGAGGGTTTAGTTGCTCAATCTCTGTAAATACCTGTTCCGCTCCGCCAGTCACTTCAAGCACCGTAACAGGAACAATCAACAGTGCAGCAGACATCAGCAACCCCTGAACCAGGTCTGTCCAGCAAACCGCCAGAAAACCGCCAAAAAGTGTATAGGAAACAACACTCAGCATCCCCAGAATGACGGCCAGCTCGTAATCAAAGCCAAAAACAGATTCAAACAACTTACCTCCGGCAACCAAACCAGAGCTGGTGTAAAAAAGAAAGAAAATCAAAATAAATGCAGCACTTACCGGCTGTAAAATGTACTTCAAATCGGAAAATCGATTTGAAAAAAACTCGGGAAGGGTCAGCGAATCATTAGCAACGGCACTGTATATTCTTAAACGGCGAGCAACCAGAAGCCAGTTTAGCCACGTCCCCCCCAATAGACCTAAACCAAGCCAGACAGCTTCAAGCCCTGCAGCAAATGCATAACCAGGAAGCCCCAACAATAGCCAGCCACTCATATCAGAAGCACCGGCACTTAATGCTGCCGACCACGGCCCCAAAGAACGGCCACCCAGAAAATAGTCTGAAGAATTCTTTGTTCTCAGCCAGGCAATATAGCCAATACCCAGCATGGCGATGAAATAAAAGAGAAAGGTTATTGTTATTTGTATATGATTTTCCACGAAGATATGACTCTTTAAAGAAGACTATACCTTCTACGCTAGCTCATTACTCTGGCATTATTGTCCATCAACCGTATTAAAAACAAAAAATTAAATCTAAATTCAAAGATGTCAAAAAATCGTCCAGAAAATCCAATTAAAAAAGTATTCTCTTAAGTCTATTGTTATTAGATTGAATATTTAAAATGGTCTGAGTATGGATAGCCGAGCAAACCCCCAACCCAATGTTGAAGTCTTTTCCTTAAAAGCCCCAAAGCCGCTTAAATACAGAGGCATTGAACATGATCATGATACCAAAGTCCTTAATAGCAAGGGCAAACTGGTTTCTAAATGGGGTAGAACCATAGAGCGTTTTTTTGACAAAATCGGAAATGCACTGGGCTTCGTTAGCAAAGAGGAGACAGAGAAAAGAACAGCTCGACACACTTATCAGAAGGAATTAACTCAAAGGCGAGTAAAAGTACTAACAACTCGTGGAGAAAATGTTTCACAACAGGTGGATAATATTCTGGGCTTAACCATAAATCACACTGACCCGATGGCTAAACAGCACCCTGATGATTCTGATCAAGTGGATAACCCCATTAT
>CBDHDM010000144.1:0-25776 GCA_965261315.1 Endozoicomonas sp. | reverse complement strand
TTGGACTCCACATACCCAAATGTTTCAGGGCGGGGCGGACAACATAGTGCCTTAGCTCCTTGGCGCAGATTCCCATGTGAAAAAGTCCTTTTTATGGGGTCCTGTTAAAAATCTATTTCTATGAACCTAAGAGAAATATCGTATCATCCCTGAAATTCTGAACCTGATACTCTATTCGCCTTCAAAATTGCACAGGGCGTATGTTGGAATGCCGGCAGCATTAAGCCTGTCAGCACCCTTGAGATCAGGGAGGTTTATAATCGCAGCGGCTTCAGTGTGCTGGCACCGGCTTTTTGAATTAGCTGATCAGCTGCCAGTAGCGTACCACCAGTGGCAATTAAATCGTCCATTAGCAGGATTTTTTCCCCGGGCAGAATGGTGTCTTCATGCATTTCAAGAACGGCTTTACCGTACTCCAGATCATATTCAACCCTGATGGTTTTGCCAGGGAGTTTTCCCTTTTTACCGAAACAGAATCAGTGGCTTGCTTAGAATATAGGCGAGTGTTGAACCTAATAAAAAGCCACGGGCATCCAGTGCACCGATTCGGTCAAAGGCTTGCTTCTCGTATCGCTGAACCATGACGTCGACGGTCTTGCGCCATGCTTCTGGATTTTCAAATAGTGTGGTTATATCCCGAAACAGAATGCCTTTGTGGGGCCAGTCCGGTATGGTTCTGATTTGGGATTGAAGGTATTCCTGAACGGATGAGCTTCGTTTGTATGCATGAGAGAGTGCATGCCGCTATCAGTCGATATGGTAAAAGGAAGAAGCTACCCCAAAGAGTAGCGTCTTTAAAGAATAAAGTCAGGTGCTGGTGGCAATCGGGTTGGGCTCCAGCGTTTTTCCGCCTGCCAGCGAGCAGAGCTCGACAGAATTACGGATTTCGATCTCCTTGCCGACAGCCGAGATCAGCCCGTTCTTCTGGAATCGAGTGAATACCCGGCTCACCGTTCTACTGCCAGTCCCAGATAGTTGCCCATTTCATTTCTGGACATGGACAGCCGGAAAGACTGCGAAGAAAAACCACGACGACGGAAGCGGCTGGCTAGGTTTATCAGGAATGTTGCCAATACGCTCATCCGCATTTTTCTTGGATAGCAGCATCATCATTTGCTGATCTTCGCGGATTCTTTTGCTCATCAGGCGCATCAGGTGTCGGCGAGCTCTGGAAACTGATCTGAAAGCGTTTCCAGTTGCTCGAAAGGAATCTCGCAGATCATGGTGGTTTCCATTGCCTGGGCAGAAACCGGATAGGTATCGGTATCCATGCCGCTCAGGCCAAGAATTTCGCTGGGCAGGTAGAAGCCGGTGATCTGCTCCTCGCCCTCATTGGTTGCCGTGTAGGTTTTGATAGCCCCTGATCGAACAGCAAAGACACTGGTGAAGGGGTCGCCTTCCAGAAACAGGTGTTCGCCTTTTTTTCAAAGGACGCCCACGCTTGATGATGTGATCCAGCTGATCAATATCCTTAATGCTTAGTGCCAGTGGCAGGCACAGTGAGCTGAGGCTGCAGTCTCTGCAGGCCACATGGCTCGGCCTGTCGGACGTTGGGCTTTGACGTCATTGAGAGGCCTCAAAGTCGTATTTGCGAAATTCGACACTGTTTTATGGAAGGCACGAGTTTACGGGAAATGTTACCGGAGTGTAAGTCAGGTATATACGCAGCTGGGCAGAGCTAAAGTAAGTGTTTAGTGCTGTTCCAGTTGAGCATCATATAGTGCTCCATAAGCTACGGCTTTTCCGATGAGCTTTCATTTGCTGTGTCGTCTATCCAGCTCAGAATTGTTTCAGGTATCAATACCTGTTAGCAGTTCTGGTGGTTGTGCGTCACTATCCTGAGAAAATCTCCACCTGCTGTTGTCTTGGATCACAGGATCGAATCTTCGTTCATGGTATTTGACTGACGTGGCAGATTTTGCACTTATGTTTCAAGTAAATCAATGTGAGAGTTGTGACAAATTAGTAGTCAGTTTCAGTTTTTTTTCTGATAAGTGGCTGTTGAGTGCGTCTCTGGATTTGTCTGGATAGCTATCGCAGGGCTTATTTTCAGGGAAGGGAGGGGGGCTCCATAGCTCTGAATAGGCAGAGCTATGGAGGATGTTTTTTTAAATAACTTTTGAGTAGAGAGGTCTTTCTTTCATCAATGGTTGGTTGAGATAGTGGTCAAATTGCATACAAATGTTGCGAATCAGTATTTTCCCTTTGGGGAGTACATTTCAATATGTCGTCGCTGCTCAGGCTGACAAGGCCGTCCTTTATCATGGGCTCAAGCCTGCTCAGCTCGTCTCGGAAGTAGTTTCGGAACTGGATGCCGAACTGGTCCTCAATATGGCTGAGTTTCAGTTGGAAGTGGCAAATCAGCTGGGTGATAACGGCCTGACGGACTTTGTCGTCAGCTGTCATTTTCAACCCGCGTACCATGGGCAGCTGCTTCTCATTAATCATTGAGTAGTACTGTGCTTCGTCGGTACTGTTTTGAATATAAGTGTCGCCTACCTGGCTGATGGAGGAAACACCCATACCGATCAGGTCACAGTGGCTGTGGGTCGTGTAGCCCTGGAAATTCCTGTGAAGCGATCCTTCTTCCTGAGCGATGGCCAGCTCGTCATCCGGCAAAGCAAAGTGATCCATGCCGATATAAATGTATCCCTGATCCAGCAGCTTTTCGGTCGCCTGGTGAAGGATTTCCAGTTTCACTTCCGGGGCTGGCAGATCCTGCTCGCTAATTCTGCGTTGTGGTTTAAAGCGGTGTGGCAGGTGCGCATAATTGAATAGGGATAACCGGTCCGGGGCCATGTCGATCACCCGATCCATGGTTTCCATAAAGCTGCTGGTCGTCTGAAACGGCAGACCATAAATCAGGTCCATGTGGACTGATCGAAACGCCATCACCCTGGAAGCATCGAGAACTGACAGGATCATGCTTTCAGGCTGTACCCGGTTGACAGCTTCCTGCACTTTGGGGTTCAGGTCCTGAACACCCATGCTGATCCGGTTAAATCCCAAGTCTCTCAGGGTGCTCATCATGGGCCAGTCCACTTCCCTGGGGTCCAGCTCAATAGAGTAGTCTGCAGTATCGCTGTGGGTCAGGTGGAAATGCTGGCTGATGTGTTTCATCAGCCCGGTAATCTGTTCTCGGCTCAGGAATGTGGGGGTGCCACCGCCAAAGTGAAGTTGTTCGACCTTTTGCTCGTGACTGTACAGTGCTGATTGCATCTCTATTTCACGGTAAAGGTATTCCAGGTAGATATTGGAGCGTTCACGGTGCTTGGTAACAATTTTGTTGCAGGCGCAGTAGTAGCAGACATGGGAGCAAAAAGGGATGTGAAAGTAGAGTGACAGGGGTTTAATGCTGTTGGCGCTCAGCTGTGCATTATCATGATATTTCTGAATATCAAAATGACTATCGAACTGCACGGCTGTGGGATAGGAGGTGTAGCGGGGACCCGACTGATTGTAACGGTGGATCAGGTCTTTATCCCAAACAGGTGCATTATTCATCATCTCTCTCAAGCTGTATTCTTCATGTCTTGTGTCGGTGGTCTCGCTGTCAGCTCTGTTTTGCAGGTTGTGAATGTATCGGACAAAACAGACTGAATTGCGCCATGATGCGTCAGGATAGTTTAGAAAGATTTTCGATGGCGTTCTTTGACTGATGTCAATAGGTAAGAACCGAACGTGCTCGATATTAAAAGTTCGTCTTCCCGTTCCCGGCGTGAGGGATTGCGTCGCAAAAGGCGTGAGAATTTTTGAGGTCGGCGATAATACCTGAGTTTTGGTTGTTAAACGAGCTGAAATTCCATTTCTGCAACTGGTTGCCCGTCACAGTACCTGTGATGTTCAAAAGTGAGGCTAAGCAGGGTAATTATTATAGCTCAATTGAAGCGCCTTGAGGTTTTCAGGATCTAATAGCTAAGCTAATCTGCCTGAGCTTCATCGGAAGTTGATGTTTCCCCATTTTTAAACCAATTAAAGGCAGTTTGTTTTTTATATGGATAACTTCTACAAGACAGGCATGAATTTGCATATCTCTGAATGTTCAGTATCACAGCCTGATGGTATTTCTAGTGAAAATAGGTTTCTGGAATCTACTTCATGGAATCAATATCGAGTGTCTTTGAGTTCAAGCGCAGGAAGTCAGACACTTCCTTCTATAGAGTCCGCACTTTCAACTGAGTCACGGAAGTGGCAGCAGGTTCACTATCCAGTAAAGAGAGAGGTCGAAAGTTGGACAAATTCATCTCAATATATTGTCGCATCAAATTCTCAGACACTTGCTGGATTTCAGCTGGCTGAGGGTAATATTTCTATGGGTTCTGGCGAATATTTTTGGGGGGGGCGAGAAATGACACAATGCCAGCCACACTCGCTTTCAACTTCAATGGTTGCCGATAGTGAATCCTCTGCATTTTTTTGTGCTGGGAATAATCCCGAAACAAGAGAGGGCGTTCCTTGTTTTCATGAGCTCCAACGAGTTGAATTGAATAAGGGGGGGGCGCATCGAGTGAATTCATTGGCGGTACATACTTCAATGGAATCTGATCTGTATTCTGTAGGTGCTCATAATATGGGCCAGCCACTACTGGACAGAGCTGTCATGCTTCCTGTTGGGAGTATAGAGAGAAAGGGTTATAAAAATGAAAAGGTAAGCACTAATGCTGGTGTGATAATAAAGGCGATTCTATCTTGTAATGGAGGAGCGACACTTCAGCAAATTTATAATTACTGTTCTACATACTATAAAGATAACTTCCCTGATAATTCAAAACAGTCATGGGAGAACACAATTAGGAATCAGCTATCAAGAAAAGAGTATTTTATTAGAAGACCTATACATGGGAAAGCAGGTGGGATGTGGCATTTTGATGAATCCAAATGGGATCCTGCTAAGCATAAGTCAGGCGTCTTTCGGAGAAAGACTGCTGGTAGTTCAGTAAAGCAAACGTTTTTATCATCTCCTGCAGGAACATTAACTATGCCAGATCAAGATCAACCACTTCTGGTGAGCTCCAGGCATGGACCACAAGCCAAAAAGAATAATCATCAAACCTGCCAGGTTTCTGGTAGTGCTGGCCTGAATGATACCGCTGATTTGTCTTGAAAATGCGCCGAGCAGGAAAACGGAAGGTATTGTTCCGAGACCAAATGAGGCCATAAGCAGTGCGCCCTGAATGGGTTGCCCCTGACTGGCGCTCCATGCCAGAGAACTGTATACCAGACCGCAGGGAAGCCAGCCCCAGAGCATGCCGACAGCCCATGCGTTGGGGAAACTCTTTATGGGAAGTAAGGCTTTGGCCATGGGTTGAACATGTTGCCAGAGCTTGTGGCCGATCTTTTCCAGGTGGGTCAGTCCTCGCCACCAACCGGTCAGGTAAAGTCCCATGGCAATCAGCATAATGGCGGCAAAATAACGCAGCCCCATTTTTACATCCGGACTGATGCCTCCCAGATACCAGCCAATGCTGGCTAATAGAAATCCGGCAATGCCGTAACTGGATACCCTGCCAAGGTGATAAGTCAGCATCAGCCAGAAAATCCGGGGCCTTGATTTTCCTTCCAGAGAGAGGCTGAGTGCAGAAGTGATGCCGCCACACATACCAATACAGTGGGCACTGCCCAGAACGCCCAGTATTAGAGCTGAAAGCAGGGTGGGGACTTCATTAATGGTCATACACTACAGCCCTGTATGCTTTATTTTTTAATCGAGTTGTTTATTTTATCACTGTCTGATGTTTTCGAGCGTTGAGGCTCGTCAAAGAGAATGCTGTGAGCGGGTCCTTCGAGGTCATCAAACTGACCATCGTCAACGGCCCAGAAGAACACTTTGATGGCGACTGCTACCAGGATCAGGGCCAGAGGGATAAGGATTATTAAGCTTTCCATATTCAGACAGTCGCTCCTGCTTTACCGGCTTCAAAAGGAGCATAGGCCTTTTCTGATTGGTTCGGTTTGGTCACGAACTTATTTGAACGGCTTAGCCGCAGCGCGTTGGCAACGACAATCAGCGAGCTGAGTGCCATACCAGTAGCGGCCATCCATGGAGCAATCATACCTGCCGCCGCAAGAGGCAGGGCAGCCAGATTATAGCCAAGAGCCCAGGCCAGGTTCTGCCGGATAATCTTACGGGTTCTGATAGTAAGATTAAAAGCATCCGCCAGGCGCTCCAGATTGCCGGAGATCAGAACCGCATCTGCGCTGGTGCGTGCCAGGTCAGATGCATTGCCCATGGCCATGGATATATCAGCCCCCGCCAGAACCGGTACGTCATTAATCCCATCACCAACCATCAGAATCTTATGGCCTTGCTTCTGTAGCGCCTGAATAAATGACAGTTTGTCATCAGGGCTGCTCTCAGACTTCCAGTGACGTATACCAAGCGATTCGGCTGTTGCAGCAACAACGGGTTCGGCATCTCCGCTCAGCAGTGTGACGGTTTTACCCATCTGGTGAAGGCGTTGAACAGTGTTCACTGCTTCCGGGCGCAGGCTGTCGGTAATTCGAAACCAGCAGAGAGGTTGATCGTTCGAAGACATCAGTAGCCACTGTCCGTCATGCTCAGGGGGTTCCAGTCTATCGGATGGCGCCACAAAGTCAGGCCGCCCTATGCGGTATCGTGTGTCGTTAATGGTTCCTTCAATACCCTGGCCAAGATGGTTTTTTACATCGCTGGCCTTTTGTTGGCAAGACTGTTGGTCTGAGTCGCCGTGAACGATAAATGCCCTGGCGATGGGGTGCTCTGAGTGAGCTTCCATGGCCGCTGCCAGATGGATAAGCTGCTCTTGAGAGTCGCTGCAGCCAGCAAAAGGAATAACCTGTGTCAGTGAGAGCTCACCTTTGGTTAGGGTGCCGGTTTTATCAAAGATGACATGGTCAATGCTTTGCAGGCCTTCCAGTACATGCCCTCGGGTAACCAGCAGTCCCATGCGGTGCAGGTAGCCAGTGGCTGCAGTCAGAGCTGCGGGTGTCGCCAGTGAGAGTGCGCAGGGACAGGTAACGACCAGTACTGACAGGGTGATCCAGAAGGCATCTTCTGGAGCGATGCCGGACCAGCCCCAGTAAACTAAAATCGCGACCAGTAAAACGCAGGCAACGAACCAGCCAGCCACTTTATCGGCAAGCTTGGCAATAGCCGGTTTATCCTGTTGCGCTCGCTGCAGTAGCTGGATGATGCTGGCAACTCTGGTCTCTTCACCTACTTTGGTGACTTTTATCTCAACTGGGTGGTCTACATTGATACTGCTGCACAGTAAGGTGTCACCCTGTTGTTTTTCGATAGGCAGGTACTCACCGGTGAGCATTGATTCGTTCACGCTGGTGGAACCATTGAGTAGAACACCATCTGCTGGAATGGCATCACCGGGAAGAATTCTTACTTTGTCGTCTGGTTGCAGGTCTGCAACAGGGACCCGTTCATACTGGCCATTCACTTCTTTCAGGCAGCTGGGGGGTAGCAGGTTGGTTAATGCCCTGGCGGCTCTGGCTGTTGCATGGCGTGCCCGAAGCTCCAGGTATCGGCCGGTTAACAGGAAGAAGGTAAACATGGAGACAGAGTCGTAATAGACTTCGCCGTTGGAGCCTTCAGCGCCATATAAACCAGCGAATGTGGCCCAAAGGCTGGCCAGGTATGCACCACCAATAGCAATGGATACCGGTACATCCATACCGAGATGGCGTATTTTGATGTCCCGCCATGCAGCCTTAAAAAAGGGGACTGCTGAGTAAAAAATAACAGGGGTTGCGACAATAGCGCTGAAAACCCGGATCAGATCCCGGTAAATTTCCGGCATGTCTTCACTGATCGCGCCAGAATAGAGGGCAATGGCATACATCATGACCTGCATGGCACCAATACCGGCAACCGCCAAGCGTCGTATAAATAAGCGATTCTCTTTTTTCAGCAGTGCTTCCTGCTGATCGGCACGCCATGGGAATGCCTTGTAACCAATGCGATGGATTTCCAGTAGCAGGGTGCTTAACGCTGTCTCGCTTCGGCACCAGGTGATCTGGGCTTCATGGGTGCTGAGGTTGACACTGACCTGTTCAACGCCATCCAGTGCTTCCAGATGATTTTCCAAAAGCCAGACGCAGGCTGCACAGGTAATCCCATCAATCAGCAGGCTGGCAGTAAGGTGATCATTCTGTTGGTCAGGGGTAGGGTCTGCAGGTCGCACGAAATCCTTTTGGATCTCTTCACGATCATAGATCTTCAGCTCTTCCTGCAGGCGCCGGTTCAGGTCAGTTACCTGATTGGCGCTTTCTGTCCGGTGTTGATAATAATTCTCGAGCCCTCCAGCGATAATCGCTTCAGTAACTGCCTTACAGCCAGGGCAGCACATGGGCTGTTGTGTTCCTTCAACTTCTGCAAAAAAAACGGCCGGTTCACTGACCGGCAGTGTGCAATGAAAGCAACGGGTATCGGTCATCAGGCCTCTGGATTTTTCAGTGTTATAGGTGCTCCCGGGGAGACTTTTGCTTCCAGGGTGATTTTCCAGCCGGACTCGTAGCCTACTTCTGGAATCAATTCATCCAGGGTTTCCAGTTGCAAGTAGTAGCGGCCGGAAATCAATTCTTCCAACTGGCCAACATAAATGGAATTATTTTCAGGGTTGGCAGTCGTTGTGCCAAATGAGCGGGTTAGCGTAATCGCCTTATCCTTGTTTTTGAATACGGGGGAAAGAAAACTGAGTTTTAACTGTTGAGGCCACTGCTCCGGACTGCCCTGCATATTCACTCTGACTTCACCGATCAGCTCATCAATGATCAGTGCTCCCTCAATGCCCAGTGTCCGTGCATTTTGAATTCGGGTCATGTCTTGATTGATGGCTTTACCATTTTTGTAATAGTCATCAATGACAACGCTATCCTGGTGTGTAAAAGCGGTGAAGACCTGGAAGCTTCCCCAGGCAAAGGTCACCATCAGAATTCCGACGATATACCATGCCCAGGGCTCGCGATACCAGGGGGTAAATGGCTCGTAATCTGCTGGCTTTCTGGCTGAAGTAGGTTGTGTCATTTTACAGAGTATCCTTTAGCTTCCAGGTACCATAAAGCGGCTTTCGGTGGTAATGGCTTCCAGTCCAGGCTGGGTGGAAATAATACTGAAACGAACCGGACGTGTAATGGGCGCACCCTGAATTAAGGGCGCGGTCACCCGGATGATTTCCTGCTCTACACTGCCTGGTTCAACCACAATGGTGGTTTTGCCCACTATTTTCAGGTTTTCGATGCCCGCCACCTGTATCTTGATTTCATGGGGTTGCTGGTCTTTATTGGCGACTTTCAAGGTATAGATATTTTCTGCCCGGTCGTCATTTATGACCCTGTAAAGGACGTTTCTATCCCTGAGTACTTCCAGTTCCAGCGGGATTCGATGACCAAGGCTGAAGATAAACAGGCAGATCATAATAAATAATGCTGAACTATACCCGATCAATCGGGGACGAAGCCAATGGGTCTTCTGGCCTGCCAGTTCGTTATCGGTGGTATAGCGGATCAGGCCCTTCTCGTAGCCCATCTTGTCCATGATGGTGTCACAGGCGTCGATACAGGCAGCGCAATCAATACACTGATATTGAAGCCCATCGCGAATATCGATGCCGGTAGGGCAGACCTGAACACAGACACTGCAATCCACGCAGTCACCCAGCCCCATATTTTTGTGATCTACACTCTTCTTGCGGGGCCCGCGCTGCTCACCACGACGATTGTCATAGGCAACGACCAATGTGTCGTTATCGAACATGACACTCTGGAATCGGGCGTAAGGACACATGTGGATGCAGACCTGTTCCCTCAGATAACCGGCATTTCCATAGGTGGCCAGAGTGAAGAATCCGAGCCAGAAAATACCCCAGGAACCGACATTAACAGTGAAAATGTCAACGACCAGCTCGCGGACAGGAATGAAATAGCCAACGAAGGTGAGCGCTGTTCCAAAAGCGATGGCAAGCCAGATAATATGCTTGGCACTTTTTCGCAGAAATTTTTCGGTGGACATCGGCTCTTTATCAAGCTTCATCCTCCGGTTACGCTCGCCCTCGGTTACCCGCTCTGCCCACATAAAGACCCAGGTGAAAACACTTTGGGGGCAGGTGTAGCCACACCAGACTCGCCCTGCAAATACCGTCAGCGCAAAAAGTCCAAAGGCACAGATGATTAATAACCAGGAGAGTAGAATAAAGTCCTGTGGCCAGTAGGTTGTTCCAAAAATATGAAATTGTCTGGCTGGCAGGTCGAAAAGAATGGCTTGTCGACCGTTGAGGTTGATCCAGCAGGTGCCAAAAAAAAGTAAGAAGAGAAATGTGCCACCCGTCAGGCGCAGTGTTCGATAGAGACCCGAGAAGCTTCTTGTATAAATCTTATCAGGTTTCTGGTAAAGATCGATCAGCTCCGGTTCCTGGTTGGCATTGTGTTTATTCATAGAGCCCAAATACACAGGTAAGGTTGTTCAGGGGATTTTTTCACCACAAAGTAAGAAAAGGCTCCTGCACCCTCGTTCCCACGCAGAGCGTGGGAACGAGGTACTTTTCTCCGTGTTCTCTGTGCCTCTGTGGTGAACAAATCAATCAGCCTTATGGGTCAGGCTGTAAACGTAAGCGGTTACCAGGTGAACTTTCTCATCACCAAGAATGTCATTCCATGGAGGCATTACGCCATTACGTCCCTGGCGGATGGTGTATTCCACCTGTGCCTGGCCTGATCCATACAGCCATACATTATTGGTCAGATCCGGAGCGCCCAGGGCAAAGTTGCCGGTTCCATCCGCGTTGTGGCAGACGGCGCAAGTCGTATTGAAGATCTTCTTGCCTGCCGTCAGGTCGGCTTCACTGGCGCCAGTATCAATACTGGACAGTTCGCGAACATAGTTGGAAACTTGCTTTACACCTTTATCGCCGATAACAGCGCCCCAGGCTGGCATCTGTCCCTGGCGGCCGTGGGCAATGGTTGCCTTAATCGCGTCCGGGGAACCGCCGTAAAGCCAGTCGTTGTCAGCAAGGTTGGGAAAACCAAAATTACCGCCAGCATCCATACCATGGCAGAGTGCACAGTTGTTGATAAATACCCGTTCCCCCATCTTCAGAGCTTTCGGATTTTTAATCAGCTCTTCAATTGGAGTAGCGGCATAGCGGGCGAACTCAGGTGCATACTTGCGGTCATGCTTCTGTTGATCCCGCTCCAGCTCTCCAACCTGAGTCCAGCCAAGCACACCTTCCCATTTACCCATGCCGGGATAAAGAATCAGGTAACCCACGGTAAATACCAGGGTGGCTATAAACATAATGAACCACCAGTGGGGAAGAGGATTGTCGTACTCTTCAATACCGTCGTAGGCATGACCGGTGGTCTCTTCGGTCATTTCCTTGCGCTGAGCCTTGCGAGTTGAAAACAGAACCCAGGTGACCAGTACAAGGCAGGCGGTGGTCAACAGGACGATCCACCAGTGCCAGAAATTACTCATCGTTATGCTACTCCTCTTTTCCGGGAGCCTTTTTTATGGCTATGGGCATCATGGATTTCCCGGTGGCTGTTTGTTGCATCTGAATCAGGAGCACCTGCTTCCGGGTCATCAACAAATGGCAGAGAGGCGGCTTCATCAAAGTCACCTTTTCGTCTGCTGCTGTATGCCCAGAAAACCACCGACAGAAATGCGATCAGGGCGACGACTGTCGCCAGTCCTCGAATCGTATTGATATCCATCAGCGCTTACTCGTAATTACAGTGCCCAGTCCCTGGAGGTAAGCCACCAGAGCATCCAGCTCGGTTTGCCCTTTCACAGCATCTTTTGCACCGGCAATGTCTTCATTGGTGTAGGGAACACCCAGGGTGCGCAGTGTTTCCATCTTGCGGGCTGTCAGTTTGCCGTCCAGCGTATTTTCCGCCAGGAATGGATAGGCCGGCATAATGGATTGGGGCACCAGGTCCCGAGGGTTGATCAGGTGTGCACGGTGCCAGTCATCAGAGTAACGACCACCAACACGGGCAAGGTCAGGGCCGGTACGCTTGGAACCCCAGAGAAACGGGTAGTCGTAAACTGATTCACCGGCAACAGAGTAGTGTCCATAGCGCTCAACTTCCGCACGCAGTGGACGGATCATCTGGGAGTGGCAGCCTGCGCAGCCTTCCCGGATGTAAATATCGCGGCCTTCAAGTTGCATTGCCGTGTAAGGCTTCAGGCCTTCCACTGGCTGAGTGGTCTCTTTCTGAAAAAAGAGGGGAACAATCTCAACCAGGGATCCAAAACTGATGGCTCCCACCACCAGAATCACCATCAGGCCAATGTTTTTTTCAATAATGTCGTGTTTGATAGCCATTGTTATTATCTCCCTGCAACCGACTGAATGGTCGGGTTGAGTTCGAGGGATTTTTTATCGGGAGATTGCTCCTCCGATTCACTGGCGGTGCGGTAGACGTTGTAGGCCATGATCAGCATGCCAAGGACAAAGAAGGCTCCACCGATAGCGCGGACAATGTAGCCAACGCTGCTGGCCTCTACGGATTCAATGAAGCTGTAGGTCAGTGTGCCGTCTTCATTCACTGCACGCCACATCAGGCCTTGCAGGATGCCGTTCACCCACATGGCGACAATGTAAAGAACCGTGCCGATGGTTGCGAGCCAGAAGTGTGCATTGATCAGGCTGACACTGTACATCTGCTCTTTGCCATACAGTTTTGGAATCAGGTGGTAGAGCGAGCCAAAGGAAACCATGGCAACCCAGCCGAGGGCTCCGGAATGTACGTGGCCGATGGTCCAGTCGGTGTAGTGGGACAGTGCGTTAACGGTCTTGATGGCCATCATTGGGCCTTCGAAGGTTGACATACCATAGAAGGAGAGCGATACCACCAGGAATCTCAGGATCGGGTCTGTCCGCAGTTTGTGCCAGGCGCCGGAAAGCGTCATGATGCCGTTGATCATCCCACCCCAGGAAGGTGCCAGAAGAACCAGGGACATGACCATACCAAGGCTCTGGGCCCAGTCAGGCAAAGCGGTGTAGTGCAGGTGATGTGGGCCGGCCCAGATGTAGATGGCCACCAGTGCCCAGAAGTGCACGATAGACAGCCGGTATGAATAAACCGGACGTTCTGCCTGTTTTGGCACGAAGTAATACATCATGCCCAGGAAGCCGGCAGTCAGGAAGAATCCTACAGCGTTGTGTCCGTACCACCATTGGATCATGGCATCCATGGCGCCAGCGTACGCTGAGTATGACTTGGTCAGGCTTACTGGAAGTGCAGCACTGTTTACAATGTGGAGCACGGCAACCGTAATGATGAAGGCGCCGAAGAACCAGTTGGCTACATAAATGTGCTTGCTCTTGCGCTTCATGATGGTGCCAAAAAATACCAGGGCGTAGCTAACCCAGACCACGGCGATCAGGATATCAATAGGCCATTCAAGCTCAGCGTATTCTTTAGAGGACGTCATTCCCAGGGGAAGGGTTATGGCGGCAGCAACAATCACCAGCTGCCATCCCCAGAAGGTGAAGGCGGCAAGCCCTGGCATAGCCAGTGTCGTCTGACAGGTTCTTTGAACGATGTAATAGGACGTAGCAAACAGAACACAGCCACCAAACGCAAAAATCACCGCATTGGTATGCAGTGGCCTCAAACGTCCAAAGCTGGTCCAGGGCAAGCCCAGGTTGAGTTCGGGAAAGACCATCTGAGAGGCGATCAGCAGGCCGACTGCCATACCGACAACTCCCCAGACCACGGCCATGATGGCAAACTGCCGAACTACCTTATAGTTATAGGTCGGCTGTAACGTTGCTGTGCTCATGCTCCATGTTACCTTCGGGTTATACTTATGAGTTTGGTGATTATTATGGGTAAGCCGAAAGGGAATTGTATTGATGCGTATCAATGTTCGATCAAAAAATGAGCCAGTTGCTTCTGTTTCGAACACGCCGGTTAAAAACAGTTGCTGTCGTTTTAGCCGCTTGATGGTTAAGAGAAAATCAATGCCTGATTTCAGTAGCTTTGAGAGTGCTTATCAATGGCTACTGCTTGCTTCCTTGTAAACAGTTTGAAAAAGCAGAGCGAAGGTGCTGTTTTTTGATGATTCCCGTATGATAATGCTTATTCATTATTACTCTCTGGCTATTATCGCCAAAGTATCAAACTGCACTAATCCTTTAGGAAATTAAAAACACCAGTCTTGACCTTTTCTCCTTGCTAACCTTTAGACAGGCTTGGTGTACCAACAGCCCTGACTTCTTATTTATCCTCATTCGGTTATCGAGAGCATATAAAAAACACTCCGGAAATCCCGCAGCAATCATACAGAATTATAAGGGTGCTCGCTAATGCTTTTTCGGTCTTTACTGGCGTGTCCTGTTTCCTTTGCCTCCGTGGCTAAATCTTTCATAGCCGGGGGTGACGAACAATCGTCATGGGTATTTGTGAATGTGAATCCTGCTGAAGATCACATGAATCAAGGCAAAAAGCGGCGGACCTTAGTGAATACGACGTGGACATGTGTTGTTGGTCCGCAGCGTCGATTAAGTCGTTCAATTGACCTGGTACGATCAGTCGTCAGGTGGATTGAACGGATATGGGCAGTACGCCCAGTGTATTGAGACTGTCCCGCAGTGCGGGCAGAAGACGAAACAATGAAGTCGAGTATCTCGACACAGGAATAAGCATGATTATTTGTGGTGTTGAATTGACGGCGAATGACGCTGTTATTTGTTTGCTGAATTTAGATCGCCAGCAGTTTAATTTGCCCGAGTGCCGGGTGCGGAAGTTGTCACTGCAGAAAAATCACAGCCGTGAAAACCTGCAATACTTTCAGGCTACTTTCGCCAAGCTGATGAGCGACTACCGTGTCGACAAAGTCGTCATCAGAGAGCGTGCGGCCAAGGGTAAGTTTTCCGGAGGAGCCATCAGTTTCAAACTGGAGACGGCCATCCAGCTGATTGCTGACCTTGAGGTTGAGGTGCTGTCGACGACGATGATTAAAGCCACGCTGAAGGAAAATCCACTGCCGGTTCCCTTCGAGGATACCGGTTTGAAGGGGTTCCAGGAGGCGGCCTTTCATGTTGCCTATGCTGCCCAGGTGTCGCGATAACGGATGTATACCCGCTGCCTTCTACCCGAAAAAGTCGGGCCCGCTTGTGCTTTTTCGGGTGGCGGGAAGCGGGCAGCGTTTTTTTCAGGAGGTTTTATTGGAATTAATATGGAATAAAGCCAGAGCGGATGCAGAAGTTCTGATTCTGGCTCACGGTGCTGGTGCGGGTATGGACAGTGATTTCATGGAGCGTATGGCTAACCTGCTATGCCAGGCAGGCATCACTGTCGTACGGTTTGAATTTGATTATATGCGACAAAGGCGTGAGACTGGCTCTAAACGTCCGCCGGATCGTCAGCCGAAGCTTCTGGCTTGCTGGTCGGATGTGATTGGCCAGGTGTATCACCAGGTGAAGAAGCCAGTCTATATTGGCGGTAAATCCATGGGTGGGCGTATGGCCACTTTGTTAACTTCGGGGCTGGCGGGTGATGATCACGTTCAAGCCCGGGACCCTTTACCGGTAAAAGGCGTTGTCTGTCTTGGGTACCCTTTTTATGCATCCGGGAAAATGGATAAGCCCCGTATAGACCACCTTCAGAATATAAAAACGCCCGTACTGATTTTGCAGGGTGAACGAGATAAAATGGGTGATCGGGAGAATGTTAGCGCCCATTCATTGTCGTCAGCGGTAAACATTCGATGGTTGCCGGATGGGGATCATGACTTAAAGCCCAGAGTTTCATCGGGTTTTCGTCATGATAAGCACGTTCAAGCCCGGGACCCTTTACCGGTAAAAGGCGTTGTCTGTCTTGGGTACCCTTTTTATGCATCCGGGAAAATGGATAAGCCCCGTATAGACCACCTTCAGAATATAAAAACGCCCGTACTGATTTTGCAGGGTGAACGAGATAAAATGGGTGATCGGGAGAATGTTAGCGCCCATTCATTGTCGTCAGCGGTAAACATTCGATGGTTGCCGGATGGGGATCATGACTTAAAGCCCAGAGTTTCATCGGGTTTTCGTCATGATAATCACTTGGAGACTGCCGTTGAATATATCAATAGGTTTGTAAGCACTGGTTAAGCCTTCTGAATAATTTAACGGACTTGTCGTTCCGCAACTCACCAATGGATTGTCTGCTGTATATTGCTTGTCGAAGCTTCTGTTACGAATATGAAAGCAATGCTGCATTGGGTTTGTGCCTGATGCACTCTGTAGAGGCGTAATCTATGCAGCGGTGTATTGCAGGGCTACCAAAGGCCGAATTGCATGTTCATCTGGAGGGTACGCTGGAACCAGAGCACTGTCTTGAATTAGCTCGGAGGAATTGCCTTCCCCCGATGAAAGGTTACTCAACTTTTTATCTTTATAAATCGAGTTGGCTAACTGATCTATAACGGTTTGTCGAAAAACATTATCTTTGCGATCAAGCGCCAGATGAACGAAGGTTTCGTGTCTAAGAGTTCTTCGGATATCGGATAGCACACCAAAGCTTTCGTAGAAGATAAGGGCTCGGTTTTTTAAAAACCACTTTGGTACAGCCCTCTTGCGACGTCGTACTTTTTCGGGAATCCGTATGGGGCGTCTGTGGCTTTTTAGTACGTTTCAAAATTTGATGGCACTGGTGGAGGAGGGGGGGGGGGGGATTGTACTCAAAAAGAGATTGTGCAATTGGTGACGAATGCTTTTGAAACTGCCTGGTTGCCGGATGATGTTAAAGCCGGTTACCTTCAGAAACTCGCTCGGTATGTTGCCGGATATGTCATGGATAAGCACCGTTGATAAGTCGTTTGACTTTCTGGGGAATCCCCGAAACTATAAAACAGATGGGCCTGGGACTGACAGGCTCGATAACTGTGCGGGGTTGGTATGATGATGACTTCAGAGTGGGTTTCTGTGCTGCCAAAAGCGGAGCTGCACATGCACATTGACGGTAGCCTGCAAGCTGAACGGCTATTGCAGTTGGCAAAAAAAAATGGCATCGATCTGCCCTATACCACCGTTGGGGAGGTTGAAAGCGCATACCAGTTCAAAGACTTGCAGAGCTTTCTGGATCTTTACTACCTGGGGGCTTCTGTCCTGCGGGAAGAGGATGACTTCTATCATTTGATGATGGATTACCTGCTTAAATGTCGGGAAGACAATATTGTCCATGCGGAGATAATGGTGGAACCCCAGACTTACCTGGCGAATGGCATTGCTTTTGAAACCTTTATGCCTGGCTTTAAAAGAGCCATTGAAGAAGCACGGTCACAATGGGGTATCAGTGTGTTATTGGTTCTCAGTCTGCTTAAACACACGACAGAAGAAGAGTGTATTGAGGTTTTGAAAATGGCGGACGATTACCCGGGTGATTTTGTTGCCCTGGGAATGGCGAGCACGGAAATTGGCAATCCTCCGGAAAAATTTCAACGCCTTTATAAACAGGGGAAAGACAGGGGATACTACCTGCAGACTCATTCTGGAGAGGAAGGTTCAGCCGATCTCATCTGGGGTAGTCTTCAGGCTATGCAGGTCAAGCGTATTGATCATGGTGTTCGCTGTACCGATGACCCGCTTCTGGTGGATTATTTGAAAGCTCATCAGATACCGCTAACTATCTGTCCTCTTTCCAATGTTCGTCTTCGGGTCTTTGATAAAATTGAAGATCACAATATTATTGATCTACTGAAAAAGGACGTTCTGGTGACCGTAAACTCAGATGATCCAGCCTATTTTGGTGGTTTTCTGAATGCCAATTACCATGCACTGGTTGATGCTTTTGATCTTGGTAAGCAAGATGTGCTTGCGTTGGTGAAAAATGGATTTCGAGCCAGCTATTTGCCAGAAGATCGGGTTCAGGTATTTATGGATGAATTAGACAGGGCGGTGTATGGTTAATCTTGCCAGTTTACCACTCGGAAGATAGAAAAAAGCACCTCATTTAAACAGAGGTGCTCTATGAATTATTGATTTTCTTTCAGGAACTCAATAGAGGGGGCGAAAAACGCACAGCCAGTCACCGGAGTGGAAAAATTCATCAGGTGATCATAGTGGCCTTCATTGTCAGCCTTAACCATCGCTTTCAGCATCAGATTAAAATGCTTTGGCGTTCTTCCGTAAGCAATAAAGAACAGGCCGGATTCCTTCGAATCGCCGTAGGGCATGCTGTGGCGGAGGATCTCCATGCCCTTGCCATGTTCGTCTTTCAGGTTAACCCGTTTGATATGGGCAACGGGTGCTTTTTCTTCAGAACTGAACTCAATGTTGTCCGCTTTGGTGCGGCCAATAATGGTTTCCTGATCTTTCAACGGGTACTGTTCCCACTCTTTTAAGTGGTGAACATAGCGTTGAGTATGGATATAGCTGCCGCCGGCAAATGCGCTGTCCTCTTCTCCCACAAGGGCAACCGTCGCGCGGTTATCGCCTTCCGGGTTTTCAGTACCATCGACAAATCCGGTGAGGTCGCGACTGTCCAGATACCGGAAACCACTGACGTCTTCCTGAATCTGCACAATATTTCCAAGCTGGCGAAGCGCCTGGCTCATCAGGATGTAATTAACATCCTTACGGTCTGAGCGGATGTGTAACAGTAAATCGCCTGCTGTTGACGGAGCCTCGCGGTCACCGTCTTTTACTGCCATGAACGGGCGTAACGCCAGTGGCTTGCTGCCTGGGTAGAGTTGATCCCAGGCATTGCTGCCAATACTGATGGTTGAGCTGAGCCGTGCGTCGGGATACTGGTCAACCAATGTTTGAGTCAGTTTCGGAATAGCGGACAGTGTCTGACGGATCTGCGACAGGCTGCTGTCGCTGTTTTCTTTGATCGTTAGTACCAGAAATTGAGCGTCGCTATTGGCATCCGGAGTGATGCCGGACTGAGGCGTTGGCATGGTCTTAAACCTTGAAAAGTCTATGAATTGAGTTGTCCGTCACGCTTTTTGTCAGCTATGGGCATCTGAACCGTTAGGGCTGTCTTTTTCTTTAGCCTGTTTTCAGCTCAGTATTGCTTTTGTAGACTGCCTCTCAACCTTGCACTGCAAGGGCGGTCAGACAGTGCATCAAAATGATGCCGGTGGGTATTCAATATTCTGGAGGCTTTTGTTATTCCAGGTGAGCCGTCACCGGTTTTGATGGATTGGTCATTATACTATCACCGCTGAGCTCTTATTACTGTCAGGGATCAATGCAGTCTTTTTTTGTATTAATAAGCATAAATCCAAACATGGATGGCTGGCCAAGGACTCTACAACGGCGACATAGGCATCACCCTGCCCGATCCGGACAGCCAGCGCCTGAAAGTCACCTTTTAACTGCCGGACGGTACCCTGCGCCACTACCTGCCCAGCCGCCTGCGAGAGCATGAGACGGTCTACGCCATGACCATCCATAAAAGCCAGGGGTCGGAATTCGGCCGCGTGGCGATGGTGCTGCCCGATCAGGACAACCCCATAGTGCCCCGTGAGCTGGTCTACACCGGCATCACCCGAGCCAAACAGCACATCCGCCTGTTTGCCCCGCTGCCGCTGCTGCAAAAAGCCGCATGCAAACCCACCCTGCGCACCTCCGGCCTGCCAGCAATTCCCGATAAGTTGATTACCATCAATAATACCAAGGGTTAGAGGGGAAGTAGCTATTCCTGTAATCGCAGACTTTTAGTAAGTTATTCAGCATATATACAATTTTTGTCGTATTATTGTATCTCCTTCAAATAAAAAGCGCTTGCGGAAAAATTGATCACGCTGGTCTCAAAAGAGACCGCAAAGATTCCGGATTTTCGACCAGAAAACAACCATGAGAAAATCTCTCTATTTGAGAATTTTGAGGAAGGCTATCTCGCCCCTATTGATGGAACAGGGCATTTTGCTTCTGGAACCGTACATTGTCCTGACTGCTGTGTGAAAAAGCCGGATAGCAATAATCCCCAGTACTACCATCAGCTGCTGGCTTGCTGTCTGGTGAAACCGGGTAGGAAGGAAGTACTTCCTTTTATGCCGGAATCCATAATTCAGGAGGTTCGTCAATGGTGTCCCCATCAATAAATCTCATACTGAACTGTTAACAGCAATAATCGCAGGAAAGAGTATCCGCCTGAAAACGCTTATGCTGGATACAACATAGACTCTCAGTATTCTTGTGTTTTCAGTGTTCAGTGTGTCTGCAAAGTAATCTGGAACTCTGTCTTAATACGGAGCGGGTTGGTTCATCCATAAATAGTATGCTTGGTTAATATAAAGCTATACGACTTAAGGCATATAGTTATCGGGAATTGCTGAGCTTGAATCGATATACGCCCATTCAAGTGCCTGCATAGTTCAGTTGCACTTTCGTTTTCCAAGACCCCGTCAACGGTATTCTTGTTACGGTCACGAGCCACCATGATCGGTATTTTTCTGGCTTTGACAGGATCGCTGGCGCGTTTTCGCGAAGGCCTTGGCATATCTTTTCTTCGTCCTTTGAATGATTCACGAAGAAAGGTTTCATCAAGCTCGGTGATACCACTTAACTCTTCTGCCTGGTCATCTTTAATCACTTCAAGAAAGCGGTGACGCCAGCGAAATGAGGTTTTCAGGTCAATTTCATTCTCTGTGGCTGCAGGCCTCAGTGTCAGGGAGTGAGTCATACCAGAAAGGTAGTTGTCCCATTTATCCGGGTGTCTGAGTCTTGCCAAAGGGGTTCCACTGAAAGCATTAAATGTGGATTCACAAGGCTTGCAGTAGTAGCGTTGCCTGCCGTTACGAATTCCCCAGCGACTAATGTGAAAACCTTTACATGTAGGGCATTTGGGGTGTTTATCAAACTCGGTAAGTATGCTCTTTTCAACATCAGATATGACGTCATTACCGTTAGGTGCAGTTTCACTCTCAGAGTCTACTGATACTTCTTCAATCTTGATTCGAATACTGGGAAGCGAGCTGTCCAGAATACCAAATTGTTCTCTTGTTAAGGTTGAAATGGAATCAATAAAGCTCTGGAAGAGTTCAGGTTGCATAAGATATTCCCTACAACTCAGGAAGTAGTAGGAGTTTAGTTCACCCAACCATTAACGGGAACTTAGCCGCCCAAGTCGCTGTCCATACTCAAAGGATTTCAAGGGGCTACAAGGCGGCAAGAGAGTGAAGCCCTAAGAGCCTCACAGAGTAGGCGACTAGGGTGAGTGAACGCAGCCAACGACGTAGCACCTTGAAAGGCAAAGGGTATATTTGCAAAAACTAACAGCCAAACCATATAAGTAAGCACATAATTTCAATGCATTAAATGCACCGACCTGAATATGCCCATAACTTCCATTAGTGCCACAACACACAGTCAGGCACCACACAACAAGTCCATAACGGCTAAAACACCCGTTCAACCTGTGGCCATATTCAGAAATACAAAAGTATTCATACTGCATTCCCCCCCATACCAAAGATGATGAGCCGCGATGTTCTACAAACCATAAAGGACGCTGCATTAGCGAATAAAATCACACGCTCGGAGAGTACGTTTTTCTGTGACAACACACGCATTGAGGCCTTTTGTGGCGATGAGATTCGCAATCAGTTTCGTGCCAGCAGCAAACACAACCCCAACTCAGCCAGACACATCACTCGTCTGACCCCCAATAAAATCATACCCACCAAAATGAGGCCTTTTTCCGGAATCGTCCACTATACAAGAAATGATGATATGAGACCTGAAGCGCTGCAAACAACCCTGTCAAGTATCTTTAACAAACTCTCAGAATTATCAGATAAATCTGCTATAAAACAGGCATTAGTGCTGGCTGAATCCAATCATCAAATATTAAATCTCCCTTATGAGAGCGGTATTGGTCATCTGCTCCAAAGCATTGATCAATTACCCGAACAGACATGCCCCAAAAAACTCATTTTTTTAACAGAAACGAGTCAATCCATGCATCAATTAAAAGAGACGTTTATAAGTACTGCACCAACTCTCGATACGGCTGCAACATTAACTCTTTTACCGCCGGAAAAAGAGATTGCTCTTGAGAAACAAGTGAGTAAACTGCACTCTAAGTCTAAAAAAAATGGCAAAAAGAAAACGCGCATTGCGCACACAAAAGACACACAAAAAAAAGAGAACCCAGCAGACTCTCTGCATCATCCTGAAGAAGCAGCGTGCTCTACCTCTCAACCTAACCATACAACATCATCAGACAGAGCACTGGTACGTTTCAATTATTTCAGTCAAAAAAAACCGAACAAAACCATCGGTTTCTTAACGAAAGAAAACATACACAGTGACATGGGCGAACCTGCACACTTATCCCCGTTTATGGTCTTTATAGAGAAAAACCCAAAAATAACCGAGCATCAATTAAAGCTATTTATTGGAAAAGGACTGGATATCAACCAAAGCAAAGATATCGTTATTTCAGGTCAAAAATTCAACATAAATCCAGTTATGTACATTATATACCTGTATAGTAAGCGCCAAAATAACCCACGTTCTACCCGGCTAAACGCTGATAAGGAATCATAAGGTCTCTGATTACACGGAGGCTCCGATGGACAATCCAAAAACTACCCGGGAACAATGGCAGCAACGAGTCGAAGCCTGGCATGACTCCGGGTTGAGCCAAAATGCCTGGAGTCGACAGAACGGCGTTAAGCCATCACAACTTGGATACTGGAAAAAGAAGTTGCGGACTGGGAAAGCTCCTGCTTTATCATCAAAAACTGTTTCTGCCTTTGTGCCCGTTTCCCTGACGCAGAACCAGAGTCAAACTTGCGAAGAATCATCCCCTTTAACGGTATCATTGCCCAGTGGGCTCAGTGTTTCCGGGATTAATCATCAAAACCTCGCTCTGGCTGGTGAGTTGATTGGATTGCTGCGATGAATCAACCTGTAATGCGCCCGTCGTCCAGCTTGCCTGAGGTCTACCTTTATCGGGATCCCATCGATTTTCGAAAGTCCTTCAAGGGGCTGGCGGTACTGATCGAGCAGGAACTTGGGCATAACCCTTTTGATGGTCACCTCTATGCCTTCACCAACCGTCATCGCAATAAAATCAAGTGCTTGTTCTGGGAAGATAATGGTTTTGTGCTTTATTACAAGAGCTTGGCAGAGGATAAGTTCCACTGGCCAAAGCCCGATGACGAACTGTTAGCCTTAACAGGCCAACAGCTCAATTGGCTGCTTGATGGCTATAATCTCAGTGCGATGAAACCCCATAAAAAAAGACATTACGAAAGCTGTTTTTAGTCTTAAAACTCAGCCGCTTATGGTAAAATATCGGCTATGAAATCACCCATTGACACCCTCATTTATCAGCCAAAATCCGCCCTGAGTTTACTGGCAGGAAGCGCTGAAACAGCTTTGGATCTGGAGGCCTTACTTGAGGCCATCCAGGCCATGGACGGTGTCATTCTCGAAAAAGACAATGTCATTCTTGAGAAAGACGACATTATCCAGAAAAAGTCTTTTGTCATCGAAGAGCAGAAAAAACGCATCGCTATTCTGGAAGAATACCTGCGTTTGGAACGTGCCCGCCTTTACGGTCGAAGCTCTGAAAAGTTCAGTGGTCAGGGTGAAATCTTCAATGAAGCAGAATTAACGGACTGTGCCGTTGATCCGGATGAAGATGCTCAGGAAGAAACAGAGGAAAGTCCAAAGCCCCCAAAGAAACGCAAGGGGCGTCAACCTCTGTCGCCGTCACTGCCGAGAGTCCAGGAACGTATTGAACTGACCGAAGAAGAAAAGCAGGGTGCCATTGAGCAGCCACTCCCGACGATTACACGACAACATCTTTATCAGATGCGTAGGCGTACTCAAAATGCTCAGGAAAAAAGAAAAACAATAGCGACTTTGCGCTGGAAAAATTCATCTTCTCTAACCCTGAATACCTGGCTATCTACCGCATTAGGAAGTATCAAATGCCAGCTTCTGGGATTTGCAACCGTGTGCAATTGCCTTGAACAAAGCATCCCAACTATCAATCATCAAGGTAAGAAAAAAACTGGTTATTTTTTTCCATAATCGTTTTCGTGTTGGCTTCGCTGGTTTATTTAAAGCTTTTTGAAATCGTGGACAAGCCAACTCCTGAATCTGATCGAAAAGAAAAGCCAGGAATGTAAGGTAGGCGAAATTCGTAGCCAGGTGATATTCGCCATGACCATAGCTGTGCTCAAGTTGATAGCCTTGGTTCTTCAGGGTGTTAAACGTTTGATTCTCAATATGCCATCTACAACGACCTCCTCTCATGACGGATTCAACTGTCTTTTTAGTCAATTCAATATCGGTTATCCAACACCAGACATGCGAATTACCCGCTTTATCAATTTCAATATAATCCAGGACATTGACCTGCTCTGCATCATCCTGCAGATTCAGGGTTACATTATTTGCATAGCGGAATCTGTGAGTTGTATTGTTCTCTTTATCAACGATGGTGTGGTGCTTAACTTCACCCTGATCATAAAGCTCATTCATGGCCTCAATAAGCGACACATGATTGCCATCTTTTGCGACGATAATATAGTGCCAGCCATACTTCTTGATCAGAGCAATGGTGGGATTGTCAGCGTATAAGCCATCGAGAAGAATGACCAGTTTTAGTTGCGGGTGGTCGTGTTTTACCTGTGCCAGAAAACGTCGGATAGCCGCTTTTTCACAATCATTTTTTGTCGTACCATCTTGTTTGCAAATGGCTTCCGGTGCTAAAGGAATCACGGTTTTCTGATTTTGATGGACAATACACCCACCCATAATATTGTGATAATAGGCTTCATTCTTTTTGCCTTCATTCATGATGCAACAGTCATCACAACGACAGGTTCCTGAATAAAAAAGACCAGTGCCATCAATAGGAAGGAGGTAATGGTCTTTTAGCTTTCCGCATTTGAATTCGAATCCTTTCAGGGCTCCATTACGCTGAACAATGTTGAATAGTTCTTTGAAGGGTTTCTTAAGTTCGGCGGGATCTACAGGGTCAAGAACTTCTCTCATTCTTGTGTCAGAAGGAACACTACCATCCTTAATATGGTAAAGTTTTTCGAGATTATGGCAGCATACTTCGTCGAGCCTTTCCTCATCGAATGCTAACAGCGAATCACACTTTTGATGCATCATGGCAAAAGCAGATTTAGGAAAATTGGCAAATGGAATGATGCACTGATTGGGACGGTGATCAGTTATTTTTTCAAAGCATTCAGAAACTGTTTTTATGAGATAAGTAGCACTGAATTGCCTGACTTTTTTCTGTATGGCAGTACCCATAATTGATCCGACGACGATGATTTAGTAAAGATCAATTTTAGTCGATAAATTGTGCGGGTGAGTTTTTATTGCTTCCTCTGCGTGTTGCGTGGTAGTAAGGCTCCGGAATTCATCGGGAATTGCTGGCCATTGAGACCTTCTTCACCAAAGTCCGGGAAGAACTGGATATTATTCCTGCCAGGGTTCAGGTCAAGGAGATTATGCAGGAAAAAGCCGTATTCATTGTGAAGGATGAACAGGGCGGAGAATCTCACGAAAAACGCGTCATTAAAGCCGCTGAACTCCCAAAGCACCCCATTCCAAAATCGGCGGTCACCGTCAACATGCTGGCCTGGATCATCGGTGCCAAATATTGCGATGCCCTGCCACTGTATCGGCAGGAAAAGATACTGGCTCGTTATGGTGGCTCCATCACCCGGACGACGATGGCCAACTGGATGATCCGGTTATCCCTGCAGCTGCAGCCACTGATCAACCTGATGGAAGACCATCAGCGCACAGGGCATATCATGAATGCCGATGAGACCCGGGTTCAGGTGCTCAAGGAACTCAGTAAATCACT
>CBDHDM010000143.1:0-27394 GCA_965261315.1 Endozoicomonas sp. | reverse complement strand
ATGGGTAATTATTCAGAAGTAGTTGAAGCTCAGATGATGGATTTTTTCTGTTCACTCAATGAGCGAGATCGGAGAAGGTACGCTGCTATTGAAGCGGTGAAGTTGGGTCATGGAGGTATCCAGTACATATCTCAATTATTGGGCTGCCATCGGGAGACTGTCGTTCATGGAATAACTGAACTTAATTCTGAAGAACAGCTCACTACGAATCGGATTCGTAAGAGTGGGGAAGAAGAAGACTAACGGTGGTATGTCCAAATTTGGTTGATAACGTGCTCCGCATTCTACACGACCATACCGCAGGTGATCCAATGCGACAGGAAGTCCGATGGACAAATCTCTCCCGTCGAAATATTTCCCGGGAACTTGAGAAGACAGACACTCCAGCAAGTAAGAATGTAGTTTCCAAGGTGCTTTATGAACAAGGATTTCGCCGTCGTCAGCTTCAAAAAAAGAAGACGATGGGCCATAACAAAGATCGCGACGCTCAATTTAAGAATATAAACAGATTGATACAGGAGTATTTGGATGCAGGCAAACCAGTACTTAGCATGGACACCAAAAAGAAGGAGATGTTGGGCAATTTCTATCGCGCAGGAGTAACGGATGCTATTGAGCCAACGATTGTCAACGATCACGATTTTCCCAGCCAGGGTAATGGCAAGGTTATACCTCATGGGATATACGACTTAGGTAAAAACAAGGCACTGGTTCATTTAAATACCAGTAAAGATACATCTGAATTTTCATGCGAGTGTCTGGCTCTCTGGTGGCTTGATCATGGACAGCAAGACTATGCAGGTGAAGATGAGGTATTGGTTGTGTGTGATGGTGGCGGTAGTAATAGTTCATCGTCCTACCTGTTTAAAGAAGATTTGGAAGCACTCTCCAACCGGTTGGGGTTAAAGATTCGTATTGCACACTATCCCCCTTATTGCTCAAAGTTCAATCCAATTGAGCACCGGGTATTCCCTCATGTGACAAGAGCCTGTAGTGGTGTACCTCTGGAAAGTATTGAGACTGCGAAGCACTATATTGAGAAAACTGAAACGACGACGGGGCTGAAAGTAGTCGTGAAAATAATCGATAAGGTCTTTGAAAAAGGCCGTAAATATGCCGCCGATTTTAAAGAAAAGATGAGCATTAAATTTGACACGTTTCTGCCAAAATGGAATTACACTGCCGTACCAGACGAAAAATGAAATGTCGGTTTTATTTCGGGACAATTCCAAGGAATTGTCCTGAAATAATTCCTACATTTCGCCTATAGTAAAGAGCCATAAATATCTTCCTTGAGATTCTTTCCTGTGCGAGCGGTTATGGGTAATTATTCAGAAGTAGTTGAAGCTCAGATGATGGATTTTTTCTGTTCACTCAATGAGCGAGATCGGAGAAGGTACGCTGCTATTGAAGCGGTGAAGTTGGGTCATGGAGGTATCCAGTACATATCTCAATTATTGGGCTGCCATCGGGAGACTGTCGTTCATGGAATAACTGAACTTAATTCTGAAGAACAGCTCACTACGAATCGGATTCGTAAGAGTGGGGAAGAAGAAGACTAACGGTGGTATGTCCAAATTTGGTTGATAACGTGCTCCGCATTCTACACGACCATACCGCAGGTGATCCAATGCGACAGGAAGTCCGATGGACAAATCTCTCCCGTCGAAATATTTCCCGGGAACTTGAGAAGACAGACACTCCAGCAAGTAAGAATGTAGTTTCCAAGGTGCTTTATGAACAAGGATTTCGCCGTCGTCAGCTTCAAAAAAAGAAGACGATGGGCCATAACAAAGATCGCGACGCTCAATTTAAGAATATAAACAGATTGATACAGGAGTATTTGGATGCAGGCAAACCAGTACTTAGCATGGACACCAAAAAGAAGGAGATGTTGGGCAATTTCTATCGCGCAGGAGTAACGGATGCTATTGAGCCAACGATTGTCAACGATCACGATTTTCCCAGCCAGGGTAATGGCAAGGTTATACCTCATGGGATATACGACTTAGGTAAAAACAAGGCACTGGTTCATTTAAATACCAGTAAAGATACATCTGAATTTTCATGCGAGTGTCTGGCTCTCTGGTGGCTTGATCATGGACAGCAAGACTATGCAGGTGAAGATGAGGTATTGGTTGTGTGTGATGGTGGCGGTAGTAATAGTTCATCGTCCTACCTGTTTAAAGAAGATTTGGAAGCACTCTCCAACCGGTTGGGGTTAAAGATTCGTATTGCACACTATCCCCCTTATTGCTCAAAGTTCAATCCAATTGAGCACCGGGTATTCCCTCATGTGACAAGAGCCTGTAGTGGTGTACCTCTGGAAAGTATTGAGACTGCGAAGCACTATATTGAGAAAACTGAAACGACGACGGGGCTGAAAGTAGTCGTGAAAATAATCGATAAGGTCTTTGAAAAAGGCCGTAAATATGCCGCCGATTTTAAAGAAAAGATGAGCATTAAATTTGACACGTTTCTGCCAAAATGGAATTACACTGCCGTACCAGACGAAAAATGAAATGTCGGTTTTATTTCGGGACAATTCCTAAGCAGATTGGCTTTTCTGCTTCGGTATTTGGTGTAACCGGTGTGCTGATCGCCATGGGCAGTGCGCTGGGTGCCATGTTTAATCGCAGGCTGCTTACCCGGCATTCTGGTGATCAGTTGATTCTTCAGGGGTGCTGGCTAGGGGGGACTGGGTGCGCTATTGCAGTTGATGGTTACGCTTTTTCTGCCGTCCGTGCCATTTGTGGCGCTGTTGCTGGTTATTGCTCCCATGGTTCTGATGGTCATTGCTTTTGGTCTTATTGTTCCCAATTTGCTCAGTTCTGCACTGTCGGTATACAAGGATGAGCTTGGGACTGCGGGGGGCTCTGTTTGGGCTCAGCTACTACCTGTTGATTGCTGCCGGGCTGGCCTTGGTCAGTCATCACTATGTATTAGCCGCAGGTTATATGCCTGCTGTATTTCTGGTGATCTTTTTGCTGATGTTGATGATATGGTTCTGCTACCGTCAACACATTCTAAGGAGATGAGATGGTTATTATTCACTGGTTTCGTCAGGATCTCAGATTGTCTGATAACCCCTTTCTGTTCGAGGCGGCTGGCAATGGCCAGGTGCTTCTAATCTTTATTCTGGATGATCACTCTGCGGGCCAATGGGCTTCCGGCAGGGCCAGTCGCTGGTGGCTGCACCACTCACTGGAAGCACTGAACGAATCACTTAATGGTCGACTGCTGGTTTGTCAGGGGGATGCGGAAAAAGTGCTCCGTGAAGTGGCCAAAGAATATAAGGTTGATGCCGTCTATTGGAACCGTTGTTATGAACCCTGGCGGATCCAGCGGGATCAGCGCATCAAGAAATCACTTCGTGATAAAGGTCTGGAAGTCAAAAGCTTTAGCGGTTCCCTGCTCTGGGAACCATGGACCGTGCTGAAAAAGGATGGCACGCCCTACAAGGTATTTACGCCCTATTACCGAAAAGGATGCCTGGTATCTGAACCGCCCAGAGAGGCGCTGCCGGTACCCAAAAAAATCCAATGTGTTACGAAGCAGTCAAAAAGCGGAATTAATGACCTTGGTTTACTGCCTTCAAAAGGTCTTGTGCCCGAGCAGAATCATGAGTCTGCCGATCCGTCAAAACAGGTACGATGGGATCATAATCTGCAGAATGATCGTCGGCTCATTTCTGGTCAAAAACCTGCTGCAACAATGGCGGAAAGGGGAAATCTGGTTCTGGGACTGTCTGGTGGATGCTGATCTGGCCAGCAACTCGGCAAGCTGGCAGTGGGTGGCTGGCTCCGGTGCTGATGCTGCACCCTATTTTCGAATTTTTAACCCCGTTACCCAGGGGCAGAAGTTTGATCCTGATGGGGTGTATATACGGCGATATGTGCCTGAGCTTTCCGGGTTGCCGAATAAATATCTTTTTGCTCCCTGGGAGGCACCGTTAAGTGTGTTGGAGCAGTCGGGAGTTGTTCTGGGGAATCATTACCCTGAACCGGTTGTGGACCTGAAATTCTCCCGGGAAAGAGCGTTGGAAAGTTGGCAGGCAATAAAATAATGATGTACGGCTATCTGTTCCATCGGGTCATGGATGAGAACCGTTGATAGTGCTCTCTACATATAAATTCACCAATAACCTTGTCGTGAATTTCTTCGGATCTTGAGATATACACCGTCCTTCTCATCCGGCTTTTCAACCGGGCCTCAGCGTCAGATTCTGTCGATCAACCCTCTGGCTAAAGTATTGGCCAGGAATCTGTTTATCTTCTGGAAGAGGCAGATTGTATAAGGTTGCCCATCATCCGTGCAGTAATGGCGTATCAATGAAGCGTCGTTATACTAATGATCATCTCTGCCCCCATTGAGTGAACTAATACGATTGAAAAAGATCAATAATGATCAAGCATTAAAAATTAGTATTAAAACAAATGAAATTGGGGGCAATAAAATATGGAAGCGTCAGGTACTGTGCCTTCTTATCCTGCTACATCGTGGAAGTCCGATCATGCAGATGAGCCTTCTTCAGCGATCTCCCATCAGCCTCATAGTCAGGGTATCGAGCCAGACGCTACTCAGCAGGTTCCTGTCAAAAAACGCAAAATAGACAAACAAGATGCTCCTGGTACAGTCCCTGAGATAAGAATCACGCATCCAGAGGTACCCGCTACAGCCTTTGATCGAACGGATAATCAGGAGTGCTATTTACTGGCTCCTGGATACACTGATGGAGGGGGAGTATTGACAGCGTATGCCGCAGGCAAATTAAAACAAGAGCACCCAGAATTATTTGAGGGTTATCCGGATACACCGGATTACCAAGATCAGTGGGACCAATTAATGAACTCATATGGAGAGGGCGAAGGAAAACATCATTTCTCCAGATATAACACGGTTGCAAAGCTGATTTATGATAGCCAAACCGGTAAATGTTTATCTGATGTGCTTACTGTACCTGAACATGGCTGGCATGCGACTAAAACAACGATGGGCGTTTTCAGGACATCCAGCTTCGCAACATTTGCATTACAAAATCCTGGAGAAGCCATAGATATTCGAGGTGGTGAATATGCAGCTAAAAAAGACAATGAACGGTTAAGAACAGAAAACAGGATGCTAAAGGAGCAGCTGGATAAATCTGTAAGCTTTCTCAATAAAATAAATCAATATATCCATACAGAGCAATCACGTGAGGAGAAAATAGAAACATTGAAAGCTGTTTTATTTACTGCCACAAAGAGCAGTAGCGATACTCCACCCTCCTACAGTGAACTAGTTGATAAATGTGATCTCATAATGGGTAAAGAATATTGTGATGCAAAAGCCTCATTTGAGGAAAATCTAAAAAAAATATCAGAAAAGCCTCCGGCAGACTGATCAAAATCAATAGGCTGTAAATATAACGGTGTTTTTGTATATCTTTAAATTCAATAAGATTGATGCGGAATAAGGATCTGCTGATTAAAATGTGCAGTTATTAAGGGGGCTGAAATTTCATTGTTTAAAATAAACAAGATTACACCTGTGCTCAGTAATTGAATTTTCCTTTAATTCGTTAAATTGTTTCTGTAATGAAAAGCTGGAGAATAATTGATCCAGGTCTTTAAAGTGGACTGCGTAGAAACCTGCATGTAGGTTTTGAAGGTGTTCTTTTAGCCCCTTATAGGCTTTATTTATTTTCTTTTGCAGAGTGGATGGGTGAAAAGTCCTTAAAGATTCTCTGTATTTTTCTAATTGGTCTATAAGGTTTGCTATAAGAATATGGCTTTCTCTTGTAGGAATAATCATAAAGGTAATATCGGTATCGACCATAGTTCCGGTCATCTGGTGGATAATGGCTGGAAACGAAATGGCGCTTTCGGGCCTGGCGGCTCTTTGTTCGGTGGGTTCTGACCTGTTTCCAGCAGGATGCTTCTGGGCAAGCTCTAATAGCTCAATGGTTTTCTGCTTTATGGATGCCCAGACTTCGTGATGGGGTGTGTTTCTACGGAACTGCCTGGAACAGAAAGCAGTGGTTGGCTGACTGGGATGTGTTTGAGATATCTCCTGTTCATTGTGAGTGAGAACAGAATAGTGAACATGGTCCAGTTCTTCTAAAGCATCAATGCCATCAGGAATGATATAAGTGCTATCAACGTTCTGGCTATCGATCAAAAGGGTATCAAGAACAAGGTTTCGTTCAGGACTGTCCTTTGAAAGGAGCTGGGTTAGAGGGCTGGTTATAAATCCGCTATTGGACTCTGGGTTACCTGGTTATTAGTCAACTGAAGCTGCGCTGCTTCTGGCTCTTCCGGTATCATCGGTAAGGGGTTGGAATATGGGTAAGGACGCAGCATAAACATGTCTCTTAAGAAAACTCACTATTATGAAAATCCATTAAATGAGCAGCAATACCGTTTTTCTGTGTTCAGAAACGGCAGTGTGATGGATTCACTGTCATTGATCTGAAGCCGCAGGGTTTTGCCACACTGCTCCAGAAATGTTCCCCGGACAGTGGTGACGGATGCTTGGTTGACATAAATGGAGAACGAGTTGTGAAAGGGAGGAACTTTTATACGAAGGCGTGGTCTTAAGCTGTAATTCAATAATTCAATAATTCAATAATTCAATAATTCAATAATTCAATAATTCAAATGGATAGACCAACTTCTACTCAATTAAATCCAATTCCTAATGGCCTTTCTAATTTTCAAGGCAATCCTTCTGCTGAATCTGGTGCAACAGGTCAGGCATTCTCCCGTATGGTTGCTGAAGTTGAACAACCTGTAACTAACCATGACATTACTGACCAATCTACAAGTTCAGATAATCAAGGGTATTTAAACCCTGAAAAAAAATGTTTGAAAGATTTCAATGTACAAAATCCAACTAGCGATAACGATTCTTCTGCAATTCCAGCAGCTATATCCATAAATCAAATTGAACCGGTGAAAAATAATCAGGTTCCAGAATATATCCCTGAAAACAATCCTTTTTCGATATACTCCATTACAAAGGATGTTCAATCAACCTCCCAATACACCTCCGATGTTGTTACCAACCTTAATCAACCTATACAAAATTCTAATCAAGGCGGCATTGGTATTCCCTCTGAATCATCAGTACCGATGGTAATTATTAGTCCATTTGAACTCCAACAAAATAAACCTCCTGCGATTCAAGCGGAAGATGTTATTGATGAAAATTCTTCACATATTGAGCGCCAAAGGAAGCGCCAAAGGGACCGCTACCAGAAAGATACCGTTTTCGCCGAGCGCCAAAGGAAGCGCCAAAGGGACCGCTACCAGAAAGATACCGTTTTCGCCGAGCGCCAAAGGAAGCGCCAAAGGGACCGCTACCAGAAAGATACCGTTTTCGCCGAGGGACAAAAGATCTATAACAAAACCTACAATAGAATCAAAAAAGAAACCTCCAACAAGGAAGAAGCTAAAAAGCAAGCTGTGATCGCAAGAGACCAGTATCTTCAGTCAGTCAATTCAGCTAAAAACTCAGGTGATTTACCACTGACTTCTAACTTAGCTGAAACGACCCAGAGTTCCAGTAAAAATTTAGACGGTACTGCCCCCCCCCCGCTTTTCAGTCGTCAATCTGAAGGAATATTTACAATTCCGATCGAACCTATCTCACCCTGAGTAAACGGTCAGCAAGCGAAGGGTCAGAAGGTATTGATCGCTGTCCTCTGGATAGGCAAACGGTAAAACCTGTTGTGCTTCTACGGGTGCTCCATTAGGCCGGTCAAAAATTACTGAAAAATATAAAGGACTTTCATAAATTATTTAACCAATAAGACAACTGATCTATCTTTACTCTGGCAACCATAAATTAAAGAAGAAGGTTGCAAAGGACGATTCTGGGAAGGTCGCTACAAAAGCCAGGCTTTACTGGATGAAGCGGCGTTGCTGACCTGTATGGCGTATGTTGATCTTAACCCAGTCAGGGCAAAAATGGCTAAGACACCGGAAGCTTCAGATTATACCTCAGTCAAAGAGCGAGTAGCGGAAGTCAGTGGTGATAACGTCAGAAAACAGCATTCCCACCTCAAACCACTGCGTTCACGAAGGCAAAACCCGGAAGCTGCTATTCCTTTTGCCCTGAGTAGTTATCTTGAGTTGGTAGACTGGACGGGTCGTATAGTTCGGCAGGATAAGAGAGGTCATATTCCGGAAAACCTTCCACCCATTCTCGACAGATTGAAAATCGACCCGAATGAATGGCTGAAAACCAAGAGTTGGAATAACCGTTTCCGCCGGGCAGTGGGCAGGCTGGGGGCTTTGAAAGCCTACGCAAAACAGACTGGTAAACAGTGGCTTCATGGCATGTGCTGTAGTCAGTCTCTGTATCTGCAATAGCAATAAGGTTGGAGTGCCTCCCCCCATTTCGGCAGCCACTCCCGACGATTACACGACAACATCTTTATCAGATGCGTAGGCGTACTCAAAATGCTCAGGAAAAAAGAAAAACAATAGCGACTTTGCGCTGGAAAAATTCATCTTCTCTAACCCTGAATACCTGGCTATCTACCGCATTAGGAAGTATCAAATGCCAGCTTCTGGGATTTGCAACCGTGTGCAATTGCCTTGAACAAAGCATCCCAACTATCAATCATCAAGGTAAGAAAAAAACTGGTTATTTTTTTCCATAATCGTTTTCGTGTTGGCTTCGCTGGTTTATTTAAAGCTTTTTGAAATCGTGGACAAGCCAACTCCTGAATCTGATCGAAAAGAAAAGCCAGGAATGTAAGGTAGGCGAAATTCGTAGCCAGGTGATATTCGCCATGACCATAGCTGTGCTCAAGTTGATAGCCTTGGTTCTTCAGGGTGTTAAACGTTTGATTCTCAATATGCCATCTACAACGACCTCCTCTCATGACGGATTCAACTGTCTTTTTAGTCAATTCAATATCGGTTATCCAACACCAGACATGCGAATTACCCGCTTTATCAATTTCAATATAATCCAGGACATTGACCTGCTCTGCATCATCCTGCAGATTCAGGGTTACATTATTTGCATAGCGGAATCTGTGAGTTGTATTGTTCTCTTTATCAACGATGGTGTGGTGCTTAACTTCACCCTGATCATAAAGCTCATTCATGGCCTCAATAAGCGACACATGATTGCCATCTTTTGCGACGATAATATAGTGCCAGCCATACTTCTTGATCAGAGCAATGGTGGGATTGTCAGCGTATAAGCCATCGAGAAGAATGACCAGTTTTAGTTGCGGGTGGTCGTGTTTTACCTGTGCCAGAAAACGTCGGATAGCCGCTTTTTCACAATCATTTTTTGTCGTACCATCTTGTTTGCAAATGGCTTCCGGTGCTAAAGGAATCACGGTTTTCTGATTTTGATGGACAATACACCCACCCATAATATTGTGATAATAGGCTTCATTCTTTTTGCCTTCATTCATGATGCAACAGTCATCACAACGACAGGTTCCTGAATAAAAAAGACCAGTGCCATCAATAGGAAGGAGGTAATGGTCTTTTAGCTTTCCGCATTTGAATTCGAATCCTTTCAGGGCTCCATTACGCTGAACAATGTTGAATAGTTCTTTGAAGGGTTTCTTAAGTTCGGCG
This sequence comes from Endozoicomonas sp., assembly GCA_965261315.1. GTDB lineage: Bacteria > Pseudomonadota > Gammaproteobacteria > Pseudomonadales > Endozoicomonadaceae > Endozoicomonas. The sequence goes on along the minus strand of CBDHDM010000143.1, from coordinate 17,807 downwards.
GGATCTACAGGGTCAATAACTTCTCTCATTCTTGTGTCAGAAGGAACACTACCATCCTTAATATGGTAAAGTTTTTCGAGATTATGGCAGCATACTTCGTCGAGCCTTTCCTCATCGAATGCTAACAGCGAATCACACTTTTGATGCATCATGGCAAAAGCAGATTTAGGAAAATTGGCAAATGGAATGATGCACTGATTGGGACGGTGATCAGTTATTTTTTCAAAGCATTCAGAAACTGTTTTTATGAGATAAGTAGCACTGAATTGCCTGACTTTTTTCTGTATGGCAGTACCCATAATTGATCCGACGACGATGATTTAGTAAAGATCAATTTTAGTCGATAAATTGTGCGGGTGAGTTTTTATTGCTTCCTCTGCGTGTTGCGTGGTAGTAAGGCTCCGGAATTCATCGGGAATTGCTGCCATTTCGGTAGGCCTTGACCTGCAACGTTTGACAAGACCGGTCCTTCACCTTTTCTCATTTCCAAAGATCATCCTTTGACAAGATAATATTCGAGCCTGGCTGTATGGCGTTTTTCGTCATGTGTTGAGCATCTGGGAATACACCTGATTTTCTTGTGTGTCTTTTCTCTATTTAATGGGTGTCCTTTATGTCCCTCTCGATGGAAAAAGCAATACAGGGATGGAAAGTTTGTGAACCAAGACACTGATACTCAGGTTTTAGACAGAGAAACAGCAGCTGAGTTGACCCGTTTGCGCGCTATAGAAAAGAAGCATCAGAAGCTTCTTAAGGAGCATGACCTTTTAAAAAAAGTCATTGCCGTCTCTTCAGGGCTCGACATAAAAACGAGGCCTACCAGAAAATTGCGCAGCAGAAAAAAGTAATCAGCGTCGTGCGTCTGTGTGAAATATATGGGATTGCCAGAAGTGGATTTTATGACTGGGCAAAGCGCACCAAATCCAACCGTGATAAGCAAGATCAGCACTTAAGTGAGCGAATTCAGGAGAACTATCGAGACCACAAGGGGCGATATGGAGCTCCGCGTATCCACCAGACATTGAAACATGAAGGTGTTTGTTGTGGCCGGAAACGGGTAGCAAGGCTAATGAAGCAGCAGCCGCTGAAAGCCAGGGCGGCTCGGATCTACCGGTGTACTTTCCCCGTTTTAGTGGACACCAAAACTCCACTTGAACGGTGGGATTAACATAGCCGGAATGATGATCTTCCCTTCCAGTTCCTCCCTCCCTGCATACCCGTCTCGATACTCAAATTCATTGACTCACTGTTCACCAGAATGGACAGCCATTGGCCATATTAAGCCCACAGGTATCGCAAAAAACACCTATACCCACTGGCTATACATCAGCAAAATTATAATTTCTTGATTTCTATGTGGCTTATTAGAAGCTAAGGGCGTGTCCTTACCCCTGTGTTACGATGTACTATCGGGCTCAACCCTCAGGCAGGCATGCTGTTATCGAGCCTTTCATATTGGTATAACATAACCAATATTTTTTTAGCTGTTGAATGATTCAGCGCGTTAATGAAAACAAGGTGATGAAACCTCTTTTATGAAAATAGTGGCCGATGAAAATATTCCTTTGTTAATGGAGTGCTTTGGGGCGATGGGGGAAGTGGTTGCACTGCCTGGTCGTAGCATTTCACCGGAGGATGTGCAGGATGCGGATGCTTTGCTGGTACGCTCGGTGACGAAAGTCAGCCGGCAACTGGTGGAAAACAGTTCACTGAAGTTTGTGGGGACGGCCACCGCAGGGTTTGACCATATCGACCGGGATTACCTGGCCAGTCAGGGTATTGTCTTCAGTCATGCACCGGGTTGCAATGCCACCGCCGTGGTTGAGTATGTCCTGGCCGCCCTGGATATTCTGGCAGAGCGTGACGGTTTTGAACTGCGTGATCGACAGGTTGGCATTATTGGCAAGGGGCAGGTGGGCGGTCGCCTTTATCAGATGATGGAGCGTCTTGGGGTTGACGCCTGTGCCTGTGATCCTTTGCTGGCATCAAACGAAGACAGCAGTGGTGATGCCCGCTATGTCAGTATTGATCAGCTGATTGAGTGCTCGGACATCATTTGTCTTCATACCCCACTGACGATGGATGGCCCTTATCCAACCCATTATCTGATTGGTGAGCAGCAACTCCGGGCGATGAAACCCGGAACGGTGTTAATCAATGCCGGGCGCGGCCCGGTGATTGATAATGCCGTATTGAAAAAGTGCCTTAACGAGCGTGATGACCTGACCGTGGTGCTGGATGTCTGGGAGCATGAGCCCGATGCTGACCCGGAATTGATGGCCCGGGTCGATATTGCGACTCCCCATATTGCTGGCTATAGCCTGGATGGAAAGATTCGCGGTACGGAGATGATCTACAAAGCGCTGTGCCAGCACTTTGGTCTCCCTGCCAGGGTTCGACTGCCTGCGATTACGCCATTGCCTGTGCTGAAACAGATGAAGTTCAGTGAGGGCATGACGTTTGCAACCACCTGTTCAAAAGCGATTCGTTCCGTTTACGACATCCGTCGTGATGATGCGGTGATGCGAAAAGGGCTGATGGGGGCTGAGGAGCCTCAGCGCAGGTTGACGTTTGATCGGCTCCGTAAGGATTATCCTGAGCGTCGGGAGTTCAGCACCCTGCGTGTGGAGTTGAAAAACTGTGCATCCGAACTGGCCGATGTTTTTCAGGCATTGCAGTTTAAGATTGGAGATGAACTCTGAAAGGAGTTCATTCCAGGAGGCAGTCTATGCTCAGACGGCCTCCTAAATATTCAGAAAGTCCTGCCAGCAGACCAGCAGCGTTTTAAAATCATCCAGCCCACAGTGGCTGATGGACTCATTGTCGTAATAGTCCAGCTCTTCCATTTCATCACAGCCCATTTCGGTATCCAGAAGGGCTGCCCGCACTTCGGCGTGATCGCGCGTCAGATGAAGGCGATAGTCATTGCCATCGTCAAAATACTCCCAGCGCTGACCTTTTTCCAGACTATCCACTACCTGTAACAGGTGCTCCAGCTGCTGCCTGTTGCTGCCCAGCTCTTCTGTCAGCCAGATGCCCATGGTTTCATGGTCCATGGAGAATTGAGCTTCTGGTCGACCAGAAAAGTTGCGCTGGAAGTGATAGTCCATAGATACCTGTCGTTTAAAGAGTTAAGGGAAGAGTGCATCAAGTTAAAATGCGGCACTTAAATGGAGAGATATTGTAGAAATATCAGGCGATTTGCCAATAAGTAGTTCAGCCAAAAATTTGCCACAAATTCAAACATAGCAAAATAAAACTGACCAGTTGCCACGTCAGCAAGGGATTTTTTTTAATAAAGGGTTGATACGCAGGTTTCTCAAAAGCGGGGTTCGGGTGACTCAAATCCTGGAAAAACTCTGAGAGGGCGGTATATCGTTTAGCCGGGTCGGGCGCTGTTGCTTTGGCAAGGGTGCTATCAATCCAGGAGGGCAGGTTCCTGGCGGGTTGATACTGCATATGCTGGTAGTGACGTACACGAATACTGTCGCCAGACTGCTCAGGGTAGGGGAGAAGGCCTGTTAGCATTTCATAGATAATTACACCTATAGAAAACTGGTCGGCTCTTTCATCAACAGGGCCATTCAGGAAATATTCGGGTGCTATGTAGTTTTTGGTTCCCTGGGGAAAACTGTTTTGGTTGTCTATTTGATTGCCTGACAGGGACTCAGTCATCTCTCCTGCTACCCGTGCTGTCCCAAAATCAATCAGCTTGATTCTACCATCCGCATTAATCATCAGGTTTTCAGGCTTCAGGTCCTGGTGCAGAACCTGAAGTCGATGCAGTCCCCGCACGGCATTGATAATCTGGCGTGCCAGCTCACGGACTTCAATCAGCTCTGGGGTGGGGTGGTCCTGCATCCATGCCCGGAGTGTCTGGCCTCTGATGTACTCACAGGCATGATATAGAAACCGGCGGTCTGGCTTAGGCGCCAGTACCTTCATAATGGAAGGATGTTTTATACGGCGGCCAATCCACTCTTCACGAACAAAGCCTTCAAGGTATGCGGGATCATCTTCAAAGTTGATTGAGGGTGTTTTCAGAACAACCGGCTGTCCGGTATCCATGTCTTCTGCAAGATACAGCTGGCTGCGCTTGCTGGCGTGCAAAGGCTCCAGTATCCGGTAGCCATCGAGTTTCTGCCCGGGGTACAGTTCAGGAGGAAATTGAAGGTCTGCTAACAGTTGCAGTTTTTCAGCCTGCTGCCCGGCAGGTAGGCTAATGATACGACACAGTACACAGCTAAGGTTATCATCACTTCCCACGGCCAGGGCACTGTCTACCAAAGCCTGGCTTGCCGTATTCATATCACTGCTGTTTTGCAGAATCTCGCAGAGCACGTCTTCTGACAGGTGGTCGTGGATACCATCTGTCGTGAGAAGGATAATGTCTCCTTCTTCAAGGGGCTCCATGCGATAGTCAATTTCGATACTCGGGCTCATACCGAGAGCACGACCTAAAAACTGCCGCCCTCCCATACTGGCAACATGATCCTGGGTTAGACACTCAAGCTGACCATTTCGTAAACGCCAGGCTCTTGAATCGCCCGCATGGACAATATGGGCCGTTGTGGACTTGATGATGAGTGCAGTAAAGGTAGTACACCAGCTGCCCATTTCTCTTGGGTCATGATGTCCTTGTTGATATAACCAGCGATTGAGCGCATTGAGTACTTTGGCCGCTGAGTGTCGAATCGTCCAGGAATCGGGTGTGCTGTAGTAGTCAGAAGCAAAACTGGAAACGGCGGTGAGGCTGGCTTTTCTGGCCTCACTGCAGGCACTGACACCATCGGCAATGACCAGAAGGTCGCCTTTATGGAGCCGTTGCGATGAGCTTTTGGGTATTTCAGACACCCAGGCGTCCTGATTTTCAGGCTTGATGCCTGCGACTGAATAAGCCGCGGTTTCCACTCCGGGTGTCTGCATGGTTATTATTTCTCTTATGTTACATCAATCATGGTAACACTGCCGTCTGGCATCACTTCAGCCATTTGTCCTTTAGGTTCCTCCATCAGCAGCAATACCAGGAAGCCGAGTCCTGCCGTAGCGGCGATGACCAGAAAAAAGGTTTGGTAGCTCACCATTGATAGTACGGTCAGGTAGAAGACAGCACCCACATTACCATAAGCACCGGTCATTCCGGCAATTTGACCCGTCAAACGACGCTTGATTAATGGTACAACGGCAAATACAGCACCTTCGCCAGCTTGTACAAAGAAAGAACAGGTCATAGCGGCAATGACTGCAAGAGCCAGAGGCCAGCTGGCATCAATGATGCTCATGACCAGATAACCTACCGCTAAACCGGCGGTCATAATCAGCAACGTGATTTTCCGGCCAAAGCGGTCACTGATGATGCCGCCACCAGGGCGAGACATCAGATTCATGAAGGCATAGGCGGATGCAACCAGTCCTGCCAGAATAGGGTCGAGGCCAAAAGTATCGGCGAAAAACAGGGGCAGCATTGATACTACGGCTAATTCGGAACCAAAGGTGGCAAAGTACAGAACATTTAATACGGCCACCTGCTTAAACTGGTACTGATGAATGGTGGGAACCGGCGTGGTAAATATCTCTCTATTAATTTGCCATACTTTCCAGGCATCAAACAGGTAGAGAGCAACCAGGGCAATATAGCTGGCAATGACCATGTTGGATGTGAGCATGCTGACCCCATTCGGAGAAAGCTTCCAGGCAAGCAGTGCCAATGCTGCATACATAGGTATTTTCATCAGAAGCAAAAGGAAGAAGTCGCCTTTTGATGTGACTTCCATACCACCGATGTTTTTGGGTTTAAAGTAGGTGGAACCTTTTGGCGTATCGGTTACATTGAAGTAGTAGATAAAACTGAAACCAAGCGACAGGAACCCGGTAAGACCAATAGCGTAGCGCCAGCCATCATCGCCACCAAAGAAAACAGCCAATCCTGGCAGGCTCATTGCGGCAACCGCTGAACCAAAGTTTCCCCAGCCACCGTAAATGCCCTCTGCCGTACCCAACTGGCGCGCGGGGAACCACTCTGAGACGATACGAATGCCAATGACAAAACCGGCACCAATCGTTCCGAGCAGAAAACGGGCGATGGCTGCCTGAGTGAAATTGTCTGCCAGGGCATACATGAAACAGGGAATACTGCAGATTGCCAATAACGCTGAGTAGGTTATGCGAGGGCCAAAACGGTCGGTAAGCATGCCGATCAGGACTCTGGCTGGAATGGTCAACGCTACATTCAAGATCAGCAGGGTTTTTAATTGTTCCCGGGTGAGTCCCAGAGATTCGGAAACCATTAGAGTCAGAGGTGCATGGTTAAACCAGACAATAAAGGTAATAAAAAAGGCGATCCACGATAAGTGAAGTATTTTGGTTTTGCCTTCAAATGAAAAGAGATTAAAACGATCCGGATTGCTCATGATATTTAATAGACCTCAGGCGAATAGATATGGTTTCCTGCTGAAAAGCAAAGTTCGGGCCAGATTGAATCTTAAGCTCTTCGCCGATAGAGGCATGATTGTAATCAGTTGATCGGATTACTTCGTTTTCCCGCGGAGAATCGTGGGGACGAGATGCAAAACAATGCCGACTATGTGGGGAATAAAATAAACCATGTTTTGTCATTGCACTTTTATAAGCAACGTCATTATGAATGCACCAAAATAAATCAGTATTCATTCAATAAGGGTTTTTTATGGTGCAGCTTGTTGCGTAGAGAGTCGCTTTAATTCTTTTTATCTGGTTTATGGGGACTCCATACCATGGAGGAATGGTATTGGAATAAATTGGCATAACAACTGCATAAGAGGGGGGTATGTGAATTGATTTATTACAGTAATTAAGGATGGGCCGAAATGAGCGGGAAACAAACCCTGGTAGTCATCGGTAATGGGATGGTCGGCCACAGCTTTATGGAAAAGCTGGTGGCTGCTGGTGGGCTTGAGCAATATCAGGTGGTTGTTTTTGGTGAAGAGAGCCGTCCTGCTTACGATCGTGTTCACCTGAGTGAATTTTTCAATGGTCGCAGTGCTGACGACCTTTCCTTGGTGTCTGAAGGCTTTTATCAAAAGAACGGTATTGACCTGATTCTGAACGAAGCGGTTATTGGTATTAATCGTGATGCTCGTGAATTAACGACGAATAAAGAGAGAACCATTAAATACGACAAGTTGGTGCTGGCCACGGGTTCTTACCCTTTTGTACCGCCAGTGCCAGGGCATGAGCGGGATAACTGTTTTGTGTATCGTACCATCGACGATCTGGAAGCTATTGCCAAAGCAGCAGGCAGCAGCAAAGTGGGTGCGGTGGTTGGTGGTGGTTTGCTTGGATTGGAAGCGGCCAAGGCGTTAAAGGATCTGGGGCTTGAGACCCACGTTGTTGAATTTGCGCCCCGACTGATGGCGGTTCAGGTGGATGATGGCGGTGGTGCCATGCTTCGACAGAAGATCGAAGCGCTGGGTGTGCAAATCCATACGGGCAAAAATACCCGGCTGATTGCTGATGGTCAGGACACAGTACATCAGATGCAGTTTGCCGATGGTGAGGTTTTGAATACCGATATTGTTCTGTTCTCTGCCGGAATTCGTCCCAGGGATGAACTGGCAAAGCAGGCTGAACTGGTCATGGGCGAGCGTGGTGGCATTGTTATCAATAATGACTGCCTGACCTCTGATGAATCTATATATGCCATTGGTGAGTGTGCTCTGTGGGAAAACCGGATTTTTGGACTGGTGGCTCCCGGTTATCAAATGGCACAGGTGGTTGCTGATCACTTAACCGGTAACGGTAATAGCCAGTTTACCGGTGCTGACATGAGTACAAAGCTTAAACTGATGGGGGTGGATGTCGCCAGTATTGGTGATGCTCATGTCAATACAAAAGGCTCACTGAGTTATCAGTTCATTGATCAGGAAAAACAGGTTTATAAGAAGTTGGTCGTGTCTAAAACCAAAAAGAGGGTATTAGGCGCGGTTCTGGTGGGTGATGCAGACGACTATGGAACGCTATTGCAAATGATGTTGAATGACATCGTGCCTCCTGCCAATCCTGCTGAATTGATTTTGCCTCAGAGTGATGGTTCTGCCAGTGCCGGGTTAGGTGTTGCTGCATTGCCGGAAACTGCCCAGATCTGCTCCTGCTTTAATGTCAGTAAAGGTGACCTGATAGGCGCAGTAGCCGGAGGTTGTCAGGATATAGCCTCTCTCAAGGCAGAGACGAATGCAGGAACAGGCTGTGGCGGGTGCGCCCAGCTGGTTAAGCAGGTATTGGATCATGAATTGACTCAGCTGGGAGTTGAAGTCAAAAAGGATATTTGTGAACACTTTTCACACTCACGACAGGAGCTCTACCATCTGGTGCGGGTGGGTGAGCTGAAATCATTTTCTCAGGTCATTGAAAAGCATGGTCGTGGGATGGGGTGTGATATCTGTAAACCGACGGTTGGTTCCATATTGGCCTCCTGCTGGAATGATTACATTCTGAAGAATGATCATGCGCCGCTTCAGGATACGAATGACTATTTTCTGGGCAACATGCAGAAAGATGGAACCTATTCCATTGTTCCCCGTGTGCCAGGTGGTGAGATAACCCCCGAAAGACTCATTATTATTGGTGAGGTGGCCAAAGATTTTAACCTCTATACCAAAATTACCGGTGGGCAGCGGATTGACCTGTTTGGTGCCCGGGTGAATGAGTTACCCGCCATCTGGAAACGATTGGTGGACGCCGGATTTGAGACAGGGCACGCCTACGGAAAATCATTGAGAACGGTGAAATCCTGTGTGGGCAGCACATGGTGTCGCTATGGTGTTCTGGATAGCACCCGTATGGCGATAGCGATTGAAAATCGTTATCGGGGGGTGCGTTCTCCTCATAAAATCAAAATGGCCGTCTCCGGATGTACCCGGGAGTGTGCGGAAGCTCAGAGCAAAGATGTCGGCGTTATAGCCACAGAAAAAGGCTGGAATCTTTATGTGGGCGGTAATGGGGGAATGAAACCCCGGCATGCTGACCTGTTTGCCACCGAGCTCGATGATGAAACACTGGTCAAATACATTGACCGCTTTCTGATGTTTTATATTCGAACGGCCGACCGGCTCCAGAGAACCTCGGTCTGGCTGGATAACCTGGAAGGCGGGCTGGACTATCTCAAGTCAGTCATTATGGATGACAGTCTGGGTATTAATCAGGAGCTGGAAGATGAGATGACCCATCTGGTTGGAACCTACCAGTGTGAATGGAAAACGACACTGGAAAGCCCTGATAAGCTCAAGCGTTTTAACCATTTTATCAATAGTGAGCAGTTGGACAGTAATGTTGTTTTTGTGGATGAACGGGATCAGATACGTCCAGCCACTGAACAGGAAAAAATCCAGCTTAAGGAGGTATCATAATGAGCCAGTGGACGACGATCTGTCATGATGAACAGCTATCTTCAAACCTTGGCGTCTGTGCTTTGGTGGGCAGCCATCAGGTAGCGGTATTCCGGGTAGGAGATCAGGTTTTTGCCCTGGATAACTTTGATCCATTCAGTGGCTCAAATGTTATCTCCCGGGGCATTGTTGGCGATTTGCAGGGACGTCTGGTCGTTGCCTCTCCCATTTATAAGCAACATTTTGATTTAACGACCGGCCAATGCCTTGAAGACGATGATGTCCGTTTGAATACCTTTCCCATTCGTCTTCATGAGGGTGTGATTCAAGTCATGTCGACACCGTTTGAAAAGCAAGTTGCAGAGCAGGTTGCCTGATGAGCAGTTATCGAAAGCCGGATAGCCGTCAAAAACTGGTGGTGATTGGTAACGGGATGGGCTCTGTTCGATTTCTGGAGCAGCTGTTTGCCAATGGTGAGTGCCCTTTTCAGCTGCCTTTTCAGGTAAGTGTACTTTCTGAGGAAGCGTGTCCGGGTTATAACCGGATTCAGTTATCCAGGTTGCTATCGGGGAGTGTCGATCTTGAAGGCATTCATCTTAAAACGGAGTCCTGGTATGAGCAGCATGGTATAGACCTGCTGATGGGCGAAACTTATAAGGTCACACGCATTGATCGTGCGTTAAAGCGGGTGGTCACCCAGGGGGGGGAGACATTCGACTACGACCGTCTTGTTCTTGCCACCGGATCTCTGCCCAATCAGATTCCTGTGCCAGGGGCTGATCTTCAGGGCGTTCTGGCTTTTCGTAGCCTTACCGATGTCAACTTGATGCTTGAAGCGGGTAAAGGTGAGGCCGTTGTGATTGGCGGTGGTTTGCTGGGGCTTGAGTGTGGCAGCGGTCTGGCAAAGCGGGGTATGTCGGTCACCATTGTTGATAATATGCCGATTCCCATGGCCCGACAGCTGGACCTCCATGCCGGAAATTTGTTGCAAGAAGAGCTGGAGCGCAGGGGAATCGCCTTCCGCAGCAGCGCGTCATTGCAATCTTACCAAGGGGCTAATGGCCGGGTTTGCGGAGTGCAGATCGACGGTGAATATTTACCGGCATCATTGGTTGTGGTGACCGCCGGTGTCAGGCCCAATGTACAACTGATGCAGGAGGCCGGACTGGCATGTGACCGTGGTGTTCTGGTTAATGAACGGCTTCAGACATCCGATCCGGATATATTCACGGTCGGTGAATGTGCACAGATGCAACTGGATTCCGGTCAGGAAAAGCAATCGCTGTTATTTGGTCTGGTTGCTCCTGTGTACCGCCACGCTGAAATCGTTGCATCGACATTGCTGGGTGATGATAGCCAGACTTTTGTTCCTGTACCCATTCCTACCAATCTGAAAGTCGACGGGATAGACCTGTTTTCCAGTGGTGAGTTTAACCCATGCACTGCTGAAGAGGGACTATCCGATGAAGTATTAACATTGAGCGCACCCGAGTCGGGGATTTACCGCAAACTGGTGATCAATAATAACCGGCTGAAAGGTATCCTGTTGTATGGTGATGTGACGGATGGCCTCTGGTATCAGGAACTCATGGAGTCCAATACCGATATTTCGGATATGAGACAGCAGTTGATCTTCGGTCAGCGTTTTTTATCGGCTGCTTAGGCTGCGTATTCACCTTATTAACATCAATGCGGCTCATGGCTGTTTAAAATAATAACGCTTTTGGCGAACAAGGAATTCATCATGCATGTCAATAGAGAGCCTGCTGTAGTACAGACGACATGTGCCTATTGTGGTGTCGGTTGCGGTGTCTCTGCCAAAGTGACTGACCCGGAATTACATCTGGTTGAGATTACGGGACGTGACGATCATCCATCAAATTATGGACGTCTTTGCTCAAAAGGGAGTGCGTTAGGGGAAACCGTTTCGCTTGAAGGGCGTTTACTCAACCCAAAAATCAATGATGCCCCTGTTTCCTGGCCGAAAGCTCTGGATGAAGTGACTGAAAGGCTGAAAAGTACTATTGAGCAATACGGACCGAATGCCGTTGCTTTATACGGTTCTGGTCAATTATTGACTGAAGATTATTATGTGGCCAATAAGCTGATGAAAGGGTTTATTGGCAGCGCCAATATGGATACCAATTCCAGACTCTGCATGGCTTCCACAGTGGCTGGTCAGAAACGGGCTTTTGGTTCCGATACGGTCCCCAATAACTACCAGGATCTGGAGTTGTCCGATTTGCTGGTGCTGGTTGGATCAAACACCGCCTGGTGTCACCCGGTATTATTCCAGCGTATCCGCGCGATGAAAGAGCAGCGCCCGGAAATGAAAGTGGTGGTTATTGATCCAAGAAGGACAGATACCTGCGATATTGCTGATTTACACCTGGCTATCCGGCCCGGATCCGATGTGCTGCTGTTTAATGGTTTGCTCGCCTGGCTTGCGGATAAAGGTGTTCTTGATCAGGCGTATATTAATGAACATTGTCAGGGATTTGATCAGGCTCTGGATGTCGCCAGGTCGAGCTTTTCGGAGTTGGCTCAGTTAGCAGAAGCCTGTGGTGTAGAGCGTGAGAAGCTTACCTGTTTCTATGAGTGGTTCACTGAAACTGATAAGAGTGTAACGGCCTGGTCTCAAGGGGTTAACCAGTCGGCAGTTGGTTCCGACAAGGTTAATGCCATGATCAACTGTCATCTGGCAACCGGTCGTATTGGTAAACCGGGTAGTGGGCCATTGTCATTGACAGGGCAGCCTAATGCGATGGGTGGGCGTGAAGTTGGCGGGTTGGCCAATCAGTTAGCTGCCCATATGGATTTTACGCCTGAGGATATTTCCAGAGTAGAGCGGTTCTGGAATGCACCCAATATAGCCAGGTCACCTGGAAAAACAGCGGTTGACCTTTTTAAGGCCATGGAAAGTGGCGAGATTAAATTTGTCTGGATCATGGGAACTAACCCGGTGGTCAGTTTGCCAGACAGTCATCAGGTGATCAGGGCTTTGCAGAAGTGTCCAACCGTCGTTGTTTCTGACTGTATTGAAAAGACAGACACGGCAGCTTTCGCTGATATTCTACTGCCAGCAGCGCCATGGAGTGAAAAAGATGGAACGGTCACCAATTCTGAACGAAGAATCTCCAGGCAGCGGGCGTTATTTCCTTTAGCGGGAAAAGCAAGGCCGGACTGGTGGATTGTCAGTGAAGTGGCCCGCCGTTTGGGGTTTGCTGAGGCGTTTAATTATTCAGGCAGTGCCGATATTTTTCGTGAACATGCTGCACTTTCCGGTTTTGAGAATAATTGTTCTGGCCGTGTTCGTGATTTTACTATTGCACCGATGGCAACGATAACGGATCTGGAATATCAGACGTTGGATCCATTTCAGTGGCCGCTCTCTGAAAATGAGTATCAGAGAACAGACAGTGATCCTGTATTGAGTAGGACCGATAGCCAGTCTCGCTTATTCAGTGATGGTGGTTTTTTTACCCCCGATGGTAAGGCCAGGTTTGTAGCTACTCACGTTCAGCAACCACTGAATGCTCCGGGTAAACGTTATCCTCTGCTGTTAAACACAGGTCGTGTGCGTGACCACTGGCATACCATGACACGCACGGGGCTTTCTCCCCGGTTGAACCAGCATACGGATGAGCCTTTTCTGGCGATACACCCAGAAGATGCTGAACGCAACCGGTTGAGTGATCGAGATTTATGTCAGATTTCATCAGAGTTTGGTAAAGCCGTTGTGCGAGTCCAGATTTCTGATGCTCAACGGTGTGGCGAAGTATTTATGCCCATGCACTGGACTCGCCAGCACAGTGAAACCGGCTTTTCCGGTGTACTGGTGAACCCGGTGTTGGACCCTGTTTCAAAACAAGCCGGACCTGAAGTTTACTCCGGTTTCCATAATGCCTTATGAGTCTGAGCAGTACGGCGTTCTATTTACACGACAGAGAGTAATGCTTTCAGGTGTTGATTATTTAACGGAAGTGCGAAGTGAGCAGGGTTTCCGCTATGAGATTGCTGGAAGTGATCTGGATAAACTGCCGTTCTTCTCGCAGCTTAACGAGTATCAGAAAGTCGAGTATAGGGACAGTGCTCGTGGAGAGTTTCGATCGGCCTGGTTTTATAATGAAAAGCTTGATGGTGAAAATTTACAGGCGCTTTGGGTATCAAGCCCGGCGCACTCAGGATGTGATCGACAGTGGCTACAATCGCTCTTTGGTCAGAGCAAGACAATTGAAGAGTCATGGTGGATACTGGCTGGCACGCCTCCCCAGGGTGAAGATGCTGGAAGACAGGTCTGTGCCTGCTTCGGTGTAGGAGAGAAAACCATTTGCCGGGCTATTGCCAAGCATGGGTTTACCGATCCTGTTCAAGTGGGGAGCCACCTGAAAGCTGGTACAAACTGTGGTTCCTGTATTCCAGAAATCAGAGGGTTGATCAGGCAGGGCTGACAAAAGCCTTTCATAGATGTTAGAGTGTTACCCGAATCAGGCATTAGTGATTTGTTGATAACGATAAAATGCCTGATAGTTTATCTATGAATACCAAGATTGAAATGATCTGATTGGTGGTTGTTAATTGTATTTATTAAATAGAAACAATTAATTATGGTCATGTTGATTAGAGACTTTTGGCTGGGTATTTGAGAAAACTGATTTAGTACGTAATAATCATTAATATAAAAACAGATTAAAAAACGGACATTCCTGCGCCTGAATGGGCATGGGGATACTATTAAAATGAATATTTACTCGGAAACAATCCAGGAAATAAAAACGCTTGTCGAGCAGAATGAAATCAAAGACAAGCAGGATATTGAGCAATATCTAGACCGCTGTTCAGGGCTTGATCCTGTAGCAGAGGGTGTTTATGCCACGGTTTATAACCTTCCCGATGAACCGGATAAGGTGGTTAAGGTGTGTCCTGACAAGAAAGATGGGTATTACATTTTTGCCAGATGGTGCATGACACCGGAAAATCAGAGCAATCCGCACCTGCCCATTATTCATCGTGAAGATGTCATTGCATTACCCTGCGGGATGGTGGTTCACGTTTACGTGGTTGAACGTCTTTCAGACTTTACGGATGATGGATCGCGGGCAACACAGCCCCAGCATTTTCATGACTATGACTTTGGCCTTTTATGGGGTTCTTTCAAGGCGGTCATGCAGTCTTTTGGAATGGATAACAGCGAGTTTCCTGAAGAAATCAGAACACTGGAAGTGTTTGTCGAGAAAATAAAAGTATCAAGCTCTCATCTGGTGAAAAGAACGGACAACGATATCTCAGAGGTTGTTGATGACGATATCATTGAATCCCATGAGGACTTTCTGGAAACGCTCTTTGATGTATTAACCCAGTTGTCAACGGTGGGTTCAATGGATCTTCACGGCGGTAACTTTATGCTTCGTGGTGATACGGTTGTGATTACTGACCCGATTGCTCACCAATACGCCGCTTAAGGCTTATGATTTCCAGTAAAAGCTTCCACGGGCTTTATAAAAACATGTTGGTATCACGCTTTTCAATTCAGCTTTCGATGAGGCTGTTAATATAACCTGGGAGGCTAAACGCTGAGCGATGTGTTTCGGGTGAATAGTATCGGGACTCGATATCGGAGGACTGATATCTTTTTGTCAGTTCTTCCGTGGGGTCTTTCCTGAGAGCAGGGTTTTCAGTGGCCCAGGCCAGAGTCATCAAACCTCCAACGTAAGTCGGCACTGCTACGCCATAAAAGCAGCTATCGGCATAGAGTGCCCGTAATTTCCTTGAGGATGTGATCAGCTCTTCTGGCTGAAAAAAGGGGACACCATTTTGTGCGACAAATACGCCACTCACTTCAAGACGCTCTTTGCAGGCCTGGTAAAAGGCGGTACTGAATAATACTTCCCCGGGGCCTGTTGGATCTGTGCAATCAGAGATAATAAGATCAAAGTTTTGCACAGTGTTTCTGATGAAATTCATACCATCATCAATCACCAGTGTAAGTCGGTGATCATCAAATGCGCCATTACTGTGTTTTGGCAGGAGTTTTCGGCAGGTGTCTATGACCGACTGGTCTATTTCTACCAGGGTTATTTTCTCAATGGATCGATGTTTGGTCAGCTCTCTGAGTGTTCCACCGTCTCCTCCTCCAATAACCAATGCGCTTCTAATGTTACCGTGAGCTAAAACCGGTACGTGGGTAAGCATCTCATGGTAAATAAATTCATCCTTTTCAGTAGTTTGGATAATACCGTCCAGTGCCATAACCCTGCCAAACCATTCATTCTCGAAAATCACAAGATGCTGATGGGGCGTTTTATGCTCGAATAAAATTTTATCGATTGAAAAGGTCTGCCCATATCCTGCAACCAGGCTTTCGCTATACATGTTCATATGACAAACCATGCTCCTGAAGGGCGGATACCTGTTATTCTATCACTCCCCGGAGCTCCTGCCGTATATCTACGTTCTGTGGGGCAAAGGTACGTTGCAAAATGGCAATGGCATTCTGGGGTGTCGCTTTTCCACACATAAAAATATCAAATGCCGCAAATGATCGCTCAGGCCATGTATGAACACTGATATGAGACTCTGCCAGAACAGCTACTCCGGAGATGCCTCCATTAGGCTCAAAATGGTGGAGATGGATATGCAGCAGTGTGGCGTTACAGACTTCAACACACTCTTTCAGTGTCGTTTTCATCAGAGCCAGATTGTTCAATGAGTGAGCCTGCCAGAGATCCACTAGCAGGTGATACCCGGCAAAAATCTTACCATCTCTCTGGATAAAGTGATCATCCGTTACTTGAGCTGGTTGAGTCTCCTGCATAAAGCAGAGCTCATCTGTATGCTTCAATGGGAGTCGCTGCGAAGACATTATTGCTATCGGACTTCTGTTTCTTTAGGGTCTATATAAAGTAGACCCTTTACAGAGTGATGACGTTTTTTGTCGACATTTTCATGTCTCGGGAAAGTTGAAGCTCAGCTGTAGACGATAAAATTTGCATGCTGAGCTAACGGTAATTTCTGTGATGTTCCTGATGGACTTTAGCTCCTCCCTGTCAAGAGGGGTGTTGTTGTATACCTCTATTTCGATATTGACCCATAACCACCTGCCTAGCCATATCATACTTATATGAATATTTTGTCTGGGAATTACTCCATTCTGTTTTGATATAGCATCTATTACTTTTTCAATCATTTTGGGTGAAGCAGAGTCCTGTAAAAGTAGTTGTTTGATGTTTTTGAGCACTGTTTTCAGAGGAAGAAGGGTTAAAATCAGGACGAGTGATAATGTCAGGGAGGAGTCAATGTAAGGGGCTACAGGATGATCACTCCCTAGTAGATACGCAATTGAAAATGCAGCTGCAGCTGCAGCGCTGACAGCAGTATCTACCAGCCACTCCTGAAACTCGAAGTATATTAATGGCGACGGTATTGAGCGATTAAGCAGAAAAAAGGCAGTAGCTGATGCTCCACCGATGATGGTTGAAAAAATCTCGTAACCCAGGGCAAGGTCAAATTCAGGGGTGTATCCCCCCATAAAGAGTTTGTAGGTTGAAGCGACCATTAATGTAATGCACAGTCCCAATAAGATGAGCCCTTCGAGAATCAATATCATTGGTTCAAGAGTGGGATGACCATAAGGGTTTTCAATAGATGGTGGTTGTTTGACCAGCTGGGATACCCGTACATTTGCCATCATGGTGAGTGTACAGATTAGAGAATAACTGCCGTCAAGAAGTACAGCCTGAGATCCACTGTATAAGGCCACCAACACACCTGTAATACCGAAAAATAGTTCAAGTAGAACAGAAATGCGCAGTATATTTAGTTCAGTAAGTAGTTGCCGTTGATGCATATTTTGACTCATCAGGGAGGTTATTCCAGGAGCATGGAAGTCCATCCATTAAAGAGGTAAATATTGATACCGTTCAGGCTTATGAGTCATTTATTTTATTAATGTGTTTAAGGATATTTTCTTCACATAATGCCTTCAGGCATTTTATCTTCCTGGATCGTTGGGTAACTACTCACGTTGGGTAGCTGGTAGTGCCACCATTCAGTTTCAAGAGGTTTAAAACCTGCGATATTCATTACGCCTGCCAGCAAAAGTCGGTTACGTTGTGCTTCTTCAGAAATGAGATCATTACCATGGTGAGCCAGTGGCCGAAAGTCATCGAAAATGGTGCCCATTTCCAGCTCGCGTTCGAAGCGGTCCGTAATGGTGAGGTCTATTGCAATTCCTCTGCAGTGGGGGCATAGGCCTGACTCAGGGTCACCGACGTAGTCAGGGTTAGGCATATGTTTGAATAAAATTTCCTGTGCTGCCAGTGGGCGAAATGCATCCCAGATTTTAAGCCTTAGATTCAGAGGTTTGAGAAGCTCAATGGCTTTCAACAGGCATTCCAGTGCATCGATATGCAGATAGCAGAGGTCGTTTTTATAAATCGACTTGCC
>CBDHDM010000142.1:0-9905 GCA_965261315.1 Endozoicomonas sp. | reverse complement strand
TGCATCTAAGATACCCCACCTCAGTGTTATTTTCTGAGAATACAGGTGTATGCCCCCTTGATATTCAGAAAGATGATGGACATTGTTGTAATTGACTGATACATTTAACAACGCTGTGCATTCTAGTAATTTGCTATTGAGTTGCCCTATTCAAATAAAAGTGTCTGTCCATTGATGTACTGTTGTTTCAGCCTGTGTCTGGTGCAGAAGGCTTGTTAAGCATTGGTGCAATAGAGTTTCTGTCACACTTGAGGCAAGATGTGGATCCTGAACTATACCAGAGCATTGATAATGTGATACATCAGCTGCTTAGTTTGCCACAAGAGGATGCCACAGATCATGATCAACAATGTTTATATAAGGAGCACAGTCCTGTGACAAGCATTCAAATCTCTCATGACCACAATGAGAGGTCTTCTGGTAGGTGTTAAGTTTCTTAATTGCACTGTAGTTCATAAAGTGTCTAAATATACAGGTTACAAGATTTTTTTGCTATCTGAAGTCTATTTAAAGTGCAGATACAGTGTAGCTGTACAATTTTTTTTTCCATTTTCCTGAATTTTTGCATTGAAATTGTCATGGATTATATCGTCCAGTGACAGTGATGAACATTTTCCTGAAGTTGCACCACAGCTAGAATAGGACCAAGATTCCTCCTAGCCAGAGCACTTGTCAATTCTGATGGGTGGGCTCAAGCAGGAACTTTATACAGGGACTTCAGGATATAAACACAGTGGAATGCAAAAAATATTTTTGAAGAGCTATTTGCTTCAAATGTAGAATTCAAATTCAGAGAAATCCATGCACGCTCTATAGTCACTTTATGAAGGAGTGAACTAAAGTGACTCTGTTATCATTAATATTATTTTGATCACCATGTTGCAAGAGTATTTGATCAGAATTGTTAAATTAATGCCAATGTAGCAAATGTAGGTTGGGTAGGTACATGTAGGTAGAACACCCCATAAACCTGCCCCTACCTGCAACCCAGCCCCTGGCCCCAGCACCCTGATCACACTGAGACTAGGGGTACTTACCATTTACGCAAACCACCCAGATAGCATGAAATGAAATGATTTAGCTTGTCTTAACGGGAGATGGATAACATGCAAAATGTGTGAACATCAACTGTAAATCCAAAAGGAGCAATAAAAATGCATCACTTTGACCAGAAGCCCATAATTTCAGAAATACTCCAAAATGGAATGATGCATACCATTTTGATTTTTTTCAATAACTAGCCATGACTGAGATCAAACACAGGCTAAATTTATTTACAGATCTCATGGTAGGTGGCCAATGTCACGCTTTAGTGTCACACTGATAAACATAAAATTACCACATTCCTCCCTCTAAATCACAAAACAATCACCCAAAACAAATAAACTTAAACAAGAAAGTACAACACTTAATTAAAGTCCACTCCATTAGGGTTCTAACTCGACTCAAATTAGCAAACAGTCCTTTAGATATCTAGGTCTAGCCATTTTCTGTGCTTGATGTGACATCTGAGGGCTGGCCTGAACAGGATCCCTCCACAGACACTATTGGTGATGACTTGGACTATCCTGAACTCAGGGGTGGGAGAAGGAGTTGTAGATTCAGGCAAAACCACTTGTACGTCTTCTGGTAAGCCCAATCTTGGCTGGAGGCCCCCCTCACTTTCTGTGCACGGTGCTGAATATGATCCTGATGGTGACGTACAATGGTTCCATTCTCTAGCTGAACCTGAGCTGACACAGGACCAGTTTTTGACACTACAGCTGTTCCTGGGGACCAGGTCTTCTTGGCTGGAAACTCCTTTGCATAAACAAGACTAGTGGCCTTCCAGAATTTCCCTCTCCTTAGCATGATGGTTGTGTGCTGTCTTCTGCTGACACTGTTTATCCTTCACACTATCTGCTATGCTTGGGGGCATACGATTCAGATGAGTGTGAAGCTTCCGTCCCATTAGTAACTCTGCTGGGGAAACTCCAGTTGTACTTTGAGGGGTGGTTCGGTAACTGAGAAGAAAATGTGATAACTTCGTTCGCACACTTCCCTTCTCCATCTTCTCGAGACCCTTTCTGAAGGTGCGTACAGCTCTCTTTGCCAAGCCATTCAAGGCTGGGTGATATGGAGCCGCCTTGATATGTCGGATGGCATTCTTCCTCACAAATTTTCTAACTCGGAACTTGTGTCTGAAGATACTACCATAATTATCACTCACGAGGGTTGCCGGTAGACCATGTATAGCAAAAATGTCTCGCAGCTTCTTGATTGTAGCAGCAGACGTGGTTGACTTCATACATTTTGAAAAGGCATCAACGATTTCAAGGAACGTTTCACCTCTGTTGGGTCCAGCATAGTCAATGTGGATCCTTGGCCATGGGAGACCTGGCCACTCTCAGGGGTGCAGAGGAGCCTCTGCTCGAACACTCTGGTGTGACTGACATTTATCGCAGCCTTTCACCTCCTTCATGATATCTTGATCAATGCCTGGCCACCAAACATAGCTATGGGCGAGTGCTTTAATGCAGGATGCACCAGGGTGAGTCTCGTGTAGTTCGGTGAGGCACCTTCAATCTGCCTTCCACTCTGGCTAAATGGCCTTTTTTCCGCAGTGGTAACATTGCATTTACATTGAATTTACAGGATGATGAGTCATGTTTATCTCCATAGCGAGTACATTCTGGATTTCCACACGGTGTTTTGGTTTTCTTGTCTAGAGGCGGACTCGATCACTAAAGCAATATCCATGGCCTTCTTGAAGGTCAGGTCTGGCTCTGCAAGTAATCTTCACTGAATTTTTTTGGCATTTATTCCACACACTCAGCGATCCCGAAGCATTTCTGGAAGAGTTTCACCGAAATTGCAGTGTTTGGTTAAGCTTGCGTAGCCCTGCCACCTATGTCGCAACGCCCTCGCCTTCGATGAGTTCCTTGGGATTTCAACTTTGAAATTTGAAGTGTGCCACTATCTTGCTTGGCTTCGGTGTGAAGTGCTTCCCTTGTAGTTGATCCCTCTCCAGTGTGTAAGGTTTACTACCACAAACACTAAGTAGGATCGCTTGCTGCTTCATGGCATCTTCAACCTCGTTTGCTAGAAAATACTGTTCTAGACGTTCCTCGTACTGGGGCCACGTTTCCTGACTCTTTGAGCTCGCCTATCTTCTTGTAGGTTGCCATTCCTAAACAAATCTAGAGCATCCCATCCTCGTCGCCAAATGTAATAACCAGCCATGAATGAGATCAAACACAGACTAAATTTATTACAGATGATCAAAGGTTACAGGTCACATGAGGACCATGTGGCAGGTGGCCAATGTCACGCTTTAGTGTCATGCTGATAAACATCAAATTCCAACTGGAATTTCTGGGTTTTCCATGTAAATGGTAAGCACCCTAGAAGATCAGTGGAAAACATTAAATAAGTAAATAACACATAGAACTAACCTGCATCCTAACCCAATCCCTCACCCTAACCCTAACCCCAACCCAAATCCAACTAGATAAAAAAATTATGCTACAGTGTACCAGGAGGGGAGGAAGGGAAAGAAAAGCCCTACTAAACGCAATATATACCAAAGATGCCACAAACGCTGAGCAGAGAAAAATCCCAAGCACATGCAAAGGCACCAGGCAATCACCTAAGGCCCTGAAGCAGGCCCAAAACAGTAATGTAACAACAGCGAGCACCAAAATGCTAACAAGCCGCCATTACACCAAACTGTATGCCAATAAATGCTAATGCCACACCATGCCACAACCTTGTGCTTACGCTTACAGTGTACATGTATGCTTGCTTCATACGTGTAAACCGGCCTTAAGTAATGTAACAAACCTGTTAAGTCCAGGTCTCTGGAAGTACCAGAAGACAGAATAGCCACCACTGTCTCGTCGCATATGAACTTGACCTGCCACAAAGCCCACCGAGGTCCCCACAAATCTCTATAGTAAGTAGGGTAAAGAAGCTGTAGTTAATAGCTCTGTTGTATTGTAGCAGTATATGTAGCCTTTATTGTATTGTTCTAGTATAAAGTAATAGCAAAAGTGTTGTAAAGTAGAAGCAAACATAAAATAAAATGTTAAAAAAAAAAAAGTCCTTACAAATACCCGGCCACAACCGTGGGCAACAGTTCCATAGTGCCAAAGAACCACTGGTTGTAAAAGATAGCTCTATAGCCCAGAGAGCCTGTGGCATCTGTTGACACTTGAAAATCCAGAAGGAGGGCCCACATACACACCTGCAAGTTGTTGTACAGTGTAATAGAGCAGAGAAGCTGGCAGACCTAAGGTCAGAAAATCATCCAAGTAATGGCGAAGATAATCAACGCCATGGTTGTGGGTCAGCATCCACTAAGCCAGGTCCACAATATCGGCGAAGATGTAGGGATCTGAATGCAGACTAAATGGGAGAGCCATGTTGACATTGCGATAGGCGCTATTGCCACATTGAACTTGGCCATAAGAGTTCTTCGGGCCCTGGGCGATGATGCCTTCTATAAAGGAGTCAACCATGACACACTGAACTGAACAGGAGGGCTTCAGAATGCCATCATTAACACTGTGACCCTATGGCAAAGATAGATCCAAGATTAGATGCCATTTGCCAGGCTGGTTGCTTTTTGGGATAACTCTGAAACAGCTGATGTGCCAGTCAGGGGGAAGGTGAAGAAGTAAAGTGGCTAGCAACTCTTCTGTACGAAACCTCTGTCTCAAAGAAAACATCTATGAAAGATGGTGGATGAGGGCAGATCACATGTTAGAAGAGGCTGACCGCAGGAAGACTGATGAGGCCTCAACACCAATGTGGAAGCCCTCCTGGAGACCGGTAAGAATGTACACTGATCAGGATAGTCACCCCCAACGCTGCCTGAAACTGGGATAACTGCAACGGGGTGACTAAATGCACTGGCGCTAATGGAGAAAATGAATGACCTGGAGCAGCTGGGTGAACCAGGTGAATCTGAAGAAAGCACAGCCACTGAGTAAGGCAGTCCATGCTGCTGATCAGGAGGAGCAGAAACAAGGTTACTTACACTGTGTACATAAAAAGCTGTGGGAATTTTTATCCCCTCAGTACTGTCCCCCCCCCACCCTCCCAAGGGGAGTGCAAGCAAACAACCTCGGGAAAGGAATGGGCAGCTAACCCCTAGGGTGGTCCCCATCACACGAACTGCAAGCGTGGCAGTAGCGGCATTCCCCAAAAGGCCAGAGGCATTGCCTGTTGTTCCAGGAGATGCAGTAAGGGGGTGAGAGATGTAGCCCTGGCTTGCTGACACGGTAATAGACGAGGAATTTGAAGACTGTAGATTGGTGAAGGGTGCTGGTGACCGCAAGTGAAAGTTGTACAAATCCAAATTCATCTTGGACCAATCCGATGCATCAGTTGCGGCATCATCCTTGCAAAAGGCAAAATCGTATTCCAGCCTATTGTAGCTCTACTGTGTGATTGGCGAGCAGTTTGGACGATCAGCAATTTATATTTGGTGAGGTCTGGCCAATGATGAGCATGGGTTGCCCACATCACCATTTGAAAAATGGTGAAGGCCTTGGTCCAGAATTTCCACCAGCCAACACTCCAACAATCCTGTTCTGCCGTCCAGATTTGCTGACAATAAGTCCCACCAAGTCCACAAACTGACGGCTCGTAATTGTCGATATCAACTAAGCAGGAATTGGAGCATGTCCTGGACCAACCATGAATGCTTTGTCAACTGAAGGTTTGGAAAACCAAACTCAGCAAACTGGTCAACATGTTCGTAACATGAATGACCATAACCAGCAATGCAAATGATAGCATAGGACAAGCTGAGTTGGAGCCAGTGGTGGCTGGCATGGAGAGCAATGTAGAATCAAATGCCAGCAACCTCAAAGTACCTGAAGAAGCTGCAAGAGAGCCAGTTCAATGACCATCGCAGGACTGGAACAAACATTGGTTGTATCCACTGGAGGAACGCTCAATGCATGGGCTGTGTTATCCTGGATCGCTGCAATGATGGTAGGCAGTGAATTGCTGAATGCTAGGGCAATAGCTGTTGCAATCTCATTAGAGAGAGACAAGGATGCTCCCTTGGAAGCCACTGTAACTGCAATGGTAGCAGCAGATGAAGAAGGTGACGATATGTACGTTCTGGGGGATTATGCCCACTGCCAAGATGTTGTAAATTGAGTGCAGGTAAGCCATGCAAGGCGATCAGATAAATAAACAACACACAACAACGAGATGCACACGAAAAAGGCCTCCAAAATCCCCCAAAAATGGGAGTACTGGAACAAAAGCAGCACTTGTCAAGAGTAAAGTGAAGGCCAACCACTACAAAAATACTATTTGAGAAAAACATCCTCAATGAAAGCAAATAAAGAAAAATCCTATAAAATGCGATGTACATGTACCAAAGACGCCACATTAAACGCTAAGCAGAGTAAAATCCTGCGCACATACCTAGGTACGTACATAAACCACATGAGAATACCGCTGGACACCCAACCACCTGAGCCCCTGAACCAGGCCCAAACAATAATGCAAAAACAGCAAGCGACAAAACGCTAACAAGCCACCAGCACACCAAACTGCCGGTGCCACAAATGCTAACGCCACGCCACACCATGCCACGCCACCACAGAGCAAACTTGCTCCAAGTCGTTAACTAAGTTAAATTACATTTAACCCTATTTAATATTGTTGGTAAATTGTTGTTATTGTTTTCAGTCAATAATAAGTAACCCTCAGGTTACAGTATGTCACTCTCAATGGGTATATTACGAATTGACACAATGACCAGCTCCCAGTTGGGCTTGATAGCTCAATTGGTAGAGCACTGCACTGGTATCGCAGAGGTCATGGGTTCGAATCCTGTTCAATTCTGAATTTTTTTCATGCTTTCTTTTCACAACTGCTTATGTTGCGTTTATTTACTGCGATGATCATTCACTTATTCATTCTTTCTTCCGCAATTCAAATGTATGAATTTTCATATATTCACTTTCATCTCATCTCCCCAACGGGTATATTACGAATTCACACAATGGCCAGCTCCAGTTGGCTTGATAGGCTCAATATTGGTAGAACACTGCACCAGTATCACAGAGGTCATGGGTTCGAATCCCGTTCAAGCCTGAATTTTTTCAGGCTTTCTTTTTGCAACTGCTATGATCATTCAATTATTCATTATTTCTTCTGCAGTTCAAATATATGAATTTTCATATATTCACTTATCTTGCATAAAGATGACATCAAGTCGTTATTTTCTGTCCAGCCCTCTTCCTTGGTGTAATTGAGTGTACCTGAGGAAGTCTACATTCAGCTTATGAGTACAGTGCAAAGTATTCTATTTCTGTCTGGAAAATGAAACAATTCTGGGTCTGGTGGTTCAGCATTCCATTTGTTTTTCAGGTCATTTTAACCCAAGTCAGAGAGAAAGTGGATCACAACATGGCAAGGTAGAAGCTATGAAGAATGGTTCCCACGCTAATCTGAGCACCAACTCTGCAACAGGATACTTTGGCCAACAGAGAGATAGTGAAACACCTCATGATACTGTTATTTCGTCTGTGCAAATGCACTCACTTCATAGTGCAGAGACGTCAAGTAAGTAAATTGAGCTGAATGCTGCTCAGACTAGAGAGCGGGGACTCTCATATATTGATTAGTTTTAGTTTTAAATAAATAATAGTGTGTATCATTCTACAACTTTGTAGAGTGTTCAGAACATTGATTTTGCAATGCAAAAGGGACTTACCAGGATATCTACTAATCCTAGAGTCCTTACATTCTTGTCCAGTATTTAGTGTTGGTTTTTCATGCAGTGCGATAATAAAAAAGGACATTGTCACTCTCCTTTTACATGTATAGGGTGTCCAGTTCCTATAATATTTTTTTTCCTATTTTTTTAGCACATTCCTATTTTCTCCTATCTTTTAATGAAACCTCCCTATTTTTCCTATTTTTTAGCTGGTGAAGTCAATGTGAAAATGAAATTATAGTTATGTGTTTCAGACGAAGATTCAGGATAAATCAAGTAGTAATATATCATTACTTTATATTTGTAAAATTTTCTTCTGCCCCCATTGTACATTTATCTAGTAATGTAGTTCACTTGAGTTGACTATGTTCAGCTGAACATATAGCATAATTATAAGCCTTGCATATAAGCATTAAACCGAGCATATAAGTCTTGTAGAGAGGGAATGCTCGTAATATGGTAAATGTAAATTAATGATGATTATTGACTGTAGTGCAAACAATCAGCTACTGATTCAGATATTTCAATTGGAGATGCCAACTAAGAAAGCCTTAGCCCAACTCAAGCCAGAACGCCGAAAGTCTGTACTTCTTGGCATCCGTGCATTTTATAGCACATCCGTTCACATATTTACAGTCTCATCTCCCTCTTCAGAACACTCTCTTGAAAGCAATAGGGATGTCTGAATCCTCTGAAGAGAGAAAAGGCAAGCAGTGTGAAGGCAATTGCAACACTGGCAAAACAATTGCAGCCTCAGGTGGATGTCAGCAATGTTTAAGATGAGTGGCGTGTTTATTCTGTTGATCAAGGAGTTGAGCAGTTAGAAAAAGGGCAACGAGTTGACCATTTCTGGCGAGCTGTATTCAGTCTTAAGTCTCTTGATGGGACTGGGCCACGATTTTCAGCTCTTCCAAAAGTTGTCAAATCAGGGCCTATTCTTGCACAATCGAATGCTGAGTCAGAAAGAAGTCTTTCAGTGAATGCCCGCATTGTGACACAGGAACGGACACTTCTTGGAGAATGGACCATCGTTGGCCTTAGAACTGTGAAAGATGCTGTCAAATTTCATGATCCTGAGAACTGCAGACCAGAGAAAATTCCCCTGACAGATGGCCTTTTAACTGCCTTGAGATCTGCACATATGCATAGAAGCGGCTTGATGAAGAGGAAGCTGAGAAGAAGAAAAGGCATGCTGAAGAGAAGCTGAAGAGGTGGAAAGAGAGAGCAAGAGAAGCTAAGGCAAGAGACCAGATTGTTGAAAGAAAAGGGAGAGAGCCTAGGACAGAAAAGAGCAGGAGGCAATGGAAGAAATGCAAACAGCTGATGAGCTGCTGTCAGAAGGCACAGTTAAGTTACAGACTGCCCTATCTTCAGGTTCAAAGATTGATTCACAAGGTGCGAAAGTTGCATGTCTCATGATAGAAACAGCAAAATCAAATCACATGAAATCAGGCAAAGGCAAAGAGGAAGCTTGAAGCAGTGAGGGAAAAGCAAAAGGTTGTTAACACGCACAATCAGAAATTGCTGGAAAAGGCACTACCAACTGGTGTTTCTGCTCTACCATCAAAGAAAAGAAAGTCAAATTAAAGGATGAACAGTCGTTTTATTGCAGAAGGTGTTCACTTTGGATTTTGTTGTGTTTGCTACATGTATTTGTAATATCATGTTGTTGATATTGTTAAAACAATAAGAGATATAAAGAAGAATAACTTTTAAAACCGAAATACTCGCTTTGTCGTATTAGTGTTTTATCATTGTTATGGACTAAAGTGGTGGATTGGGATAGCTGATGGGTTGCAGGGAGGCTATCTTTGTCCATCAAAGTACTATTGATTCTCCTATTTTTTCCTATTTTTTAAATCAAAGTTTCCTATTTTTCCTATTTTTTTCAATCCTGAGTTTCCTATTTTCCTATTTCCTGGACACCCTGCATGTAGATACCTGGTTCCTTCCTTCAGTGTTTAATTTTTGTCTGCTACCCAAACAATCTAATTGACCCAGTATAATGACCGGAGGTATTTGAATGTACAACTAACTTAGCTGAATGTAAATGGTGAACACAGTGTTAATGTGAACTGTCACCGGTTTATTTGTAGGAGGTTTCAATGAATAGCAAGTCAAGCCTGACATTTGTCCCATGGTTACCTCTCTCAGCTAGTGACAGGCACATTCTGTCTGT
>CBDHDM010000141.1:0-47786 GCA_965261315.1 Endozoicomonas sp. | reverse complement strand
CCGCCTGAACCGGTCAGGCCATAATCGCCAATGGCGTCTAATGTCACTTCCGCCACATTGGGTCGGGTTTCCCGCTCCATGGAGGTTTGCTCCAGTCGCTCCACCACTTTCTCAAGGCCAAACCACTGGCTGACAATAGCGGTATCAATCACCAGCAAACTGACAAACAGCACCACCATTCCCCGGCTTAGCTGTTTACGACAGATAACGTACAAAAAGCCGGTAATCATCAAACTGGAGAAAAACGCCGTATTCCCCATACGGGAGCGGGAAAGCACCAGGCCAATCACCATAATGGCCAGCCCGGTCCGGAGAATCACCTTATTGCTCATCAGCGTTTTCAAGGTGCGGTGCAGCCACTCCTGCCAGTCGCTGGAGCGTCGTTCATTCAGCTGGGCGATCAGCAGGCCCATCCCCGCCGCCAACGTCATCTCCATACATCCGGCAAAGCTGTTGCGGTTCACAAAGGTTCCGGTAGCCACACCAAAATACGAAGGCTTATCTCTGAATAGCAGCACTTCCATACCGGATAGGGTACTTAACGACCCAAACACCGCCTGAAAAATACCGGAGATCACCAGCACCCAGGCAAAGGCTTTCAACTTCTCAGGCCGGTCGATCACCAGCAGACACAGGCAAAAAAGGAGGTAGTAAGCCAGTGAAAGCAACGCCGTAATCAGCGTGGCAAAAGGATCAATTGAGAGGGGTAGCATTTCAGGCAGGGGCAACCCCAGTGCCAGGTAGGCCTGAGAGTGAATATCCCAGGCATGGGGGGAGAGCGCCTTTACCCAATTCACGGGCAGCGGAATCTGTTGAATAAACAGCCAGCTGGTGACCAGGATAAACCCCAGGTGAAACCAGCGAGCCTTCTGAAAGGCAACGGTCACCGGTAGCCGATTCAGGGCATAACCCAGTAACCAGAACAACGCCAGCCCGTAGACCAGCATCATCAACATCCCCATGGCCCACTCGGGCTTGCTGCCTTCGGGTAATGGTAGCCAGAACATCACCGCCAACAGCGGCCAAAACAATTTATTGGTCATTCGTTATTTCACTAAAATTCTATTCGCTTCCCGCCGCCCGCTCCCCGCTAAACGTTGCAAGGCGCCCGTAAAAGCTCCAATCTTATCTTTTTCGGCTAGCGGGCAGCGCCCGAAGGGAACCCAAAGGGATCAATAAGCGTTCTTACCCAGCAGTGACGCAGGGGTTGCAAGAAGAATCTTGATATCCATCCACAGTGACCAATTGTTAATGTACTCAAGATCGAACTCTATCCGTTTTTCCATTTTTTCCAACGTATCCGTTTCTCCACGGCAACCATTCACCTGAGCCAATCCGGTAACTCCCGGTTTCATTTTATGCCGCTTCATATAGCTCACGACGAGATCCTTATAATACTCGTTATGGGCAATGGCGTGGGGCCGGGGGCCAACCAGAGACATACGCCCCTGAATCACATTAAAAAACTGAGGCAGCTCATCCATACTGGTACGGCGAATAAACGCCCCGACTTTGGTCACCCTGGGGTCTCCTTTGGTCGCCTGAGTCACGGTGCCTTCACCCTCACTGTGAACTTTCATGGAGCGAAACTTGTAAATCTTTACCGGATTACCTGATACACCGTAACGCAACTGTTTGAACAGCACCGGGCCGGGGGATGTTAACTTGATGGCAATGGCGACCGCCACCATCAGCGGGGAAAATATAACCAGGCCCAATGTTCCCAGTACCAGATCTTCTATACGCTTAATTACCGCATTACTGCTATCCATCGGCGAGCAGCTGATATCCAGCGAATAAAAACGACCAATCTTACTGACGGTATGGTTCAATAATGGCAGGTCCTGCAGGCCGGGCATGTAACGGATATTCGCGGTACTGTGGCGCAGGGCAAACATCACCGGTTGCAGTATGGCGTTTTTGGTGAATGGCAGGCAAAGCCAGCACTCATCAAAGGCAACGTTACTTGCTATGTATTGCTCCAGCTCTTTCATCGCCTGCTCATTAGTCTGATGCTCAATCACATGCTGTAACCGATAGCCATAACCGTTGTCTCTGGCGAAATATTCCCGCATCGCCTCAAAATTCCGGCCATCACCAATCACCAGCACATGCCGTGTATTACGGCCCCTGCGACGGAACGACATCAGTAAACGGTAAAGTGCAAAGCGGCTCGCCAATACCATGGGAATGGCAAGTAAGCCCCAGGTCATGATCCAGATACGTGAATACTGCTCAGAGGTTTTGCTCATCACCATATAGGCGAACAGGGTCATAAATGACAACAACCAGGCAGCGAACACTTTTACCAGGCGCTCACTGAGTTTGCGCCCCCGCCAGGGTGAGTAGACATCGCACAAAAATGAAAACACCACGGCTAACAGCGCCTGGATGCACATCAGATTGAGATAGTGGGTGGCATGGTTCCCAAAGCGAATGTATTCCGATAGCTCAGCGCAACCAAAGGCGATGGCTACGTCCATAATCACCAGCGAAAAAAGAGGCAGCCGCGAGCGGCCTGATAACAATGAGGTAGGCATCTACATAAAATCCGTCTTTTTGTTGGAACCACAGAGAGCACAAAGGGCACAAAGAACAGAAAAAAGAGAAAGAAAACTTATCTTTTCCTTTGTGTTATTTGTGACCTTCGTGGTTCAAACGCTTTTAACTGGCCGCCACGCCAACACCAAAAAAGGCAAAGCAGCCAACAACAACCCGGCACAGGTTACGAGAAAATCCAGCGGATTAAAACTGCGCAACGGCAGAACAAACTGCAAACTTTCATCCAGGGCGCAGCCAATCATCAACAGCAATAACAACCAGCCTCGGTGCCAGAACCGTGAGCTGGCCAGATGCGCCAATGCCGAGAGAATAAAGGCAAAGACAAAATGCATCTGCAAATTTCCGCCGAGAAAATTCTCGATGCTGCCCCAGGCCCAGTGGCCATAGCCGAGGCTTTTACTGGCCGAAAGAATCACCAGAAAGGCCAGCCAAATAACGGAAAATATACCTAGCAATGATTTATTCAAGATGCAATTTTCGTAACGATGTACTTGTCATAGAAGATTTTGTTGAAAGGTATGCTTATCAAACATGGCAATCCAAGAAAGAAGTTGCTGAGTATTTTGAATGATGTCATTATTTGCATTAATTTGCTGTAAGTAATAAGCAATGGCCATCCATGCTTTAACATGTCGATCACTTAGCTCTGAACAAATAGCTGTCAAAGATAATATCAGTGGTAATTCCGATTGGCATGTATTAAGCACACTTTCATGAAATGTATCATTAAAACTTTGCTCTAAAACAGTATTTTTAAATATTTCAATAGCCCGTTGATTTTCCTCATGTTCTATAGCGTGGTAGAGAAAAGATGAAATATTAAACTCATTGGAAAGTTCTGCATTCTCAAATATTCTACGCATCAGAAACCTGAGTTGAGCTTGTAGCCTCCGCTCAAGCATAATCTTCTTATTGCGCTCAGATTCTTTCTCTTGCGCTTTTCGCCGACTTCTTTCACCATCTTGGACAACTTCCACAACGAAGAGAATAAACGCGAGCTCGATGAGCATACCCGTTAACTCAGGCAACAAGTTCCCAGTTAGGTATTGAACATGGGTAGGATCAGAGCTTGATGTAAACAGTTCAACTGTAAATTTAAAGAGCAAAACCAACAATAGGAAGATCCAAATATATAGGTTTTGCATTTGATGACTGGCATTAAAAAATAATGCTTTAAGATACTTCATCAGCCAAATCTAATTAGAGAAAAGCATACGATCTAAGAAATAATTCATATCACCTAAAGAGGTGATAAAATTTATCGATCAGTGGAATAATTTTTCCCGCAACAAGTACCAGGCAAACTTGCTATTAGTCACCAAATACCGCTTCCACATGCGGCGCGGCTCCTGAATAATCCGGTAGAACCATTCCAGTCCGTATCGCTGCATCCACAGCGGTGCACGATTAACCTTACCTGCGACGACATCAAACGTACCACCCACGCCCATAACAAAATCAACACCCAACCGGTCCTGCCACTTATTGATAAAATTCTCTTTTTTTGGACTGGTGATGGCCACAAACAACAGCTTGGCACCACTGGCTTTTATCGCATTGACAACACTTTCCTCATCATCCCAAAAATATCCATGGTGAAAACCCGCAAGCTTGAGTTTTGGATGCTGAGCCTGCAGGCGTTTAGCGGTTTCAGTGACCACATCATCCGTAGCACCCAGCAGGTAAACCGAAAACGATTCCTGCTCCGACATGGCAATCAAATTATAAAACAGGTCAACACCGGCTACCCGCTCTGCCACATCGTGCCCTAAAAAGCGTGCCCCCAGTACAACGCCCATACCATCAATATTGATAATGTCACAGGCCTCGACCGATTCCCGAAGCTGGGCATCGTTTTGCATATGCACCAGCTTGGCCACATTCACCACCACATGTTGGGTAAACTGATTGGCTTGAATTCGGTCTTTAATAAAGTTTACGGTTTCGTCCATGGTGGCGACATCCATGGGCGAATTGAGGAAGGTTATTCGTTTCATAAAATTCTGTTGTTGAAATTTTGAATGTTAAATGTT
Source organism: Endozoicomonas sp. (assembly GCA_965261315.1). Taxonomy (GTDB): domain Bacteria; phylum Pseudomonadota; class Gammaproteobacteria; order Pseudomonadales; family Endozoicomonadaceae; genus Endozoicomonas. The sequence goes on along the minus strand of CBDHDM010000141.1, from coordinate 43,191 downwards.
GAATTGAAGGGGTAGCCGTTTAACATCTAAACAATCATGAGTGGAAAATTAAATATTCAAAATCACTTATGATTTGCCAGCCAGAATGACAGGGAGTAATAAGCCCACGCCTGACTCCAGCGCATATAGTTAATGGCATTAGTGAAATGGCGGGTTTTCTGGTAAACAAACCGCTGCTTTTTCGGAAGGAAAAGTGTTTCCAGCGAATGGCTTATCACCTTTTTAGCCAATGCCTTATCCCCTTCAATATCACCATCTTCACCGGCCAGCTTAACCAGTGTCAGCACAGCCTGGGCTACCGAATGCATATCCAGCGGATAGCGGTTATTGTTGTAATATTTGGCAGTACCGTCCGGTTCAAAAAAATTCGCTTTGTAGTAGCTGAAGCCCTTCTTAATAGCCTGATCAAACTCATTGGTATTCAATGACCGACGAATCAGGTCCAGTGCTTCCAGGTTATACCCGGTATGAAAGCCATCAATAAACTGGTGGTGATGGCGGGCACCATAAACCCAGGAGCCATCTTCAGCCTGTTCACTAACCGACTGCCGGGCAACCTTAAGAGCCATTGCCTGAAACACAGCATTACCCGTGTAAGCACCAACAACCGCCACCCACGCTGCAGCCCAGAGGCTGGCATTATGAACAAACGCCGTTTCACCGGGAATGTAAGCAAAAAAACAACGACCATCCGCTTCGGTGTAAAGCGTATTAACAATAAACTGGGCAGCATCCAACGCCGGTTTCCGATAAACATCTGCTGGCTGTTTACTATCCAGAGCTTCGAATGTATCCGCCAGGGCAAACAGCGCCTGAGCCACATAAATCGTGGTAATCACATTGGGTTTGCCTTTGGGCACAAAAAACGCCCGGGCTTTCCAGTCAAAGTGATAACCCCAGCAACTGTGCTTCCACTCTTTTCGTTCGCACTGCTGGGTTAACAGCCAGTCTGCCAGTGCGGTAGCTTCCTGTAAAAAGCCGGTATCTTCTGTTCTGCGAAAATCTTCCAGTAACCCGAGAATAAACAGGGCTACACCTTTTGGGTTACGGCGTTTTGGTACACCCAGCAGGGGGCGGAAATTAACCGGTGACTGTTTAAAAAACTGAATCCAGGCCAAACCCAAAATGCCCGACTTCAGGCCGGGCATCCAATCGAACAGTTTGCTGTTTAAGCCATCGAACGGATCGCATCCCTTAAAGCCGTCCTGCCGGGAAGCTGTCAGCACCGATGCGGTGATGGTCTCGACCTGTTGTGATAATGTTGCCATTTAATAAATTATTAACTATTAATTAATACCTAATAGATTCAAACCAGAGTGATCAGAATCATGATGAAATTAACCACCCAAGGGCAGGTCACCATACCTGCCAGTATTCGCAGAAGCCTGGGGTTGAATCCGGGAGACCGGGTCAGCTTTGTCAAAAACGACCGGGGAGAAGTGGTCCTGCAAAAAGTTCAGGTCGACAACACCGACCCGGTGGAAAAAGTGGCCGACGAATTCAAGCTCGCCATGGGCGCAGATGAATTACTGAAGCTTCTGAGGGATGATGACTGATGGAACCCGTATTGCTGGATACCAGTGTCATCCTCGACATTCTTGACCGTGACAGCCACTGGCACAGCTGGGCCAAGGAGACGTTTCGTGAATTCTCCAAAACCCACATCGCCACCGTCAATCCCATCATTTTTTCAGAACTCTGCGCCGGAATGGAATCGCCGGCAGACGTATTGAAGCTATTGGATAAACTCAATATCAGCGAACAACCCCTGAATCACGATGCCCTGTTTCTGGCCGCAAAAGCGTTTATCAAATACCGTAAACGGGGAGGACAGAAAACCGGGGTGCTGCCGGATTTTTATATCGGTGCCCAGGCTGCTGTGTGCAAATGGCCGTTAATCAGTCGGGATAAGGGGCGTTATACCAGTTACTTTCCGACGGTTAAGGTGATTATGCTGGGGCGTTGAATGTTGGATTTTGAATGTTAAATGTTGAATTGATCAGTAACTATTCAACATTTAAAATTCATCATTAAATTAATCGAGAATCGATAAATCCACCTTAACCGGCATACCCGTAGTCATGGATTCAACCGCCAGAAACGTCGCCAGGCTGGTGCGGGTCTTGCGTAGGAATTTTGAGCTTTTAGTTTATGGTTTATAGCCCAGTAATTTTGCATAAAGCTCATCCAACTGAGGCATCACCGCATCAAGACTGAAATTATCTTGAAACTTCTGACTAGCAGCTTTCGAGTATTTGGTATTCAGCTCACGATTCTCGATCATGATGATTAATGCCTTAGCCAATCGTTCAATGTCTCCGGCATCAACCAGCAGACCTTCCTTTTTATCTTCAATAGCATCCGGAATCCCTCCAGCTCTTGAAGCTACAACGGTGACACCCGCAGACATGGCTTCTAACACACCCATCGGGAAACCCTCGTTATAACTGGGCAGGCAGTACAGATCAGCTCGTGATAGTAATTCTTCTTTGCCTGAACCACTTATCCACCCTAAAAAATCCACCGAGTCCAAAAGCCCAAGAGCCTTTACTTCAGCTTTAGCCACATCAAGATCGCCATCGCCTGCAAGAGCCAGGCGTGCATATGGGCAGACAACTTTCACTTGAGCAAACGCACGGATAAGATCATAAGCACCTTTACTATGACTAATACGCCCTAAAAAGGCGACTAAGCCAGGAACTGATTTAGTACGATCAACATAGAGGGAAGGAACCGCATTATAAATCACAGTCACGTGATCAGACCGGCCCAAAGTTTTCTTAGCCCATAACATCCACTGAGTCGAGAGTACAATAACTGCATCTGCTTTCAGAAATGTATTCCGTATATGGTTTTGATGAACTTTACTGCATTGAGTATAAAAATCACTAAAACCTCCACCATGTAAATGGATAATGACTTTCCCCCCCAAAATCTTTACCAAACGAATGAGTATGGATTTTCGCAGATAGCTACCACGGGAAGCCATATGAAAATGAACAAGTCCAACTTTTCGGAAAATAAAATAGCCTGTGACTTTTAAAAAAGCAATAAAATACAAGTGAAGCCGATTTAGTCCAAATAATGCTTTTTTACTTGTATGAGTAGATATTAATTTAACATTCCATTTGTTAAAAAAACCGAAATCCTGATAGATATTAAGAGCCGTTGCTATCCCACCTCTCCCATTAATATCAGTCCCAATAGTTAAATTGACAGGCCTACTCATTTTACTTCCTTAATATTACAAATAGCTTGTCGGATTTTGCCATTTTGACCACGCTGTAAAAGATCCACACATTTAACTTCTACATTCATAGATTCTCCAACCCAAAACTTAGTGTTTTTAATTAATTTCAAAATTTGGGAGTTATCAAATTTTTCCTTATCAGGAACAACCAAAATTTCTATATGATTTAATTTGTTTTGAAGAAACTGACACATAATAATACCTTTGACATCTTTAGGTATACTACTAAGTATATGTATCTTCCGGCCATTCTCACCAACTATATAATCTCCAATCCTACCTTCTATGCTCTTTATCAGAGGGTAAATCCTACCACAAGGGCAGCTAGCTTCTTCCGATAAAACGACAAAATCTCCAGTTCTATAGCGAATTAATGGATAATATAAATTATTAAAGTTCGTGCCTACTATCTCATGTAATCCATTACCAGAGTCCAGAAATTCAATGTATGAATAATCAGTAAGAACATGATAACGGCCAAACTCACAAGTACCTATTGCAGCAACTCGTTCAAAAAGACCGTACCAATCGAATACTTTGGAATTAAATCGTTCTTCGATAACCTGCCGGTCTTCTGGGAATAATGTTTCTGAAGATGTTATTATGGATTTTAATTTTCCCGGGTAATAATCATCTTTGCTTTCAAGATATCTGGCCAAATTAACAATAGATGATGTATTCGCTTGTATTATATCAACACCAAATTTAACCATCGCATCGATATAAGTCGGCATAGCATCTAGAGATAAGTGGTATGATGATAGCATTATCATATTTTCAAAATATGAATAACGCCAATAAGGTGGTTTTACTTGATCTATTGGAACAATCATTTCACCTCTTATCCAAGCACGTTTATCACCTTTTTTGTAGCCTGCCCACTCTCTTTGTCGATTAGCAAAAGCGCGTTCCTTCTCAACAGATTCTTTAGATTGTAAAATTTTAAGTGGTGTCCCTGTCGTACCGCTAGTATTACCTTTGATAATAAGGCCACGGTACGAATTATTTATGAATTTTTCTGGGTTAGCAATAACAGTATTTTTATCAATATAAGAGAAACAACTAATATTCGGCTGCAATCCTGAGTAGAATTCAGTATTTTCTATTGCATTATTAAGCGAAGTCAATAATTGCTTTTTTGAATAATATTTAAGAGCCTCAATATCTCTTTCATGTGCTTTAAGCTCTTGCTTTAAATTAGTAGATAATTTACTTTCCCGAAATAGTAACCTGATCAGACCATACACAGATGCCAATATGTTTTGCACAAAAACAGGGCTTGTTTTGTATATTTTCGATGTATACATTTGTAAATGTTACTCAATATCAGCAAAAGTAATATACGAATTATTCTTCTGCTTAAGAATATTATTCAAAGGTGAAAAAAAAGAATAATCTTTTGAATGGCCAATTAAAACTACATATTCAAGTTTGCTTTCATCTATCACCTTATTGAAATCAATTAATTGCTTTTTACTAGATAAACAAACATCAAAATTAGTGTTTTTTATATTCTTCAATAAGTAAGGGGTGCTATTTTTATTAGGTAATCCTGAATAGTTAACTCGTTTATTTTGCTTGTTAATAAATTTCGCATAGACCCGAGCGCAACTAATTCTTTCTATAAGTAAAGAGGCCATTGTAATCAATGGGTATTCGATAATACTGCCATCATCTTTATAAAATGGATAATGATTAAAGTCTGTAATATTTGTATAGTCATACTGTGATAAACTTGAGTTTTCATAGAATCCAGGGCATACTGAAGACTCCATTCTAAATCCATTTTGCTTTAGTGCTTGATAACTTATTTCATCTACACCTATATTATAACCCCCTGCACGAAATGCAATGCACCGATAATCCGGCTTAAAAGGTCGAATAATTTTTTCTAAGTACTCTTTACCTCTATAGAGAAGATCATAACGCCCAGGTGTTCCATCAGGTTGATCATTGTAGGGTAATGAAGAAAAACGCCACCACGCAAAGTTTAAAATCCACTTACCCGACTCGTGCTTAGCACCATACCACTGTGGATGTAGGTGTAGCTGTACATCATGTCCCAGTGCAACCATTTCTAAAATCTGTTCTTTTAGTAATAATGCCTCATTATATAAATTTGAACCTTCACCTGCTTTTTCTCCTTCTCTCAAAATCGCCTCAATTTCCAACTGCTCAACAAAAAAAGTAGCTCTGACATCATTTTTTTTTAAAATATTTAGTATCTTATTGGTCGGCTCAATAAGTTTTTTTCTGATACAGCCTTTACCACTACCAAAAAGTTCATAATCAAAAGTTAATATATATTTCATGCTCTATTTCTATTAACCCCTGAATTCATAAGAGGTTTCATGCGGTCAAGTAAGTCAATATTATTGACCGAGTAATACTCGATATTATCCACTATTATAGATTTGATTATATCTGAATAATAAGTGGCAAGATAAATCGATGGCTTCATTAATGGTATTTTTCCATGATGACAAAAGGTTGTTACTTCTTTAATTGAATTATTAAACTTGACCTGTCCACCATAACTTATATCTGAATATAAATATGCTTTTTCATGCTCGAACATATCTTCTGCGCAATGTACGATTGAGCAATTTCTAACACCTAGACCAATAGAGACGGAATTTTCAATATTAGCGAGATAAAAGTATGGGCTTTTTTCATCATAGGGGTACAACGATTCATGATGTTTATCGATTACTTTATTGTTATTTTTCCCCCAAACTGCAACGGCTTTAATGGGATGGCAACTGACTAAAACATCAGAGTCTTTTGCAAAGGTCTGAGCCAAAACGCCGGTACTGCATTTGATTGAGGCTGGATCAAAAATTCTACCTGATTTTAACCAGTCTGATGATAAACCAGGAGGATAGAAAGGCATCATTATCATGCCATCCTTCCCTACAATATCTTTCAACAGATCAATAAGTTCAACTGGAGTAAAGTCAGCATTCAAATAGCCAAATCCACAATGAACCAATATAGCTTGACCATCTCTCAGCCCCAGATTAATAGTTAAAATTCGTCTAACATCATCAATTGTTGTCTTTTTATCCTTACTTAAAAATCTACGATCATAACGGTATTTAAGCTTTCTTATATACGCATATATAGGAGACGATCTCAAATATGAAAACACTTCTTACAGCACCTATATGTCATTTAACTTTGAACTAATCAAATAATTTCTTACCATGTATGATAAGTAAACAAATCTTATAAGGTGTAAGCCACCTAACAAAAGATAAATCAATACAATCCCAAATCCAATCTTAGAAAACTCAAATATATTATAATTATGCAATATTAATATGAAAAATACGACAGCCACTGAAAATACGATGTTACTAAAAAACAAAACTCTTGGATTTTCCATAGAAATATATAGATTCGACGGGGAAAGTGATAGCTGACTAACAATCATAGAAAAACAAATTGCGTAATAAATATATATATATTCGACACTATTTCCGGCATGAAAATAACTTGAAGAGAAGGTTATCCACAATAAAGGACTAACTAAGAAAAACAAAAAAAGTCCATAATTTATATACTGATTAAATTTTTTGTATAATTCCACCCAGCAGCCAGCTTTTATATTCTTCGAAAGAAGCGGCATGTAATAAATAGATATAGCTCTAGGTAGAAGAAGTACTATATTCAATATACTTATGATTAAGCCAACGTAACCAGCCCAGTATGTACCAAACTTAAAAGCAATATAGGGTATGAGAGCCATTGCTACCCCACCAGAAAAAACATTATTCAAGCCAAACTGGAACCATTTTAATTCAAAATTCGGCTCAAACTTAAATACTGAAAAAGTATATAGCTTTCCTAATAGAAAAAAAGATGAAACACCTAAAGGTAAGAACAAAAGAGTAATTCTTTCTCCCAAATCAACAAAAAGCAATATGGTAACTATAAATATAAGCAATATGGTTTCAAAAACAGCAAGTTTAAAATAGTTACTATTTAATAGCTGTACTCGTCTCTGCAAACCATATAACAACCAAGAAAAAATGAATAAAACATCTGCATAATTAAAATTATCTGTAGAAATATACCAAAAAAATATGAATGCAGTATTGAATATCGCACCATTCGAAATTTGCTGCCTAATATACTTGCACTCTTCTTTATTACTTGTTGACTTAGGGACCCTACTAGATAAAAGTGCTGCCCCCCCGTCGACAGCCAACATGGACGCAAATGTAACGATTGCCCATTTATAAACAAGCACACCTGTAATTTCAACGCCGTATTGCCTGGATATAAGAAACAATATAATTATCCTAAGTGCACCGGGGTATCCAATCGTGTACATAAGATAAAATTTCTTTAAACTAAAAGTCATTTCACATTCTTATTACTAAAGTTACAAAAGCGAGAATTAATAACATCAAAAAAATTAAATATGGTAAATTGCGTCTTAGTCTTACCGTATACCGCCTAGGAAATATTAAACACAAGACATATGAATAGAATATATTTATGGGCGTAAAAATAAAGATTCCTGACCTTATTGACCACAATAGAGACAACACAAAAACAATATATATAGCTTTGTTAAAATCCTTTTTCACGTAGCACGATTGCCTGTAAAGAAAGGAAAGGCCAAGAAAAGTAACAAAAGATAAAACAAATACGCCAACATACCCAAAGTCCAGATAAAAACCATATGGTACCGCTAAAGATTGCGCAGTCTCTGCATTTGTAAACTGCTGCTTTATATATTCAGCACCATGCTGTTTAAATCCGGGCATGAACAAAGATGCGTAGATGCCGAAGGTATACAACCCATTACTACGCCCACTTCCAATTTGTTCTAATACAAACTCTGAAAAAAGCATAGGGGTTGTTGCTGCTGAATGTATTAGCCAAAGACCAAGCATAGCCGGTTCAATCGATGATGCTATATTCTCGCTGCCATACCTTAATATTCCCCCAATACCTACAACAATGTAGACAAATAAAAACAACATCACTGCTAAAAAAATGACCTTGTTTATTTTGATTTTTTTATCGAAATTTGTAAAAAAAATAGCACCTAAGATAATATTCAGTACTTCTTGCCTTTGCATTATCAATGAAGTAAGAGCTATGGAAATAAATATGGGTATAAGCCATTTTTTAGCATCCGTCTTCTCGTAAATCGACATGGCAACGATTGAAACAGGTAGTAGTAAACGTGAAAAGTAATCAACAACTCCTCCCAATGCTAGCTTGTATCTAGACATAGGATCACCTAATAGTGGTATATCACCTATATTTACAAACTTCATTGTTTGAAAAAAAACTGACACAAATAACACAAAGATTAAAAACCGATAATCTATATTTTGTCTATTATCATCATTCAGATCAAATGATTTGAATTTAGATAAAAAAATTCCCAAGCATGAAGCGACAATAAAACATAACCATATTAAAGGATTGATTTGAACATTAAACTTAGATCCCCACCCAATAGGGTTTTCTATATACGTTAGTAACCCGCAGAAGAGAATTATAACAAACAAACTTATTGGGCTTATCAGACGATAAAAATATATCATTTAGTTTTGGCTATATTATTGAAAGTTCGGGGTCTGTTCTTTCATCTTGAATAAAAAATCAACACCGACGTTTTCAAAAGTTCGTTAAAGTTTTAAAAGTTCGGTGTCAAGTCTTTCTCGAGTTTACAAAAATCGGTGTCCAAAAATCGGTGTCAGGTCTTTCATTTTGCAATACTCGCAAAAAAACCGAGGTCGCATAATAAAAAACAACCCCGCACGTTTAATCTTTAATGGCGATTACCAAATACCTTTTGTATTTACCACATACTCAACCGCAGGCTTAAACCGCTTAAACTGATAATGATCGACCAACAGCACATAGACATCTGCTTTGGTAAATGCCGTATCCAGATTTACCAATTCAAAATCCAAAATCGGTGTCAGGTCTTTCATTTTGCAATACTCGCAAAAAAACCGAGGTCGCATAATAAAAAACAACCCCGCACGTTTAATCTTTAATGGCGATTACCAAATACCTTTTGTATCTACCACATACTCAACCGCAGGCTTAAACCGCTTAAACTGATAATGATCGACCAACAGCACATAGACATCTGCTTTGGTAAATGCCGTATCCAGATTTACCAATTCAAAATCCTCTTTCACACTTTCAACATTGGGCTCTACAGCAATAACATTACACCCCAATGTGTTAACCAGCGTTCTGGTAATGTGCAGTGCCGGGCTTTCCCTTAAATCATCAATATCCGGTTTAAAGGCCAGACCAAAGCAGGCGACGGTAACTTCTTCTCTTTTTTTATTGGGGTGATCAGCCAAAAACTGCTCTACTTTTTCATTAACCTTATCGATCACCCATGCAGGCTTACTGTCGTTGGTTTCCCGTGCCTGTCGAATCAGCTTTGCCTTTTCCGGTGTTTTGCTGACAATAAACCAAGGGTCCACAGCAATACAGTGGCCACCCACACCCGGGCCAGGCTGAAGGATATTTACCCGTGGATGACGGTTAGCCAGTTCGATCAGCTCCCAGACATTGATATCCAGCTCATCACAGATCACAGAAAGTTCATTGGCAAAGGCAATGGCAACATCACGGCTCGCATTCTCGGTGAGTTTAGCCATTTCTGCGGTGCGGGCATTGGTAATAATGCACTCGCCCATAACAAATGTTTTATAAAGTTCGACTGCTTTCTGGGAACTTTCTTGGTTAATACCACCGATAACCCGGTCATTATCCACCAGCTCCCGAACCACCTGACCGGGGAGAACCCGCTCCGGGCAGTGGGCTATGTACAAATCACCCTTTTGACCTTCATTAACTGGCACCACCAAGTCAGGCCGGGCTTCTGCTATCCACTCTGCCATTTGTTCGGTAGCACCCACGGGTGAGGTGGATTCCAGAACGATTAAATCGCCTTTTTTAAGAACCGGAGCAATGGCTTTGGTGGCTGCTTCTATATAGCTGAGGTCGGGCTCGTTGTTTCCTTTGAACGGTGTCGGTACAGCAACAAGAAATGCATCCGCTGGCTCTGGCGTTGTGGTTGCCTTGAGGTAGCCTGCGGTCACGGCAGCACCGACCAGCATGTCGAGATCAGGTTCAACAATGTGGATGTTGCCTTCGTTAATGGTGTCTACGGCGTGCTGATTAACATCAACACCAATAACGTTAGTTTTACGACTGGCGAACATAGCGGCAGTCGGGAGGCCAATGTAGCCCAGGCCAATGACGGAAACGGTTTGAAAGCTTGATGGGATCATTGAGTCAGTACTGTATCGGAGTCTATAAAATTTTTTCATCACAGAGGCACTGAATTCACCTCTTGCGCCTTGTGACTATGAATGTATTACGCCAGCAGTGCTTCAATAATCCGCTGACTGGCTTTGCCATCGCCATAGGGGTTGTGGGCAAAGCTCATTTTGTCATAGGCACTTTGGTCGGTAAGCAGGGTGGCGCAGCTATTGACGATCTGTTCTACATCGGTACCCACCAACTTTACGGTTCCGGCCTCTATAGCTTCTGGCCTTTCGGTGGTTTCGCGCATGACCAGAATGGGTTTGCCTAGCGATGGACCTTCCTCCTGAACGCCCCCGGAATCGGTGAGAATGATGCTTGAACGGTTCATGAGGTATACGAACGGTAAATAGTCCAAAGGTTCGATCAGGTGGATATTGTCAATGCCTGCAAGCAACCGGTTAACGGGCTCGCGTACATTAGGGTTCAGGTGCACCGGGTAGACAACCTGGACATCTTTGAATTCACGGGCGGTATTGGCCAGCGCCTGGCAAATTCGATCAAAACCACTTCCGTGGCTCTCTCTCCGGTGGCCAGTAACCAGAATCATTTTTTTGTCGTTATTCAGGAACGGAAAGTCAGCAGCAATCCTCTGGTTGAGTTCTGCGTTTGTTTCCAGTTTCTGCCGAACTTCTAGCAGGGCATCGATAACGGTATTGCCCGTTACATAGATGTTTTGTTCCGGGACAGATTCGGCCAGCAGGTTTTGACGGGATTGCTCAGTGGGGGCAAAGTGCCACTTCGTTAACACGCCGGTCAGCTTTCGGTTCGCCTCTTCTGGCCACGGGGAGTAGAGATTGCCGGTTCTCAGGCCAGCTTCAACATGCCCCACCGGGATCTGCTGATAAAAGGCAGCCAGGCTGGCGGCCTGAGTGGTTGTGGTATCACCATGAACCAGAACGGCATCGGGCTTACACTGATGCAGTACGGACTCCATTCCTTTAAGAATATTTACCGTGATGTCGGTGAGCGTTTGTCCTGGCATCATGATATTCAAGTCATAGTCTGGCTCGATCTCGAACAGCTCAAGCACCTGATCCAACATCTCCCGGTGTTGTGCAGTGACGCATACCTTTGCGTCGATATCCGGGTGGGCGTACAGCTGCTGAACCAGAGGGGCCATTTTGATGGCCTCCGGGCGTGTGCCAAAGACTGTGAGTATTTTCATGAGAGGTCCTTAACAGGTGCGCTTCACCCGCATCGCTTCTTATGTTGGCAGTAAATAAATGAAATGCGTGAATCGCAAGAAATCGGCTCAGCAAACCAACTGAAATTTTTGGGATTTAGGGGCCTGCCCTACTGTGATCGCTTACGTCAAACAGGCTCTGAGCAGTAGAAAAAGACAGTTACTTTTGCGAAAACCATACTACCGTCCCTCAACTTTTCGGTTTTTGCTGAAACAACCAGGTTTACATTGTGGTGTCTATCTATCGGGCTGCGGTAACAGGTATTGTCTGCACCGCCAACCACGCTGTCTGCCACATAAAATATCCACCATTGGAACAAGCCGATGGGGCGGATATGAACAGACAGGGAAAATCAGAAAGGCTCTTCAGCCTGATATTAACGGCGTCGTATTTTACGACAGTGATACTGCATTGCAAGCTCGGATCTCCGGGGGGGCAGTCGTAGATTTACGACGGTTTGCTGTAATTGCCGCAATAATGGGTGTTCTGGAGGGTATGAGCCCCAATGGCTGGCGGTGTGTGGGTTGGTTTTTGGCGGGTAGTTATTGCTTGAAGGATGTGAAATTCAGGCTTCTTTTTTATTAGACGATGTATTTCTATTAAGGGATGTGTTGTGTGTTATGGGTTATTAAGCCCTGAAAAGAACGCTTCCCGCTGCCCGCTTCCCGAAAAAGATCTTTGTGGTGCTTTTACGGGGAGCGGGCGGCGGGTCGCGCTTTAAGAAGCTCCCGAGTAGTACCCGGTCGAGTCGTAATACCCCTGGTTATACCCATAGGTATCCTTCGCTTTCGGGTTGATCTTATTCAGCACCGCCCCAGTCACCGGTGCTCGGGCCTGCAGCAGTCGGCCAACGGCAGCACTCACGGCGCTGGATTGCATACGACCGGCTTCCACCACGTAGACCAGTCCGTCACAGTGGCGGGAGACCATCAATACATCGCTGACGTTCTGTACTGGTGGGCAGTCCAGGACCACGTAGTCATAGTGTTCCCGCAGTTTTTTCAGCAGGGTTGAGAACCGTTCTGACGACAGCAGCTCCTGTGGGTTGGGTGGCACCATGCCACAGGGGATCACATCAATGCCTTCCAGCTTATGCACCGCATCGTTTACATTGGCAGTACCGGCCAGCAGGTTGGCCAGCCCGGCAGAGCCCCCTTTGATATGGAAGTTTTTACCCACCACGGGGCGGCGCAGGTCACAGTCCACCAGCAGGGTTTTACCCAGCTGGCCCAATGCCAAAGCAAGGTTCGATGCAGTCGAAGATTTGCCCTCGCCGGGTACCGTGGAGGTAACCGCAAACAGACGATGCTGCTGATCCATCGCGGTCAGGTTAATGCTGGTCCGTATGGTGCGTACCGCTTCACCAAAGGCGTGCTGGCTCTTGTCGTTAAACAGGTTAAAGACATGGTCAAGCAGGCTTTTATCCGTGAGTTTCGGCAGTACACCGAGTACCGGCAGGTTGAGCTTCTCTTCCACATCTTTGGTGGTGCGGATGGTGTTGTTGAGCATTTCCAGAAGGAAGGCAATACCACAGGAGATCATCAACCCAAGCAGTGCCGCAATACCAACTATCAGCTTTTTCTTTGGCTTGACCGGAATCTCTGGAACAAACGCTTTATCCACAACGCGGGCATTGGCGGTTTGCAGGTCACTGGTGGCCGAGGTTTCCTGGATACGTTTAAAGAAAGCGTCGTACAGGTCTTTGTTGGTCTGTACTTCACGCTCTATAGCGCGCAGGCGGAACTGTTTACGATTGATCTCCTGTACTTTGGCTTTCACCACGTTCACGGCAGCCTGCAGACTCTTTTCGTTGGCCTTGTCGATTTCGTACTCCCGCTCAACCCCTTCCACAATATTACTGATCTGCATATTGAGGTTTTCACCAATACTTTCCAGCTCGGAGCGGGCAGAGATCATCTTCGGGTGTTTCGGTCCGTAGCGGCGGGACAGTTCCAATACCTGTCGTTCGAGTTTGGACTCATCGCTTTTCAGGTCCTGAATCAGCGGGTGCTGTAACAACGGCCTGCAAGGTCTGGTTGTCGCCTTTTCGCAGATGACCGGAACGTATCTGCTTGTAGATATTCTCAGAGACCGTGAGCTTGTTTCGCACCTGCACCAGGGACTCGGTCAGTGCTTTCAGTTCGTTGCTGGGAGACGGTAAGCACCCCTTCAATATCGATCAGCTGCTCTTCTTCCCGATAGTCCTGAAGTTCTTGCTCGGCTACTTTCAGTTTTTTCAGAGAGTTCGCCCAGTCGACCCTGCATCCAGTCGGTGGCATTCAACGTCAACGACAGTTTCGACTCCATATAGGATTCGATATAGGCATTGGCAATGGCGTTGGCGATTTTTGCAGCCAGTTGCGGGTTTTCTGATTCCGCGTGAATTTTCACGATCTGGGTTTTACGCACCGGCTCAATGCTGACGTGGCTGCTCAACACATTGATGGTGTCCCGCATAATAATCGCCGCATCATCCCCTTCCTGCGGTGTTTCCAGACCAAACCAGCCCCGCCAGTTCAATAGCCCGGCGTACCATGGCGCTTCTCGCAGGGCGGTGTTGAATTCCGGGTTGTTCAGCAAGTTCAGTTTGTTGACCACTTTTTCCAGCACACCCCTGGATTTCAGTACTTCAAACTGGGTGTTCAGATAGCTGTCGTTACCCCCTTCAATGCCATAGATCTCTTCAATGGAGACAACCTTGGCCTGTTCCTGTTCAATCTGCAGGGTGGCCGTGGCCTGGTAGATGGGCGTCATGGAAAACACCACCAGTATGGCCACCAGGGTGACAGCGGCGGTAAAACCGGCAATGGCCCAGCGATGGCTGTTCAGTACATGAAAGATCTGTCGCAGATCGATGATGTCGTCACCCGGCAAGGCAGGAGCCCGAGTGGGTGGCGATATGGGTTTGGTTTCTGTATTCATGGAGTTGTATAACCATTTAAAGCGGCTGTTCAGGAGCAGCACTAAAAACCAGGGTGATAAATCAGAAGAAGCTCTCGCTGATCACGATAATATCGCCGGGGAAGACGGAGTCGTTCAGAGACAGTTCCCGCTCCTTTGGCTGGCCATTTTCTTCACGGGTGACCGTAATGCCGCGCTTAGAGGCTCGCTGGGTAAAGCCACCCGCCAGCGCCACCGCCTTTTCCAGGGTAAGGCCCGGTTCAAACTGGAAACCGCCGGGGGATTTAACCTCACCACTGACGAAAAATTTTCGATACTCGACGATGCCAACACTGACTCTCGGGTCAATAAAATAGCCTTGCTTCAGCCGTTTGGTGATCATCTGCTCCAGCTGGCCTACTGTTAAGCCTTTGGCTTTAAACTCACCCAGAAACGGATAGGAGACGGTACCGGCATCGCTGAGGATCAGTTGCTTGTCCATATCCTCCTCGCCGTAGACTGAGATATTGATCTTATCACCGGACCCCAGCTCGTAGCGGGAGAGGCTCATGGGCTCGGCGGCGGACAAATAGCCACTGAAGATAAGCAGCACAAGCAGCAGGCCTTTCTTCAGGCTTGAAAATGGGTTGAGCAAAACGGATTTCATCATTAAGACCTGGTTGGTGTTGCGTCTCGGAGTAATCTTCAATGGCCCTGAACGTCTTCTACTCGCAGGGTTTTCCGGAAATGGATAAAAAAACAGGCCGGATTTTACACCAGCCTGTGGAAGATAAAAAACCTTTGACGTTTTTTATGTCTGTGGGTTTACAACCCTGTTAGAGTGCAATAGTGCCAGTCAGCATGTAAACGTTACGCTTATAGCTGTCTTCAGACGCATTGTTTGCATCAGCTACTGCTTGACTGACCTTCAAGCTCTCGTCACGGTCTGAACGATTATAGGAAAGCGAAACCGTGGCATTGCGCATCACGTTCCAGTCAACTGACAGCCCAAACTGGTTAACGGTGCGGTCTTTGATCAGCAGACCCGTCCGGTTTTCAATGTCGTCAGCTGTGTAGCTGTAGTTTGCATTAGTGGAGATTTTAGCCGTCCACTGGTGGTTCCAGTTCAAACTGGTGGTCGTGCCACTGGTGAACAACTCACTACCAGCGGTCGGGTTCTCGGAATCGAATCCGTAATCCTTGGTAGTACTTAACTGAATGACAGAGTGATCAACCGGCATATAGCTGACACCCAATTCCCAACCATTAAAATCTTCAGAGGCAACACCAGCAGCCTTGGAATCCCGCTCACGGCGACCAACTTTAGCATAACCGGTGGTTTTTCCGGTTGCTTCCCAGTTCAGACCCACCAGATAACTGGTTACGTCAAAACCTGCGTTGTTAGCGGAAGTGTAGTCCAGCTCGCGCTGTTTTATCTCAACCAACGCATCAGTCTTTGGCATAAAACGATAGTAACCGGTAGCACCATACTCAGTGTTCTTGCGGTTGCTGCCTTCTGCGCGGCCATCGGTTTCCTGGTACTTCTGCTTGTTGTAATTACCAAACAGGTCCACACGGAACATTGCTTCCATACTGCCGAAACCGTATTTCAGGCCACCTTTGGTGCGGGTATATTCTGGTGCTTCTTTATCGGTTGCTCCATTGATGGTTGAGCCTGCATCGTGATAACGACCAAAATCGAAGTCTGCATCTAAGCGGTTGCGGCTGTTGATGTCTTCGTGGATCTTTCCAGTCAGGCCGTAGTCGATGTAGTTGGCATCAGACTCGCTGGAGAACGAGGTGTTTTTGGCAGCCAGCGTGGCCTCATAAGTGCTCATGCCTTTTTGTGCTTTGAAAGCAGCAGAGGCATCCAGCTTGTAGACCGCAGAGCCTTTGTTGGCCAGTTCACCATTGCCTTCACGGTATACGTTGTCATCGTAGCCCAGACCAAGGGTTGCCATCGGGGTCATTTCGACGGGGCCGAGGTTAATGTGACCAGCGTCTTCTACCCCGGTTCCTGCTGTGGCACTTACCCCATAACCAGCCAATGCAACCGCTAAAGCCAGTCGATTAAAATTCAAGCCCTTCATTAATTCTATTACCCTGTAGTCCAGTGATGACCGCCGATAGTGGCATATATAATGTCTGGTAAGGTCACACAGTGTGGCACCAACGGCCAAACCGCATTTTTACTAAGAAACAGGTTATATAGCGAACCCTGCCCACCATGCGACACTGATTGTATTATAAAGATCATGTCAATATAATTTCCAGCTGGTATTGTACGACGTTGAAAGTTTTTGAAAACTCGTCAAACCAGCATCATTTATAGAAAGGCAATACTGGCAATTAGGTAACCCCTTGGTATAGCCTGCTCCTGGCTCGATTGAAATCGGAAGGACCTTCATGAAAAAACAATTTATTGCAGCCGCCGTTCTGGCAATGTCTGCAATGACAGGGGTGGCCCAGGCGGACCTGGCCACCGATCTCACCCGTATGCCGGCCGGCGAGGCACTGGCCAAGGCGGTTCAGACCCAGGGTGTATCTGTCGAATCCCTGATTGCTGATGCAGCAGCACAGCTGGCCAATAACCCACAACTGCTGAATGCCCTGGTGAGCGAAGCCGTTAGAGCCTACCCGGACCAAGCGCCTCAGATCGTCTATGCTGCGGTACAGGCGGCACCGGCTCAGAAAGCCACCATTACCCGCGCTGCTACGGCACAACTGGCTAATGATCCGGTTGCGCAACAGGCCGTTCAGCAGGCAGCAGACGTTGCCGAACAGCAGGTTGCCCAGGGTGGCGATACTGGCAGTGGTACAGAGACTGTAGCCGAACAGGGCGAGTTTGAAGCGGAAAATACCGAAGCGGAGGCTCCGGCTCCTGAAGCATCCACACCCCCACCGCCTCCACCCCCACCAGCGTCTGGTGGTTCTAACGATAAACCGACCCCTCCAGTCAGCCCGAGCTGATCAGTGGCAGGCTTCCGGCCATCATCGGAAGCCTTCTGCAACTCCCTCCTTTATTACCCGTCAATTTTGATTCCTGTTCAGATAACGCCTTTACTCTTCAAACTGTCTTCCGTTGTCTTTTATTGTTATGACTGATACTGAACCGAAACTGCCTGAGCACGTTGCCATTATTATGGACGGCAATAACCGATGGGCGCGGCGTAAGTTGTTGCCAAGCCTTTCCGGCCACCGGGCTGCACTGAAAACGGTCAGGGCGGTGATCAAGCGTTGTCGTGAACGGGGCATTTCCTACCTGACACTGTTCGCCTTTTCCAGTGAAAACTGGCGACGGCCTGCCGATGAAGTGAGCGGCCTGATGCAGCTGTTTCTGCGCGCACTGGAAAGGGAAGCTCATAAACTGACGGAACATGACATCCGCCTGAAGATTATTGGCGATGTTTCAGCACTGAGCCCACAAATTCAAACCGCCATTCAGTACTGTGAAGCGGCAACCCAACATTGCCGGGGCATGACCCTGATGGTGGCGGTCAACTATGGCGGCCAGTGGGACATTACCCAGGCATTCCGGCACCTGGCGACCATCATCAAGTCACAGGACCTTGACCCGTCTTCAATTCGAGCGGAACAGATAGAAGAGTGTCTCGCCACGGCACCGGCCCCACCGGTGGACTTGCTGATCCGCACCAGCGGTGAACAGCGGATCAGTAATTTTCTGTTGTGGCAGTGCGCGTATGCGGAGTTCTATTTCTGCGATAGACTCTGGCCCGATTTTACCCCGGAGGATCTCGATCTTGCGATTGCGGATTATCAGCAGCGTCATCGCCGGTTTGGCCGCAGTGACTAAACCCATTTTTTCGCTGCCCGCCGCCCGTAAAAGATAGAGCTCATTCTTTTGCGGGAAGCGGGAAGCGGGAAGCGGGAAACAGCTTGCACCAGCACGTAAGAAAAGCCAGGCGCTAAAAAATTGGACCGAAATTATGGATGGTATTGATTTTCTGTGGCTTCACGCCACCCACCCGATGGCTGATGAAATTCAGCTGCTGGATGCAAACGACAGTGATGAGCCCATCAGCTGCTACTGCTGTGGCAGACCCTCCAGTGAGTGGGCGGTGCCCCTGTATCAGTTAAGACTGGACAGTTATCTCCAGCTGGATGTACCCATTTGCGCGCCCTGCAACGCCCTCTTTCACGGCAGTTACCAATACATGGGCATCGAAAAGGGAACACCGGAAAAGCCGACGGCTGCCGGTAAACTGGGTATGCTGGTTGGCTGTGGGTTACTGGTGACCCAACAGCAAAAGATACTGTTCACTAACCCCGGCTGGGACAAACGCTTGAAAACCGCCAGCAAGCCAATCTTTGAGCAGCATCAGGTGAGTGGCAAAGGCGCACTGGATTATGCCCTGAAGCTGATCCTGGAGCTGGAGGATCAGGCATTTCCGATCCTCTATATTGCCGACCTTGGCCGTAAAAAAGCGGAACTGGTGGCCAACCTTCGGCTGACCATCAGCAAAGCGTCGATCAATATCTGCTCTGCCGACTCCGCCTGGCGACTGAATACCGGACTGATGCAGTCTATTCGCACCATGCAGGAACAGGACAAAAGTGGCTGGAAGAAACTATCCACCTTTATTTTCAAAGGCTGCCATGGTCAGATAGCACCGAATGACCCGGGGGTTCATGAGTTTCTGTCCGACAACCCCGAGGCACTGGCCATTGCCCGCCGTTTGCCCGCTGACCCTCATGAAAAACTTCAGATTTTACCGCGTTATTGGATAATGATTTCGCTGACCGTTCCCCGCTGACCGAAAGAGAAACGGCGCATGCTGTTACGGGCGCCGTGCAACGGATAGCGGGCGGCGGGAAGCGGGAGGCGGATAAAATGGTTTTTGAGTATAATTTTACGATCTGAGACGCCGCCGTTTGAGGTCTACAAACTGCATCAACAGGTCATGAACCTGGTGTGTGGTGGGGGTGACGGCCTGAATAATGCGTCGGTTCGACCGCTTTGGCGCTCTATCAGTAACGGTGCGGATGGTTCTGTTTTGCTGGTCCGTTCATCCCATCGTCCTCTGGGTTCGGTGCCCAGGGTAAAGGAACAGGCCATTGAGTGCATCGTGAAAACCCACGTCCTATGGGCGTGGTCATGAATGGTTGGCTCCGCCTGCCATGAACTACCCATGCTACTCCTTATCTCTGAGTTGTCCCCACAACTACTAGAGATAGGAAGTAACATGAGTAGATTTGAGAAATTAACGCATGTCATTTGGCATTGCCAATATCATATAGTCTGGGTGCCAAAATACAGGTTCCGAGTTTTGACCGGAGCTGTAAAAGCAGAGGTACATAACAGCATTCACGTATTTTGTAGTCAACTTGGATGCACGGTTGTGGAGACTGAATATACCAGAATGACCATGTGCATTTACTGATAAAAGTGCCTCCGAAGGTATCGATATCAAAGCTTCTGGGAACGGTGAAGGGGCGAACGGCTTTGAGACTGTTTACGAAATTTCCGTACCTTAAAAAGAAACCTTACTGGGGTAATCACTTTTGGGCAAAAGGTTACTGTGTCGATACGGTCGGTGTAGATGCTGAAATGATCCGAAAATATGTGAAGTACCAAGAGAAGAAAGAGCGTCTCCAGAAGGAGATAGAGTTCAGGTAATAACCTGCAATCCAGGGACAACAACTCACCAGCCTTCTCTGAAGGCTGGCTGCTCCAGCCCCCTTTTAGGGGGCTTAAAGCAAAACCACGTTCTAAGAACGTGGATCATTTACTTTTACCGAGGGTGAGACCCGCAAATTTAACTGCCGCCTGAATATCTCCTGCCGTGTTCATGTGGAGCACGCTCTGAAAGAGAAAGGCAGCAAGAAGGTCGAGAAAAGCGTCGCCGCCTCAGATGTGGAAGGCTGGCTACGCCGGTTACTGATGCAGAACGGGATGGCACTGGAAAATGCCGCGATCGTCAGTCAGAACCGGATACCCAGGAAAAAGAGACACTTCATCAATGCGGCGGATGTTGTTTTCCATGCCCGGATTATTGACCCGGCACTGGCCAGAACGGCGTATCAACGGGGCATCGGACGCAAAAAAGCGTTTGGGTTTGGGCTGTTGATAGAGGCGGATGGTACAGAATGATTGGTTATTTTAGCGTGTTTCGCTGCCCCAAAAACAACGCTGCCCGCCATCCGCTTCCCGTCGCCCGTAAAAGCTCGACACAGAAGGTACTGTTTTTTGCGAGCAGCGGGTCGCGGGAAGCGGGAGGCGATTAACATGACCGAACTCACCCAATTGGTAGACCGTATTTTTGACCAGGACGGTCTGCTCTCCCGGCTCTATGACATGGAGTACCGGGAGCAGCAGCACCAGTACGCACTGGAGGTGTGCCGCTGGCTGCAGCTGGAACTCCCTTCGGCCGCCATGCTGGAAGGGGAGACCGGCATCGGAAAAAGTCTGGCTTATCTGTTGCCGCTGGCCGTGCATCTCTCGTTAACCGGCCAGCGGGCGCTGATCTCCACGTATACGGTGCATCTGATCCATCAGCTGAATGACGATAAGTCGATCATCAAGACCCTGCTCAATCATCTTGAACTGCGCCCGGTCACCATGGCCACTCGGTTGGGTCGTGCCCAGTACATTTCGCCCGGACGCCTGCTCTCACTGGCAGAAAGTGTTGAAAATCCCGCCAGTAAACAACAGCTATTGGCACTGCATCAGAAGATCGATAAGCAGTATGGTCCTCACGTGTATGTTAAGTACTGGTCAGAAAATGCCGCTGCCTTTAACCTGCCAGAAACCGAGTCGGCCATTGCGTTAACCGAACATTGCTCAGCGGATGACGCCCACTGGTACCGTGCTGACTGTGACGCGGCCAGCCATGCGGACATTGTCCTGACCAGCCATACCTGCTCCATGTTGTATGCCCGTGGGATTCCGGTTTTTAACAAAACGCTTTCCGCAGATAAGAACGCTTCCCGCCACCCGCCGCCCGCTACCCGTAAAAGCTCAAATCAAGAGGTACCTGCTTTTACGGGCAGCGGGCAGCGGGAAGCGGGCTTCGCCTACCTGATCGCCGACGAAGCCGACCGGATGCCTGAAGCCGCAGAGAGCATTCTGCGCCTGCGCAGTTCTCCACGACGAATTTCTTCTATTCTTCAGGAGTTGTACGAAGAAGCGGGCTGGAAGCGCGCCGACACGAAGAGGGCAAGTCAGTCGCTGCTGGGAGTTGCAACAGGTGCTGGATGAGACTGGCAACCTGTTTGCTGATTCCAGTTGCATTCTCTCAAGAGAGCTGCCCGCTCACGCCAGCCTGGACTACATCACGTCCATCAAAACGGTGATCAACCACCTGAAACCAATGATGGCGAACATCCCGTCCAGCAGTGAGGCCTCCGCAGACAAAATCAGTGCCGTTAAGGGCTTTTACCAGTCCCTGAACAATGTGGCTGAACGATCAAAAGCAGGCCAACTGCATTGCCTGGTCGCCAGTGAACCGTCAGGGCACCATTGCCATTGATGAACCGTTTGCCGGGCTGGGCTTCAGCAAGTTCGTGCGGGGGATCAGTGACCACCAGCCGCCACTGTCGGTGATGCTGACCTCGGGCACCCTGGGACTTTCCGGTAAGAGCGGGCTGGCCCGTTATACCCCGATTCGCTCCGCCCTGGGCTTAAAAGAGTCCGACATCAAACTCTGGGGGCATTACGCACCCAGACAGTACGGTGACATTCGATTTGTTCTGGCCGCTGACGTTGCCAGGCCTTTTTCCAATGAAAAGGGCGATATCGAAGGGGCTAAATACAATGAAGCCTGGCTCAACTACGCCGCCAGCATGCTGTCGGCCGCAGTGGGTTCCGGTCCAACACTCTGCCTATGCCCGTCGTTCAGTGAGGTTGACGAGTTGCAGGATCGGTTTACGGATCGGCCGGACATCGGTTTTCACACCCGGGGCATGAAACTGGACAACCTGATTGAGCAGCTTCAACGCGGAACCCTCAACGCCATCGTCACGCCATCGGCCTGGGAAGGCGTCAGCATCCGGCAGAAAAACGGGCGTCAACTGCTGGCAGAACATCATGGTCACGCGGATTCCGGTTCAGCCGCCCAATGCAGTGACGGAAAATACCTTTGCGGCCCGGTACCTTGAAAATGGACGCACCAAGGAGGATGCCCTGAAATCCCTGTACAGCCGGGTTCGGGATCGTGCCCTGCGGAAATTTCAGCAGGGACTGATTGGCCGGGGGATTCGCGCCAATAACGATGAGATTACCGCCTGGGTGGCCGACCCGAGAATCGGGCCGGATCGCCAGCACCTGCTTAAGGGCGTTATTCCGGAGCGCTTTGAGCAACATTACCAGAGTGCCCGGTTGCTGGGTGCGGACGGGACAATCATTCAACCGGAAACGACGACTGCCCGGGAGGTATTGGCATGGCTGTGATGAAACCCTTTGAACTGGTGTTTGAGCTGGGGTCAAACATCACCCTGCGAAACCATGCCATCCACCTTGACGGTCTGCTGTCCAACGCCTGTTACCGCCATACCGGGTGCAGTGAAAAGGCACTGACCCTGCTGGATGACCTGTTGCTCTTTGATGCAAAGCACCGCATGTACCACGGCAGCGCCATGGCTTTCGGGGTGACGCCAGAGCAGTCCATCACCGCCCGAACCCCGGCACTATGTGGGGGGTTATGCGACTGCGGGACGATACCGTGCTGCCCAGTAAAATCTCCCCGTCCGGCACTGAACAGTACCGTAAGATCACGGTCAACGGTGGCCCTGAACGATCGCGGCTTAATAAGTACCAGGCCTTTTATTCACCGTACCTGGTGTTTCATGGGGTGGGTGATATTGAGCGCATTGACCGGCTGGTGCAGTTCCATTGTTCCCGGCTGGGCGTTAATGCCAAACTCCGGCAGCGGGACGGTCAACCATGTAGCCATTAAAGAGATCGACCAGGATTTTTCCTGCATCGATGCCCATGGGCAGATCGCCCGCAACCTGCCGGTCTCCTGGTTGAAAGCGCGGATAAACACCGGATCAACACTGCCCCCAGACGCAGCTCTGAACCTGGACAACGGTGAAGACCTGCCGGTGTGTGCGCCCTACTGGCACTCCCATCATCGCTTCACCACCACAGAAGCGGTGGCGGTTGAAAAAATCCGTCGCGTTATTATCTGATATCGCTCCCCGAGGCCCGCAACCCGCCTCCCGAAAAAGACCGCGTAACGTATACGGAAGCGGAAGGCGAGAGCCGGGCAGCGTTAAACACAAGGTATTTAAAATGGTAAACCTCTCTGAAAAACGACGCTCCATCTATTTCCGTGGTCACACCACTGCTGTTTCCGGACTGGCCGTGTGCCGCCCGGATGATAACTTTGCCTCGGCCACCGGCACCAAAGACCTGCAACGGCTGCCAAGGCTGGGGGCAAAACTCGACCGGTCGCCCGTTTTCTTTCCCGGCACCCAGCTGCGTCATCTGATTCGTGAAGCCCTGATGATCGGTGCCTGCCAATCCGCCGGTGGTCGTCTGCCACTGAAAGACCATTTTATGCTGATTCAGGGAGTGGCCATTGGTGAGATGGCAAAAGAACTGAGTGCTGTCTCCATGTCCGGTGTGATTGAGCGTGAAGACGGGCTGCGCTCCATCAACCCCGCTGATCAGTCTCGGTGGCTTCTGGAAACACGGCGGCAGCCTGGGCGTGAATGACTGGATTCCGGTAGAGACCGATCAGCAGGTTTATTACCTGCACAGTAAAATGCGTGCCATGCCCCACCAGCGCAACGAGGCGTTGGTGGATCTGCTGTCGGACGACGACGTCGACAAGCTCAAGCGCATTATGAATGAAGACGGTGAGATTGCCCGTAAGGTTCGTGACGTTGAGGAAGAGATCAAACAGGTGAAAAAGGCTATGGCGCAGCCTCCGCAGCCGAAAAGAAAAAGCTCTGTGACCAGATAAACCGGCTTGAAGAGATCAAGGCGGGCATCAAGTCCGAAAAGGAAGCCCTACCGAAACATTAGTCAGACCGGTGGAAGGTTATGAAGCCATCTGCCCCGGCACCCTGATGAAAAGCGGCATTGATATCACCCGCGCCAATGACCTCGACCTCGGCTTCGTGCTCTATGCCCTGAAGCAGATCAGCAAGCGACCCTATGTGGGTGCCCATCCGCCGACGGCAAAGGCGAGTTTGCCCTGGGACTGGGAAGTAAAAACCTGGAGTGATGATCTGGAAGACCCGATAACTTTGGGCTGGGTAAAGGTAGGACTTCTGGATTTTGAGATCCTACCGGAACATGGGCTGACTACCCTTCAGGATGCGCTGGATAAAGCGCAGGATGCCTTTGCTGACCCGAAAAAATACGGCTGGACTTTAGCGCATTTAACCCACTGAAAACGGTCGCGTAAAAATCAACTTCACAAAATACTATTTGCTATCAATGGGTTATGATTAGAGTGTTCCCTGCGCGAGCGGGGGTTAGTGGGTCGTACGGGCTGGTACGGTAGGCACTGTTCGTATTATTGAGTGTTCCCTGCGCGAGCGGGGGTTAGTGGTTTATCGGAAGACGGATTTTGATAGTGCCAAAGTGTTCCCTGCGCGAGCGGGGTTAGTGGGCAGAAACAATCGCTTCATTTCGATGACTGGCGTATTCCCTGCGAAAGCGGGTGTTAACGGGACTAAGGCTTTGACTCTGAAGATCCAAGTTGTATTCCCTGTGTAAACGGGGGTTAGTGGGGTGCGAGAACATCACGCCAGCGGCCAGAGGTTTATTCCCTGCGTAAGCGGGGGGTTAGTGTTAGTCTGGCTCAGCAACGATGTTGAGTTTTTCGTGTTTCCCTGCGTGAGTGGGGGAGAAACCTTAAATCTTCTGCAGCCTGCGGTTGCTGGCTGTGGGGGATTTAGTCTTTATTTCATCGGCCTGATAGTAACTGTTTTCAAACCAGTTCAGTATTTGTTGTATTGCTTTTTATCGAATGAGCGTAAAACCCCGTACTTCTAGTGGCGGGATGTAAGCGGCCAGTCTGACAGACTGGCTATAAACGACAATTGAGCGCTTACAAAAATTGGTATATTCTTGTAAGTATGAAGGCAAAGCGTGCTTACAAATACAGAATTTACCCAACGGATGAGCAAGAAAAGCTACTTGCCCAAACCTTCGGCTGTGTGCGTTTTGTCTACAATCATATCCTTCGCTGGCGTACTGATGAGTACTACAAGAACGCCAACAGCGTTAATTACAATGCCGCTTCAAAGCAGCTCACTGAGCTAAAAAAGAACCCTGAGTTTCAGTGGTTAAACGATGTCTCCTCTGTACCTATCCAACAATCGTTACGTCACCAACAAACGGCCTTCAAGAACTCTGGGAAGGCAGGCAAAGTACCCGACTTTCAAAAAGAAACATGCAAAGCAAAGTGCTACTTTCGCGGCTTCTGCTTTCAGCATGAAAAAAGCCAACTGTTCATCGCCAAAAGCAAAGAACCGCTGAATATCCGCTGGAGCCGAGAGATTCCTTCAAAACCGTCCAGCATCACCATAAGCAAGGACAGAGCCGGAAGGTATTTTGTTTCCATGCTCTGTGAGTTTGAATCCAAACCAATGCCTATCAGCAACAAGACCGTAGGCATTGATTTAGGTTTAACCGATCTGTTCATCACATCGGACGGTAAAAAATCCGGCAATCCCCGTCATACTCGACGCTATGAGCAAAAACTGTCTCACCTTCAGCGTCAATTGGCTAAAAAGCAGAAAGGCGGCAACAACCGAGCCAAAGCAAAGCTCAAGGTTGCCCGTCTACACGCCAAAATACCCGACTGCCGGATGGATGCTACCCACAAGGCATCCCGTACACTCATTAACGAAAACCAAGTTGTGTGCGTTGAATCGTTGAATGTGAAGGGCATGATCAAAAATCCAAAGCTGGCGAAGCACATCGCTGATGCCAACTGGGGAGAGTTTGTCCGACAATTAAAGTACAAGGCTGAATGGGCTGATCGTACTGTGGCTGAGGTAGACCGATTCTTTCCCAGTTCAAAGCGGTGCTCTTGCTGTGGGTTTGTCCATGAAAGTCTGCCGTTGTCTATCCGTGAATGGGATTGCCCGGAGTGTAAAACCCATCACGACAGGGATATAAACGCAGCAAAGAATATAAGAACCGCTGGACTGGCGGGGTTAGCCTGTGGAGCGACTGGAGCGGGGATAGCAGCTTAAAAACCGCTATCTAGTGAAGGCGTGTAGAAGCAGGAAGCCTGTTGGGTGACTAACAGGAATCCCCGTCGTTCACGGCGGGAAAGGAAGTCAAGCTCACGCGTTTTCAGGGCTATTTCAACCGTCTAACCCTGCATGAGCATTGTTAACCATCAAGCATTATCCCAGCATGAAGAAGATGCAGAGGATCTGTATCGTCTCTAATAAAAGAAGGATATGTTTGATGAGGTTAGATAAATACAATCCCGAAGATAACACCGTTCATCTCACTATTATGGGGTATCGCTGAGCCGTGATCTTGAAACATTTATCCGTTCCGGGCAGTCGGATCTGCTCTCCCTGTCGGATCAGTCCAGGCTGTTCGATCAGCTGAAAAGCCATCCGCAGGTGGTGGTGGATAATGGTGTAGGCGGAAGTTATTCGTTTTCGCTGCCCTCTCAGTACAATATGCTGTTGTTGATCGGTGGCTTTTATCTTGCCTTAATGATGTTTGCTCCGGCGGTGCTGGCCAGCCACTTTCATCTGTCTTTCCTGGGTGAGTCTCTTGTGATTTCGGAGGCCACGCTGTTTCTGGTGGTAACGTTTCCATTGCTTAATGCGATTTGCGAGCTGTACGGCCAGCGTAAGGCGAAGCAGGTGCGCAACTCTACGGTGCTGATTTTACTGGTGATTGCCGGGTTCTACTGGCTTCAGTTGCACGCTCTGTCACCATCGGTGGTCATCAATCATGGGAGTAGCGGGCACGGACATGATCTGGGCAGCATTGAACACCCTTTACCATGAGTTTCCCAAAAATTATGCGGTGCTGGCCGTGACCATCTGTGTTGCCGACAGTCTCAGTATCTGGGGCTTCCATAATCTGCGTTGCATCAGTCTGTTTCATAAAGCCAATGGCTCAGCTGGAAGTGGTTTGTGGTACGATCGTTTGTTTCTACCGCGCTGGCTCATTTGGTCTTTATGCCGTTTGGCGGGGTGCTTCTGGAGGGCGCTTTCTGGCAGGACGCCCAGTTTTTTGCGCTAATGCAGGATACGGCATTATTAAAGCTGGTCCTGGTGCCTTCATGTTTGCCTATCGCGGTAGTGATTGTTTATGGCACCCGTAGTTTGGCGCAGGTGGTATGGGGAAGGGGGGAGAAATGCATCTCATTGATTGGAAAGAGGTACCCAAAAACTCAAAGGGTCAGGTGAAGTATGCAGCGATCCCGTCGGTTGTGGTTCGGGTAATGGTGGCAGAGGAGGAGTTATCCAGGCTTCAGGACAAGCTGAACCGTCATCACGATGACCGAGATCCATTGCGTCTGGCGAGCCATACCATCGTTAATGCAAACTGGCGTATGGACAGGCTGATCCGGTATCTGGACGACTGCCGGGAGTTACTGTCTCAGTAACGTGTCTTTCTTCTGTTGTATTGGCTGGCATCACTGGCGGTGTTTTTTATGGGCCGGTGCGCTCAACAGTTCCCATAAGACTACCCTGGATAAGATCCAGACAACACCCGCTCAGCATGATTACCTGCCGACGGTTGTCAGTCAGTACGTTTCGAGTCAGAAGATTATGAACAGCATTTTTAATGTTCAAGGCATTCGGGATGATCGTAATGGCTCATGCAGCTGGCTTTAAGGTGGATGCTGGCCTTCGGTTACTGTTTTGCAGTGGTCAGTACCTTTATATAGAACCTTCTGAATTTCCACTACCCGTTTGAAATTTTGGGTTCTTATGACCATTCGGATTTTTTGAATGAGCTGCGAATGATGTTTGCCAGTGATCTGCAACTGACCTCGATGGCTGCAGCTTGTTTTTGTGGGAATTGAGTCAACCTTTGGCTAAAGAAGTCGGTTGCTCAATCAGCCATTCCTGTGGCAGCGTGGGTATTGGCAAACAGGGGGCTGGTCAGTAGAGAGCTGATTCGAGGTGGCTGATCTCAAATAGATTATTTTCATAAAAATGATATTGTAAATATCTAAAATATAGTACGCAGCCCCCCGTTTTCCGAAAAAGATTCTCCGTAACTCATTGAAAAATAAGAGTGCTAAACGGTCTTGAGGGGGCAGTTTCCCGGACG
The DNA here is from genome assembly GCA_965261315.1 of Endozoicomonas sp. GTDB lineage: Bacteria > Pseudomonadota > Gammaproteobacteria > Pseudomonadales > Endozoicomonadaceae > Endozoicomonas. Next base: position 14,318 of record CBDHDM010000141.1, on the reverse strand, counting down.
GGAGTACGAGTTCGAGTCTCGTCTTCGGCACCAAATAAAATCAAACACTTAGGGTAATTTTGGGATAGACAAACATTGTTGTTTCCTAAAAAAATCCTAAAAAGCATTCCTAAAAAGATAGACGTCAAATTATCTATTTTTATAGGGTACATCAGTGCTTGATTAGCCTTGTCTAAGGCTGATAAATAAACCGGGTTTATTCCCGGTTTTTTTGGTTCTGCATTTTCTGTTTTCAGTGACAGCGCCACGCAGATGTCTCCTGTTTCATGTCCACCGGCTTATCTGGTTCCTTCGACTTCCTGTGTTTTCCGGATGTAGATTTTTTTCGCCTGCAAGGTCTTGTGACCGGACACCAGTCCCTCATGATCCGATACCCCTTTGGCCTTTAAATCATGGAAGTGCCACTTTTCCTGAATGAGCCCTTGTTGAACGGCGGTGTTAATGAGTTTCTGCCATTGGCTGTCCAGAGTGTTCTTGGCCATTTTCTTGCCGGGTGTCATCTGGATGCCTTTGGCAACTTTATTGTTGGGAGCGCCAAAATACATAGGAATTGTCCTGAAATAATTCCTACATTTCGCCTATAGTAAAGAGCCATAAATATCTTCCTTGAGATTCTTTCCTGTGCGAGCGGTTATGGGTAATTATTCAGAAGTAGTTGAAGCTCAGATGATGGATTTTTTCTGTTCACTCAATGAGCGAGATCGGAGAAGGTACGCTGCTATTGAAGCAGTGAAGTTGGGTCATGGAGGTATCCAGTACATATCTCAATTATTGGGCTGCCATCGGGAGACTGTCGTTCATGGAATAACTGAACTTAATTCTGAAGAACAGCTCACTACGAATCGGATTCGTAAGAGGGGGGAAGAAGAAGACTAACGGTGGTATGTCCAAATTTGGTTGATAACGTGCTCCGCATTCTACACGACCATCGCGACGCTCAATTTAAGAATATAAACAGATTGATACAGGAGTATTTGGATGCAGGCAAACCAGTACTTAGCATGGACACCAAAAAGAAGGAGATGTTGGGCAATTTCTATCGCGCAGGAGTAACGGATGCTATTGAGCCAACGATTGTCAACGATCACGATTTTCCCAGCCAGGGTAATGGCAAGGTTATACCTCATGGGATATACGACTTAGGTAAAAACAAGGCACTGGTTCATTTAAATACCAGTAAAGATACATCTGAATTTTCATGCGAGTGTCTGGCTCTCTGGTGGCTTGATCATGGACAGCAAGACTATGCAGGTGAAGATGAGGTATTGGTTGTGTGTGATGGTGGCGGTAGTAATAGTTCATCGTCCTACCTGTTTAAAGAAGATTTGGAAGCACTCTCCAACCGGTTGGGGTTAAAGATTCGTATTGCACACTATCCCCCTTATTGCTCAAAGTTCAATCCAATTGAGCACCGGGTATTCCCTCATGTGACAAGAGCCTGTAGTGGTGTACCTCTGGAAAGTATTGAGACTGCGAAGCACTATATTGAGAAAACTGAAACGACGACGGGGCTGAAAGTAGTCGTGAAAATAATCGATAAGGTCTTTGAAAAAGGCCGTAAATATGCCGCCGATTTTAAAGAAAAGATGAGCATTAAATTTGACACGTTTCTGCCAAAATGGAATTACACTGCCGTACCAGACGAAAAATGAAATGTCGGTTTTATTTCGGGACAATTCCTAAGAGGATGTCGCGAAACCCTGAATAGCTGTCTCGACGTAGGTCGGTTCGCTTTGCGAGCCGACTCGTGGCCCTACCGTCAATTTCCCCTGAAATCCAGATAAAACAGTGCATGCCGGTTGGCTCGGGTGTTGGCTCCCTCCGGGAACCAACCTACGTTAATGGTCTCACGTTTTGCTTTTGCGACAGCCTCGCAGGCGGGAATCCACCACCAACAGTGGATCTCCGCCTTCGCGGAGATGACGCCTAAGCGTTTATTCCTGACCAATGTTTCCTCGGTCCCATGCTCTGAGGTTGTCGCAAAAGTCCTTAAATGCCACTTCCGTCGTTCCCGCGCAGGCGGGAATCCATTGCGGGTAGTGGACAGCGGGCCGCAGCATCCCTGCCCCCTGGAATGTATGAAATGTGCTATCTTATGTGTACATAATAATATCAGTCAGGTAGAAAACGTTATGCATATGTTTGGAATCAGGGATTTACGGGAGCGCAGCAGTGAGCTGACCAAAGCCGCAGAAGCGGGCCAGCTGAGTCTATTTACCAAGAGAGATCGCCCCTTTATGGTCGGCATTCCCTTCAGTGAGGATCTATTAAAAGAAGGCGTCAACGTCAGCCTGGCTGCCCACCTCTATGAACAGGGCGTTTTGTCGCCTGCAAAAGCCGCCAGACTGGCAAAATGCAGCCTTGAAGTATTCATCCAAACCCTCGGCCATCTTGGCATCACACTCATCGACTATGATGCGGATGAGCTTGATGAAGAACTCAATAATCTTGGGTGAACACCGTGCCTGATAACGCAGAGAACAGTAACGGCAGGGCTCAGGTCAAACCACTGATTATTGCAGACAGCAGCCCGCTGATTGCCTTGGCACTGGTCAACCTGCTGGCGGAACTCAATAGCCTGTCCCGCCATGTATGGCTACCGGAAACCGTTGAAAGAGAGTGTACACAAAACCTTTCGCTTCCCGGTGCTCAACAAATCCAGCAGGCAATAAGTAGTCGCGTGCTGACCGTTATCCCGGACATCGATTTAGGCCAGTCGCCAGAACTCCGTACGATTTCATCACTGATAGACCCCGGAGAAGCACAGGCAATAGCAGCCGCACAGCAACATAATGGCTTACTGCTCATCGACGACAAAGCAGGCAGACGTTGCGCGAGGCATATGAACGTTCCCATCACAGGCAGCCTGGGCGTCATGCTAAAGCTCAGGCAGGCGCATCGCGTTCAGGCCCTGAAACCTTTGCTGGATACACTCAGTCAATACGGTTATCGCTATTCGCCACGACTAATACAGCAGGTACTTGAAACAGCGAACGAGTTGTGAAGGTTAGGCGCTGCCCGCTACTAAACAAAGCATTAGTCATATCTTTTTCGGGAAGCGGGCGGTGGTCTTTTAACTCACAGCTCATAACTGATAACCCAAAACCACCGAACCAATAGAAAAACACCGTCTAATAACTAAACCTCCAAAAAAACCAGCCATTCTTCCTTTAGAAAAATAACAGACAACCATGCCCCCCCTTGTCATCAGTAACATTCTGATGAATAGGCCGTTTTCGGAAAATACGATATTAGCGGGTAAAACTGCGGATAGATGTGCCCAGCGTCGCCTATTGAAATACCGATGGAACAGCGTATAGTTTCCGACCGTTGTTATCAGGCTGATAGGCCGCCCAGAATTTTCTCCCTGACTGTTTGCCGTGAAAATCCCTGAATTCAGGACGCAAGTATCCGCCCTGCACATAACAAGGAACTATCGTATTAATAAAATGCTCAGGCCAGCTGTTGAGCCTGAGCCAGGTAACCGTATTCCTGTAGTTTGTTCAACCAGCGCGACGCATTCTTCCTGACCATCAAACCCTCGTAATCAGTGTCAGGATCAATATAAGGCTGTCGTCGCTTCAGTAAGGTATAAATCACACGGATGAGTTTGTGGGCTATGGCAAGCAAACTTCGCTTATGTCCCTTGCGGATAACCAGACTCTGGTATTTGCCCTTGAACTGGCTCTTGGTCTTGATGGCAGCATTGGCTACTTCGCACAGGATTGTTTTGACCATCTTATTCCCTTTTCGGGTTCGACCGCTTTTACGCTTGCCAGCACTCTCGTTATTGCCTGGACAAAGCCCAGCCCATGAGGCGATTTCCTTCATGCCACCAAACTTGCTCATGTCATCACCGATTTCTGCGAGCAGTGCTGCTGCACTCATTTCGCTGACTCCGGGTAGCGTCTGTAGTATCTGCCAGGCATCTTTCCAGGGTTGAATGCCTTCCAGAATCTGGACTTCCAGCTTGTGCAGTTGCTTTTCCAGAAAATCGATGTGATCCCGGATATCTTTTAGCACCATCCGATGAGAAGCTGAAAGCTCTTCATCCATGCTGGCCATCAGTTGTTTTCTGTCTGCCTTCAGTCGGCCATCCGCTTTCTTGATGATGTCCTGAAGAGGTTCTCCATCAATCAGAGCATTTACCATGCGCTGACCAGACTTGCCATTGATGTCACTGATCAGGCCTCCCAGTCGGATACCGCTGTCGTCCAGGGTTTTATGAAGGCGATTCTTTTCATTGGCCATTTGCTTGACCAGTGTGTCTCGCCGACGAGTCAGCAGGCGCAATTGTTCCTGATCCGGATGAGGTACAAAGCTCGGGCGAACCAGGCCGCAATGGGCAAGGTGGGCGAGCCACTGACTGTCCAGTGTATCAGTCTTGCGACCGGGCACATTCTTAACGTGCCGGGCATTCACCACCCAGGGGTTCAGGTGGCAGCTAATGATGGATGCATAAATGCTTTTCCAGTAAACACCGGTGCTTTCCATCACGACCAGGTCAATCTGATGCTGCAGCAGAAACTGGCACATCAACTCCCGGTCTTTCCGGAAAGTGCCAAACTCACGCGTTAATGTTTCGATATTGCCTTCTGGCAATTCCTTGCGAATGGCAACCATGACCATCATTTTATGGACATCAATGCCTGCGCAGTTTTTCACAATGGGTTGCATCGTCTATGCTGCAAACGTTCACTTCGGTCCGGCAGAGCCTGGCGGACTGGATCGGATCGCCATGATCTCATCAGGAGAACAGGACTGTTTGCCGTGCATTCAATGCTTCAGAAATGGAGCCTTGATGGTGCCAGTTCTAAACCATGAGATAAGCGAGGGTGCGAACGATCCAGCCCGGGTCAATTTGTGTTCAGGGTCTAAAAGCCACTGCAAAGTCAACGACCACTGTCAGGCTCTGCACCATGATGATTGTGGCAGAGCATAATTTTCATGGTGCGGGGTGACCGAAATGTCGGTCATGAGCATTTGTGTCTCCGTGGCAAATCCTAAAAAGCTGGATTTGAATTTAGATGCCTACCTCGTTGTTATCAGGCCGATCGCGGCTGCCCTTAATTTCCCTGGTCATCATGGATGTCGCCATCGCCTTCAGCTGCGCCGAGCTGGCCGAGTATTTCCGGTTTGGCCGCCATGCTACCCATTATCTGAACCTGATGTATATGCAGGCACTGCTGGTGGTGGTGTTTTCGTTTTTGTGCGATGTCTATGCCCCCTGGCGGGGACGGCGGATCAGTGAACGGTTGGTGAAGGTATTCGCTGCCTGGTGTCTGTCGTTTGTTGGCTTGGTGGCCTATTTAGTGATGACCAAAACGACTGAGCAGTATTCCCGGGTTTGGCTCGGCATCTGGATTGGTTCGGCCATCCCCATGGCGCTGGTGATCCGGTTTGCACTTTACCAGTTGCTGATGGCGTTTCGTCGCCGGGGGCGCAATACCCGCTATGTGCTGGTGATTGGCGATGGTCGAAACTTTGAAGCCATGCGGGAGTATTTCTCGAAAGATAACGGCTATGGTTACCGGCTACAGCATGTGATTGAGCACCATAACAATGAGCAGGCACTGGCCGAACTGGAAGCGTACCTTGCCGATAATCAGACCTTTGATGAGTGCTGGCTCTGCATTCCTTTTACCAAAAACTCCATCCTTCAATCAGTGATGTTTGCCCTGCGCCACAGTACTGCCAATATCCGCTATATGCCGGGGCTGCAGGATCTGCCGCTGCTGAACCATACCATTACCAAAATCGGCGATTTTTATTCCCTGGATATCAGCTGCTCCCCTATGGACAGCATCAACGCCATTATCAAACGGGTGTCGGATATTGTGATTGGCAGTTTGATTCTGCTGCTGATTTCGCCGGTGATGGTTGGGGTTGCCATTGCGGTGAAGCTCTCGTCACCAGGGCCGGTGTTTTTCAAGCAGTACCGACACGGGGCATCTGGCAAGCAGGTGAAGGTGTATAAGTTCCGCAGTATGAAGGTGCATGCGGAAGGGGAAGGCAAGGTGACCCAGGCGACCAAAGGTGACCCCCGGGTAACAAAAGTTGGGGCATTTATTCGCCGTACCAGCCTGGACGAGTTGCCCCAGTTTATTAATGTGTTGCAGGGGCGAATGTCGATTGTTGGGCCACGGCCCCACGCACTGGCTCATAACGAGTATTACAAGGACCTGGTGGAGTCTTATATGAAACGCCATAAGGTGAAGCCGGGGATTACCGGGCTGGCTCAGGTGCGGGGCTTTCGGGGTGAGACCGATACGCTGGATAAGATGCAACGCCGGGTGGAGTGTGACCTGGAGTACATCAATAACTGGTCGTTGTGGCTGGATATCAAGATCATCATCGGTACGGTGTTTAAAGGGTTTATGAACCCTAATGCCTATTAGGCATCGCTGCCCGCTACCCGGCTCCCGCTGCCCGTAAAAGCACTGGTCTTTTCTTTTGCGGGGAGCGGGGAGCGGGAAGAGAATAGAATTTTAGTGAAATAACGAATGTCCAATAAATTGTTCTGGCCGTTGTTGGCGGTGATGTTCTGGCTGCCGTTACCCGAAGGCAGCAAGCCCGAGTGGGCGATGGGGATGTTGATGATGCTGGTCTACGGGCTGGCGTTGTTCTGGCGGCAGGAATGGGTCTGCTGATCGCCCAGCTGAATGAGCGACCTTCTCGCGATTGGCAGGAGTGGCTGCACCGCACCCTGAAAACGCTGATGAGCAATAAGGTGATCCTCCGCACCGGGCTGGCCATTATGGTGATCGGTCTGGTGCTCTCCCGCTCCCGTATGGGCAATACCGCGTTTTTCTCCAGCCTGATGATTACCGGCATTTTGTACGTTGTCTGTCGTAAACAGCTTAGCCGGGGAATGGTGGTGCTGTTTGTCAGTTTGCTGGTGATTGATACTGCCATTGTCAGCCAGTGGTTTGGCCTGGACAAGGTGGTAGAGCGGATTGAGCAGACCGCCATAGAACGGGAAACCCGGCCTAATGTGGCAGAGGTGACGCTGGACGCTATTGGCGATTATGTCCTGACCGGTTCCGGTGGTGGTTCGTTCTATACAACACTGCCTGCTTATCACGATGGCAGCTGGCGGGGCTTTTACGATCTGGCCCATAATGACTTTCTGCAGTTCCCGTTGGAGTTTGGTATACCGGCTTATCTCATTCTGGCGTTGATGGTGTTGGCGGCTGGTTGGCATGCTATACAAGCCATGCGCGTACGGCGCAACCGGCTGATGATCGGGATGGGCTTTACCGCCTTTATGGGAATTCTGGCGATTATGATTCATTCGTCGGTGGATTTTAATCTGCAGATTCCATCCAATGCGGCGTATTTTGTGGTGATGATGGCGTTGGCGTTGTTGGCGCGGTATCTTCCTACCCTGTCGGGATCGGGCGCTTCCCGAAAACGATAAGGCAAGTACTTTCTGAGAAGTCAGACAATGGACGCTGAGCTTCGGGTAGAAGAAGATGGGCAGCGTAATCAACGGTCAGTTCTTGCTAATATGGGATTAAACCTTTCGGGAAGATACACAATGCGGCTAACAGCTATACAGGTGGAGGTAATTACACAGTGCCTGAAGCAATATTTCGGCGCTACGGTGGATATCTGGCTTTTTGGCTCTCGTGTAGATAATCATCAGCGGGGGGGCGATATCGATTTATACCTTGAAACGGATCTTCAAGAAGCCGATGCCCTGGTTGACGCCAAATTAAGGGCGCTGTCTGCCATCAAACGGCAACTGGGTGACCAGAAGATTGACCTGGTGATGCACCGTCGCGGGCAGCCACTGGAGCCCATTCATACTGAAGCCCGGAACACTGGTATTCCACTTTCCTGAGCGAACTAATGACCAAAAACAACAATCCGTCTCAAGCAGCCCACGTGCCTTCACAGGTGGTAGGGCGTACCCTCTGGATCTGTGACCGGCATGCCCTGCGTTTACGCTGGGTAATGGCCGAGACCGAAAGCCTTTACCCGCTGACGGGCCCAGGGTTCGATACGCTGTCACCACAGGAGGTCGCGTATCTGGATCAGTTCTCTACACGCTTCGGCAAATTGCAGGACGCCATGGGCGCCAAGCTTTTTCCGCAAATATTGGAGCTGGTCAGCGAGCAGGGAACCCTGGTGGCTTTTATCGATAAACTGAACCGGCTGGAAAAAATTGGAGCTGTCGACAGTGCTGATCAGTGGTTACTGTTGAGAGAGATGCGAAATGCCTTTGCTCACGATTATCCGGAAGACAGCGAACTCAATGCCGCAACGTTAAACCGGGCAATGCCAATGGCTGAAGAGTTGCTGTCCGTTTACGATAAGGTCAAGGCGTTTGCATTGAAATACGGTGCAAAAATCCCTGATTAATCGCAGCATGAAAAGACGTGTACTGGTTCATATTGTGGTTCTGTTCTTGCTGGTGGCTGCAGAAGTTGTGATCATTAATGCTGCGTCCAAGGCACAGAACCAGCCATTAAGCTTTGATGTTGTGGAGGCCATCAGTACGGTGGCTTTCGTGTTCCATTATTTTCATATGCCCTTACCGCTGGCTATTACACTGGCGGTGGTTTTACTGTTTCTGCCGGCCTGGCTGTTAATAGCGTTGGTACGGCGTTTCTTTGGGTTAATCCGGTGATTGCTCTTTCCAGGACAAATTCAGTTTACGCTGTTGATCGGCACAGTCTTTGAGGTAGAGGTTGATCAGACTCTGATAAGGCATGCCCAACTCTTCAGATAAGGCTTTGAAGTAGTTGATGGCATCTTCATCGACACGGATGGTAATTTGCTTTTTCAACTTCTTGGCATAAGGATTCTTTACACCGTTACTGAAGTCATAGTCATCTCTCATGGTGTTATCGTCCTTTATAGGCTGACGTTTCTTTTCTGTTGGCACGCCTTGCTGAAATGATTCGGATGGTTTCCGGCTCACTCCGGTAGCAGTGGCATACCACCAACAGTTTCAGACTGGCACTCATACCTAATAGAATGAACCGATCTTCCTCTTCTGAATGGTCGGGATCATTGATCAATAAGGCATTTTCGTCGAAGAAAACCGATTTGGCTTCCTCGAAGCTGATACCATGCTTCTTGAGGTTCTTCCGAGACTTCTCCGGGTGCCATTCGAATGTTAAGGTACTCATCCCTACAGTGTAACTACAATGTAGTGTGTTTCAAGGCGTCATTTTGATTGATATTCATAACCATATAATCCCCGCCATTGATGATGGCCCAGAAACCCTGGAGCAGTCACTGGAACTGCTGCGACTAGCCGAAGCCAATGATATTCAGCGGATGGTCTGTACGCCCCATATGCATCCCGGTCGTTACGATAACGATATCACCACCATTGCGCCTGCTTTTGATGAACTGGTTAACCATGTGCGTGACGTAGGCATTGGTATTCAACTGGCCATGGGCGCTGAGGTGCGCTTCAGCGATGAGCTGATGATTCAGTTGCGTAATGAACGCATTCCGATGATTGGCGAGTGGGATGGCTACGACTGCCTGTTACTGGAGATGCCGCACCAGAATATCCCTATGGGCATTGAGCATATGCTGGAGTGGTTGGCTCGTCAGCAAGTACGGGCAGTGATTGCACACCCGGAACGGAATAAAGAGCTGATGGCTTACCCGGAGCGGATCTTCCCGCTGATAGAACGGGGCGCATTGCTGCAGGTGACTGCCGGTAGCATTCCCGGTTCTTTTGGTGAAAAGGCACAGACTGCTGCCCGCTGGTTGCTGGATCATGAGCTGGTGCAGTTTGTGGCTTCCGATGCTCACCATGCCAAACGGCGGCCACCGGCGATTAAGGCAGCGGCGGAGGTGTTGGATGAATGGTATGGGAAAGGGGTTCGGGATCAGTTGACGCTGACCAATCCGGATTTGCTGACCTTTTCGCTGTTTAATTAATCGCCGCCCGCTGCCCGCCTCCCGCTACCCGAAAAAGATAAGAATAGTGCTTTTACGGGAAGCGGGCAGCGGGAGGCGGGCAGCGAAAAAAAGGATGGAAAATGCTTAAACGATGGCTGTTGGTATTGCCCGGCATTGCAGTATTGGCAATGGCATTAAATACGGCATGGAATCTGGTGCAGTCGGAAGTCTGGCGTTCCCAGACAGAGGACTTTCTGGATCATTGGGTAGCAGAAGCAAAAACAGATGCTGGCTTTACTGTTGATGAGGAAGAGTGGCTACTCACGCTGGCCGGTGCCGACAATGCCCTGAACAATATGCCCGGTTCTCCCGAACTACAGATGATGCGTGCTCAGGTACTGAACTGGGGAGTACATAACGGTTGGGCTGTTAACAATTCCGGCGAACCGATGGAGCTGGCTGCCTGGCAACAGGCCATCCTGCAGAGACCCGGCTGGCCATACAGCTGGAGCAGTTATGCGCAGGCTCGCTCACAGCGGTCACTGATTGACTCGGTATTTGAGCAGGCATTGGTAAGAGCTGACCAGCTTGGCACCTGGGAGCAGCAAGTGATCGAAAATGCCAGCATTCTTGGCAGGTATTATCACGGATGGTTGAGTCAGCCGGTTCAGAATATTCTCGACAATAGCCAGCAGCGGTTGGCAAAGCTGTATCCACACCAGGCTCGCTTGCTTGAGAGGCAGTATCCATTGCCATGACCCCTCCCGCTACTGAATCGTTTTTTATTGGGAGAACACATCTAGCCAAAATAGGATGCTCACATGAACGGTAATTCTCTTGGTTTGCGTCAAAGTATGCCCCCTAAGGAATTGTCCCGAAATAAAACCGACATTTCATTTTTCGTCTGGTACGGCAGTGTAATTCCATTTTGGCAGAAACGTGTCAAATTTAATGCTCATCTTTTCTTTAAAATCGGCGGCATATTTACGGCCTTTTTCAAAGACCTTATCGATTATTTTCACGACTACTTTCAGCCCCGTCGTCGTTTCAGTTTTCTCAATATAGTGCTTCGCAGTCTCAATACTTTCCAGAGGTACACCACTACAGGCTCTTGTCACATGAGGGAATACCCGGTGCTCAATTGGATTGAACTTTGAGCAATAAGGGGGATAGTGTGCAATACGAATCTTTAACCCCAACCGGTTGGAGAGTGCTTCCAAATCTTCTTTAAACAGGTAGGACGATGAACTATTACTACCGCCACCATCACACACAACCAATACCTCATCTTCACCTGCATAGTCTTGCTGTCCATGATCAAGCCACCAGAGAGCCAGACACTCGCATGAAAATTCAGATGTATCTTTACTGGTATTTAAATGAACCAGTGCCTTGTTTTTACCTAAGTCGTATATCCCATGAGGTATAACCTTGCCATTACCCTGGCTGGGAAAATCGTGATCGTTGACAATCGTTGGCTCAATAGCATCCGTTACTCCTGCGCGATAGAAATTGCCCAACATCTCCTTCTTTTTGGTGTCCATGCTAAGTACTGGTTTGCCTGCATCCAAATACTCCTGTATCAATCTGTTTATATTCTTAAATTGAGCATCGCGATGGTCGTGTAGAATGCGGAGCACGTTATCAACCAAATTTGGACATACCACCGTTAGTCTTCTTCTTCCCCCCCCCCTCTTACGAATCCGATTCGTAGTGAGCTGTTCTTCAGAATTAAGTTCAGTTATTCCATGAACGACAGTCTCCCGATGGCAGCCCAATAATTGAGATATGTACTGGATACCTCCATGACCCAACTTCACTGCTTCAATAGCAGCGTACCTTCTCCGATCTCGCTCATTGAGTGAACAGAAAAAATCCATCATCTGAGCTTCAACTACTTCTGAATAATTACCCATAACCGCTCGCACAGGAAAGAATCTCAAGGAAGATATTTATGGCTCTTTACTATAGGCGAAATGTAGGAATTATTTCAGGACAATTCCTTAATGCGATTTGTGAGCTGTACGGCCAGCGTAAGGCGAAGCAGGTGCGCAACTCTACCGTGCTGATTTTACTGGTGATTGCCGGGTTGTACTGGCTTCAGTTGCACGCTCTGTCACCATCGGTGGTCATCAATCGTGGGAGTAGCGGGCACGGACATGATCTGGCAGCATTGAACCCCCTTTACCATGCTACTTATCAAGAGCTGCCCAAAAATTATGCGGTGCTGGCCGTGACCATCTGGGTTGCCGACAGTCTCAGTATTTGGGGATTCCATAATCTGCGTCGCATCAGTCTGTTTCATAAAGCCAATGGCTCCAGCTGGAAGTGGTTTATGGTACGATCGCTCGTTTCTACCGCGCTGGCTCATTTGGTCTTTATGCCGTTTGGCGGGGTGCTTCTGGAGGGCGCTTTCTGGCATGATGCCCAGTTTTTTGCGCTGATGCAGGATACGGCATTATTAAAGCTGGTCCTGGTGCCTTCATGTTTGCCTATCGCGGTAGTGATTGTTTATGGCACCCGTAGCTGGCGCCGGTGGTATGGGGAAGGGGGGGATAAATGAATCTCATTGATTGGACACAGGTGCCCAAAAACTCAAAGGGTCAGGTGAAGTATGCAGCGATCCCGTCGGTTGTGGTTCGGGTAATGGTGGCTGAGGAGGAGTTGGCCAGGCTTCAGGACAAGCTGAACCGTCATCACGATGACCGAGATCCATTGCGTCTGGCGAGCCATACCATCGTTAATGCCAACTGGCGTGCGGCCAGGCTGATCCGGTATCTGGACGACTGCCGGGAGTTACTGCCTCAGTAGCGTTTCTTTCTTCTATTATATTGGCTGGCATCAATGGCAGTGTTTTTTATGGGCCGGTGCGCTCAACAGTTCCCATAAGACTACCCTGGATAAGATCCAGACAACACCCGCTCTGCATGATTATCTGCCAATGGTTGTCAGTCAGTATGTTTTGAGGCAGAAGGTATTGAATAACTATTTTATGGAATCTCAGGTGTTTAGGGTGTTTAGGGGGATTGAGGTTGATGGTTATCCTCATCCTTTGGAGGCGGGTGCGTTAGGGGTAGTGGTTAAGGTGGATGATGGTCTTCGATTACTGTTTTGCAGTGGCGAGAGCTGATTAGAGGTGGCTGGTCTTAAATAGATTATTTTCATAAAAAGGATATTTAAAATATCTAAAATACAGTACGCAGCCCCCCGTTTTCCGAAAAAGATTCTCCGTAACTCATTGAAAAACAAGAGTGCTAAACGGTCTTGAGGGGGCAGTGCCTGTATGGGCGTACGAGTTCGAGTCTCGTCTTCGGCACCAAATAAAAGCTGTGAGAATTATTCTCACGGCTTTTATTGTATTCTGGAAAATGTTAGAAGGCATTTTTTTCATGAAACCATAATCAGCTTTTCCTATATTTCGGATCCCCCGTAGCAAAATCTTTCTCTCATTTCTTAGTCATAAGCTGGTATAGCATCAATTTAATTCTCTTTTTACTGCTGAAAACTTGATATTTTGGCCATTTAGTTTTTAATTCCGTAGATGATTAATAATTCTTTTTCCAGTGTTCATCAGTCGCCTTTGTTCTTGTTAGCTGGCGTTGCAGAGTTGGTTGCTGCGGGAAAAGGCGAGCATGTTGGGCCAGCAAAATGCGATTTATCCGTGAGGCTGGCTGAAGGGACTGCATTTGTAAAGGGCCATGATTATCGTGATAAGACTATAGATATTCAGTCTGTCACCTTGCCAGAGCGTGTCTGCGGCTATCTTGACCCATCTGGCCAGTACATTCCTGCATTTGCTATTCCTGCGGTACCCCCCATAGCTGGTATGTCTTATGATGAAATGCTTTTTGCAGAGTCACTTCACCAGAGAATGCTTGAATCTAATCCGGTTGAAAGGGAAAGGGTTTGTGACGACGAAGGTGATGGGGCTCATTACTTCGTAGAGATGGAAAAGAGGGATGATTTTGGTGTGAATATTGATGCCAAGCCTGCTGCTTCCTGCGATGATACACCAGCTCCATCAAGTGCTATAAAGAATCACAGTAATGAAACGGTTAGGAATATTTTAGAGGGAAGAAGAAAGCAAGGTGAAGAGCAACATAATTACGAACGTCTTCACAAAAGATCCAGGGTGCATAAGGTTAGGTGTCAGCGGCAGTGTATAATTTGTTCTGAGGATACCAAGGGGGTCTTTAGAGGTCATCAATGTACTGTTTGCGAGAAGGTATTCCCCAGGAAAAAGGGGTTAGACGTTCATACCAGAGTCCATACGGATGAAAGACCTTATGATTGTAAGCAATATACTGATAGCTTTAAGCAGTCAAACCATCTGAAGAACCACGTTGAAGCGATACATGAGAAAATAAAAAAATATAAATGTACTGTTTGCGATTACAAGGCTACCTCGGTTCCAGGGTTATATGCGCATAAGAGAAAGCATAAGTTGG
>CBDHDM010000140.1:0-56579 GCA_965261315.1 Endozoicomonas sp. | reverse complement strand
AGAGCAAGCCCCTGCTGGATGACCTGCACCAGTGGTTACAGAAAAACATCACCCGGCTGGTACCTGACAGCCTGACCCATAAAGCAATGAGCTATGCCCTGAACCAATGGCCGAAACTGGTCGTGTACTGTGAAGATGGGGATATCAATATCAGTAATGCAGTGGCGGAAAATGCTATCCGCCCCTTCACTCTTGGTCGCAAGAACTGGCTCTTTGCAGACACACCCAAGGGTGCCAAAGCAGTGCCATCTATTACAGCCTGATTGAAAGCGCAAAAGGCAATGGGCTGGAGCCTTTCCAATACCTGAGCCACATTTTAAAAGAACTGCCTTACGCTGACACGATTGAGAAACTGGAACAGCTTCTGCCCTGGGCAGTGAAGGCGGCTCAAGAATAAGCAGATCTGTTGGGATTGGCTATAACGCTGGTTATATTGGCGCTTACCCTGTATATTTTAACCTTTCGGATAAACACCCAAGTAATAAGAGGTCATTTTAAAAACACACTGCAATTGCTTTTCAACAACGGTGCTAATATCAATCAAATCTCGGATTTCCCATTGAAACTGTCCGATGATAAATCAGAGATCATTGTCACAACACCACTGTCCATCATCATATTCCACAAAAAACACGAACTCATTCCGCTGTTATTGCAGTCCGGTGCTGACCCCAGTGCTCCACAACCGGATGAAACTCTGTATCCGGTCAACATCTGTTATCAAACATTAAACAGCGATGCACTTGAAATTCTGTTTAAAAACCACCCGGCGCCTGAAACAATAAGCACTGTCATCCATAATACGGATGACCAACCCTTGGCTCTGTTACATCTCATCGCATGCGCTTTAACCGCAAAAATATACACTGATGTCACATCACAGCTGCCTGATCTGGGCAATATCAATTCATACATCAATCACGCAGAATCCATTCTCAATTTATTAAAACGAACAAATACTGACTTATTAATGAACGGCACCGAAAAAATATTTTTTATGCGGTATTTAAATGACAAATATTTTTTGAATCATAACCCTCTCCACCTGTCTCTTGAACAAAGGCACAGAATACTTACTCTATTTAGCGTTTTATAAGTCCTCAAAAAAAATACGGCACATTTCCCTAAGCAACCTCTTAACGTACAAATAGGAAGTTTATAGTGAACACTTCTCCGCCATTGCAACACACTCCCTCTTTGCATGCGGCAACTACTGATGCTTATGCCCCTGTTGAATCAGAACAAAAAAATACCCAAAAAACCCTATATTTCCCATAGCGCCGTGCTAAAAGAGAACAAACCATTACCGCAATTCACCGTAACAACCAGCACACAAGTGCCCAGTTTATCCACTTTCCCTACGTCAGCGACAGGGCTCACACCCACCGAGCCCCTCCCAGCCGCCCCAGAGTCAGACACTAATGCCATTAAACGCACGCTTTTTCCATAAAATTCTGACTGAGATCGTCACATACAGTGGGCTGCACCCCAATCACCTGACTATTTTTGGTTCTGCTGTCACCGACCTGCTGGAAGGGCGGGTAAATGAAGACGTCAATGACCTTGATCTTCTGGTCACAGATGCCACCACAGCGAACGCATTTCTGAATGCTTTAAACGTACGTCTGCAACGCTCCGTATACGATCCGTCCTTTCCGGTTACAGACTGTGTTCCGAACATTCGTTACGTCAACACCTCACCCAACCCATTGACTTCCGCACCGCCGGCAGGCCAGCTGACACTGTTTCTGAAAGGGGGCCCCTGGATTAAAATCGAATGCACGGTAAAGCAATCATGGATGACCGGACTCGACTTTACCCAGCCTCAGCAGGTCAACAAAATACCGGTGTTCATTGGGCATCAACGCTACGGCACCTTACCGGTGCTGTCCCACCATGGCTACATCATACTGGACCGTGCAGCACTAAGCACCATCAGCCACGGCATTGGCCAACAAAAAGGCGATGATAAAATCACACAGTGGCTGCTGTACAATGCGACAGGGCTCGCAAAAATTAAACGGCACTTCAACACGTTGTACAGGCCTTTTCTGCAACCCCCTGAGCTTGTTGAGCTAAAAACCTTGTTCAGCACAACAACCAGCAAGCTTCGTGAGCATTACTCGGCTGAACAGCTCTATCACTCTTTTTTTGCCCAACCTTACCGACTGAAAGAGTCCGCCTCAGAGGTGAAGCGGGCATTCGCCAACGCCCTGTTAGACCGACGGTCGCTGCCACCCACCGCCTTCTCATACGATGACCTGACAATCATGCTTAAACATGACTTTGATCTGGAAAAAACAGCACCGGACGGCAACTGCTTTTACCAGGCGATAGCCAGTACTCTAAACCAGAATCAAGCCGCTAAAACTCAATTTATTAAGAGCTATAATTCAGCTTGCATCCACCTTGCAGCACCCGAAAGCCACATCACCCAACAGATGATCCGGGATGTACTGCACTACTGGATTGAGACTGCACGTTACTGGAGCCAACAAGACCGTCAACTTACACTTGAATTGCAGTCACTGGTTCTTCCTGAAGCCGGACAAACCATTAGCGATGTGCTTAATCGTAATATTATCAGCCAGTCAGCGTCCAATCCGAATGACACCGCTCACTATGGATGGAGCTCACTGCTGCCTATATTAGCCATGGTCACAGGTGCCACCATTGTGGTGTTACGGGTCAATCAACGTCATCAACACATCGAAAAAAACAGATACACCATCGCTCAGGTCAATGAGCTTTATCCTAACCTGTTAACGATGATGAAAGGCAAAGCAGGGCTATTTCCAGATCATAATGCCAATGAAGCACAACTTCAGAACCTGCTATTTATGGCGTATTCCGGAGGCGATCACTACTACGCTGCACACCCTACCCAAAGGCTGAAAAATCACCTGACCCCCTATGTCAGGGCAGAGCAGCTATTACTGCAACAGGGCCTGTTTCAGACAGTGGACGATGCCTCATCCCCCCCCCCTGGCAGAGGCTACTCCACCAACACATAACACTCAGCCTCTCATCATTGAACCATCTGCAGGGCGTGTCAGTCCGTGTCAAGAAAAAAATACACCTCCGGCGGATGCTGTACCCGCCGACAACCTGCCTCCTCAAAACGCTGCATCAGAGCCTCCGCCCACAGTCATAAAGACGAACGACACTGACGACCACACCCTCACCACCCAGGCGCGTCAGCTGATTAAAAAACACGACGTGACTGCACGCATCATCCTCCAGTCGGCAGATCTACTCACCAATGAGCGAATGAGCAAACTAGGCACATCGCTGTTCAACGAGGTACTGACACTGCTTCAGGCCATGCTCCCCAACCAGCAACCGCGTTCAGATCAGAAAACAGTCATACTGAGAGAACAGTTCTCAGAACCCATTCAACGCTCGTTAAGGCTCTGCCAACAATTAGGGCACACAGAGTCCAACTTGCTACTGGCCTTTGAAACCATACTGGATAAACTGACTCAGGATAACAACATACCGCCATCGTTATGGATGGCAGAGGTACTGACCCGTTTACAAACACTGCATCACTCAGGCCACCCACAAGCGATGACGCTTCTGATGATATTGGCGGCCAGAGCAGGTTCAGCAGAAGCGCTCCATCTCGCCATGCAACCGCTGGGACAGACCCCTGAAACCTATCATCAGTTTCACTTTATCTTGCCCTCTGATTTTCCAAATCCGGAGTTATGCCATCAGGCCATATCCGCCGCAACAAACGTGCAGAAACTGCTCCAGACTACACAACCGCTGACAGACAGTTCCAACGCGCTCTGGCGCGCGCTTCCAATGAACGGAGCTCTGTATCATGCACTGACCCCCGCCCAACTCATCGGGGCAGTGGATGACTTAGCAGAAGTCAACGACGATGATATTTTACAGGCCCTGAGACACTGCACGTATCACGGCCATATTCTGTTGCATAGAGGTCATACTGAAGATGCACTCGCCCGCTTCCTTCATGCCGCCATTGCTTATCACGCCGCCATCCAAAAACAATTACCCCTCAATCACCATGATGCCGCTGCAGGCCTGAGCGCCGTGTACTGCGCCACCCGCCTGCCCCGTCAGATCACCTCGGAAGCGAAGCTGCAACACCCTTATCTGAATCGATGGTGGCCCTATATGGCGCTGATCCGGCAGTCGATTGAGCGCACAAATCTGGACAGTATGCTCTACAGCATCAAAGGGCAGTGGGCGGATGCCGGCCCCATACCTCGCCTGTGGTTTGCCTTTGCTTGCGCCAAAATAAAAGCAACGCAGGGGTGCTCACTACCAGCCGCCTATGAGGATTTTGAGTTCACTCAGGCCTGCGACCTCAGCTTTCTCACCAATACAATCCCGCCGGACCGACCCGTTCTGCATTCCCCTTACACCCCTCAACAACGCAAGCCGGTGGCCATTAAAACACTGCAGTGCCGACCCGACAGTGCTCGCCCAGCTGATGACTGTGAATGCCAACAAGTACGATCCGGAGCTGGTCAGACAATACACCATTGTCAAAAAAAACCTGTCTGCAAAACAGCGCATAAAGCAAGAACAGAGTGCCATACGACGACTGGCGAACAAAGTGGGCCTGTTAAGTGCAGCTATGCAGTCTTTACGTGATGATGCCGACCCTGCCATCCCGCGCAATCCGAGCGACATCTACGCTCGGGCACTGCCACTGCTGGATCGCATTCACGAGCTGACCACTCAGGATGTGGCCATATTACTCAGTCAGGCAGATGAAAAACTGACCAAAGTCAGGGAGAATAACGCGTTTCTAAAAGACGTACTCGGGCAAAAAACGTACTCGGGCAAAAAAAATCGTCATTGATGCTTAATGGTCCATGAATACAACGTACCCCAATGCATCACACAGCTCATTGCATTGCTGGATCCAGCGCGCTATGAGCAGTGCTCAGAGGCGCGGGTGCATTATCTGCTCCGAATTTTCTTTAGCTGTCAGCAGCTGGTGCCCGAGTCACTGAAAAGGCCTAATCCGAATTTTATCGCCGCCCTGATACAAGGGTGGTTACGCCACAGCCACGTGAACGATTTTTTATGTCTTATCCCACATCAGGACCGAAATCACCTTCACCACAGAGCTGATCGACAAGCTCGTGCGCTTTCATGATACGCTGCTGACCCGACAACTGATCGACACCGCTTGCCATAAAGAAGGCAGCAAGTACAACGTACCCCAATGCATCACACAGCTCATTGCATTGCTGGATCCAGCGCGCTATGACCGTATTCATCGCAGTGCTCAGAGGCGCGGGTGCATTATCTGCTCCGAATTTTCTTTAGCTGTCAGCAGCTGGTGCCCGAGTCACTGAAAAGGCCTAATCCGAATTTTATCGCCGCCCTGATACAAGGGTGGTTACGCCACAGCCACGATGAACACCGATTAACGTGGCGCTGCTTGAGTTGGTCATCGCCTTTAAGTTCAGTAATGACCAATACCAAACCACATTTCTACCGGTCATTGAAACCATTCTGCTGAAAATTCAGTACCTGACCGCCAAAGAAAAAAATGGCGATATCGAAGACCAGCTCAGCTTGTATCAACGCGTGAGAGAGGCCATACAGGAATTTCCAACCACCGCAGTGATCGACTTTTATCAGCACATATGGATGCCACAGCATAAACGATTAGAACTGCTGGCAGAACACGCATTGGCAGAGGCTAATAGCGAGGCAGACCATTACTGGCATATTCTGGTAAAAGAAGAAGAAAACAGGCGATCCGCAGAGCGCCAAAAAATAGAACAGATTATGAATCGTCAGCACGATGCCCTACAACTCAGGCCCCGCCAAGCCGTAGAACATAGCACCCCCGAATCTGAAACAGTGTCCCTATCCTCTGATAATGTCCTAACAACCACTGACCAGCCCATTACAGAAAAACAAGCTGCTGACCATCCCCATGAGCCATCGGAGGCACGCTATCACACACAGACACCCCCGGCTCAGCGCCAACGACAGATGCCCGATCCGGATGAGCAAACCATAAAATCACTGGCCAAAGCCTGTGCTCTGTTCAGCGGCAACCAGACGGCTCAGGCCATCACTGTTCTGACCACATTACATAGCATGACCATCAATGACTCGCTGCTGAGGCTGCAGGTCAATATGGTCTACACTCAGGTGCTGATTAAAGATTTTTTCAGTAAAATAGGCCATGGCATGTCCGAAAGCCGCGTATTACTGAAACAGGCTTCCCAACAGCAAACCATAATGGCGGAGGATCTGAGGCAACAACAAAGCATCATGAACGATGGTAAGGTTGTTTATATCCGGCTGAAAAAGTATCAAATATGCAATATCAGCCAAAATATCACCCGCCCTAAAACCGCACTGTCAGAGCATCAAACCCAACTGATTCAGGCATTGACACTGTGCAAAACCGTCATTACAACGGTAGAAAAACAGTATATAACCACCGATAACGCATCAATTCGTTCACAGCTGGCCACCAGCTTGCAGATCATTACGGCACAACACGACTACCTGTCCGAATTTCTTACCAATATCACCGATGCCGGAAAAGCCATAATTGCCCTACTGGATAGCAGAAAGCAGATATTGGCGCTGATTCGTCGCATCTCTGACAACTACGCCCCCCAAATGGCTAAGAAGACACCAGCCAACATCGCTAACAGCCCGATACACGAAATACGCACCCAAACCAACGACACAGTCCGTACAAGATGTTGTCGATTACATTATGTTCTACAACAACCATCGACTTCATTCGTATCTGGGTTATAGCAGCCCAGTTGATTTTGAAAATTGGAATGTGAAAAACGCCGCTTAATAAGGTGTCCGTTTTTTCTTGACCACTACAAGCACGTTACTTGAAATTGTACCGGCAGAAGATCCCCTGATCTTTGAAGCCCGTTTTCAGCCTGCGGATATCGCCTTCCTGCAATCAGGTCAGATAGCGCTGGTAAAACTGACCGCTTATGAATTTGCGACCTTTGGAAGTATACAAGGGCATGTTGATACGATCAGTGCCGATACCCGGTATGATGGGAATTGTCGATATTCTTACAGGCCAGAGAACAATTTTAGAAATGCTGATATATCCAGTATTCAGAGCCTTTCAATTCAGCTCTGTGCTGTAATTTTTAGTAATGGTCATGAGTGATTTTATCTTTATTATTAGAAAGATATAAGAAACTATATGGTGTTTCGACGGGGCTTTTTTTGTAAGAAAAATTATTTTTAAATTATTGGGGAACAATTTGGTGATAAGCAAAATCTAATGCAGATGAATATAGGGTGTCATTATTAATAAAATAATGGGGTTGTAGAACAACTTTGCTCTCATGGGATTTTGCAGGTTGTAAAGGAATAATAAATGGAAGGTTTATCTGGGAAATTGCCAGTTTCTCAATACAAAGTTTCATCATCTGATACGACTACTCAGTATCGAGCTGAACCAACCTCTGACAAAAGAAAGTTTAAATATGCGGCAGGGCATAGATCTGTTTCCATTTCTACACCATCCGTAGATGCGCTTACTGAAAACTTAAGTCCTGATCCTGGAGAATTTCTCCTTGCTGCACCATTGGGAGTGGCTGCCAGTGATAGGCAGGTCCGATTGCGCGTTAAGCCTGAGGTATTGGCTCCCGGTAGTAAAAGGCTGCAGGATGAAGAGGCAATGTACAGAAATGCTGATGCATTTGGGGATCTATACGAGGAAATCATAAGTCTTACAAAGGAATATACCCCACTGTTTGAACGTGCATCTGTATCATGTGTTGGCCTTGCCTATCGAGTTGATCCATCAGAAGCCTTGACATGCTTTAAAAAACTTCACGGTTTAATCAGAGAGTATGAGAGGAGGCTAATTGAAAGCTTTCCCTCAATCCGTGCTCGTAGTGCTTCTGATACAAAATTGCAGGCCACTTTTAAGAAATTGCAGCTGGAAGAAGCTTTTGGTCAGGAAGTTGGGGTAGTAAAAGAGATTGGAGGCAAAGAAGCCTTAGAAAAAAGCTATTGGCATGGCATGAGGCTATCCGTAGCCTTGATTAGCTTTATGCGCAAACGAATGAATGCAAACTTCGCTTTCTCTGAAATCATGCATGCAGACCCTAAACTTATGAGACCGGATTTTGTCCCTTATTGTTATGCTAATTGGATAATAGATAATTTGGAGCTTTTAAAAACTTACTATCAGTTTATTTATGCCTCAGAGCAGCTGGTGAAAAATGATTCTGCTCAGCTTCAGTCTATCTATGATGCAGCCGTTGATAGTGGCACTTTTATTATGAAAGAGGTCTGCGACCTACTTAAATTCACATATTTAAACGCCTGTAGTGTTGATTTTGAGGCGATGTTATCTTCAAATGATAAGGTTTTAATTCAGTGGCTCGATAGCCTTAAGCTTCAGGGGTTCAGTGATGCTCCCTTTTCAAGGGTAAACTCCCGAAGATTACTCTATACGATCATTGGTTATTGTCTTGTAGAGGAGCTAAATAAAGCATGTTTATGTGCTGAGAGGATGGTGGATATACTTCCGATTGGTGCTATTGATAAAGGTGATATATTTTTATTAGTTCTTAATCTTACGTACTTGAGTGATATTTTATTTCGTCAAAATACTGATAACCTGTCAAAAGATATATTGAGAGTTTCAACGTTTGATGGACTTATTAGAATAACTCAGAGGATTTGTGATGAAGCAAATACTCTTGATAAATTTGGTGGGAAAATATTACCAGATAATATGCATTATGATGCCGTTAGTCTGATTCGCTGTATGGGGCTAGCGGTCAAAGATATCAGAGAAAACTTGGAAATCGAAGAAAAAAAGCGCAACGACGCTATTATTGACTTGATTCATGGCGAGGAGCTTGAGAAAAAAAAAGAAATAGAATCAAGGCTTAAGTATCAGAGGAAAACTATTAGAAAGAGTCGATCTCCTATCAAAGAAACAGGCGTGAAAGCGGTAGTAGACAATGTTCCTGGAAAAGGAGTGAATGAGAAAAAAGAAGAGTTTTCACTTCATCCGGATATATGTGCAGCTATTAACCTTTATCTGGCTAAGGTGCCATTTCATGATGTAGAAAGACGGCTGGAAACATTGTTGGCACATGGTAGCCAAATAGATATTGCATTAGCTCAGTATGCGCTGGCAGATATGCTTCGAGATAAAATTTTTAAAGCTATTAAACTCTGTGAGAGTTACTTGCCCACGGT
This sequence comes from Endozoicomonas sp., assembly GCA_965261315.1. Classification (GTDB taxonomy): domain Bacteria; phylum Pseudomonadota; class Gammaproteobacteria; order Pseudomonadales; family Endozoicomonadaceae; genus Endozoicomonas. Next base: position 47,366 of record CBDHDM010000140.1, on the reverse strand, counting down.
AGAGAGTTTTAAAAAGATTATTGTTCAGGATAAGTTGCCCGAAAAACTTGGGCTTGATTTTCTGTTTCGAGAAGCAATGCAAGTCTATGCACGTGAGTCAGAACCAGTGAATCAGGACTTGAAACATCTGCTCTTAGTCGCCAGTCAGTTTAATAATCAGTGCTCATGTGAGGGGGAACTATTACATGACATCGCAGATAAGATGGTTGAACTACACGATCAGCTTGCTGAGCTGACAACAAGAGGAGAAAAGGTTGCTGAGGATTGTAAAGATCTGGGTAAACTCTATAAGCTCAGAGGAATGCTCCTGAGAAAACAAGGTCGCACGGCGTCAAAGGATCCGAGCAGGGCTAGTGCTCTGAACGAAGCCTCTAATTTACTCAAGATCAATAGTGGTGAAATTGAAAAAGCCTGCTCATCTTTAAGAGCACTACGTTTCTGGGAAATTTACCATCGAGCCCAACAGATTTTGGTTAATGAGGTAGATTATTCTCAATTGTTGGGAGGGGAACTTGATGCAAGTACGCCTTCTACAAATATAGACTCCACACTAGAGTCAATGGATCATAGAGAACCGCTATATTCCGTGAAAATAGCTTCAGAGTTGCCTGTTCCTGATTTTCCAGGTCTCGGTTTCACTGCTGATGCCGCTTCACCTGACGTTAAATATGGAGGCGTAGAGGAAAGTAGTGAAGGCCACAATGCTATTTCAAAAATGGCTATGCCTCAATTAGTGACGGACTTATCCAAGGGTTCTGGGGATGAGAATGAAGAGGTCATGGATTCTGGGAATGCAGCAGGTGTCTTTGAAAAAGAAAAAACTGACGTAGCTATTGGCAACTTGCAACAGGGGGAAGCTAAAGTTTCTCAGGGCATTAATGAAATAACATTGAATCTAATTCCTGATTTAATTAGGCAGCAGATTGTAAAAGCATGCAGCTCTGAAGAGCTGAAAGATTTTACAGAAAAAATGAATGACCTTAAGAATATTCAAGCTGATTTTCATTTCTGGCTTCCAAGCAGAAATACGGGTGAGCATCCGGCCGTTTTATTAGCTGAAGTTTTAATGCAGCCTGTTATAATACGCAGTGGTAACGAGTCCGCAGTCTTTTATCCAGCAAATATAGCGATGAATATTCCTGCCTCAGTTGTTAGAAATGTAGAAAGGCAGCCAGCGTTTGCTGTGCAAATAAATATTGAAGATGGTGCCTGTGACCCTCAACATAGTGATGTTGATAAACCGGACTTGCCAATAGTATTAGGTCATGCGTTGCCTGATTCTCTTGTGAAGGCTTCTTGTGAATCTTTTCAGGAAAAAGGAATAAGCGGAAGCCTGAAAGTAGAAGAAATATTCTCATCAAGAAAAAATGGCACTGGAGCAGGAAAGAGTAAAAAAGCAAGACAAAGGCAGCGGAAGAAGCAGACTCAACTGAATATTAAAGAAAAAGCTCTTGTGGAGACTGGGGTAAAGCCCTATGAGCTTGAGTCAAGGTTCAATAAATACGTTAAGAATTATCTTGAGAAAGGTATTCTCCGCTCAGGCAAGAAAGTTCCCGAATGGTTTGATGCTAATCGATGGCTTAATAGGTACCACAGTAGACAATTATTCAGCTTGGATGATATTGAAGCTTTTTCTTCCGTATGGTCAAGCGCGTTTGAAAACTTCGATTATACAGATTTGAAGTGTGATTTAATGGTATATGCTGAAGTTCTGAGTTTGAGGATAAAGGCAGAAATTGAGCATCAGGTAGTGTTCATCTTTCAACCTGGGATGGTAGTGGGTGAGGTTCAGACAGATGCGAGCCTGAACCTTTACGATATTGAGTTAGTAAGAGTCAAGAAAGAGTGGTTTGCTTCTCACAAACATTATTGGGATAACAGTGCCTGATTATTGATAGCAATATCAGAGAGCATAGAAACAACAGGATTTTGTGGTTGACATTATTGATCGATCACTATGATTATAAGAGGTTAAACCTGCAATTTTCTCCCTCTGTTTTACGAAACAATAGTTCCTGAATGAACGCTGAGAAAATTCATGCAATCCCTGGTATGGATTGCCACTGGTTACCGGTTCTCAGCCCTGCGTATGGGTTGGTATGAACCAAAGAACAAGCAGCCTCCGGTACGGGTTGCCACTGAAAATGTGAATACAATGTAAGGACTCCTTCATGCCTGTTATTACGCTTCCCGATGGCAGCAAACGTGAGTTTGCTGATGCCGTATCCGTAATGGAAGTCGCCCAGGACATTGGTCCAGGGCTTGCGAAAGCAACACTTGCCGGTCGAGTTAATGGTCAACTGGTGGATGCCAGTGCCAAAATCAGCGAAGACTCGGATCTTGCCATTATTACCACCCGTGATGAAGAGGGCGTGGATGTTATTCGTCACTCCACAGCTCATCTTCTGGCCATGGCGGTGCAGGATCTGTTTCCTGGTGCCCAGGTGACCATTGGCCCAGTGATTGATAATGGCTTCTATTATGACTTTTCCTATGAGCGGGCTTTCAATATGGACGACCTGTCCAAAATTGAAAAACGTATGGAAGAGCTGGCAAAGCAGGACCTTGCCATTGAGCGGGTCGTGATGAGCCGGGACGAAGCCATCAGTGCTTTCAAGGCAATGGGTGAAGAGTATAAAGTTGAGATCATCAACGATCTGCCGTCCAGTGAAGCCATTTCTGTGTACCGTCAGGGTGAATGGATGGACCTCTGCCGTGGCCCGCACGTCCCGTCTACTGGCAAGCTGAAAGCATTCAAGTTAATGCGGGTTGCGGGTGCATACTGGCGTGGTGATTCCAATAATGAAATGCTGACCCGTGTCTATGGTACCGCCTGGGAAGATAAGAAAGCCCTTAAAGCCTACCTGCACCGTCTGGAAGAGGCTGAGAAGCGGGATCACCGTAAACTGGCCAAGAAGCTTGACCTGTTCCATATGCAGGAAGAAGCACCAGGCATGGTGTTCTGGCACCCTAATGGCTGGGCGATCTATCAGGAACTGGAACAGTACATGCGTAACAAGCAGCGCCTGGCCGGTTATGAAGAGATCAAAACACCTCAGCTGGTCGATCGCAGTCTGTGGGAAAAGTCCGGTCACTGGGACAAATACGCTGACGGTATGTTTACCACCAGTTCTGAAAACAAGGACATGGCTATTAAGCCGATGAACTGTCCTTGTCACGTACAGGTCTTTAACCAGGGACTGAAGAGTTACCGTGATCTGCCACTGAGACTGGCTGAATTTGGCTCCTGTCACCGGAATGAGCCTTCCGGATCTCTTCATGGATTGATGCGTGTCCGTGGCTTTGTTCAGGATGATGCCCATATATTTGCCACTGAAGACCAGATTCAGTCTGAAGTTTGTGATTTCATCGACTTCCTTCACAGTGTGTACGATGATTTTGGGTTTGATCGTAACAACCTGATTTATAAGCTCTCAACCCGCCCGGAGAAACGTGTAGGCTCCGATGAAATCTGGGATAAAGCCGAAAAGGCATTGGCAGAAGCATTGGATGCCAAAGAGCTTCCATGGGAAGAGCTGCCGGGTGAAGGCGCTTTCTACGGACCTAAAATAGAGTTTTCCCTGAAAGACTGCATCGGTCGAGTGTGGCAATGTGGTACGATTCAGGTAGATTTCTCCATGCCGGGTCGCCTCGGAGCTGAATATGTGGATGAGCACGGTGAACGTAAAACACCCGTTATGCTTCACCGCGCAACCCTGGGATCCTTCGAGCGCTTTATCGGTATTCTGATCGAGCATTATGAAGGTGCAATGCCGGTCTGGCTGGCTCCGACGCAGGCTGCTATCCTCAATATCACTGATAGACAGGCAGATTACGCCAGAAAACTGGAAAAAAATCTCTCTGAACAGGGTATCAGGGTAAAAGCGGACTTGAGAAATGAGAAGATCGGCTTTAAAATCCGCGAGCACACCTTAATGAAGGTGCCTTATCTGCTGGTGATCGGTGATAAGGAAATGGAAAATAATACCGTTGCGGTTCGCACTCGTACCGGTGAAGACTTGGGCGTAATGTCCATTGAAGAATTTAAAGGACGTCTTGAGACAGACGTTCTCAAGCGTGGCCGTACTGCTTGACCTGCCTGCTTGAAAAATGGTTCCAGCCTTTAGTTACTGTAATTTTTATAACAAAAGGTTGGGGCTTACTATGTTGCTTATACAGGAGATACAACCATCAGACGCAACAGCTTCCGTGATCGTCGCCCAGTAAAGGCTCCGATTAATGAAAATATCCGTGCAAAAGAAGTCCGCCTTATTGCCGCCGACGGGGAACAAGTCGGGGTTGTAGAGATAGCTGACGCTTTGAGTATGGCCCAGGAAGCGGGGCTGGACCTGGTTGAAATTAACGCAACCAGTGAACCGCCTGTCTGTAAGATCCTGGATTTCGGTAAGCACACGTACGAAAGCAAAAAGCAGAAAGCAGCAGCCAAGAAAAAACAGACTTTGATCCAGGTGAAAGAAATTAAATTTCGCCCGGGTACTGAAGAAGGGGATTATCAGGTAAAACTGCGCAACCTGATACGTTTCCTGACTGAGGGCAACAAGGCGAAGGTTTCTCTTCGCTTTCGTGGTCGTGAGATGGCTCACCAGGAGCTGGGCATGGAACTGATGAAGCGGGTTGAGAAAGACCTGGAAGAACTCGGAACCGTTGAACAGTATCCAAAAATGGAAGGCCGTCAACTGATCATGGTGATTGCCCCTAAAAAGAAGAAGTAATTAAAAAACGGCCTTTGGGTTCGGTGCTCTTTTAGAGTGAAGTGTCTGGCCGTTTTTTTGGTTGCTTCGTGCCTGTTGAGGACTTTGGTTTTCAACAGACGTTACTTTTAATGATCCCGACGCTGGTTTCGCAGATCAGTGGTCGCGAATGCGGAGTGTTTTTCATGCCAAAGATGAAAACCAACAGTGGAGCCGCGAAGCGTTTCAAGAAAACCGCTTCCGGTTACAAGCGTAAGGGTGCCTTCAAGAGTCACATCCTGACCAAGATGACCACCAAGCGTAAGCGTCAGCTGCGTGGTACCTCCCTGGTATCTCCTGCTGATACTGGTCTCGTTAAGCGTATGCTGCGCGACTAATCGCTTTTTTGATCATTTTTTCGGAGAGATAAACTCATGGCACGTGTAAAACGTGGCGTTATTGCGCGCCGTCGTCACAAGAAAGTTCTGAAGCAGGCTAAAGGTTACTATGGTGCGCGTTCACGTGTATTCCGTGTAGCCAAGCAGGCAGTAACCAAAGCTGGTCAGTATGCTTACCGCGACCGTCGTCAGCGTAAGCGTCAGTTCCGCGCTCTGTGGATTGCCCGTATCAATGCTGGTGCTCGTATGAATGGCCTGTCTTACAGCCGTTTCATCGCTGGTATGAAGAAAGCGGCTATCGAAGTCGACCGTAAGGTTCTGGCCGATCTGGCCGTTCACGATAAGGCGATTTTTGGTCAGTTGGTTGAAAAGGCTAAAGCTGCTCTGGCTTAAGTTTTTGATTCCTATAAAAAAGGCGGTACTGTTTTCAGTATCGCCTTTTTTTTTGTTCATGAAATGCATTTTCTCTTCCGCATCTTGTTAGTGCTTCTGTCCTCATTGTTATGGCAGCGTGTAAACTCCTGCTATATCTTTCACGGACTGTTATAAACGGGCAGGTCAATGTTGTGGGCTGCTCTGATAAAAAAATAATGAAATAAAAGGAGAAAGATTATGGATGCGTCATTTGTTGATGGTACTAACAGGTCTGATTATCAATTTGGAGCGGGGGTACAATCTACTCCCGATGGACAAAGTGGCAATTTTATGGGTTATTCGTCTTCGGCTACTGAAGGTGCGAAGTATACTCAAAGCAGCGATAACTCTGAGTCTAAAAGTTCTATTCGAGACCGTATTGCTTACCCCTTCCGTGCTATTAAGAATCAACTGATCAAATCTGCTTTTTGGGGTGGTCTTGCTGGTGCTGCGGTTGGCTTTTCCATTCCGGCGTTTCTGGGATATGTCACTGGTAGTGTTGTAGGTGGTATCGTTAAACTGGCTAAAATGGTTGGTGGCCACGACTCCAATGCCTATAAAATTGGTGCTGTTATTGGCGTAATAACTGGTGGACTGGTTGGTTTGCCTGTGGCTGTTGCACTTGCCGCTGTTGGTGCAGCAGCTGGTGTCGTTATTGGTACGGCTGGCAGCGTGGTCAAATTACCTGTCGATATTTATCGTGCAGCGACATTGGATAAATCTGATTTGAACCCATGGGAGCTGGAGGCACAAAAACATAGGGAAGAGTTTGACGCCAGAATGAAAGAGCATTTCAGGGATTTGGTAGTACCTTTGGCAGCCGAGCAATAATGAAACCAATTATTGTGAGTTGATGTGGAATAATTGCCTTTTTATTGAAACACCACCATATAGTTGAAGTAATTAGACTATATGGTAGTGCTTCTTTTTTGGGGCTAATCAGAAAGTTTATACAGCTGCGGCAGACTCCGTTTTAAAGACTTTTCGCTCCTTAAGCTCATCTTTCAGATCAGCAACATCGGTATAGAACTGATCATACCACTTACGGAGTTGGTAAACGGGTCCATCTCCATCACATAACAGTGGGTTATCAATGCGAACCTTGTTGTCCCAGATCTCTACATCTTCATAAAACGCGTCCTGAGCCAGCTTGATGTAAGCCTGAGCCATTTCGCGATTCTGCTCTTCTGTGAGCCCTGGTACTTTCTTGATCAACACACCATAGCGCAGAGTGAAGTTATCCTGGTCAATGGGTACATGGCAGTTCAGGAGAATGGAGTAAATGGGGACGCCATTCATTTCACCACTCATATCGGTAATCTGGTAAGAAGGGCCGTAGTAGGTGGCAACGGTCTTAAGATCACTGTCTTCGGAAAGACGCTCACTGCAACCAATCATGGTCTGTTCGGCTACGTGATTTTCAAATACGTTTGCGAATAGCTTGATAGGGGAGCCATGTACTGGTCCAAAATGAGCTTTGTCCGCTACGTTATCAACCAGTTCCCGGCAATTGGTTTTAATATGCATCTCTGCAATTTCCCAGTCAAACCATTCATCATCAAAGCAGGCATCGATTTTAGGGATGGTCTGTTCTTCAATAGGTGGGTTGCCTTCAGGGTCATTCCAGACAAACAGCAGATTATTTTGCTCGCATGAAGGCCAGGCTTTGGTTCTGGCTCTGGGCGGGATACGCTTGGCATAAGGGATGTCATCACAAACACCTTCTGAGTTCCAGCGCCAGTCATGGAATGGGCAGCGAATAGAGTTGCCTTCGATGCAGCCTTTACTCATGTCTGCACCCATATGGGGGCAGTAGGCATTCAGAATATGAACGTTGCCATCTTCACCTTGAAATGCGACCAGCTTGGTACCAAATGCATCGATGGTATGGGCTTTGCCATCCTTGTAGTTTTCCGCTTTACCCAGGCAGTGCCAGCCTCGGGCATATCGATCAGGAATGGGGTTGGTCTCAATCAGGTGCAACTTGCTCATATTATTGTTCTCCTGGCTGCAATGTCTGGCGTTCTGCCATGTGCGAGGCTATCTTCCCAGCCTGTAAAGTAAAACACACATTATTAGGGTAGAAGCTTGCATAATCCTCAAATGACGATTTTCCAGTGAGTAGTCACTGGTCATCATCGTCTAAGTGGACGATTGCCCTAGGTGTTGTTGATCTGAATCAATTTTTAGTTTTTATATGCCATGGTTGTTAATTTCCATAGCTCTTAAAACATGGATATCTGAAAAGTGAGCTTTTGGGGCAGGTACTATCTCTGCAGTAAACATGCAGAGAATACCAAGCTCTGTAGAGAGGTCTTTGTTTTCTGGTACGCGGAAGATAACGCTATCGTCCATCATGGCTCTATCATTAGTCTCTAATTCGCTATTCTCTGGTAACCTATCGTTTTCAATCAAGCATCGATAGTGTCGTGTCCTTGCCTTGCCTTCCTCTACATAAAAAACTTTTGCCAGAATTCTGTATTTATGTGAAACGATTTCTGGGGGTAGGCTTTTGTCAGCACTGACTTTTCTGAAAGTTAGTTGGAGTTCCTGTGTTTTATCATGTGCCAGCCTTTCTGCAATTCTGGCGCGGTCGCAGGGGGAAAGAAGCATTTTTGGCTGAATAGTTATTACTTTTGGAGCTTCTGCTACTAATAATACTTGCCGTTCCTGAATTACATCCCATTTATGATTTTCCATTCCAGTTTGTATTGTTCTAGAGAGGCTGGATGGGAATTTTTGTATTGCATGCCTGAAGTCATCTGGCTTGACCGTGATTTTCTGATGGGAGCCAGCAATGTTTTGGAAGGAAAGGGCATCATCCAGAACCATTTGAATTGAGAAGTCATCTCTTTCAGTTTGTTCGGAAGAAACCGGTACTGAGTAAATAAATGTGTCCGGTTGCTGCGCATCTTGCATTTGAGCAGTATCTAATACCTCTTTGGGAATCAATAGGGGGTCATCAGCTATCGTTAATATTTCTGAATTCCTCATGATTCGTCGTTCAGTTAATACTCGGAATGCACATTTATTCAGGTTTTCTTTGGGTATTACCAGTTTTAATAATGGCGCTAAAAACTCTGGAGAATCCTGTTGTGGTAGATGCTTTGGTTGAAAAATAGATGACTCATCTTTTGTATCTGAATCACTGGCTCTCTCTGATTTTTTATTCTTTTTATTATCAGCTTCCATTTCTTCAAAATGGGTTTCCATACGTTTTATATAAAACTCAGTGAAGTTTTCAAAACCAGAAAAGTTATCTTGGATTGCACCCTGTATGCATAAATCTAAGAGTTGCTTATAAGCTGCTTGCATGTCAGGGTATTGCTTTTCATGATACTGGCTCGCCATTGTTACCAGGCATTTTGTCAGGCCAGTTTGTAAAAGTCGGATCTGTTTGTCTCTATTGTTTTCATGCCTGAGCAAACTCAGGCATAACTCAGGGCTGAGGCTATTCAGCTCTATAGCATCTTCCCATGAAGTGAGGGATATATAGTTTTCACCCATATCCTGTTCGGTAATAGAGCTAAGCGGACCGTGTTCAGTACTATCCGGGGCTATCTCTGAAAGTAAAGAGAGGTAAGTGGAACATAGAATTAGCCAGGTTGAAGCTGCTGCAAAGCAAGTGCTTCCATAATTTTGAAGTCCTTTCATAGTTTGCACTGGTGTGAAGTGTGGGCTCAGTGAACGATGAGTGAATAGTTGTAAAAGCCGGTGCTGTTCACTTCTGTCAGCCATTTTTTGTTGTTCTTCTTGATTGAAGCCAAGAATATCCTCTAATACTGTATCTGAGGTGGTATTTAATATTTGTCTAACAATATCGGGTAGGTATTTATGATTTCTCTGACTGAAATGAACTTCTAAAGTTCTACTTACGACATCAAAGTCAAATTCTGGTAGTTGTTGGCGCCCAAGGTGCCAGACTGTTTTCGTTTTATTTGGGTATGTTTTGCTATCAAATATTTTCCGGAACTGTTCTGCTCCAAATTTCCAGTAGTAGTGCTTTAAAATGGATTCTATTTCATTTTCCATACTTGTTAATGGTTCAGGGTTTAAGCTTTGCATTGAGGGCTCATAGCGCTGAACGGCAAGACAATAAGAAAATAATATGTGTTGGATTACTGTGCGAATTCCTTGAGGGCGGTGATTCCAGTATTGCCCGGAATGCGTATCAACTTCTTTAATTTTCTCGCTCAGATATTTAAGCCACTTTCTATCACTGGTTATATCACATAGTTTATAGAAGCAACCTAGGCAAGAGTTCAGTAGCCTGCCTCGGATTGACTCTCCCTCTATAATGCTCTTCAGGTTTGCCAATACTTTCTCTGCCCCGATATGAAAGGGCTTCTCTTCCTCTGTTGTTTTCTTTGTCACTGAAAGCTGGGTGGTGTGTACCTTTAATTCCTCTGATGTTTTTGGTAAAGCAAAATGTGGTGATTCTATTTCTTCTTGTCTGGATTCTGATGATAATAGTGGTTTGTTTACACTCCACCTTGAGGGGGAGCGGTGACAAAGAGGAGAATCATCAGTTCCTCTTACATCCAATAGACTGGCAGCTTTCCTTATATACCGTTCTTCAGTGCTCGGTTTCAAGGTGCGTTGAGAGTAGAAAACTGTTTCATCAATTTCGTAACTCTTCTGCCTTGGAAGCAATTCTTCTTGTGACCCATGGGGGCTATATGAGTGTGCAGGAATACTTCTATTATCCATATGGAGGAGTCTTCTTGTTGGAATAAGAGTCCCCCAGTGTAGTCTTGTACTGAGATATATGGATATAACAGCTTGCTGTAAGTAATATGAAAAGGCAGCAATTCCCGATGAATTCCGGAGCCTTACTACCACGCAACACGCAGAGGAAGCAATAAAAACTCACCCGCACAATTTATCGACTAAAATTGATCTTTACTAAATCATCGTCGTCGGATCAATTATGGGTACTGCCATACAGAAAAAAGTCAGGCAATTCAGTGCTACTTATCTCATAAAAACAGTTTCTGAATGCTTTGAAAAAATAACTGATCACCGTCCCAATCAGTGCATCATTCCATTTGCCAATTTTCCTAAATCTGCTTTTGCCATGATGCATCAAAAGTGTGATTCGCTGTTAGCATTCGATGAGGAAAGGCTCGACGAAGTATGCTGCCATAATCTCGAAAAACTTTACCATATTAAGGATGGTAGTGTTCCTTCTGACACAAGAATGAGAGAAGTTATTGACCCTGTAGATCCCGCCGAACTTAAGAAACCCTTCAAAGAACTATTCAACATTGTTCAGCGTAATGGAGCCCTGAAAGGATTCGAATTCAAATGCGGAAAGCTAAAAGACCATTACCTCCTTCCTATTGATGGCACTGGTCTTTTTTATTCAGGAACCTGTCGTTGTGATGACTGTTGCATCATGAATGAAGGCAAAAAGAATGAAGCCTATTATCACAATATTATGGGTGGGTGTATTGTCCATCAAAATCAGAAAACCGTGATTCCTTTAGCACCGGAAGCCATTTGCAAACAAGATGGTACGACAAAAAATGATTGTGAAAAAGCGGCTATCCGACGTTTTCTGGCACAGGTAAAACACGACCACCCGCAACTAAAACTGGTCATTCTTCTCGATGGCTTATACGCTGACAATCCCACCATTGCTCTGATCAAGAAGTATGGCTGGCACTATATTATCGTCGCAAAAGATGGCAATCATGTGTCGCTTATTGAGGCCATGAATGAGCTTTATGATCAGGGTGAAGTTAAGCACCACACCATCGTTGATAAAGAGAACAATACAACTCACAGATTCCGCTATGCAAATAATGTAACCCTGAATCTGCAGGATGATGCAGAGCAGGTCAATGTCCTGGATTATATTGAAATTGATAAAGCGGGTAATTCGCATGTCTGGTGTTGGATAACCGATATTGAATTGACTAAAAAGACAGTTGAATCCGTCATGAGAGGAGGTCGTTGTAGATGGCATATTGAGAATCAAACGTTTAACACCCTGAAGAACCAAGGCTATCAACTTGAGCACAGCTATGGTCATGGCGAATATCACCTGGCTACGAATTTCGCCTACCTTACATTCCTGGCTTTTCTTTTCGATCAGATTCAGGAGTTGGCTTGTCCACGATTTCAAAAAGCTTTAAATAAACCAGCGAAGCCAACACGAAAACGATTATGGAAAAAAATAACCAGTTTTTTTCTTACCTTGATGATTGATAGTTGGGATGCTTTGTTCAAGGCAATTGCACACGGTTGCAAATCCCAGAAGCTGGCATTTGATACTTCCTAATGCGGTAGATAGCCAGGTATTCAGGGTTAGAGAAGATGAATTTTTCCAGCGCAAAGTCGCTATTGTTTTTCTTTTTTCCTGAGCATTTTGAGTACGCCTACGCATCTGATAAAGATGTTGTCGTGTAATCGTCGGGAGTGGCTGATGAAAAGGAAGTGAAAAAAATATTGCTATTCTATAGGCAGTAACCAACAGCACAAATCGATAATTAGTGCTTGAGTATTTTTTATGACGATGAAATGAGTCGTGAGCTAGGAGCTGTTCGCCATGAGAACAGTTGATCATACAAGCTTTCAGGCAAAGCGAACGGTGCAGAGTATAGCCGTTCCATGTTTAAGTCCTTCATCGGAGCATGAGTTTTTGTGTGATCAAACCGTGGGCGGCTGGTCACATGGCAAATTGAGAACGAACCCTGAGTTTTTTGAAGTGATGGTTATCCTTGGGCGACAGCATTTCATCGAGATATTTAATGCAGGAGGTAACTCTAATGCATCGCTCGATTGGATCCGCAATACCTTTTAACGTTTTGTGAAGATGCTTATGGTATACGTTGACTGTCTGAGAGAAATCTTTTTTAGTTGGTGGTATTAACTCCTCGAGTACAGGTGGAAGCCAGTAGCCTCTTTGTATTGCTTCGTTTATTCTAATGTGACTATCATGCTTGCTCAGGTACTCTCTCACTCTACTTTGAACTAATTGTCTTGTTGATTCTGGGCTTCTAACAACTTTATGTTTCTCTGTATAACTAAGTGGCTTCAATGGAGGTTTTGGTGTTTGCTCTGTGCTCTGCTCTCGTTTCAAGGAAAGAGGGAATGTAATTTTCTGTTTATCATCAGGAAAAAAACTATTATCTTGGCAGACGGCACCCGATAAACTTTGGGGTTCTATTCTTGAAACACCTTTCACTATTGTAACTTGACTTGGTAATTGCTGAAGTTTCTTCTCAGGACTGGGTATATTACAAGCTGTAGCTTCCCTGCTCTCATGAAAGCCGGTTTTTCTTAATCCGGGGCCCAGGGGAGTGGATTTTGACGAATAGGGTTTTTCGTCATCTTGCTTGGGTGATTGATAGCCGGTTTGGGATAAACTGGTTATGTTATTTAAACTATCCATTGCAAAGGCTCTTATTTGAATTAGAGCCTTCCAGTTTAGACTTATATAAGCGTAGAGAAACTGGCGCCAATCTGCTGTTCCAGGGTTTCCAGAAATAGCTTCCAGGGAACTTTGCTTTGTAATCCCCCGTACAGCTTGTCCACCAAATCACTGAATGCTTCAATACTGATGGTTTTGCTCATTAGGCATTTCTTCGTTTTATGATCCCAATGGTAATCGGAAGATCCATTTGAGCGTGATTATTACCTGTTTTAGGTAGAAATACCAAGGTCGTTTACAGGGCCTGTAGCTTTCATGTGTAAAAGTGTCGTTAGTCTCTTCAGACGATGAGAGTTTACCGGGCAGCCGCAAAAATCCATCATTGACTTCGCCTGCCTTTGTGGTTCGTGTCAGCAGTGAAAAGGTCTGCTTCAGATACCACAGTCACGGTGATGCCGGAACATTTTAACTATTCTCGTCTCGGAAACAGTCCCGGATAAGGCTATGAACAATAATAACAATGAATTTCCTCAAGGGGTGGCGCTGGTTGTGGGTGGCAGTGGTGGTGTTGGTGCTGCTGTTTGTCACCGTCTTGCAGAGCAGGGGGCTGCGGTTGCCCTGACCTACAATAAAAACCGTGACAAAGCGTTGGAAGTTGTCTCTGGATTGGCTGAAACCGGCGGGCAGGCTGAAGCGTTTCAGCTGAATATGGGGGACAGGAAGAGTGTAGAAAGTCGGTTTTCCAGCCTCTCAGAAAAATATGGCAATATCCACACCGTCGTTCTGGCTACGGGCTACGATATTCCCCAGCAATACATTTCAGAAATTACCCCGGAACTCTGGCAGGATATTATCCAGTCTGATGTTAATGGCTTTTTTAATGTTGCCCATACCGCTATTCCCTATTTGAGAGATGGCGGTGGGTCACTGGTTCATGTCAGCTCCGCTGGACTCTTCCGTTATCCTGCCAGAGACGTTTTATCAGTCGCACCGAAAGCAGCTATTGAGACGCTGATTAAAGGTATTGCCAAAGAAGAGGGTGCTTATGGCGTACGAGCGAACAGTGTGGCTATCGGAGTGATTGAGACTGGGATTTTTCTACGACTCAAAGGAACTGAATTCGATGAGGCCTGGGAAGAGGCGGTACTTCAAAATCTCTGTTTAAAGCGATTTGGTCAGGCTGAAGAGGTTGCAGATGCCATTAGCTTCCTGGCTTCCAATCGGGCACGCTATATCACCGGACAAATCATCTGTGTAGATGGCGGGTACCACGTTTAAACATCCCTAACAACGATTCCCATAATAATGACAAGGGGAAACTATCTTGGAAAACAGAACGTCGGATAATAGCAATAATAAAAAAGGCGGGAGCAAACCCTGGGACACCATTGTTGATGTTGTGGTCGTGGGATCTGGTGCTGGCGCACTGACGGCCTCACTACGAGCACATGATCTGGGCCTGAAGACTCTGGTGCTGGAAAAAACGGATCAGTATGGTGGCACCTCAGCTATTTCCGGAGGTGGTATCTGGATTCCCAATAGTTTCCAGATGCAGTCAATGGGCATAAAAGACTCCGATAAGGTTGCGGTAGATTACATCAAGCGGGTTATTGGAGAAGAACCGGGTGATGGTCGTATTGAAGCCTATGTGGCCAATGCGAAGAAAATGCTCCGTTACCTTGAAGAGAGTACCCGGGTTCGTTTTGAATCCCAGTCAGCCTACGCTGATTACTACCCTGAGCTGCCAGGTGGGATGCCGGGTTATCGCTCAATGGACCCTTTGCCTTTCCATGCCAGTAAACTGGGCAGTGAATTTGAAAATCTGAGGCCAACATCACCTGCCACATTGATGCTCGGTCGAATGGCTATGACCATGAAAGAAGCTCGTGTCCTGCTTTGTCGTGGCAAAGGCTTTCTGCTGACCAATATGAAAATAATGGGACGTTATTACAAGGATATCTTCTGGCGCCTGAAATCCAAGCGGGACCGTTATCTCACCCTGGGCAATGCGCTGGTTGCGGCTTTGCGTGCTTCCATGCTGGATAGAGATATTTCCCTGTGGCTTAACAGTCCAATGGAATCACTGATAGAGGAGAATGGTCAGGTTATAGGCGTTGTTATCAACCGTGGTGGCAAGCCATTAAGGGTAAAAGCCAGAAAAGGTGTGATTATTGGTGCCGGGGGCTTTGAAAGTAATCAGGCGATGCGGGACCAATACCATCCGCAACCCTCTCAAGCTCTCTGGAGTGCTGCGCCAGAAGGCATTAATACCGGCGATGGCATTCAGGCTGGCCAGAACCTTGGGGCAGCAACCGCATTGATGGAGCATAGCTGGTGGGCACCTACCAGTCATGTTGAGGGTGAAACCCGCTCCAGGGCCATGTTTGTAGAACGGGCTTTACCCAACTGTATTCTGGTGAATAAAGCCGGGAAGCGATTTATGAATGAAGCCGCACCCTATAATGATTTTGGGGACGGCATGTATGGTACCGGGTCTGTACCGTGCTGGTTTGTTTTTGATGCCCAGTACCGTCATAAGTATCCTTGTGGGGCATTACTGCCTGGCTACGCAGTGCCGGATAAAGCAGTGCCGAAGCGCTATAAAAACTGCTTCCGGAAAGCAGAAAGTCTTGAGGCGCTTGCGGAAACGATCGGGGTGGATGCATCAGGTTTGAAAGAGACCGTTGCCAATTACAATCAGTACTCGGTAGAAGGTAAAGACCCTGAGTTTGGAAAAGGGGATTCTTTGTTTGATCGCTATTACGGTGATCCAAATACAACACCGAACCCCTGTCTTGGACCTTTGGAAAAAGGGCCTTTCTATGCAGTAAAAGTAAATATCGGCGATATTGGCACTAAGGGTGGTCTGGTCACGAACGTCGATGGACAGGTACTTAAAGAGGATGGAAGTCCAATCACAGGGCTTTATGCCATAGGTAATACCTCGGCATCAGTAATGAAGCAGACCTACCCTGGTGCTGGTTCAACCATTGGGCCTGCAATGACATTTGGCTACCTCTCCGCTAACCATATCGCACAGCGTCAGGTTGATGCCCGTACCGTAAAGGCTGGTGATGCAGTCGCTCAGAATCCGGAGGAGAATAAAAATGCTGTTGAAGCCTGAATCGGTTGTTCTGATCACTGGTGCAAGCCGGGGTGTTGGTAAGGGCATCGCCCTGGCCCTGGCGGAAAGTGGTGCCACGGTTTACGTCACGGGAAGAAGCCGGCAGGAAGGTGATGCCCCTTTACCGGGAACGGTATTCTCCACTGCTGAAGCAATCAATGAGCGTGGTGGCAAAGGCATTGCTGTGGTCTGTGATCACAGTGATGATGCCCAGGTTGAGAAGCTGTTTGAGCGTATTCAGAAAGAGTCAGGCCGTCTGGATGTGCTGGTGAATAATGCCACTGCTGTTCCTGATGAACTGACCCAGGCTGGCCCTTTCTGGGAAAAAAGCCTCTCGCTTCTGGATATTCTGGATGTGGGGATGCGTTCTACTTATGTTGCCAGTTATTATGGCGCAAAGATTATGGCGGAACAGAAACAGGGCTTGATTGTTCATACATCGTCGTTTGGTGGCCGCTGTTATATGCATGGTCCTGCCTATGGTGGCGGCAAGGCTGCCGTGGATAAGTTTGCGGCGGATATGGGCGTAGACCTGAAGCCCCATAATGTAGCGTGTATCTCTCTGTGGTTAGGTCTGGTGCTAACAGAGAGAACCCAGCGGGTGTTTGATGCAGAGCCAGAGAAGTATGCGGATCTGGCTGCAACGGCCGAGTCTCCGGAGTTTGGCGGACGTGTGATTGCTGCTCTGGCAAACAGTGATGATATGCTGGAAAGAACCGGGCGAATCTGGATTGGCGCAGAGCTGGCAGAAGAACTGGGTGTGCAGGATGTGAATGGCAGGCAGCCTTACTCTCACAGAGCCTTTCTGGGTGGGCCAGCAATGCCTAACCCTGCAGTGATTGAGTAAATCACTTCTTTTTATTGCAGCCTCTTATCTCTATAGAACCTGAGGCTGCAGCCTTCCTTTCTATCTTTTTGAATATTTCCTGCCTCCGGTTTAATTCATCTTTATATCTGCGCATTCATTGAGCGCAGAGGCCACATATTGATAGCGACAATGGCCAGTTTTTGTAATTGAGGGCTGTTATTGGCTGCGTAGAATGGAATGTATCAGTGAACCGGCTTCTTTTTCGGTTTAAAAGCATGGTTCCAATTGGTTGATCAGGGTGAAAGTAATGAGTCAACAAAATAATAATAAAGAACTGGAAGCCCGAATGGCTGCCACTATCGGGGTTGAAGTGGGTCCTCAACGCAGTTGGGATCCAGTCAACCTGCTAATGATCCGGCACTGGTGTCAGGCCATGGGAGACGGTAACCCCATGTACACCAACCCGGAATTTGCAGAGCAGTCTGATCAAGGCTCTATTATTGCACCGCCAACCATGATTCAGGCGTGGACCATGAAAGGTGTGACGGAAACGCCTGCACCGGGTTCTGTTCCCAGAACTGAAGAACAACCTTATGTTCTCGATATGCTGGACGAAGCAGGCTATGTCTCTGTTGTGGCGGTTAACTGCGATCAGGAGTATTTCAGCTACATAAAACCCGGTGATGATATTTCCCACACCATGACCATCGAGTCAATCTCTGAACTCAAGCATACAGCCCTGGGTGAAGGGTACTTTGTTACAGAGCTGTGGACGTTTATCGATCAGGAAAATGACAAAGTCGCAGAAATGCGCTTTCGCCTGCTCAAGTTCAAGGCTCCACAGCAAACTCAGCGTCCAGCTAATGGGGATAATCAGACGAAAAAATCAACGGCTCCCCAGCGCCCCCGCCCTGGTTTTAACCGGGATAATGCATTTTTCTGGGAAGGTTTGAAACAGGGCAAACTGTTAATCCAGCGCTGTACTTCCTGCCAGACCCTGAGACACCCACCTTCCCCGATGTGTCCAGGTTGCCAGTCCCTGGACAAAGATGCGGTAGAAGCCAGTGGCAAAGGTGATATTCACAGTTTTGTAAACCTCCATCACCCTGCCTTACCCGCTTTTGATGACCCGAACCCTATTGCACTGGTGGAGCTGGAAGAAGGAACACGACTGGTGGCCGGGCTGATTAATATCGAACCGGAGGATGTTCGTATAGGTATGCCGGTTAAGGCTGAAATAACCCAGTGTGATGAAGAGTTAACACTGGCTCTGTTTAGTCCCGTCGCGGAGTAAATTCGAAAAGAATAGTCAGGTGTTGTTCCTTTAATCGCTGAGAGATGACTTGAGACAACATTTCATAAGAATAAAAAGATGATAACGGAGTCAGTGTAATGGATTTTTCTTTTAGTGAAGACCAGGGGGCGATTCGTGATCTGGCAAAACAGATTCTGACAGATCAGGCAACCGAGACCCGTCTTAATCAGCTAAAGGCTGAAGGTGAAGGGTTTGATAAAAACCTCTGGTATCAGTTTGCTGAGTCCGGACTGCTGGGGATGGCCATTCCTGAATCCTCAGGTGGCAGTGGCTTTGGCCTGGCAGAGCTTTGCCTGATGCTTGAGGAGCAGGGCCGGCATGTTGCTCCTTTGCCACTGCTTCCTTCTCTGGTGCTGGCTGCACTGCCCATTGCCCGCTTTGGCTCAAAAGAGCAGCAGGAAAAATACCTGCAGCCACTGGCCTGCGGTGAGCATATTCTCACGGCAGCATTTGCTGAGCAGAGCATGCCTGAGGCTGTCAGGGCTGAAGCGGTTGTCTCAGCTGATGGCGACAGCCTGCCTCTGAATGGAGTTCGCGAGTGTGTGCCTTATGGCGGTGAAGCACGGGCCATTTTAATGCCTGCAACGGATGATTCAGGTAAAACGGTATTGCTTCTGGTTGATGCTCAAGCCGAGGGCGTTGAGCTGACTCTGCAAACCAGCACTCATGGTGAACCCCTCTATACCGTGCAAATGACCGACGTTGCTGTTAACCAGCAGGATGTTCTGGCAGGTGCTGATAGTGGTGACGAAGCACTGGAGTGGATTATTGCCCGTGGCCAGGTAGCTGCGGCTGCCACCATGGTGGGTGTGACTGAAGAGGCTTTACGGCGTACGGCTGAGTACACGACAGAGCGTAAGCAGTTTGGTAAATCCATTGCCGGTTTTCAGAGCACAACCATGCGCTGTGCGGATGCCTACATCGACATTGAAGCCATGCGTTCTACCTATTGGCAGGCTCTGTGGCAGCTTGACCAGGAAATGCCTGCTGCACCTGCTGTAGCCGCTGCTAAATGGTGGTCATGCATCGGTGGTGGTCGTGTTGTTCATACTGCTCAACACCTTCATGGTGGTATTGGTTCAGATATTGATTACCCTCTGCACCGTTACTTTCTCTGGGCAAAACAGCTGGAGCTGAGCCTGGGTGGTGGTACGTTACAGCAGGCGGCCCTGGGTGCTTTACTGGCAGATGAATCTGCAGAGGTCAATGTATTATGAGTGAGCTCGTGATTAATGATAAGCCGTTAAATGACCTGTGCTTTCAGCAGGTTGAAGTTGGCCAGAAGCTCCCGGTACTGAAAATAGACGTCACTACGCGACTGATAGCTTCTACTGCTCTGGCCTCAAGGGATTACCAGAATGTGCACCATGACCGGGATCGGGCTCAGGCTCTGGGCTCCCAGGATATTTTTATGAGCATTCTCACCACGAATGGGCTGGTGGGGCGTTTTATTACTGACTGGACAGGGCCTAGAGGGCGCTTGAAGTCCGTAAAGATCAGGCTGGGTGTACCGAATTATGCCGGTGATGTCATGAAGCTTGTTGGTAAGGTTCAGGATAAGCGGGAAGCGTCAGGGGAAAACCTGATAGAAGTTGCAGTTACAGGCAAAAACAGTATGGGCAACCATGTTACGGGTACCGTAGTGGTGGCCCTGCCGGTGGCAGACCAGGGAGAATAAGAAATGGCAGCAGGATCCCTCAGTGGCCAGGCCGCAATTGTCGGTATTGGTGCAACCGAATTTTCCAAGAACTCCGGCCGCAGCGAAATGACGCTGGCGGTTGAGTGTGTAACCGCAGCATTGAAGGATGCCGGTATCCATCCTTCTGAAGTGGATGGGCTGGTTACTTTTACCCTGGATAATAACCCCGAAATAGAAATCTTTCGTGAAATCGGTGGTGAAGAGCTGAAGTTCTTCAGCCGGATTCATTACGGCGGCGGCGCTGCCTGCGCAACGGTTCAGCAGGCAGCGATGGCCGTGGCGACGGGGGTATGTGAAGTTGTCGTTTGCTATCGGGCAATGAATGAGCGCTCTGAATACCGGTTTGGCGCTGGAATGCAGGATACCCAAGCCCAGGCCGACTTTGAAACGGCGCATTATGGCTGGTATATCCCACATGGCCTGGTTACCCCGGCTTCCTGGGTGGCCATGTGTGCCCAGCGCTATATGTATGAGACTGGTGCCACAACAGAGGACTTTGGACGGGTAGCTGTGGCTGCTCGACAGTTTGCTTCTACTAATCCAAATGCCTGGTTTTATGAGCAGCCCATTACTCTGGATGATCACCAGAACTCCCGCTGGATCTGTGAGCCACTGCGTCTGCTGGATTGCTGTCAGGAAAGCGATGGTGGTGTAGCCCTGGTCATTGCTTCTGCGGAGCGGGCGAAAAAGCTGAATCACAAACCCGCACTGATTAAAGCGGCTGCCCAGGGCGCCTGTGATGACCCTCAGATGATGACTCACTTCTATCGGAAGGATATTACCCGTCTTAGCGAAGTAGGCCTGGTGGCTAAGCAACTCTACCGGCAGGCGGGTTTAACGCCGGAAGATATTCAAACGGCAGTGATTTACGATCACTTCACGCCTTTTGTATTGCCTCAGCTTGAAGAGTTTGGGTTCTGCGATAAGGGCATGGCGAAGGACTTTATTCGTGATGGGCAGATAACCATGGGGGGCAAGCTGCCAATCAACACCCATGGGGGGCAGCTTGGTGAAGCTTATATCCACGGTATGAATGGTATTGCCGAGGCTGTGCGCCAGGTTCGGGGTAATGCGGTTAACCAGGTTGGTCAGGTGAATAATGTGCTTGTGTCGGCCGGTACAGGCGTTCCTACCAGTGGGTTGATTCTGGGTCAGTAAGCAGACTTAGGTTTTGGTATTTACTTCCATCATAGACTGATGGAAGTAAATTTTGTGTTGCCCTAAGTTTCTTCTCTCAGTTCTTTAACCAGCAACGTCATACTTCTTCTTAGCAGATCTCTGTGATCCACCTCGTTCAGCCTGTGAAGATTATTTTTCACTCTTGAGTATGTCTGGATACTGTCTATATCGAGAGCAATGCCCTGGCCGTTGCTTTTTTTAAAAGCGGTATTCAGGCAAACCGCTCCCAGCAGGTTTTGAAAGAGAATAAAGAAACTTTGAATAGCCGTTTCTATTGAAAATCCTGCTTCTTCCAGTGTCATGAGGCACTCATCCATTACAGCTAAGGCACCCGGCTTCAACTGTATTTGGCCGAAGAGTGTAATCCAGCCCGGTTCGCTGCAAAGCGCCACATACATCTGGTCAGACGTGTGTAAAAGCCACTGCTCCCATGTAAGACGGCTGTCTGGTAAAACCCGTGCATTGATAATGAACTGATCCAGCATGGCGGCCTGCAGAGCTTCTTTGTCTTCAAAGTAACGATAGATGGCCATGGGCGTCACTGACAGGCGTTCAGCGAGCTTGCGAAAGCTGACATTGTGGACACTGTCTTCAGAGGCCAGGTTCAGGGCCATATCAACTATCTGTTGCTGACTCAGGGCTGCTCTTTTCATGATTTTTCCGACTGCATTATCTCCCAGTGTTGCAAAAAAAGTATACGGTGTATACTGATAATGTAAAAGAGTATTTGAAAATAATAAAAACAACTGTTTCGGACAGGTCTCCCAATGAAATCCTTCATGTTTCATCGCAGACGACTTCTGTTGTCTTACCTCTACCAGGGCTTCCTGATGTCTCTGGCTGAGCGGTTGGGAGAGCTTGGCGTGGTCCCCGTCGATGTCATGGCGTTACAGGCCCCCCCATTCACAAAGAGGAACGTAAAGCCAGAGCTTGAGAAAGAGCTCAGGGAGAAACCTGAGGGAATTCCACTGTTTATTGAAGAAGTGTTCCGGATGGAGTTGGCATTTCAGGGGCATTTCAGGGTAACAATCCGCGAGGTGGAAATGCACGGAGTGACCATTCCAGCAGGTGCCCAGGTCTTTCTGATGTGGGCCTCCGGTAACCGGGATGAGCGGTTCTGGGATAATCCGGAGGCGTTCGATATGAATCGGCGCCATGTTAAGAAACACCTGACCTTTGGCTTTGGTGTTCATGCCTGTATTGGCCGTGAGCTGGCCCGAATGGAAATTCGTATCGTACTGAAAAAGCTGCTTGAGAAAACCAGCCAGTTTGCCATTGTGGGAGATAGTCCTTATGAGGCCAGCATCTTTGCCCGTACTTTGCTAAAGTTACCACTAGCTTTTGAGGTCGCTGATAAAAAGGATTTGTCTCCTCAGTCGGATATGGATTCCGAAGCAATTTTGGGTAGGGAAGCAAACAACGAAAAAGAAGCAGAGTATGTCAGCATTTAATCAAGAAACCGTGTTAACCGTGAAGCATTGGAACGATACGCTGTTCAGCTTCACCACAACCCGTGACTCATCGCTCAGGTTTCACAATGGCCATTTTGTCATGCTGGGGCTTGAGGCAGAAGGTAAACCGTTGATGCGGGCATACAGTATTGCCAGTGCCAACTATGAGGAGCACCTTGAATTTCTCAGTATTAAGGTTCAGGACGGGCCGCTTACCTCCAAGCTTCAGCACTTGAAACCGGGTGATGCGGTTCTGGTCAGTCGTAAACCGGTAGGAACGCTTGTGGTGGGTGATTTGAAGCCCGCCCAGAATCTCTTCCTTTTTGCTACCGGTACAGGCCTTGCTCCGTTTATGAGCATTATCAAGGATCCTGAAACCTATGAACGGTTTGAGAAGGTTGTCCTTGTTCATGGCGTTCGCTATGTCAGCGAGCTGGCTTACCATGACTACCTGTTAGATGACCTGCCTCAGCATGAATACCTTGGGGATGAAATTCGCCAGAAGCTGGTTTATTACCCGACAGTTACGCGCGAGTTGTTTAGAAACAGCGGACGCTTAACCGATTTGATCACCAGCGGTCAGCTTTGCAATGACCTTGACCTTCCCCCTCTGAATCCGGAAACCGACAAGGCCATGATTTGTGGCAGTCAGGCCATGCTGAATGATACCTGTGACATTCTGGACAGTTTGGGTTTTACAGCATCGGCTCATACCGGTGATGTAGCTGACTATGTTATTGAAAGAGCCTTTGTTGAAAAATAACTATCTGATGGGTGAGTAATGGAATCATTGCAGCGTAGTTCTCCGATAAATGAGGCAGGCGTCCTCTCAGCTGAAGCTGGAAAACTGGACTTAAGGGATTTTCCTCCACTTTCAGCCGGTGGACGTTCCATAAAGACAGTTAATCCCACACAGACTCTTTCAGAACATAGTGATAGTGTTGCGGTTCCCTATCCTGATATGAAGCTGTCATTCGCATCAATGGTTGCTGGGGCCAATACAGTCGAATCAGTAGAACTGGAATTGACGGAAGGTTTAACGCTGGATTCTCCTGAAAAATCGGGGGGGGAATCTTTCCCTTTGGCTGAGGCTTTGATGGTTGTTACGCCTGTTAAGGTTGAGTCTTCTGTGTTGAGTGAGGCTGAATACTCTTCCAAGTCGGTGGAAGCTTCTAATGTTGGTAGCAACGGGGCCAGAGAGAAGGCTAAAAATGATCAACTCTCTAAAAATGCATTGATTAAGCCTGTTGCGACAGTTCGGCCTTTGCCATCAGATATTTTATTGAAAGATGAGCAGTTGAGCGCTGGTGTCACCATATTGCAGCGACCTGTGGCATCCGTAGAGCATCCCAAAAAGTGGGCATGGGAACAGTCTAAATCAACAGAACTCTGGTCTGTTAAAGCTGAAAGGCTTTATAACCAAGCGGCCGGAAAAAGAGCTGAAAAACGATATCAGGATGCCTCTGAGTTATACGAGAAAGTCATCAAGTGTTTTTCTCAATCAGTTTATGCTGTTGTAGCCAAACTAGCGTTGGCTGAGCGCTTCACTGCTATTCCAGAGTTTTCATCCCTGAAGTCCGAAGCTGATGATATGTATTATCTTTGTTGTGACTATATTGATGATTTCAAGACGGCCATTGATTCAAAGCAGCGACTGAATACGGAGGCTGGAGATTTGGATAGACTGGATCTTCGTTCAGAGATTTGCTTTGACAAATATTTTTATAAGTTGGAAACGCTTATGGATGGGCAAAAGAACGTTATTGATGAGCTTCGGGCATTTTGCTTTTTTCTAAGTCAGCCAGAGAAAGATATGGCTGAAGCTCGGCCTAAGTATTTGGCGTTAATGGAAGATCTAAAAGTTCACATAGAAATGATGGATGATGAAATTATGGACGTGCTTGGTGTCTCCTTTAACCTGAAAAGTTCTCAGGTCAGACTCAAAGAAATATTTCGTCTTCGTGATGATTGGAGAGCGGGTGTTAAAAAAACGGACACAGAGGATGAAGAAGGCTCCCGGCAGAAATTGCCAAAGGATACTAATGAATACCTCCGAAGGATTGATGATCGTTTGTCTAGGCTGGATGGTTTCCATAAAAGGCATGTCGACGACAAACTTTTATATCAACGACTGATAGATGTTTAACGTAAGGAGCCCTTGTCTGGGCTTCATATCCTGCTGATGTTTCCCCCTTTTAGAACAAGAACTTTATCAAATCCGACCCGTTTGGATAAAAAAAAACACCGGAAAGATCGGCTGATAAGCCTGCGTTAGCTGGTTATGGTCAAATATCTCCCAGTTCAGGGGAATATGATTAATCCCTGACAATATAACAATAATCAGAAAGCAAATAGCTCTTGCTTTGGGGCATCAAATTATGAAAAAAAGCAGTACAAAATTTTTGCTCACAGCCGCACTGTCAGCACTGGTTGGTGTGGGTATCGGTTTGGGAATCAGTGGTACCGATGCGGGCAGAATGATGAATGAGCGTAAGGCAGAAGTGGCCGGTAGCCTTGCCAGTCAGTTTATTGCCTCGCAATCAAAGCATGACCCGAACCTGAAAGTAAAAACGGTTGCAAAGTTGCATCACATTCCAGTTGAAGTCGATCGTTTTCAGGAGAATATTTTCCGGGCCAGTGGTGTTGCCAATACTTTTCTGATTAAAACCCCGGAAGGCAATGTTCTGTTTGATACCGGCCTTCCAACTCAGGCAGTAAAACATAAACGACTGCTGAAGGAAGCAGCGGGTGGTGATATTGCCTATATCGTCCTCTCTCATTCTCATGGCGATCATATTGGTGGTTTGAAATTCTGGCAGGCGGAATACCCGGATGCAAAAATTATTGTTCATGAACGATTCGCAGAAGGGCAGCGTTATCTGAAAGACCTGGAGCAGTACTTCTGGAACCGGAATCGCACGCTGTATACCTTTATGCCTGAGCATCCTCCGGAAGAAGGCACAATGTTCGCCTACGGCGGTATTAACGGCGATATCGTAGTGGAAAATGGTAGCACCTATGAATTTGAATTGGGTGGTGTGCAGTTCCAGGTGATTCCAACACCGGGGGCGGAAGGCGATGATAACCTGGTGATGTGGATACCTGACCAGAAGGCGCTATTCACTGGCGATGTATTTGGCCCGCTTTTCCCAATGGTTCCCAACCTGTTTACTTTACGCGGTGAACGCTTTCGGGATCCTGTCGCTTATATCAATTCACTGGATACCATGGTTGGTCTGAAGCCGGAAATGATTCTGCCCAGTCATTTTGATCCCTTGACGGATGCAGCACAGTTACAGAGTGATCTGGTAAAAATGCGGGAAGCCACTCGCTACATTCATGACGCGACCATTGCTGGAATGAATGCCGGTAAAACCCTGTGGCAGCTAATGGATGAGGTTCAGTTGCCGGATGAAATTAACCTCAGTCAGGGACATGGCAAAATTTCCTGGAATGTGCGCAGCATCTGGGAATACTACAGCACCTGGTTCCATTTTGAGTCAACCACTGAACTATACACGACCCCAGTAAGACAGCTCTATCCTGAACTGGCTGAGCTGGCTGGTGGAGCTGAGCCTCTGATGGTAAAGGCTGAAGAGCAGGTAAGCAGTAACCAACCGGTTAAGGCGCTCCATTATATTGAAATGGTGCTTGCCAGTGAGCCAAACCATAAATCTGCTTACCAGCTGCGTTTACAGGCGCTGAAACAGCTATTGGCTCATGCTTATGAGAATGGCAGTAACTTCAGTGAAACCGGCTGGCTGAAGGCTCGTATAGCGACAACAGAAAAAGATATTGCAGCATTGTAGTGCAAATCTAATTGATTGAGGGGGGCTGATAAAGGAGGCTAATCTCTGGTTCCCCTTTATCAGCAGTCATTGTCAGGACTCAAAGTCCATAACAATACGCCCGGTTACCTCACCTTTTTCAAGCTCGTCGAAGATTTGATTAATCTCTTCGAGTTTTCGAACCTGTATATCTGTTTTCACTTTTCCCATGGCTGCAAAATCAAGGCATTCTTCCAAGTCTCTGCGGGTCCCAACGATAGAGCCTACCAGTGTAATACCATTAATAACCGTATCAAATATGGGGACAGGCATATCATCAGGAGGTAACCCAACGAGAACCATTGTTCCACCTCGACGTACCGACGCATAGGCACTGTCAAAACCTGCTTTGGATACAGCGGTACAGATGGCTGCATGAACACCGGTTCCCAGTAAAGAACGGATTTTTTCTTCCGGCTTCTCCTTTTTGAAATCAATAAAGTGCTTCGCACCCAGCTTCAGAGATAACGCTTTTCGTTCTTCTCCGGTGTCCACTGCAACCACATTCAACCCCATCGCGATAGCGTATTGGACGGCCAGATGTCCAAGCCCACCCACACCGACACAGGAGACCCAGTCACCGGGTTTTGTATTACTGACTTTCAGCGCCTTGTAGGTTGTCACACCAGCACAGAACAGCGGTGCAGCCTCTACAAATCCCAGTTCATCCGGTATTTTTACCACATACCGGGCATCGGCCCGGCAGAAGTCAGCATAACCGCCATTCATGTGGTAACCGGTATAAAGGCAGTCCGGACACAGCGTCTCCTTACCTTCAAGGCAGTAGTCACAATAGCCACAGGCGGTATAGAGAAATGGTATGCCAACCCGGTCGCCTTTTTTTAAATGGTTAACGTTACCGCCAATTTCAGTGATGACACCAACCCCTTCATGGCCGGGGATTAACGGCATATTGGGTTTAACCGGCCAGTCACCGTGGCAGGCATGAATATCGGTATGGCAGACACCTGACGCTTTTATGCTGACCAGAATCTCATTATCTCCAATGGTCGGCACCTCCACATCATCAATGGTCAGTGGTGTATTAAACTCATGGGCAACGGCTGCTTTCATTACGCACCTCCGGTTTGTGAATGGAAGAGATTGAAATGAAAATACAATGCGATCATATCGAGGAAGACGGTTATCAAACCTGCATCGCATTGGAATGAAAGATCAAATGGTCGTCAATGAAGCTGGATATGAAGTAATAACTGTGATCATAGCCTTCCCGCATATTAAGGACGATTGGGTACCCGGAGTTCTGGCAGGCGGTTTTGAAGTCTTCAGGCTTTAGCTGTCCCTGCTTGAAAAAGTCATCGTTATCTCCCTGATCAATCAGTATCGGCAGATGGGGCTGGGCCGAACTAACCAATAGTGTGGCGTCATACTGCTGCCAGAGTTCTCTATTTTCTCCAAGATAATGTGTAAATGCTTTTTGTCCCCATTGAGACATGGATGGATGGGCGATAGCAGAGAAAGCGGATACAGAGCAGTAACGATCTGGATTCCGTAGTCCGATAACCAGTGCGCCATGACCACCCATGGAATGACCTGCGATGGCTCTTTGTGTTGTTACTTTAAAATGACCTTCAACCAGTTTGGGGAGTTCATCAACGACATAGCTGTACATCCGATAATTTTCTGACCAGGGGGCGTTGATTGCATCAACGTAAAATCCAGCCCCGGAACCAAAATCATAAGCATCATGTTCACCGGGCAGGTTGAGTCCCCGGGGAGAGGTATCTGGACAGACAATACAAAGCCCGAGCTCGGCCGCTTTTCGAAAAGCTCCGGCCTTCTGACAAAAATTCTCATCAGTACAGGTGAGTCCGGAAAGCCAGTAAAGGGCGGGAACAGGCTCAGTTATTGCTTTTGGGGGAAGAAAGATAGCAAAAACCATATCAGTTTTTGTTTCTTTGGATGGGTGTTTATAACGGTAAAGGTCACCATTGAATACTTTAAAATGAGCAATAAGCTCCATACCACTGAACCCCTGGTAATTAATATTTGAAGCAAAGGTTTAATAAAGAATGACGGAGCGAATGCCCTGACCCTCATGCATCATGTCTAACGCATTATTGATCTCTTCCAGGGGCATGGTGCTGGTGATCATCGGGTCAATCTCAATTTTACCCTGCATATACCAGTCGACAATTCTAGGGACATCAGTGCGCCCGCGTGCGCCGCCAAATGCACTGCCTCGCCAGCTCCGCCCGGTAACCAGCTGGAAAGGGCGGGTAGATATTTCCTTACCGGCACCGGCAACGCCAATAACATAGGATTCTCCCCAGCCCTTATGGCAGCATTCAAGCGCCTGACGCATGACGTTTACATTGCCAATGCACTCAAAACTGTAATCAACACCGCCGTTGGTTAAATCCACAATGGCTGCAGTCAGGTCATCAACTTCTTTAGGGTTTATAAAGTCCGTCATACCAAACTGCTTGGCCAAAGGGATTTTATCGGGATTCAAATCGATACCGATAACCCGGTCCGCGCCAACCATGCGAGCTCCCTGAATAACGTTCAGGCCTATACCTCCAAGCCCGAACACCGCGACCGTGCTGCCTGGTTCAACCTTTGCATCAAAAACCACTGCGCCCAGACCGGTTGTGACACCACAGCCGATGTAACACACTTTATCAAATGGGGCTTCCGGGTTGATTTTGGCCAGTGATATTTCGGGTAAAACAGTAAAGTTAGAGAAAGTTGAACAGCCCATGTAGTGCAGTAGAGGTTTTCCATCCAGAGAAAAGCGGCTTGTGCCGTCTGGCATCAGGCCTTTACCCTGAGTTGCACGAATAGACTGGCAAAGATTGGTTTTCGGGTTAAGGCAGAAGTCACATTCACGGCATTCAGGTGTATATAGTGGAATGACATGGTCGCCTTTTTTTAAAGACCGGACATTTTTACTAACTTCTACGACAATTCCAGCACCTTCATGACCAAGAATCACCGGAAACTCACCTTCGGGGTCGTCACCAGATAGCGTAAATGAATCAGTATGACAGACTCCGGTTGCCTTTATCTCTACCAGGACCTCACCTTCCTGTGGCCCCTGTAAATCAACATCGTGAATTTCCAGTTTTGATCCAGCACTGAAAGCTACTGCTGCACGTGTCTTCATTGATACCTCTATTATTGCGTTAGCTGTTAAGCTGAGTCTTCAATAACCGGTACGATGAGTTGAATATTTCCAACGTACCATGCGGTAGACAACAATCGCAGTACTCCAGTGTAGTATCAAAATTCGTTTATACGTTATTTAACTGATATTTATTTTCAAAAAGTAAGATTAGGAATTCCTTTATGAAAAATACGGGTTAATTAACTAATATCAATAGGCTGTGTTGTTTACTGTTTAAATTTTTTGATCTTCAGCTTGGAATCTTGCTGGTGGAGTACTTATGTCGTTTACAATTCACCCTTCAGTGGATAATGGAGTCCTTCCATCACTCGATGGTTTCACGGGTGGTGAGCTTAGTTGTCACTGTCAGAGTAACCCGGTTACTGTTTCAATCAGCAACCAGACGGCACATAACCATGTTTGTGGCTGTTCAAAATGCTGGAAGCCGGAAGGAGCGCTGTTTGCCCAGATTGCCGTTGTCCCCCGCGATAATCTCTCAGTAGTAGATAATGGAGAAAAACTTCGGGTTGTCGATGAGAAGCCCGCAATCAACCGTTATGCCTGTCAGGGGTGCGGTGTCCATATGTACGGTAGGATTTATCAGGAGAAACATCCGTTTTTTGGTCTGGATTTTGTTCATACAGAACTGAGTCCACAACAAGGCTGGAGTGCTCCCGGTTTTGCAGGTTTTGTCTCCTCGCTTATTGAGACGGGGACGAACCCGGAGGATATGTCAGGCATTCGTGAGCGGCTTTATGAGTTGGGCCTGACCCCCTATGACTGTTTTTCTCCAGATTTAATGGACTTTATTGCCATTCAGACAGTTAAGGTTAGAGGCCTGATTAAATGACCAAATTTAAAAAAGGTCATAATTAATAAAGCGGAATATCAAGCCCCAATGCTGTCACCATTGCAGCTTGAATGTGAATAGCTTTTTTAAACCGTGCCTCTGAGAAATCAATTATTCCTGGTACAGAACCCCATCAACCAGGGGTTGGGAGTGCAGTCATAAATGGCTCTTCGTCGTTTCATATGGATTTCAGGATATCCGCCACAGGGCTGGCTATCAGGTAAATCATCGTGATAAAAGTCCCTGTATTACGGTAACCTTTTGCCCTTGCCCTGGCTGCCTGAAACAGACTGTTCAGCCCTTCCATTCGTGCATTGGTATACGTCGAATACCAGCGTTGCAGAATCTTATCAGCATGACGTTCAACCGTTTCCAAAGCTTTGCGTACCGGCTCCAGGATTTCTATGTCTCCCAACTCCTTCCGTGCATAACCGATGAAATGACTAAGTCGCCAGCGGGCTGCCCTGATGGTTTCAGCTTTACGGATCCAGCGTAGCTTTTCCTTGATCTTCCAGGCCGTGCCTGTATGTAAGTCACTGGTCTCCAGTTCTGCAAGTGCTTCAACTTGTTTCTCTGTCAATGGCCCGTCTGCGTTCTTCAGAATCGCCCAGCGAAGCTCTTTCGGCAGGTGTTGTAACTTACGCTCAGCCTTACGCACGTCGTCTAATGCCGTGGTAAACAATTGCACAACATGAAACCAGTCAATGGTCACATTGGCATTGGGGAGTTCTTCTTTCGTTGCGGCCAGGAAAGCTTTGGACATATCACAAACCACCTCCAGAATATTTTCTGCCTTGCCCTGATGCTCTTCGAGAAAGGTCTTGAAATCCCTGACTGTCTGCTTGCCTTTGCCGGGCGTCGCGAACAACACCGGCTTATCCGAACGATCCATGTCGATGAATACGGTAACGTAGTTATGACCTCGTTTTGAGGCTGTTTCATCAAGACCGATGGCTTTCAGCTCAGCGAAGTTCATCTCAAGCAGCGCTCTGCTGACGTAGTGCTTGATAACCCGCCAGATACGTTTATCCGCGACACCAATGTACTCTGCACAGGCCTTGACGGGCATTTCACGAGCCAACATCAACAGAGCCTGTTCAAATAAAAGTGTGAACTTGCTGCCTTCTCTGGCCCAGGGTACATGAATACGACGTATACCGTGTTCTTCACAGTTGGTCCGAGGGACATTTGCAGTAATGAAGCAGTGGTGCTGGAAGAAATTCAGGTGTCGCCAGGTGAGTTCTTTGAAGTTATGTGCAGGGCAGGCCTTGCCACAGCAGGGGCATGGATAGAGGCTGCCACGATCAGCAGCCACCTTGAGCGTAAGGGTACTGGGTTTGGTTGAAGTATCCAGATGCTGACTCACCAGTTTCCATGGAAATTGTAAGCCGAGGCCGAGTATAAAAATCTGATTTCCATCCATGGGCAGGACACTTCTTCTGAGGTGAAAAAAAGAAGGGTCTTTTACAGAAATTTGCTTACAAAATCCACATCAAAGGACGAGGAGCCTGTTTTTTCCAGTAACTGCCGATAAAACTGAGGCTCAATGGCACCAATAGCAATGTACTTTTCATCCGCTGTTTCATAAGTGTCGTAGAAGTGGGCTCCCCCATCCAGCAGGCCGGCACCACGCTCTTCTGTGAACATGCCATAGCCTCGAAGGGTGAAAAATAGGGTCATTAATGCTGCACTGCCATCAACCATGGAACTGTCGATCACTTGTCCCTTAGGAATTGTCCCGAAATAAAACCGACATTTCATTTTTCGTCTGGTACGGCAGTGTAATTCCATTTTGGCAGAAACGTGTCAAATTTAATGCTCATCTTTTCTTTAAAATCGGCGGCATATTTACGGCCTTTTTCAAAGACCTTATCGATTATTTTCACGACTACTTTCAGCCCCGTCGTCGTTTCAGTTTTCTCAATATAGTGCTTCGCAGTCTCAATACTTTCCAGAGGTACACCACTACAGGCTCTTGTCACATGAGGGAATACCCGGTGCTCAATTGGATTGAACTTTGAGCAATAAGGGGGATAGTGTGCAATACGAATCTTTAACCCCAACCGGTTGGAGAGTGCTTCCAAATCTTCTTTAAACAGGTAGGACGATGAACTATTACTACCGCCACCATCACACACAACCAATACCTCATCTTCACCTGCATAGTCTTGCTGTCCATGATCAAGCCACCAGAGAGCCAGACACTCGCATGAAAATTCAGATGTATCTTTACTGGTATTTAAATGAACCAGTGCCTTGTTTTTACCTAAGTCGTATATCCCATGAGGTATAACCTTGCCATTACCCTGGCTGGGAAAATCGTGATCGTTGACAATCGTTGGCTCAATAGCATCCGTTACTCCTGCGCGATAGAAATTGCCCAACATCTCCTTCTTTTTGGTGTCCATGCTAAGTACTGGTTTGCCTGCATCCAAATACTCCTGTATCAATCTGTTTATATTCTTAAATTGAGCGTCGCGATCTTTGTTATGGCCCATCGTCTTCTTTTTTTGAAGCTGACGACGGCGAAATCCTTGTTCATAAAGCACCTTGGAAACTACATTCTTACTTGCTGGAGTGTCTGTCTTCTCAAGTTCCCGGGAAATATTTCGACGGGAGAGATTTGTCCATCGGACTTCCTGTCGCATTGGATCACCTGCGGTATGGTCGTGTAGAATGCGGAGCACGTTATCAACCAAATTTGGACATACCACCGTTAGTCTTCTTCTTCCCCCCTCTTACGAATCCGATTCGTAGTGTTAAGTTCAGTTATTCCATGAACGACAGTCTCCCGATGGCAGCCCAATAATTGAGATATGTACTGGATACCTCCATGACCCAACTTCACTGCTTCAATAGCAGCGTACCTTCTCCGATCTCGCTCATTGAGTGAACAGAAAAAATCCATCATCTGAGCTTCAACTACTTCTGAATAATTACCCATAACCGCTCGCACAGGAAAGAATCTCAAGGAAGATATTTATGGCTCTTTACTATAGGCGAAATGTAGGAATTATTTCAGGACAATTCCTTACCTGATTTCAGAGCTTCCAGCAGACCACAGACAATGCCAAAGGCAAGCATCATGGCGCCACCGCCAAAATCACCCACCAGGTTAAGCGGTGCGATGGGTTTTTCTCCTTTGCGGCCAATGGCATGGAGTGCTCCGGAAAGGGCGATGTAATTGATGTCATGGCCTGCTGTTTTTGCCAGGGGGCCATCCTGTCCCCAGCCGGTAATACGACCGTAGACCAGCTTGGGATTTCGGGCTAAACAGTCTTCAGGGCCGACTCCCAGTTTTTCTGCAAAGCCTGGGCGGAAGCCTTCAAAAATGGCGTCTGCTTTTTCACAGAGCTTGAGTAGCGTCTCGACCCCTTCCCGGGTTTTCAGATCCAGAACTACCGAGCGTCTTCCGCGCATGGCTAGGTCATTGATTTTCATACCGCCAGACTGAGCACGTTCGATACTGATGACTTCAGCCCCCATGTCAGCCAGCATCATGCCGCAGAACGGACCAGGGCCTATACCGACTAACTCAATGATTCTGAAACCGTTTAATGGTCCCATGGGAGTTCTCCCTGAATTTTTATTATGAAAATACTGGCTGTTCGTACATGGTTTTCATCGATGAAACAAATTGAAACCATGTATTGGTTTATGAGCCATGACTAACGATCCATGGTCGAGTATAGTGAGCTGGAATCAGAAACTCTGGTCTGGTTCGGCCTGATTTTTGGTGATCAGTGACCCTGACCGTGTGAAAGAATAAGAA
The DNA here is from genome assembly GCA_965261315.1 of Endozoicomonas sp. Classification (GTDB taxonomy): domain Bacteria; phylum Pseudomonadota; class Gammaproteobacteria; order Pseudomonadales; family Endozoicomonadaceae; genus Endozoicomonas. Next base: position 13,330 of record CBDHDM010000140.1, on the reverse strand, counting down.
CAATGTTTAAGTACCCAGCGATATGGAATCGAATATTTCTGGTTACTCATATGGCCGCTATGATGAAGAAACAGACGACCATCGTGACGTTGAGACGAGCCATCAGTATTACACTTGAGCACTATGGCAGTGACAGTAAAGCCGTATTTGATGCCGCTGGCCTTGATATATCATTGTCGTATGACCCTGGAGCACGGTACGACTCCTATAAATTTGCCAATCTCTGGCGGTTGGCGGCAAAAGCCAGCGGTGATCCCGCCTTTGGTCTTGAAGTACCCAGAATTCGCCCCCCCCCCCCCCCCTTAATCCTGCCCTGGATGCTGCATTTTCCTCCAGTGATAATCTGCTGCAGGCACTTAACCGCCTGTGTAAGATGTTTCACTTCGTCAATGAAATGAGTGCGTTGAAACTGTCACAGTCAGGAGACAGTATTTTTCTTGAGTATTTGACCTCTGAAGAGCATCGGGATGTGGTGGCATTTGAAGGTATCGATGCTCTTTTTGCGGCATTGATACACAATATCCGTCAGCTGATGGAGCCGGATTTCAAAGCGAAAGGCGTGTATTTTGTCAGACCAGAACCGGATAATATCGAGCCATACCGGGCGATGTTTAAAGCTCCGGTCATGTTTGGCCAGCCTTCTAATCGACTGGAGTTTGACTCTGTCCTGTTATCGAAGCCTTTACTCAGTGCCAACCCGGAGATTGCCCACTTAAATGAGCAGATTGTTCTGGAGTATCTGGAGCGTTCAGGGCGGGATGAAGTGTTACTGAATACCCGTTTTCATATTATTGCTCAATTACCCTACGGTGAACCAAACCAGAAAGTGATTGCAGGCCTGATGAATATCTCTTCCCGGCAGTTAAGGCGAAAATTGCATGAGCTGGGTACAAATTACAGCCAGGTGTTATTGGATGTTCGGCATGAAATGGCGAAAAAATATTTATGCCAGAATAAGCTGGCTTTGAGTGAGATTACTCAGTTGTTAGGGTTCTCGGATCAGAGTAATTTCACCAAGGCCTTCAAGCGGTGGCAGGGTGAGACTCCCGTAGCCTTTCGCAAAAATACGGTGATAGTTGTATAGGGTGTTGCTGCAGGCATCAGTGCATTGTGGACCAGCTCATATCCTTATCGGGTTACAGACCCGGGCGCTTCCTTCAAACTGTGTTTTTCCCGGTATTTTCTTGGCGTTGTGCCTGAGTGCTTGCTGAATTGACTGTAAAAAGTTGACTGACTTTTGTAGCCAACCTCCATGGCTATATCAAGCAGCTTTCTGTGCTGGTTATTCGGGTTACGCAGTAGTTGCTGTGCTTTATTAATTCGGTAGCGGTTGACCAGTTCATAGAAATTTCCACCGGATCTGAGGTTGATGACCTGGCTGAGCTCATGAGAAGTAACCTGAAGCAATTCTGCCAGCTGACTCAGATTCAGGTCTTCCCGCATATAGGCAAGATCCTGCTCGAAGCAAACGGTTAACTGCTGCCAGGTTTTGTTGATTTCATCTTCACGAAGTGCAGAACGCTCATATTTGTTGGGTATTGATTGCTCTTCAACGGGTGAGGGTTGTTCCACCTTCTCAAGTACTTTTTGAATCTCACCGGTAAAAACTCTGGGTTGTCTGAGTCCGCCAATGGCGATCAGATAGATAACACCGAAGTCCAGAAGGAGAAAGAAGGAGGGTTGCTCTTTGATGACTCCAAGGCTGAGCAGCAATCCAGCGCCAATATAAGTAAGACGAAGGGTGATGATGTATATAATCAACCACTTAAGCCAGCCAAGTGTTATAGGACCCAGTGAGGAAAAGGTTTTCTTCAGCCTGTGTTCGTGGGAATGCAGCAATCGCAGGGCTGCAAGGCCATAAACAAACAGTATCAAGCTGTTTAGCAGGTAGAAAACAGCAATGGCATGATCAACCGCGGATGTTTGACTGCCTTTTGATGAGGGTCCATCTGGAGCGATGGCGAGCCAGGCTATTAATCCTGGTAAAAGGCAAAGGGCATGTATCAGCAATTGCTTGGCAAATGAGAACTGGTTTTCAGTCAATGAGCGGACATACAGGTAGATCAGAGGGCCCTTCATTATCATCAGTAGATAGATAATATAGAAAGGTTGGTAAATGATTGCTTCGGTTCTAACCGCCAGATGGAGGGCGATGCCCATGGTGTTAAGGCCAATAAACATCGCGAGAAGCTTATTGGCAGCAGGCGTCTCACTGCGTACTGTGAGAATAATGACCAGTAATAAAAGTCCCTGGGACAGGACAAACAATTGAACAGCGGATAACCAATCCATGCCTGTAGCCCTGTTATCGTTATTTGCCGCTCAGGGTAACAAAAAATAAGGCAGAATTTCATCCCTTCATATAAAAACTGACCCAAACACAGCCAATACCGATGGTGTACAGGCCGTCCCTGAACGGTTTCTCCTTATTTTTGGGGCGTACAATCTGCAAGTGGTCCAGACGCTGACAGAGCTTTGCCAGCACTTTATCATTGTGACAGGAGGGATATTTCTAATCAACAGTCAGGCATTATGGCTGAAAAAGAGGCTTGAAGGCGCTGAAAAATCACAGCGCATCCCGCAGCCAGCCATAACCAATACGCTCCTGCTCCAGCCTGAGGTTTTTCCCGTACCGGCTGTTTCTCAGGGCTGTAAACAGTTGCTGTTCAGTGGGTGTTAAGCGGGCCAGTTCGCCGGTAAATCGTTTGTTTTCCGGTTCCTCTGTGCAGAGGTCAAAATACCGGGTCAGGGTGGCTTCATCCATCAGCAGTGAGCGTGCTTGAGGGAGGTGGTGGCGTAGCCGGGAGAGAATGGCAAAGCCGTGGGTGTCAATGTCTCCCCAGTAAATGATCTCTTTGTCCCGTAACCAGTCAATGGAAGACAGTGACTGAATACCATACCCCAGGCCGAAAATCACCATGGCATCGGAAACCGCTGGAAAGGCCAGACCGTTGACCTTGTTTTCGGTAATAAACACCCTGCTCACACCCTGGTCGATAAACTGGGAAACCGGTACGGTGATATCGGTTACAGGTGCGGTACTGTCCAGCAGGCGGTAGCGGATTAGGGGTTCATCGAAGCGCAAGCCAAAACGTCGTTCAAAGCCATTTTCTGCCAGTCCGGTAATGGTGGCGTCAAAGTCTTCCGGGTCCAGAGCCTGACTCAGCAGCTCTGATAAGACGCCCTTGTTGTTTTCGATAAATTTACTGTCGACGCCCTGAATATCCAGCTGTCGTATATAACGGCCAGGCTTCGGGTTGAGTTGGAAATAGCGGCAGACTTTCAGCAATCGGGGCCAGCTCTCCATCAGTTCCAGGGCTTTTAACGGTTTAAGCTGTAGCCAAGGCATTAACTCGGGTAATTCCCGGCGGGTAGATCCTGCCAGTTCATCAAACTGCCGAAAGGCTTTTACCTTGCTGATAAAGCCCAGCCAGTCATCCCGGCTATTAAAGAGAATCTGCGCTGGAATACGCTGTGAACCCAGTTGCTGGTGGTTGATATTACGATATTCGACGATATAGCCGCTGCCTTTTATCGCCCGGCTGTTGTTATGCAGCAGGGCGATCCAGTCCCGGACTTTCCCATAGTCCTGACTGAGGGTTTTACCGGAAGGTTTGCGGAAGGTGATTTCCAGTGGGAATAACGGTTCATCATTCAGAACGCTTTTTAAAAATGCCCCGGATGTCCAGGGGCGCAGGGCTTTTTGTTGCAGTTCTTTCAGGGTAATCATGTTCAGGGTCTGTCTCACAATCACTGGTCTGTTTAAAAGAAGGGGCTCCACAAAGACACAAAGTTTTATGGTTATTCTCACGCTGTGCGTGCAACAAACCGGCTCCTTCTTTTCTTTGTGCCTCAGTGTCTTTGTGGTTTATCTTTTAAAACGCAGCCCGGGGTGTCTGGGGCCTGCCAGAAATAACCTAGCTGGTGGCTTCAGTACTGATTTCCGTGGCTGCTTCCTTCTGCTGTTGCCGCTCCTGTTCCAGCTGTTTCTCCTGCCGGTACTGCTCAATGGTCAGGTTGCGCAGCATGGAGTGGTTGCCCCCCTGGTTATGAACAAAGTGGACAGAGTTCACATAATCTTCGATTACATGGATTTTCTGCAGCGGAGTGACGATCAACAATTGCAGGTTCAGCTTGCGGAACAGCTCCAGCCCGTAGCGAGCCGATTCGTCGGAGCCCCGGCCAAAGGCCTCATCGATCATCACAAAGCGGAAGGAGCGGGAACGGTTTTCCCCCCATTCCAGCCCCAGCTGATAAGCCAGCGCCGCCGCCAGGATGGTGTAGGCCAGCTTCTCTTTCTGGCCCCCGGATTTACCACCGGCATCGGAATAGAACTCTTTCTCGGAGTCATCTTCCCGGTAGCGTTCCGAGGCATTAAACAGAAACCAGTTGCGCACATCGGTGACCTTGCGGGTCCAGCGTTTGTCCAGTTCGCTCTGGCCTTCCCGGCCATTAAACCGCTCGACAATGGTTTTTACCTGCAGGAACTTGTTTTCCGCGTAGGCATCATCAGTGTTATCGGCGGTCAGGGTATCCCCGAGGCAGTTGCGCAGGTCGATTTTAAACTGGTTGATTTCCGGGTCCCGGTGATTGTCGGCCACCAGTCGTATATAGGTGCCCTCACTGTAATCAATGGCCGCCAGGGAGCGGTTGATGGTGGTGATTTTGTCCCGGATGGTCTGCTGCTGATGGTCCAGCCAGTTCTGGAACATGGCCATATTATGGATGGTGCCTTCATTGAGCATCTGCTTGAAGCGTTGCTCATGGCGGGGCAGGTCTTCCCCCTGCAGGGTCTCCAGCATGGCGGAAAATTCACTCACCGAGTCCATGGCGGCATCCACTTCCCGGGTTTCCTGGGGGTAGGCGTTTTTATAATCCGCCATCTGTCCGGTAATTCTGGCGGACAATTCCCTTGCTTTATCGACTCGTTTATCAAGTCGATTTTGTAACCACTTCCGCATATCGACCTGACAGCTGTCGCAGCTCTCAATGGTAATTTTTCGCTCACCCAGGGCGTCCGGTTCCATTTCACTCAGTGCTGAAAAGCTTTGTTCCCGCTGGGCTTCCGGCAGCTCTGCCAGCTGTTTTTCAGATTGTTGCAGGAGTTTCCGGTCCTGTTTCAGTTTTTCCTCTGCGGTACCGGATTCTCTTGCCAGTTTCCGTTCCTGTTCTTCTTTTTCCCGGGTGCGGGCCTCGCACTTCTCCAGCTGCTCCCGCAGGGTACGCAGAATATCGGAGCCGGTTTCCAGCTGCTGCTTTTCCTGCTCCATGGACTCAATCTGTACCGCCAGGGGTTGCCAGTGGATTTCGGCAAAACTCGTCACCTTCAGCAGTAGCTCCAACTGCAGCTGACGATGGCCCAGTGCTTTCATCTGCTGGTTGAATTGTGCCTGGGCCGTGGCGGACTCCTGAATTTGCCCTTCCAGCTGTTGTCGGGTGGCCTCCAGGGTGAAAATTTTCTCCCGGTTGCTCCAGCCCAGGACAAAGCGGGACCGGTCATCAATACGGTAGCGGTCGTCTTTCTCATGGCGGCTGCCGCCGCTTTTTATCTGCCCGGACGTGGTGATGGCACGGGTTTCCCGGCGGAAATCATCCAGCTGGTCGCAGCAGATATAGTCAAAGCGCTGAGCCAGCTCCTGTTCCAGCCAGGTGTAACACTGGCTGTCCGTTTTGATGGAAATTTTGCGGCACAGGGAGCGGGGATCAACACTGTCAATGGCGCCGCGAGCTGGCTGGCGGACCCGGTAGTAAACCAGTCGTCCCTTAAGATGGGTACGGTCCACATAGTCGGCCACCGCTTGATAATGCTCATCGGGCACCAGCAGGCTCAGGGCGAAGTTATGCAATACTCGTTCTACGGCGCCTTCCCAGTGCCGGTCTTCCTCCCGCACCTGCAGCAGCTCACCGGCAAAAGGCAGGGCGGATTCCGGCAGATCCAGACTGCCACTCAGGGCCTGGCGAATGGTCAGGTTGCGGCTGGGAATATTGGACTGGCGGCTTTTCAGAGAGGTAATTTCCAGCTCCAGTTCCTGATGCTGGCCGCGCAGGGATTGCAGCGCTACGGCATGTTCTACCTGGCGGTTCTGCAGTTCGGCCTGCTCTTTTTCCAGGGTTTCCTGGCTGGCTTTTGCCTGTTGACGATTATGGAAAAAGCCATCGTCGTCCACCGGTTCCGGTAGCTCCAGTGTTCGGCAGATGCCCAGATAGTCATCGCAGGCCCTGGCAATACGGCTGCGTTCCCGACCGAGGCGTTCCAGTTCGGTTTTCAGTTCCGACAGCCGCTGGCCGCCGTTCTGGTCTATCGCCCGTTCCAGCTCCCGGCTGGTGGTGCGCAGCACTTCAATGGCCAGGCGCAGTTCTTGCAGACGGGCTTCCAGCTTTTGCTGTTCCTGCTCGCGCCGTTCAATACGCTGGGTCAGCAGGGCGATTTTTTTATCGGCAAAATAGCCGTACAACGCCTCACGACACTGGCGCAGGGTTGCAATCCCGGATTCCAGCGCCTCATACTGGTCACAGTTCTGAATCAGCGGCGCCAGCAGGTCAATCTGCTGGCGGGCTTTCAGCACTGCTTCATGGGCCCGGTTCAGGTTATCGAACTGACGACTGAGTTCGTTGACTTTCTCTTCAGCATCGGTGCTTTCCAGCATATGGCTGCGGACAAACTCGGTCAGGTTGCCAACCGATTTCATGGAGACGGTTTGATAGAGCAATTCCAGGGCCTGGTCGTTTTCAATGCCCATCTGGCGGCGGAACTCGGCCTGATACTGGCTGAAGCTATCGAACAGTTTGACATGGTCCAGCCGCTTCAGTTTCTTTTTCAGGTCGCCAATATCACTGCCAAAGCCACTGAACTGTTTGGCGATAGACATTGGCTTGCGGGCCACCACATAGAACCGTTCCGGTGTATTGCTGTTGTCCCGGCTCCAGAATACCTGGGCCAGGGTGATGGTCTGGTCAAACCCTTCGTTAACAAAACGGGCCAGCAGTACGCTGTAGCTGTTGTGATCCCGCAGGGCGACGGCTTTGGCGCTCAGAGTGTCATCGTCTTTGGCACTTTTATAGTAACCGCGCACATAAGAGGTGAGGTTACGCTCTTTTGTTTCTGCCCCGGCCGCCTTGTTGTAGGTAATCTTCTGGCTGGGCACCAGCAGGGTGGTCAGCCCGTCCACCAGGGTGGATTTGCCAGAGCCGATATCGCCGGTGAGCAGGCTGTTATCACCGCCGGGATTGGCCACCCAGATTTTTTTGTGGAAGGTGCCCCAGTTCAGCACCTCCAGTGATGCAAGCCGGAACCCTGCCCGTATGAGGTTGTCTGAAAAGTCAAACGAGTGTGTCTGCATGGTCCCGGTATACCTTCAATTTGTCGTTAAAATCCGCCAGCCAGTCGGCGTCGACCAGTGCCTTGATAATCCGGCGAACTTCCCAGGCAGGGGGATTACCGGCCAGTTTTTTCAGGAAACCAAATTCCGAGACTTTGTTGATATGGGTATCAATCTGATCAAAGAGACGGGCTTCATTGGCCCGGTCCGGCAGGAACACCCGCATCATCTCAACAATCTGTTCCCGGGTCAGGATCAACCGGGCATCACCGCCACTGGCATCCTGCTCCACCATCTTCTTGCGCAGCAGCACACAGAGCAGGCTGACCGGAAAACTCAGGGGGCGGCGGGCGACCAGTTTCGGCAGTCTGTCGGATTCCGCTGTGCCCTCTGTCTCTTCTTCATCCAGCTGACGTAAAAAGGCGTAACCTTCGGCTTCATCCAGAATCAGGTCCAGCCCCATCACCCGGACATAGTCCAGTACCGGGGCGTGGAGTTCCTCCAATTGCTGCCAGACTGTCGGATTCTGGTCCCGGTAGACCACCCCTTTCATCAAATTGACCACCACCAGTCCGAGGCTGGCAGTAGATGTCGATTTTTCTTCACTCATTGTCGATCATCCGGAATTAACGGGTAAATATCACCGAAGGCATCCAAGCGGATTTTGTCTTGCCCTTGCCATTAACGTTGCGGTCCTGCCATTGAATGGCCTGATTCTGTTCGGTATTGATAACAGCCCGGTCCGACTCCGAGGCGATGTGGAGATAGGCGACCACTTCGCTGAGCCCTTTCTTTACCGGATACAGATCCACCAGTTCTGCCAGGGTAATTTGCGAACGGGTCTGCAGGGCAAAGCGAATCTGGCCTTTCAATACCTGTTCATCCACATAGTGCTGACTGTAGAGGGCGCGGGTATCCACATCAGCGAGCCCTTCTTCCGGCACTTCGTCGATCACCGGGCGCAGGGCAGGGCGGAACAGCCCCCGGGCCATGGGCAGTTCGATCCCGGGCTTTAATGGCGCGAGACGGGTAAATATCTTCTCCGGCGGGGGATTCTGGCGAATGGTGATGGCGCTCTGTTCGATCTCACGGACAATTTCCATAATCCGCCGGTTTTCAAGCCAGGCCTGATCATCCAGGTAGCGGCGCAACTGTTCTACCAGCAGCGCACAGGTACTGTTTACCTTTTCGCCCGCTTCCAGCAGGCGAAAACGGATACCGTCCAGCAGTGGGTCCTGCTCTTTATTGAGCGCATTAATCTCGGTGAGTTGCAGTACTTTGTGCAGCGTGTCCTGTAGCTCATCCTGACTGACCGGTGACATCAGCCAGCTCCAGAACGCTTTGAAACTGCGTCCCTGGTCGGATTCGGTAATGGTGTCCTGCTCGGAGAAAATGGTATCCAGCATCTGCCCCTTGCCACTGTTGCTGGTGGTAATGCGTTCCCGGACGCCACGGTCCAGTGCCCGGAAGTTCTCCTCGACCTGACGGAAATCGGACAACAGCTGTCTTGCGGTCTCTTCCGCCTGCAGGAACTTCTCCTTGATGCGGGTGCTGTCATGGGGGGCGATATGACCATCCCGGAGCTGGGCAATTTTCCGGTCAATCACCTGTCTCTCCTGTTCCAGCTGGGCAATACGCTGGGTGGGGTCGGTTTCGGTCTCGTCGGCGATCTCCCGCAACAGGCGGAATATGGTCAGCAGTCGGGATTCGGTCCCGACAAACTGTTTCTGTTCAAAGCTGGCGATCCACTCAATCACCTTTTCCGTAGCAGGCGTCAGGTCAAACAGCGGCTCATCGCCGACACTGGCTGCCGGGTAATACTTGCGCAGGTAGCCCTGTTCACCACTGGACCAGTCGTTGAGGTAGCCCCGTCCTTTCCTGGGGAACCGGTTCTTGCCGGTGGTTTCCCGCAGGTGATGGAGGTAATCGTCCAGCCGGGTGGCCAGTTCCTCCGCGGTGATGGAGCGCTGGTTGGTAGCGATAAAAGCGCGATAGAGAAAACTGATAATCAGAGGTGCACTGTCCGCTTGCAGTAAACGCCAGGCAGGATGGCTGCGCAGGCCGGAGATTCGATTGAAGTCCATGATTCAGGATAGTGTTTGTCTGACGGTTGATGACTTGATGGATAGTAGCTGATTATAACCACCAGTTCCAAGGGATGGCAGTTATCAGCTATAGCAAGGAAATCAGACAGGCTCGATTATTGATCAAGGACAATGATCGAGCCGAATTGAAGAGAAGTGTTATCGAGAGCTGAGTGGTTTTTCATATTGGCTGTAATCAATTTCGTCTACTGGCCAGCTGCGCTTTTTGTGCTTTATTCTTTCGGCAACGCTCATGTGAAAAATTGCCTGACAGGTGTTTTCTTTCAGGTCATTAAGTTCCTGAGGTGATACCAGACCAAGGAATACACCGGCTTCCATAAAGCCTTCAAGGCGATGTCGCTCCAGCGGTGAAGGTGGGTAACCCTGCTTAGAGGCTGACAGCAGCTTGGCCAGCCTTTTTTCTACTTCATCCAGAAAATGCTGTTTGTTCATGTGGTCTTGATAATATGGTATTTGAGATTACTCACATATACATGAACATCATTTCATAAACCAGTGCGGGTCGCTCTTCACCCACCACATGAACCTGTTGTTCCATAGTAACGGTGGTCCCTTTTGCACTGCCTGTGATCGCCTTTACCCGGCTTCGGCAATGGACTTTACTGTTGGCGGGCACGATACCGGTAAATCTGAGTTTGTCGGATCCGACATTCAACATATTCTTGAAACCCGTGACTTCAAAGGTTTGTGGTGTTTGCATTTTAGGCAGCAATACCAGCGTCAGAAAACCGTGGGCAATGGTGGTTTTAAAAGGGCTGTATTGGGCACATTTTTCAGTATCGGTATGTAACCAGTAACTATCACCGGAAAGCTCGGCAAACTGGTTGATCAGCTCTTGAGAAACGGTGACCTGTTCACTCCAGTCACTGAAGGTTTCAGTGACTTCTGCCTGCATGTCTTCGATATCGTTAAAGTCGTACTTTTATTATCCCTTTTTTACATGTTATCTTTTGCGCTCTCTTCAGCGCTTCAGTTGGCATCCTAGCGGATTTTTTTTCAGGCGGGTAGCGGCTGATTTTGCCCATGAACCTTGGACCGATTCTGCTATTTATTGATGGTTTGTCATCCTCTAAATTTTATGTCATGTCGCCAATCGGGTATTTGCCACGCTGCTGGCCTGTCCGGGTAAAGGCTGTTTTTTTTTGAAGAACGCCAATAACAAGCACTCTCTAGAACAATAAGAAATTGAACAAGGAGTAGTCATGGCTGAAGCGGTCATTGTCGAAGCATTACGAACCCCCATAGCCCGAGGAAAGCCTGTTGTTGGTGATCTTCATGGTTTTCATGCTACCGAGCTGTTGGCTCTGTCCATGCGGGCTGTTGTTGAAAAGGCCGGGCTTAATTATGAAGAAGTTGAGCAGCTGATTGGTGGCTGTGTCACTCAGGCTGGAGAACAGGCCGGTAACATCACACGAAATGCCTGGCTGTCCATGGGGAGTACCTGGTCTGCCGGTGCAACCACGATTGATGCTCAGTGCGGCTCTGCACAGCAGGCTAATCATCTCATTGCTTCTCTGGTTCGTGGTGGCTCCATTGATATTGGTGTTGCCTGTGGCGTAGAGGCCATGAGCCGGGTGGGGCTTGGCATGAATGTTTACAATGGGCCGGGTTTCTTTTTGCCAAAGAACTGGCCCTGGGACAGTACGCCAGACCAGTTTGCCAGTGCTGAAAGAATTGCTGCCAATCGCGGTATTACCCGTCAGGAAGTGGATGAGTTTGCGCTCAGGTCGCAGCAGCGGGCAAAAGCAGCCTGGGAATCGGGCTATTTTGATCGGGAAGTTATTTCTGTTGAAGCTCCGGCTTTTGGGGAAGATAGGCTGCCTAATGGCGACACTAAAACCGTTAGCCGTGATCAGGGTTTTCGCGACACAACAATGGAAAGTCTCAGTAATCTGAAAACGGTAGCAGAAGGTGGTATTCATACGCCAGGCAACTCCTCCCAGATTTCAGATGGCTCTGCCGCCATACTCTGGATGAGTAAAGAAGAGGCCCTGGCCAGAGGTCTGAAGCCAAGAGCACGAATTGTGACGGATGTGGTTGTGGGGACTGATCCTTACTATTTGCTGGATGGTCCTGTGGATGCCACAAAGGCGCTATTAAAGAAAAGTGGCATGAGTCTCAGTGATATTGACCTGTTTGAGGTCAATGAAGCGTTTGCTGCCGTTGTACTTTCCTGGGCCCGGGTCTATGAGCCGGGCATGGATAAAGTAAACGTTAATGGTGGTGCGATTGCCCTTGGTCACCCCGTGGGCAGTACCGGTACCCGTTTGATTGTTTCAGCCCTCCATGAACTGGAGCGTACTGATAAGAATACTGCATTGGTCACCATGTGTTGTGGTGCATCGGTGGGTACCGGCACCATTATTGAGCGCCTGTAGGTTTAAAAGACTTTGAACCACGAAGCTCACTGAGAAAAAGCTTTTTTATATTCTTTTCTTTGTGCTCTTTGTGATCATCGTGGTTAAAAAAATAACTATAAGAATAGGAAAGAGTTATGACTTCTCGTAACGGAGAGCTGGACGGAAAAGTTGCCATTGTTACTGGTGCGGGTCGTGGTTTGGGGCGTGCTGAAGCATTAAATCTGGCCAGAGAAGGTGCAAGAGTCGTGGTGAATGACCCTGGGAGGAAACGCTCAGGCTAAAGAAGCGACCATGGAAGTGGTTGAACAGATTAAAGGTTTTGGTGGTGAGGCATTTGCCTATTTTGGTGATTGTGCGGATTGGAATGACTCTGAAACCCTCTTCAAAATGGCCCTGGATACCTGGGGCGATGTCAATATCCTGGTGAATAATGCGGGCTTCTGTCGTGATCGTTTGATTTTCAACATGACAGAAGACGAATTTGATTCGGTGGTACGTGTTCACTTGAAAGGCCATTTTGTGAATATGCGCCATGCCACCAAGTACTGGCGTGAAAAGTGTAAGGCTGATGGCGCTCCGGTATATGGCAGACTGGTCAGCACTTCTTCAGAAGCGTTTCTGTTCGGGTCTGCAGGGCAGCCAAATTATGCCGCTGCAAAGGCGGGTATTGTTGCCATGACCATGGGTGCTGCCCAGGTTATGTACAACTATGGTGTAACCGCTAATGTTATCTGCCCAAGAGCTCGTACTGATATGACCAACCAGGGCGTGACTGCCAGCATGTTTGCTAAGCCGATTTCTGGTTTTGATACCTTTGCTCCGGAAAATGTCAGTCCACTGGTGACTTATCTTGCCTCACCGGAGGCGGGCAATGTTTCCGGGCAGGTGTTTGTGGTATGGGGTAAGCAGGTGGCGGTTGTCGACAGCCCTAAAGAGGCGGCGCAGTTTAACAGTCCGGAAGCATGGACTCAGGAGTCTCTCAATAAATCACTGGGTGAGTTTTTTGCCAATAAAGTACCGGTCCGTGACGGCTTTAGTGTTATTCCACAGTAATTGTCGTTTACATACAGCCATTGCTAACAATGGCTGGTACTGCCTGAGAGAATAATCATGCAAACACATGCACTCGGGGAGAAAGAGAACACTGACTCTTATCAGAAAAGCAGGAACTGGTGCAGTTGCTTCGTTCCATTAATGAGCAGCTGGTCAGCAGTGATCTTTCCGAAGAAGCAGTGGCTGATGCCTGTCATCAGCTGACATCCATCCATACCCGGCTGTCCGGATTTTCTGAGCGTACATATCAGGCCGTTTTTTGCGCCCAGTGATGATGCAGAATCCGCTGAACTGGGGTATAACGCAAAGACGCTTCAGGGGCTGTATACCCCGGTGAGCGGTTGCTGTAACGCGGTTGCTCCGGAGGTGACTTACTTTACTGAACCTTCAGAATCCGGGGGCTGGTGACTGCAAGGGTTTGCTATAGCAAAGCCTTTGAAGGCGGTCCCGGCCTGGTACACGGCGGCTTTATCGCGGCGCTTTTTGATGAGCT
>CBDHDM010000139.1:0-18293 GCA_965261315.1 Endozoicomonas sp. | reverse complement strand
TGTCATTCCATCACTTGGCTGCACTGAGCCCATTTCTACCGCTTATGCAACGGCGCTGGCCGTTGAGCTTCTGAGTGAACAGCCTGACCAGATTCAGGTATACGTCAGTGGTAATTTGATGAAAAACGGTATGGGGGTCGGGGTTCCCGGTACTGGTATGGTAGGTCTGCCAATTGCCGCAGCAGCGGGTGCCATTGGTGGAAACCCTGAAGCCGGACTTGAGGTTTTAAAAGACATCACACCTGAGCACGTCAGTCAGGCAAAAGCCATGATTGATTCAGGCCAAGTCAGTGTTCAAATCAAGGATGTTCCAGAGGTACTGTACAGCGAAGTACTGGTTTCCATGGGTGAAAGCAGTGCTCGCGTTATTATTAAGGATCACCATACTCAGGTTGTCTTGAAAGAGCTAAATGGGAAAACGGTCTTTTCCGCACAAAAGGAAAATGGTGACGCCCAAAAAGACAGTTCTACTGCAGCGTTGTCCGTAGCGGGTATTTATAAGTTTGCCACTCAGGCTCCATACGACAAAATTCGTTTTATTCTGGATGCTGCATGTTTGAACCAAGCCATATCAGCAGAGGGCTTGAGCGGCAGTTACGGGCTAAAAGTGGGTAAAACCCTGCAGCAGAACATCTCTCAAGGGTTATTGTCTGAAGACCTGATTACTCTAGCCATGATGCGCTCATCTGCCGCTTCCGATGCTCGAATGGATGGCGCCATGCTGCCCGCCATGAGTAATTCCGGCAGTGGCAACCAGGGAATTGCTGCCACCATGCCTGTAGTCGCTGTTGCCGATCATCTTGGCAGTGGCGAAGAAAAGCTGGCCAGAGCACTGATACTGAGCCACCTGATTGCCATTTATATCAAGACTCACCTTGATACCCTCTCCGCCATGTGCGGTGCTACGACGGCAGGCACCGGGGCCAGCTGTGGAATAACCTGGCTTCTCGGTGGAGAACTGGAACAGGTCGAATGCGCCATCTATAATATGATCGGCGATATTGCCGGTATTTTCTGTGATGGCGCCAAAGCCTGCTGTTCCATGAAAGTATCCACCTCAGCCGGAGCCGCAGTTAAGGCTTCTCTGATGGCCATCAACAATATCCGTGTTTCAGGGCAGGAAGGCATTATTGCCGGATGTGTTGAGGAAACCATTGATAACCTTGGACTTTTAGGTAATCAGGGGATGCGGGAAACCGACCGGATGATTTTGAAAATCATGACATCAAAGTCAGTCTGAATATTTTCACCAAAAGGTTGTCAGATATGAGGAGAAGTTACCCATATCTGACAACCATTCATTAACAAAAAAGGAAGAAGTAATGGCTGAAGCAATCAATACAGAAAAAGCACCTGCGGCTATTGGTCCCTATGTTCAGGCAGTGGATACCGGCTCCCTGGTATTTACCTCTGGTCAACTCCCTATTGACCCGGCAACCGGGGAAATGCCGGAAGATGTTGCTGCCCAGGCACTGCAATCTCTGAAAAATGTTCAGGCCATTATTGAGGCTTCAGGTCTGACCATAAACTCCGTGTTTAAAATGACGGTTTTTGTGAAAGACCTGAATACCTTTGCCACCGTTAATGAGGTCTACCAGACATTCTTTGATGAGCTCGGTGCCGGCTACCCTGCCCGCTCCTGTGTAGAGGTTGCCCGTCTGCCAAAAGATGCCCTGGTAGAAATTGAGGCCATTGCTCAAAGATAAGAAGTAAAGCCTGTAATCTCAATGATTACAGGCTTCTCAGGTTTACATCATCCCCCACAGCAACACCGCCAGTATCTGTGGCGACAAAATTCTCAAGCACATCACCAGAGGATAAACCGTAGCGTAGGAAAGTGCAGCCGCTCCGGACTTCTCATGCAGGCTGTTGGCAAATGCCAGCGCAGGAGGATCCGTCATGGAACCTGCCAGCATTCCACAGATACTCAGGTAATTCAGTCCACCAAACATGCGACTGGTAATGCCTATAATCAGCAGCGGTACCAGAGTAATCACCGCGCCGTACATCATCCACTGAAGGCCATCCCCATTCACCAGGATGTCGACAAAGTTTTCTCCGGACTTCAAACCAACCACCGCCAGAAACAGAACAATACCGATCTCCCGCAAAGCCAGGTTGGCACTGGGCGGCATAAACCAATATAGACGCCCAATACTGCCTATCCGGCCAAGAATCAGTGCGACGAGCAATGGACCTCCAGCCAAACCCAGTTTAAGTGCCGCCGGCAAACCAGGAATATGAAGTGGAACAGAGCCTAATAAAATACCCAGACCAATACCGATAAACACTGGCATCATCTGAACCTGCTGCAGCTTCTGCTGAGCATTACCCACCTGGTTGGCAACGGCATCAATAGACTCAGGGCGACCAACCAGATTCAGGATATCACCAAACTGCAACGAGGCATCCCGGTTGGGCACCAGTTCGACACCGGAACGGTTCAAGCGTGAAACCACGACGTCGTAGCGTTGCTTGAATTTGAGGTCGATCAGTTTTTTACCCAGAACCTTTTCATTGGTCACTACAACCCGGGAGGTTCTAAGTTCCGTGCCTTTGGTCGTAAGAGAAGCATCTACCTCTTCACCCAGAATCAAACGGGCATTTTGCAGTTTCTGCCGACTACCCACCAGATGAAGAATATCACCCTGCTCAACCGTACTGGTTCCTTTAGGAACGATAAGATCTTCTCCTCGCTTCAGGCGAGAACAGACCAGTTCACCATCATTCAGTCCCGGAATATCCTGAAGTGCCAAACCATCAATATTAGGGTTCCGAATAGCAACATTGATGGTATACAGGCTTTCGTTACCAGTACCGGAAACTTTCTCAAAGGCTTCCGCTTCTTCATTGACATCAATCTTAAACAGACGCCGTATAAACCACATGCTCAGCAAAATACCGCAGATGCCAAAAGGGTAGGCAACCGCATAAGCGGAACCGGGGATCGCCAGCATACTGGCAGGTGTACCCAGCTCAGCAAGGATACCGGTTCCCGCAGCCAGTGACGGTGTATTGGTTACGGCACCAGAATAAATACCCAGCACTACCGGTAGAGGTACATCAAACATCAGATGCAAAGCGGTGGCTACAGCACCACCCAGTAGCACCAGACCAGCTGCAAAAGCATTCAGCTTAAGGCCACTGCTTTTTAAAGAGGAGAAGAAACCCGGTCCGACCTGAATGCCGATGGTATAAACAAACAGGATCAGGCCGAATTCCTTAATGTACTCCAGTGTATGATTGTCCAGATTGACATCCATCTGGTAGACAAAATGTCCCACCAGAATCCCCCCAAACAGAACACCGCCAATCCCCATACCGATGCCGCGAATGCGCCAGTTGCCTATCCACAGGCCCAGCACAGCCACCAGCGACAAGATCGATATGGATATCGCTATATCGCTCATTATTTTTCCTGAGAAATGAATATTGAAAGAAGGTTAGACAAGCACCACCACCTTACCAAACCCTGACAATTAGACCGGATGATTTAAGTCAATATCAAAGGAACTGTATGGATAAATCAACAGGAAAAGTGCGCTCAGGCAGGCAGTGTTGTATCCTAGCGGGTTATAAGTTCCCCTGACTCTTTGATTGGTTCTTCGTGATTTGTTTCAAGAAACGTATCAAAGCAATCCTTTACATTAAGCCCGTTGAGCGATGATGGAAGAGCATTACCAACCGCATCAGATTGAGAGCGAAGCCCAGAAATTCTGGGAAGACAATGACAGCTTTGCTGTCACCGAAGACAGCAGCAAAGAGAAGTACTACTGTCTCTCCATGTTCCCGTACCCAAGTGGTCGGCTGCATATGGGGCACGTTCGTAACTACACGATTGGCGATGTGATTTCACGCTACCAGCGTATGCGGGGCAAGAATGTCCTGCAGCCTATGGGCTGGGACGCTTTTGGCCTGCCCGCTGAAAATGCGGCGATCAAAAACAAAACCGCGCCAGCACCCTGGACCTACGAAAACATCGACTACATGAAGGGTCAGCTTAAGCGCCTCGGTTTTGGTTATGACTGGAATCGCGAGCTGGCCACCTGCAAACCAGACTATTACAAGTGGGAACAATGGTTCTTCACCCAGCTGTATGAAAAAGGTCTGGTTTACAAAAAAATGGCCACCGTCAACTGGTGTCCTAATGATGCAACCGTTCTGGCCAATGAGCAGGTAGAAGATGGCCGCTGCTGGCGTTGCGACACGGTGGTTGAGCGTAAAGAACTGCCACAGTGGTTTGTAAAAATCACAGCCTATGCGGATGAACTGCTGGCAGACCTCGATAAGCTGGAGCACTGGCCTGAGCAGGTTAAGGCCATGCAGCGCAACTGGATTGGACGCTCTGAAGGCATTCAGATGACTTTCAAGGTTGCCAATACTATTGATGGAGCGCCTGAAGCGTTCAAGGTTTATACCACTCGCCCGGACACACTGATGGGTGTCACCTATGTAGGCATTGCCTCAGAACACCCATTAGCAAAAGCGGCTGCGGTTAATAACCCTGCTCTGGCTACTTTCATTCAGGATTGCAAATCCAACGCGGTCACTGAAGCAGAAATGGCTACCATGGAAAAGGTCGGCGTCGATACCGGCATTCGAGCAATCCATCCGATTACTGGTCGTGAAGTGCCAGTCTGGGCTGCCAACTTTGTACTGATGGATTACGGTACGGGTGCGGTGATGGCCGTTCCCGGTCATGACCAGCGTGACTATGAATTTGCCACTCGCTTTGGCCTGCCCATTGAACAGGTCATCGAGCCAGCCAATGGCGAATCGATTGATATCAGCGAGGCTGCCTTTACCGAAAAGGGTAAGCTGGTTAACTCCGGTGAGTTTGACGGACTGACATCAGAAGCAGCCTTCAATGCCATTGCCGATCGACTGATTTCAGAAGGTAAAGGTGAACGCCAGGTGAACTACCGTCTTCGTGACTGGGGCGTGAGCCGTCAGCGTTACTGGGGAGCGCCAATTCCCATGCGATACCTGGAAGATGGAACCGAGGTTACTGTCCCACTGGAAGACCTGCCGGTACTGTTGCCTGAAGACGTGGAAATGGACGGTGTTCAGTCTCCGATCAAAGCGGATCCTGAGTGGGCAAAAACCACCCATAATGGTCAGCCTGCGACCCGTGAAACCGATACCTTTGATACCTTCATGGAATCCAGCTGGTACTACGCCCGCTACTGCTCACCCAAGTCTGGTGACCAGATGCTGAACCCTGAACAAGCCAACTACTGGCTGCCTGTGGATCAGTATATCGGTGGTATTGAGCATGCGGTGATGCACCTGCTTTACTCCCGTTTCTATCACAAGCTGCTTCGTGATGCAGGACTGGTAGAGAGCGATGAACCCTACAAACGTCTGCTCTGTCAGGGCATGGTGCTGGCTGACACCTATTTCAAGCTGGATGAGAAAGGTGTTAAGCAGTGGATTGCACCTACCGATGTTGATTCCGAGTTTGACGACAAAGGTCGTTTGACAAAGGCGACCTTGAAAGAGACAGGAGAAACTGTTGAGCACGCGGGCATGAGCAAAATGTCCAAGTCCAAAAACAACGGTATTGACCCACAGGATCTGATCAACCAGTACGGTGCTGATACCATCCGCCTGTACACCATGTTTGCTGCGCCACCCGAGCAAACTCTGGAATGGTCCGAAAGTGCTGTTGAAGGTGCAAATCGCTTCCTGCGCCGTTTCTGGAAACAGGCTGCAGAGCATATTGCCAGTGGTGATGTAGTTGCTATTGACCTGGCTCTCGACCTAAAGAATCTGAGTAAAGAACAGAAAGATCTGCGCCGTAAAGTCCATGAAACTATTAGCAAGGTTTCTGATGACTGTGAACGTCGTCTGACCTTCAATACAGCAATTGCTGCGATCATGGAGCTGAATAACGCGATCAACAAATTCCAGGTAAGCGGCGATCAGGATCGTGCCGTGATGCGTGAAGCCATTGAAGCTACAACGTTGATGCTGGCGCCAATTGCACCTCATGCCATGCACAGCATCTGGCAGGCCCTGGGTCACTCTGATTCTGTACTGGATGCTGCCTGGCCTGTGGCTGATGAAGAAGCCTTGAAAAAAGATGCCATTACCCTGGTCGTTCAGGTCAATGGTAAAGTGCGAGCAAAGCTGGAAGTTCCAGCGGGTCTGGATAAAGATGCCATTGAGAAGCTGGCACTGGAGCATGACAACGTTAGCAAGTTCACAGACGGTCTGACGGTTCGCAAAGTGATTGTTATTCCTGGTAAACTTGTGAATATTGTGGCTAATTAAGCAACTCAGTCAGGCAACAACTTTCGACTAATAAAAAAACGAGTTAATAAGCGAGCTTATTCATCTTCCAGAAGATCATCATCAGCAGGGTCATCATCAAACAGATAGGATGCCCCTTCTCTTTCTTTTTCCTCTTCTTCTTTAATCTCTTTTCTGCTCTTTCTTCTCCTGCCTGAGCTACTACCTGTACCAGGGGTATTTGGCAAAATAATTGGAGGCAGCTGCTTTTGACCACTATCCATTGGTGGAGGTTGAATAACAACTGAAAGGTTGCTGGCTAAAATATTGGAGGACTGATTTAATACACTGACCCCCTGACCAGGCATCATTTGTATCGCACCGTTATTATTCACACTGGGTTTATTTCCTGCCTCAGGGTGACTGGCCTTACCCGTTTCATTTCTACCGTTATCTCTGGCAGAAAACCTTTCTCCACCCTTCTGTTCATCGCTGTAATTATTACTATGCCCTAAAGGTTTTATTTGCTCGGAAAGATGACCACTTTCGGCTTGCAAGCCAAGAGTATGACTCACTCCAGGTTTCAATGACTCAGAATTGAATTTTTGCTGACCAGACGAATCATGCTGCTCTGAGGCAAAAGCAAGCAGATCATTCATTTCACCCAGAGATTGCCATGAATCAGCATTCAGCAGCAAACCTTCTTTCCCAACCAAAAACAACGCCTTTTCCAGCAGGGATAAGTCCAAAACTTTCTGAATGTCATCCAAATGCCCCTGGATGAGGCTGGTAAGATCATTCCGTAATAGTTCACTAATCAAGCGTGACTGAAGCAAACTCACACCGCAATCTTGAGAACCAGAATGACTATCGGAAGGTGCCGGAGTGGTATCATTTAGCTGGGAGACCTTATCAGTCACACCTGCGGCCACAAGCTGAACGACCTCTACTAACCGCACTATGTAGTCGGCCAAAGCAGACCTTCCAGCAACATTAGAAGCGATGTCTGGTATCCACGGAAAGGCATTGTGAACAACAATCGACATACTCGGTAATGCTTTCGTTCCAGAAGGTGCATACAACAGAGAGGGAGCTTGGACTATCGCTGCAGGCTGTGGAATATTGCTCATATTGCATAGCTGCTGCGGCTGACATACTACATCACGCTGAAATACACTCCGCCCCATAAATTTTGTATAAGATATCTCTCCCAAGCTCAACACCTGCCAATGGTTTGCCACCGTTACGAGCCTGGAGTTTCCCTGAGAGTCTGAAAAACAGTGATGTTCGACCCTTTTTATATCTTTTATTTGATTTGTATTTTGGGGTGCATAGTCAGGATTCTGTGCAACTACTAGCATGGGACCACCTGCCTAGACTAAAGCAAAGAATGCACTCTGCTATCATATTGAGCTAATTAGAATTATTCCCTATCCAGCTAAGACACTGGAAATCCCGATTAGTTCCAGTATGGTGGGGGTCAGTCTGAGCGTGAAGTAACCGGGCAATGACCGGCAGCATGCAATTATCGAATGGAACTGAACATGTCAAAAGCACTGCAAATAGCCTGTCCAAAGTGTAATACCACCAACCGGGTTCCACAGGACAAGCTGAATGATGGACCCATCTGTGGTAAATGCAGGCAGCCCCTCTTTTCCGGTCAGCCAACAGAGCTCAATGCAGGAACATTCGAAGCATTCCCACCCTGATTTGTTTTCAGAATGGGCGCGAAGCAGATAGAGTTTCGGGGGCCCTGCCTGAGTCTCAACTAAGGCAATGGATTAAACAATTTATCCAATAACACTGACGAGTTTCGCAAAGAGCCGACAGGGCGCTGGCTTCCCCCCTTAATTGCTGGCAAAATTCTCGGCCACGTATAGATTTTATGAGTGAAGCAGGGTAATGGCGTGCTCCGTTTCTTAAAAGGATTTACTATTGTCGCAATTCTGGCAGCTATTATTTTGCCGGGAATGAGATACTTTTTATCCAGCAAAATCACATTGATGGTTAATCAGTGGATTGCCAATATCTCGCCTTATGCCCGTGTCAGCTATGAAAACATTGATATAGACCTGGCTGGAGCCATCAAGCTCCGTAATGCGACTGTAGATGTACAGTATGGCCAACAGCCCAACTTGAAAGTACAGCGTATATCCATTCGCTTCCCGGAACTTTACGATTTATACCAGCTTGCCTTGAAAGGTGATTACTCACTGGTGCCAGACTCTCTTGCTATAGAGTTACAGGGAATGAATTTGTTTTTTCTGGATAGCCCGCACTTTGCAGAACACTATGCAGCTAGAAATAAGTTGTTAGGGACACGCTTATCAGGAACCTGTGAAAAAAACCTTTTATTCGGCCCTACACAACTCAAATCAATGGGATATACCCCCTCCACGCTCCTGAATCTCGGACTCCAATACCGGTTCCATGATTTTAACCAAACGCTTGACCTTTCAATTGATACCGAGATTCAAAGGCTTGGATTCATAACTCTCGGTATGTCCATTGACAACGTAAGCCATCTTGACTGGGACATCGTTAATAGCGATAGGCTGGGACTTAAACAACTCTCCTTTCTGTATCAGGATGATGGCTATATACATCGAAAAGTTCAGTATTGTGCCCAACGATCCGGAGTTCCCACAGAAGAGTATATAACCAGAGAAGTATCACAGAATGACCGTTACTATGCGGCGTTATGGGGAGTTATTCCGGGAGCATCCATTCGAAGTGCATATCAACAATTTCTGTATTCACCACAAACCGTCTCCATCAATTTGGGGTTGCAATCTCCGTTTCGCTTAGACAGACAGTACTGGATAAACGCAATACCGGTTGTCAGTCAACTCTATGTATCTGTTAACAATAAAGAGATTATTGCCCCAGAGTTCAACATTATTCCAAAGGATCTGAGTGGAAAAGTGGGAGACTTGCAGGCAATACTGAGTCATCCTGAACAGCCAGAAAAAATCGATCAAAATACCAATGACATCAAGATAGCCTCTCTCCATGAAGAAATAGACCAAAGAGCCATTTATGTTGGCCAACATATCCAGTATCAGTCTGTTGAACTGACCAGCTTGACTGAAGATGAACTACGACAAGTCAAAATTACGCTGAGTAATGGACGACAGTATGAAGGTTTTATTGATAGTCTCAATGAAAGGGAACTTCAGTTAAAAAGCCTACATGCGGGAGGAGAAGTGGTTATGCCAGTAAAACTTGAAAGGATTTCTCTACTTGAGATCATGATGTAATAGCCATCGCATTTTTTAAATACACTATTGAGATGGTGATTTGAACCAAAACCCTGTGTTGAAGCCCCCTCGCCATAGCGACACAATGACTCGTCACTTTCTTTGGCCTTTCTGCCTTCTACCAAGCTAACCATGCTCATAACGGGGTTGGACAATTTGATTGCTACAAAAAATTGGCACAAGATGGCCGGAAAAATCTCCCGGCCTTTTACCAATCAGATGATTAACTTTCCAATGCTGCCTGAATCCGCTGCCCATAATCAGCATCACACAGAGTGAAGTGCTGAACCATTCGCTGCTGCACAGATTCTGTCGCCTGCTTCAACCCACCGGCAATATTACCAATAAGCTGTCGCTTCTGATTTTCTGACATCAAACGATACAAGTCACCTGCCTGACTGTAGTTGTCTTCATCACGGGTATCATAAGCCTTAATCCATGCATTTTCTTCCAACGGCATAGGAGGCTCAGCCACTTCTGGCCTTGGCTTGGGCGCCTGTTCCCGGTCATTTGGATAGAAGTTCACATTAGCATTCTGGTTATGCCCAGAGAATGGGCAGGCAGAGCCATGAGTCATGGCGCCATCACGCTGATAGTTATGAACCGGACACTGTGGACGGTTCACTGGCAGTTGCTGATGGTTGGCACCAATACGATAACGGTGGGCATCAGCATACGCAAACAGTCGGCCTTGCAGCATCTTATCTGGAGATGCACCGACACCAGGCACCATATTACTTGGAGAGAATGCCGCCTGCTCTGTTTCCGCAAAATAATTATCAACGTTGCGATTCAGTTCCAGCTGGCCAATTTCCATCAACGGGAAATCGGTATGAGGCCAGACTTTAGTCAGGTCAAAGGGGTTAACCTGGTAATTCCTGGCCTGCTCTTCTGTCATCACCTGAATTTTCACAGCCCAGCTTGGGAAGTCACCCCGACCAATAGACTTCACCAGGTCAGACTGCATTCCATCAGCAGGCATTTTCGCAGCTTCTTCATTGGTCAGCGTCTCAATACCCTGATTGGTCTTGAAATGCCACTTAACCCATACGCGCTCACCTTTGTCATTCCACATGCTGAGAGTATGCGAGCCATAACCATTCATATGGCGTAATGACTTTGGAATACCACGGTCGGACATCAGAGTAGTGATTTGATGCATGGACTGAGGATTGCTGGCCCAGAACTCAAAGTGATGCGCGGGGTCCGGCAGGTTAGTTCTTGGGTCTTTTTTCTGAGAGTGGATAAAATCCGGAAACTTGGCAGGATCTCTCAGGAAGAAGACCGGCGTATTGTTACCCACGATGTCATAATTACCTTCCCCGGTATAAAAACGAAGAGCAAAGCCACGAACATCGCGAACAAAGTCTCCGGAGTCCTGACCACCGGCTACTGTTGAAAAGCGCAGGAATACATCTGTTTTTTTATCAATGCCCTGCAAGAAATTAGCAATGGTGTAATCTGATAAATCCTTGGTCAGGGTAAACGTACCATGAGCACCATAGCCACGGGCATGAACCACTCGCTCAGGAATTCTCTCCCGGTTGAAATGAGCCAGCTTCTCAAAAAGACGATAGTTGTCGAATGTCAGAGATCCGCGCTCACCCGCAGAGATACTGTTATCATCTTCTGCAACGGGGGCTCCATTAGCCGTAGTTAGATAGGTATTATCTGTCATTTTCGCCTCCCTGGGCGCTGTAAATGCTATCAATAGCCACTACAAATACGACCATTATTTTATAAGTACCCTTTATCAGGGACTATTGATTTTAATCAATAACCTTGATTAATAATTATTATCGTTCTCACTTTGATCAAAAATACGGTAGCGGGCTAAATGTGTGGATCGAGTAAAATCCGAGCTGAAAATTCAGCTTGAAGATTTACGATCAGTGACTTGTTTTATCGAAGTAAAATGCCATCGCTGCAAGCAGTCATTTGTTAAGAAAAACGGTTTCAATCGAAAAGGCATTCAACGTTATCTTTGCTGTAATGAGCCATGCCCAACGAATTCTTTTATGCTTCAGTATTGTTATCAGGCATGCATTCCCGAGATCAAAGAAAAAATCGTTGAAGTGTAAAGTATGAATGCGTTTACCTGAAAGCATTCGATGACGCAGGCCAGTTAAAGCAAGAACTGCAAAGCTATTTCCAGTTGTATAACTCTGAACGCCCTCATCAGGCCTGAGTAATAATACACCGGATCAGATGTACTTTAAGCAGGCTGTTTGAACACTGGGGACCACTTTACTAAGCACCGTTCCCGTACGAACAAAACGTTGCTCAGGTAGCTTAAAAAAGTGTCCGAAAAAATCATGTTAGATCACAAGGGTAATCTCAGATTTGGAATTCAAGCGGTATTGTTTGCATTTCTTGCTCATACTTCACTTTTCAGGTCCACTTTAGTACATGAAATAGATATTTTTTCACCCCTATGAGTAATCCCGCCTGAACCATCGAAATAATCATATGGAGCCTTGCCTTCGAGTAAGATCAAAGTCTCATTATCTTTTGTAGAGGAGTGTGTTTGATGGTAGAGAGGGAGCTTCATCTGTTTGGCAATTTCTTTTGCAGCATCCATGAATATGACTTTGTCGGTTTTTGATGCGGCACAGTGGCCATTGGTATAGGTAGGTTCTAAAAACAGTACTGGATTATGACCTTCGTCCAGTATTAATCTCAGGATTGCTCGACCGGTAATTCCTCCATTCTTATTCTTCTTTACAATCATAGCATTACGTCCATCCATAACATAGCTCATTAGTGAGCAATTCATTGCAGCTAAAGCGTTAGGAGATTGACAGGTCCCAACTTCATATCCACTAACAAACAGATCCCAAGGGTCTTCTGTGAGTTGTAGAGTTTCTTTGTTCTTCAGTTGATTGCGGATATTTAAACTAAAGTCTTTAAAGTTTGCATTCCAGCCTTTTCTGAATTCTGGACGCTGCTTGTAGATGCTTTCAAGATGAGGATTATTTTTAGGTGACTGCCTGTTCTCAACAAATGTGTTAGAAATGCTGACTTCTATAAATTGGTCTATGAGATATAACAACTCTGCTCTTACTTTCTCAGAAAAAACACCACTCGCTGTTGAAATTTCACGATGATAGATTTGATAAAGAAAAGAATAACGTTGCTTAAGTAACCATAGCTCTCTTTGTTGATCTTTGTTGAGCGATTTATCAGTTAAAGTTGTACTTTCTCTTTCACTTATTTTGTTGATTAAGTCTTTTGTAACTGCTTCACTCTCTTCTTGGAAAGGATTAATTCCATAGTCTGTTATTGCTACTTCAATCTCCGCTAGCTTATCCAAAAGCGCTTTCTCTTTTTCATGAGTAATCGTCAGAAGTGCCTGACCAATACTATCTTCATTTAATGGGGTGTAAGTTTCTAACTTCTCTAAGGTAACTAACCATTGATGAAGAACCTTACTATCTTTTAACTTTTTTCTGATTGCAGCATGTTTTTGTAAATTTAGACAAACTTGATTTAGTTGCACCACCGTTATCGCTGACTTTTTCAGAACCCCTAGCAGGCCTAAAGGTGCAAGAACTAAATTAGACCCTCCTTTAGAGTTAGACTGACACAATATATGCTGCACTTCATCAGAGCTCATACCTAGATGAACAATCCCTTTAATCAGGTATGGAATATCTCTTTTATTTTTATGCGATATAACTGCTTTAACAAGGGGTGCTAAATTGGTAGTGTCCATTGTATTTTGTGAGTTTTTATAGGCAGCAATTACCAATAATAGGAGGTGAAACTTTTTTCTAATCGATTGCCGTTCGTTAGGGGTAAACAAATGGCTTGGTTTGCGAATGTCATCGGTTTTTTCCACAACTGTATCAATCGCCTGTTTTACCACGCCAGAAAGTTCAGGGGCTTCATTCTCAATAGTGGTTATCAATGAGCTTAGGTATGGTTGTAATGTTTGGTTACTTTCTAGTAGAGGAATACTACTGGAATCAAGAAGCTGCTTGAATTCACAATCGTCTAAGTCATCGGTAGATAATTTACGCAGTACCTGAGCAGCACTATCGATATAATTAGAGTAATTTAAACTTGATTGCGTTGATAGATTAGCTAGTGTTCTGGCAATATTGTCATTATCAGTACCTTGAACCTTATCATCTTGAAAAAGACGTATTATGTAAGATGTCAGTTCGTTAACATCTTCTGTATCTTCGATGTTAGAGCAGGCGGCAGCAAAATAGAGTAAGTTGTTTGCAAATTTATCAAATACCATCTGATCAGACTCATGTAAAGTACCATCAGCCCTGACTTTACTGGCAAATAGGCTGTAGTTTTTTTCTATCAAAGACGTCAGCCCGTCAACTAGCTTAGGGGACGTTTCAGAAATAAGCTTATGTATCAACTCAAAATCACTTTTCAGTGTGGTTTTTCTTGATGGAATTAAGAGTAACCTTTTGTTTTGAAAGTTTAAGCTCGGATCTGAGCTTTCTGGTCGTTGAAACCAAGCTTTTATTACATTGAATTTATGAGCTGGAGTAAGATTATACCGATCTAAATTCCCTATAATGCGCACATCAATGGCCTTCTTCCGAAGACCAGATAGTAAGAGTAGAGCCTGATACTGATAAGGTTCGGGCAGGCTTTGAATTTTAATAATTAAACCTAACACTGTTCTATGATTTTCATCACGGATGAGTTCAAGTACAACAGCACACTTTAACTCATCGGTTGGAGCCTTTTCAAAAGCTACGTTTTTATCATCAGCCAGCAACTGCTTGGCCATCTTCTGTAAAGCATCTGCTTTTGAAGAGGCTAGCCTCTGCTTCAGCTCACGAGGAATAGAGAGGTGTTGATGGTCTTGTGTTCTATCAGTCTGCTCTATTTTATCCACCTGTTGAACTAACAACTTACCGCCTGCCAAGTATATTTCTCTTCCTAGATATTGAACACCACCGTTTTCTGCAGAAAAACCAAGAGGTGATTGTTCCATTACCTTAAACAGCTCTTCTTGTGTAAGTCCATTTACACTTATAAAGTTCATAACCCTATTACCTTTCCTGATTACCACCAAAGCTCAGCCACTATAGCAGTAAGTACTCTGAAACCGTTGTCTGACAGGCTATTAGTCGATCAACTCAATTGCTCAACGTCGGTATTGACGATACTAATAGTCTCTAGAGACTACTCGTTGCAGGGGGTCCTGTAAACTAGCTGATGGCTCATAAGGAGCTTCAGGATCGAGATTACCGATTGATGGAAGCTGATCACCCTGTCTTCATGACATTTCAGGGTATGAAGTTCGATATAATGGGAAGCTCGGCTATCCGGTTTTTATCAATGAGGCTGCCTACTATCGCCCTACTATCGCGAAGATACGGCTTTTATAATGACTGACAGAATAGACGTATCTTTGAAGCAATCTTAGATGACCTGATACACCGGTAATACCGTATTATTTTTTATCAAAACCGACTCCAGGCTGTTTCGCGCCTGAAACAGCTGAATTTTCTTTTTTCAGTATTCCCGCCTCATGTTAGAGTTATAGGTCGAATAAAGGCCATATACTTGTAAAACGATCACCAGTCTCCTTGGACATTCCAAGTGCTTTTAGTGGTTTATTACACCGGCTCGTGACTATTTCCAACTCATGGCTGTTTTGTGACCTTTCAGGGAACTATTAACTTCAGATAGGCTATCCGTCATCGGTGGACTACGGAGAGATCATGACACACACCATTCGCTCAGTGAGCATGCTTACTTTACTGCTGCTAACCAGCCTGCTGACTGCCTGTGGCTTTCACCTGAGGGGGGAAGCAGGCACTGGCAGTGATCTCAAGCAACTGGCAGTGTCTGGCAATGATCCTGTCTATATTCGCTATCTTTCCAGAGCCATGGAACGCAGTGGCATTAATATCAGTGCCCAAGCTCCCTGGCGAATCAACATAATCCGTGTTGAGAGAGATGTTGATGAGCAAACGGCTGCCAGTGCAGGTTATTTTGAGCAGAGAGTAGCCATGACGGTGGTCTACCAATTGCAAACATCCTCTGGCTTGCCCCTGTTTGCACCGGTTGAATTGACTCGTGAACGGTACATAACCCAGAACCAGGATACACCCAATGCGTCAGAGTCTGAGCAATCTATCATTCTGTCTGAGTTGCGACAGGAGCTGATTGCCACCACCCTGCGAAGAGTTCACAGCCTTTCAGAAGCCGAGCTGGCAGCAGAAGTCGAAAAAGCAAAGGCTGCAGAACAAATGAAACAGCGTACAATGAATCGGAACCCTCAGTCTTGAAGCTTCGTATTGACCAGCTGGGCACACAGCTGAAAAAGCAGCTTGCGTCTGTTTATATCATCAGTGGTGATGAGCCACTTCAAGTGGCCCAGTGCTGTGATCAGATCCGCAAACATGCCAGGGAAGCCGGATTTTCAGAACGCCATATTTACCATGTGGAAAATGGGTTTGACTGGGGGGATTTTCTCAGTACGGCAAACAGTCTATCCCTGTTTGCCCGGAAACAGATTCTTGAGCTTCGCATGCCTAATGGAAAGCCGGGAGATACTGGCAGTAAAGCGCTGTTGGAATACATCGGTGACCCATCGCCAGACAACCTTCTGCTGATAGTGACAGACCGTCTTGATAACTCACTGCAAAAATCAAAGTGGTTTAAGGCTCTGGAACAACCCGGGGTATTTATCCCAATCTGGCCCATTGAATCCGCACAATTACCACAGTGGCTGGGCCAGCGCCTCAGGTCAGATGGCTATCGGGCAACGCCTGAGGCACTGAGCCTTATTGCTGAGCGTGTAGAAGGTAACCTTCTGGCAGCGTCGCAGGAACTGGAAAAGCTCAAACTTCTCTCAAAAGACAAAGCGATTGATGAAGCTACCGTTCGCGAAGCAGTTTCAGACAGTGCACGATATGATGTATTCCAGTTACTGGATACCGCTCTGGAAGGCAATATCAAACAGTGTGTTCGCATCCTCAGCATCCTGAAAGGAGAAGGGATTGAACCGCCTATCATTCTCTGGGCTCTCGCCAGAGAGATTCGCCTGTTAAGCCACCTCAGCCGACAAATCTCCCGTGGGTTATCCACTGATATCGCCATTGATCAATCAGCGAAAGTTCTTGGGTTTGCCCCCTTCATGTTAAAACGCAGGAAATCATTGCTGGATAAAGCCATTCGCCGGAGCAGTGAACGAAGCCTCCGTCAAATGCTTCTGTCTACCGGTAGAATTGATCGTTGTATCAAAGGTCTGGACAAAGGTAATGCCTGGGATGAGTTACTGACCCTGACCCTTTATCTTGCTGGAATACCTCCCATAAAAAGCATTTCCTGAACCATATCCGCTATGCCCTGATCGTCAGGTTCTGTTGACATGAAGGTCATTGGCTCGTACAGCCCGTCTTCAACAATACCCTTAGAGCGCAAGGGCGGGCTGGTGCAAGTGTAGTCGTTCTACATCAACGCAGTTGGAAGGCAGCTATGCGAGTCAATCTGCGCGTCTTGCCCCGAACTCAAACCAACAGCTTACCCAATAAAGGGCTTCTCACCCTCGCCGATATATTCCCGACAAGGCCCCTGTGATAAATCAGATTAACGAGCTCAAAGCCAGGGGGTATTCACTTTGTTAATAATGACGGGGATGGCTCATGGGTTTCCGGGCACTTTCATTGCTTCTCACTCTCCTGCTAGCTGGCTGCATGGCCGGGTATGACCAACCCTATAAAAACCAATGGTCAAAAGCCAAAAATCTGGCCCATGCGGCGGGTATGGAAGAGAAGCTCTACGATCAGGAGCTGCCGGATACCGCTTACGATAAGAAAGGCAAACTACTGGACTACAAATTGGGTGGTATTTTTCATCCAGCTTATGGTAGCTCAAGCGGCATTGCTGGCGTCAATATTAATCCCTACGGCCCCTTTGAGCGCTTCTACTGGGGCTGGACTATTCCAGGGGTCAGCCACCACAGTGAGCACCGTGTCTTTGCCTGGATGCCTCTTCATATGGCACCGGATAGCGCAAGCGCCAAACATATGATGGAAGCCATGTTAAGCAGGGCTTCCCTCGCCATCCTCCATGAGATGAATTACAACTACCAGGCCGTTAAAAAGCCCTTCATTCATGAAGGCAGAGAGTTTAAACAGTGGTACCTTGGTAAAGCTGATGGCACCTGTTCATTACAGAAAATGAACTGTGTTTTAAGCCTCTATGTAACCGACCCCAAAGGCCCCTACCGAGCTCCCCGCTTTGTTTTTCATAATATTGCCGGAGAAGCATCCTGGTATTTCCCTGCCAGAGATAAATCTGCTTTCCCCCGCCTGATTCTGGCTGAAGGCGATGGAACCAAAAACATCAGTGCCAGCATATTCTATCAAAGGCTGAGCGCCCGACTGCCTGGATGGGCTTATTTTTACATTGCTCCGAACGAGGCTGGTACGGGAAAGAATAACCGTACAATTCCGTACCCCTATGTTTTAGAGAAAGGCAAACCCCTGCTGTTTATTCGACCAGTCAGTAAATAATGCATTAACGGGCATTACCGGCAGTACTCCATCAATTCTACCGGTGCGCCATTCACCTCGATAAAAGCGACCAGCAGGCCATCACTGGGAGAGTTTGGAGGAATAATGACGGTCTGCCCCCGGATAGCCTCAGCAAGATCATCTACCTCAAATGCCACATGGGGAACTGTTTTCACCAAATCCGGATAAGGAGCATCCTTCCAGTACCGTTGCCACTGAATACCATAAGGATTATTTTCATGATCCGAAACGGTCATTTTTAGATGGGGTAAATCGATTTCTCCCGGAAAGGTAGAAA
>CBDHDM010000138.1:0-16374 GCA_965261315.1 Endozoicomonas sp. | reverse complement strand
CAGCTGCTCGGTGGTTGGCTCTGGCCTGCTGTTGATGCTGGTCAGTTCCTGCACCCGCCTTAGCAGCTGACGGTTGCGCTCCCTGAGTCGGTTAATGATCTGCTGATCTTCCAGTGCTTCACCGGTATCAGCCACCACCTCACCCAAGCCGTTACAATCCATACAGGTCAGCAGGTGGAACACACCCTTGTCCTCACCAGCGCCTTTGCACTTGGGGCATGGGATCAGTTGCACTCCTTTCCTGTTCAATGCGGTACCTCGGATGGTCTGGGTACATACTGGCCATGCTTGATGCCATAGAGGGCAATCATGGCGGCATCCCGTTTGTCAGGGTTGCTGTTGCCAGTCCAGCCAGTGAGGCGATTGAAGTAGTGCTTATCTTCCTTGGCCTTTTTGAATCGGCCTTTGAGTGGCGTCACCATCACATAGCGGCAGTCGAGACGAACCAGGTATTTCTCAATAAGACGGGCAACGCCTTTTACCTGGCCAACGTTCTGGCCGATCCGTTCTCTGACTCGTTGCTTCTTGCCATCGTGCTTGGCATACAGGGCTTTATTCAGCTCGACATTTTCAACCGCAAAGATCACGTCCGGATCCACTTCCTTCTGCAGCTGAATAAACTCCTGAAGGTCAAAGAAATCCATATTCTGCAGGCTTTCAATCTGTCCGTTACGGACAATCGCCACGCCAGAGGCTTCCAGATCCGGATCAATCCCGATGATCATCATACTGTTCGAAATACCGTTTACTCTGTTCCAGGAACTGTTCCATAACGCTCAATCAGTCGAATATCCTCATCGGACAATTCAACGGTATAGGCTCCGGTGTACTGCTGGATCATGGCCAGTTCATCTGGTGTGATATCAAAACAGAGCAGGGCTGATCCTGACTGAACAGTACAGGCAGGCCATCGATCATAAGCTGACCTGGCCACACCTTCATTCATACACTGGGAGTTTGTACTTCATAGGAATGGTGCAGGGTTTGGCCCACCCTGCGGGGCTACAAAGAAAAAACTCCCAAGCCCTGTATCCAGTCGTCACCGGAGGGATGGGAGCCGTATCAGTCATGTATTAGAGGCTAACTGATTGCGTTAATGGGTCGCCACTCCCAACCTGATGATGCCTCATTGGTTGATGTCGACGACATTCATGTCGTTAACATCAATCGGGCCAGATGCTCATGCGTCGCTGTCACATCCCCAGCTGTGATTGATAAAGCCGCTGGGTACACTTCAAAAGAAAAGCTATCAGCTTTCGCTTAATCGTTGTTTAAGCAAATAACCTTCAAGCTCCCAAATCTTATTTCTGGCTTTTTCTCTGGCAACTTTGGCACCAATCTCAGCATCAAAGTTTTCAGGGCTGGCACAGGCACTTTCACCCGTCACAGTGAAACCATTTTTAAGTGTCAGACAACATACGGTTAGACAGCTTCCTTCAAATACATGAAATTGCTGACCAGCAATTACTGAGTCAATCAATTCTGGTGTCAAACGTGGCGCATTCAGACCTTTATCCTGAAGCTCTTTTTCAATGATTGCTTCGCTCATAATTTCTCCTGTTACCGTTTATCAATAACCTGTCGAAGCATATCCTTCAGGTCATTCATCTGTTTTTCAATGCGCTCTTCCACCCGATCAAGAATGCCATGGAGCTCTTCCCGTCGAATGTATTCACCCAGCCGCTTTTCAGTCTCAACCTGATAATGTGACAGCTCATGCTTAAAATGAGCGATGTCTTTTTGCGTCTGCTCATGTTTTGAGTCAACATCTTTTTCTATCTGGTCGTCCCTGGCTTCTGAGTCCTTTCGAGTGTGACGAATCCAGGCGGCCATCAAACCCAAAACACCACAAACACCGCCAACAACAGGAATGATGATCCACTCTACAACATTCTCAATCACCATGATTTCCCTATTCAGAAGCGTCCTGCTGCTTCAGCATCGATCCATAAAAGAATTGAATGATGGTGGATATAATGGTTCCCAGCAGGAAGCCCAGCACCACATCAGCAAACCGGATATTGTCGGCGGGTATTTCCATAAACGTAATGCAGCCAATATAAACACTGGCCACAATCGACCAGAAACCGGCAAAGTAATAAATAAACCGTTTAACAAACCGGTCATTCTGTAAAAAGGCCGCTTTCTGCATCTCCCTGGCATCGGCCCGATCCGCCATGGCCAGTTTATACAGCTCGCTTTCCTGTTCAATCAGTGCCAGTGTGACCTCGTTGCTCAACAATTGGTCTTTCTGAACATCGGTAACCACACTGGTCAGATCCGTAGCACCGGTAACACCCTGAGCAATAGTCACAACCTTCTCTGCAACCTTGGCACCTTTCTCACCAAACAGCAGATTACCCAGCTTTTCATCAAGGCCGGTGGCTTTCAGAATCGACAATGCGCCAGAGATAACGGTGAACGGTTCCATTGATCAGCAATCCATTAATTCAAAGTGGGGCATATCCAGAAAGGTTTCATCTCGCATCTGGTCGTCCTGATCCCAGTCACCACCCCAGCGGATATTGATACCCAGGGCAATGGCGCGGCCCTGCACAAACCCAGCCAGCAGGGCAAACCGTTCCCGGTCATTCCAGTCAAGCGGGTAGGGCACAACATCAACGGCCATGGATGGATAGTGGTTATGCTTGCTCTCACCAAATCGCGCTTTACTGCGCCCTTCGGCAAATGCTTTTTCCTGCTCAACCATGCCACGATGGCCACAAATCACAGAGCAATCAAAGTGTTGTATTACATCGTTAAACAATCGCTGAAGGTCTGGGTGACACTCGGCCAGATTCTCTCTGGAGCGTTTGGAAAAGGCAGGCATGGCAGCTCAAATAAAACAGCCAGTCACCAGGGGAGATAACCGGCAAAACAGGGAAGGTAAAAAAGACACCCACAAAAAAACCGCCAATCAATGAGAGGCGGTTTTCTGGAGCATGGGAAAATAGTACGTTTTTTTTATAAATGATGCAAATTCTCACATCAGTGAAAGTTCCTGATCCGCTGCACGGCATAGCCTGGCGATCTCCATGGCTTTTTGCTGACTGCACCCCAGCGCCGCACGAACATTGCGAACCGAGACCGTCTGAATATCCCCCGATTCAATAGCCGCCTGAACCGCCACCAGATCCGCCCGATACTCATCGTCCGGTAACACCCGGTACACCGTCGCCTCTGGTGTAACCTCAGCAAACACCGGTTTACGGTCCAGCCCCAGTAACAAGGCAACGCCATCCAGTAACAGCGACAGCACCACAATCACACCGGTAATCAGCCCTTGTGCCTGCTCACCACCAATACGTACTGCCGCTACATAGAAACCACTGGGCGAAGGTAACGCAGCCGCCTGCTTCAGTAACACAGCGTACTCATCCAGTAACGGTTGCGCCTTGCTGATACGATCCAGCGCAATCAATCGGTTGGCACTTTCAAGCCGTGCAGCTGCCATTTGTTGTAATGCGCCTCTCTGCTGGGCAATCTGCCCCTGTTCATCCACCAGCGCCGACAGAATCGAGGCAGACCCAACCACCGAAACCAATACCACCAGCACCAGCGCCACACAACATAGAGAAGCCTCCACCAGACGCCCGTTACTCCATGCCAGTAACATGCGATCCGGCATAAACAGCAGGGTGGCCAGCTGGGTCAGGCACCCGCCAGCCGCAAACAGTAACGCAGTAACACCGCTACCCATACCGAGCAGGAACACAAACGTAGCGATCAAAGAAAAGGTGATGAGCAGCGCCCGAACCAGTGTCAGGCCGTGACTGGATGAATCATGTGATGTGGTCATATCTCGTTCTCGTTATTGACTGACCACAAACGCTTTCGAGGGCGGTAAACGGTCAGGAGGCTCGAAATACTCAGAACGATATGAGTACGCCACAGCCTTACGACTGCAGCACTCCTGACCGCTCACCATAAACAGGGTGAGAGACGGCAAAGATTCAGTAGATGTTCGTTCCAAGCAAGGCTTGCCAGCGGTTTCGAGGCCAGAGGCAATACAATAATCATATCAAAAAAAACGCCCATGTGAATCAGTAATCAGTGGGCGTCGTGTTCTTTTATTCAGTGTGACAAGTCACATTTTTAATAATTCCTAAAAGGGAATGTCCGGGTCGTACTCATCGTATTCGCCAGACTGAGCTTGTGTTGATGCCTGTGGTGAGTGTTGAGCGGGTGGCTGACGGTTCTGGCCACCAGCAGAAGCCTCAGCATAGCCATTAGTCTGCCGTGGTTGATAATGATACGCCTCGGCCTGTTGTGCCGCCCTGGCATCACCACTGTTACCTCCACCAGCAGCACTGTCCAGCATCTGCAGCTGACCATGGAACGGATCAACCACAACCTCGGTCGTGTATCTGTCCTGCCCGTCTTTATCCTGCCACTTGCGGGTCTGTAGCTTGCCTTCGATATAAACCTTGGAGCCTTTATTCAGGTACTGCTGGGCAATCTCCGCCAGCTTGCCGAAGATCACTACCCGATGCCATTCAGTCTTTTCCTGCTGCTGGCCGGTGTTCTTATCCTTCCATGCCTCACTGGTGGCCAGTGACAGATTGGCCACCGCTGCGCCCTGACCTGTAAATCGAACGTCCGGATCGTCGCCCAGGTTGCCGATCAGGATGACCTTGTTAACGCCTCGTGCCATTAGAGTTCCTGTTTATTTGGTTATTTCGTACGTTTGAGGTAATTGCACCCTAATATCCAATATCAGGGCGATTGAGTCATAACACGGTGTTATACGCCGCCTATGTAGTAATCATTTATAGCGTCTTGAGCGTCTTTCTCTGTTACTGTTTTTTCTATATCGTGAAACGTATTTCTGCACCCAATCCCAGGAATGATTTTCTCTGTTTCAGTCAATGGAAGAGTAAACCCCTCCGCCAGTTCAATATGCTCGTAATAATCAACGCCCGGAAGTTGGATAGTAAATCCATCATGCTCCAAACCGTGAGCATCCATTTCTATAAACTCTCTTGAAAACTCTATGCACTTTTCCAAGTTCTCAACTTGAAAAACCTGTTCACCTAACTTTTCATCACCTTTGTAAACATTGATTTGTAGAAGCAGACCATATCGGCCAGGTGCGTATTCTTTCACTTTAATTCTCCAGTTCATTGTCAGCGGCAACATAACACTGTGTTATGTAGGTTCTGATTAGTATCCCCCAAAACCCACGGCCCACCCGCAGGTCTCCCATCTATTATTTCCGCAACCGCCAATACTTCTCAGCATACGTTCGATAAACCCTCGTTCTCAGTTCGCCCAGTGGATAAACCAGCTTGACCAGGTAATCACCGCAAGAATATTTTGGTGGTCGTATGATCTCTGCATACAAAGCTTCACCAACAACACTAACGCGATCACCTTGTTTAAACCGAGGGTTCATGGGTTACCTCACAAACGCCAGTTCCCGCCTAAGCTCTGCTTCCTTGGCGTCGTACAACTTGCGCTGCAGATGCCGTAAAACCGTCTGCTCCCAGCTTTGTACCACCGGAACAAACTTCTCAAACAGGGCTTGCCAGTGCATGGCGTAGACATGGTTAGAGACATTCAACCGGCGGGCCTGCTCACTGACGCTCATCAGCTTACGACCACTGCCGCCACACCCCCTACAAACACGGTACTGATAAAAACCGGTACCGTTACAGGCTTTGTGTTTATTCTCAAACACCACTTCGTCCACCAGCAGCCTTGCCAATTGATGCACCGTCTTACAAAAGGTTCGGTCCTCCTCGCTCATGGCGTCCTGGTTACCATGGCATTCTCCACAGTGCCAGCTGTTCAGATAGCGGCACAGGGCAGAATACTGAGCATCATCAAACCATTGGCAGGCGTAGGCATGCTGCCCGATATTGGCGAACATATGCTTCTCAAGAGTGTTCAGTACTGAACGGTCACCGGCGTATTTATACAAGCCCAGGTAATAGGCCACTGGCCGACAACCAGCCAGACCGGCAGCAATGTCTTCCGGCGTTAACTCAGGTATACCGCCAACCCCTGTATCCAGTCTCACGTTTTTCACCTTCAGTTTTGCCAGTGCCATTGCTGCCTGCATCGCCTTATCCCTTTTTCTTGGTGTCCGGATTGAACGGTACGCCCTTATCGTCCCGCTGAATCAACTCAAACGTCCGGATCTGGCCACCGCTCGCCAGAAATTCAGACACGTGCTGATCAATCTCAGCCCTGAGCCGTGCTTTTGCCTGTGGGTTCAACTCCATCGGACGACTT
Source organism: Endozoicomonas sp. (assembly GCA_965261315.1). GTDB lineage: Bacteria > Pseudomonadota > Gammaproteobacteria > Pseudomonadales > Endozoicomonadaceae > Endozoicomonas. The sequence continues at coordinate 10,137 of CBDHDM010000138.1, read as the reverse complement.
TCAAGACTGTGATTCCATGCACCGTAATTCATCATTCTGTTCCCCTGCAGATCAAGATGATTCCCAACAGCGCCAGCAGCACCGAGAGCCGATTAACGACTTGGGTCTGCTGGCGAATGTTCATACCAGACAATTCCTGACGGTTTCCGCCGTCCAGCGACTGGCCAGAAACTTATTGATCGGATCCTGCAATACCTGGGCAATATTTCTTGTGCTGGTATCACTGTGGCGGATAACCCGATTCACGGTGGTTTTGTGGTATCCGATGCGCTCTGCAATCGCCTGATCGGTCATCCCGTCACGATACAGCTGTCGAATCAGCAAACGGTCCTCGTCCGTCACCTTCTTGTTGTACCGCTTCAATCCAAGCTGTTTGCGGTGGTACTGAATCTTGGGCACCGTACATCCTAATGCTGCCGACATCTGCTTATCGCTCAGACCACTGCCGTGCATCTCCACAATTTGCTGTTTGATCTGTTCTGCTTCACGTACTGTTGTCATAAGCCCACCTTATGCTCCGTTATAAACCCGCTCTCATCCGCTTTAATGCCTCAGCACCGCTCATGCGCCGTGGAATCCCCTGTTTGTCCAGCTCTTTGCCCATCAGAAAATGAGCGTAACGAGTGGCTTTTTCTTCTTCCGACTGTCGGCGCATATCGGTCAGGGCGGCAATCGCCTCACCGCGCAGATCCGCACCACGGATGGTGTCATCCACCAGAAGCTGGTACGCCTCAGAAAATATCTTCTTCAACCGCTGCACCTGAATATCACCCGCCGCGGAGCGAATGGCATGCCAGCCCACACGACGGCCGGCCAGATAGACCGCCTCATGACTCCAGCGATGCTGAATCACTTCGTGGGAATGGTTGCAGGCTTCCTGCCATGCCTGTTCCGCATCGACCAAACCGAGCTCGCTAAGATCCGGCTGACAGCACTGAATCAGGCGCCCGATGCTCGGCAGCCATTCACCTTTGCAAGCGGTGGTTAAACCATTTTTGATTTGTCGTCCAGTCAACCGACGAAAGTCTTCATCGTTGAGGAGTCGAAGGCGCTCGTGATCTTCCCAGCCAGCAATGCTTTTCTCGTACTTGAGGAACTGCCCGGGGAAACTGTTTTTCAGCTCCAGGAATACGCCGTTGATGATCCGGCCCTGATCCTCAGTACTGAGCTCGCTGAACACCTGCACCTGCCGATTAGCTCTGGCCTGTTGCAGATCCGCCACGTTGTTTCCCGTTCCGGCGGCCATATCAGAGCCCGTCCATCCAGTCGAGGTTGTTGATGTATTCCTGTTGGCTACGATGTTGCTGACCAGCTGATCCATTGTTTTCATGGTGGTTACCTGACTGAGTACGTTGCTGTAGACGGAATTGAGCGTTCAATACATCCCATTTGTCTCTTAGGGCCTGTGGTGACCTGATGTTGGCTGACCAGGTAAACGGCCTGCCAGAGCTGCTGTATTGAACCGGGTGCGTGTTGGCAAACTGGAAGAGCTGGGCAATCTCCTGTGGTGTGTGTTTATCCTGTTCACGCATCAGGCGAATAACACTCGCCCAGTTGGCCAGATTAGCTTTGCTCTGCTTGCCGTTGACGTTCTCAACCTGCTGCAGCATGAACACAGCAAACGCCATGTCCTCGTCAGAAAACTTATGGGTGGATTTACGGGTTTTGGCTTTTGGTTGATCAGTCGGTTGGTCGCTTTGGCTGACCATTGTGTTCTGATCCGCAAAATGGTTTTCCTGATCAACCGTTTCAATCGTTTTCTCAATCGGGCGTGTCTCGACGTGAGTCGGGACGTTATCTTTTAAAATATTATTATTTATATTCTTTTCTTTTGTGGGGGTCGGATTGTCCCTGTTTGTAGTCGGATTCGCCTTGATTGTTGTCGGATTCGCCCTGTTTGTAGTCGGATTCGACAACGCTTTTTTTCTGGCCTGTCGTTTAGCGGTTTCTGCCGGTTTCGAAGGTCTCTCGGCTAACCAGTCACTCACCTCGGTATTGATAGATACCTTCTGGTCATGGCCCTGAACCTTACGATTGATAATCTTACGCTCAGCCAGTCCCTTAATGACTTTCTGACAGCTGCTCTTATCCAGCCCCGTGCACTCCACAAACTGACTCAGTGCAACCCAATCCGCTGATTTCCGGTAACCGTAGGTTTTACGGATCACCACCAGCAATACAGCATACTCACGGCCAGACAGTTTATATTTTGCCTGCATCAGTTCTTCGACAATGCCATGAGCAATACGTGTATAGCCGTCGTCCATGGTGACCCTCTTTACCGGTGCCTCTTCAACAGCAGGTGCGCTAGTCGGAGGCCTGAACTCAACAACCTGCCCCATTAGCGCAATCCTCCATGCTGGACACCTTTACCAATAACCGTCATAATCATTTCACTCCTGTTTAAAATCCTATGCAGATCAGGACGCCCTAAAAGCCCGCTGCCCACCAGCGGGTTTTTTCTTATCTGCACTTTGTCATCATTTGCAGACATGTATTCACTGACCGGTTGATCAATACTGTTCATACACGCCCCCTGTTAAGCCGCACTGCCAGACCGATGTTGTTTGGCAAACTCGCGGATCTCGTCAGCTGTTACTGCGCCATTGCTGAGTCTCTCAATCAGTTTTGCGCTGCCGGGTGGAATCACTCGTACTTTAGAGCCGTCAACCAATGGCCAGCGGTACAGAGTCATGGGTTCCAGTCCTAAGCGTTTTGCCAGAGCAAACGTGGTAATGCCTGACCTGCACGAACGTTTGTTTTCTGGCAACGCCCCCAGAATCGCAAAACACAGCTTCTCGTACGGTGAAGCTTTCATTGATGAAACTTCCATAGCAGTCCTTGAATAATACAATTGAATTATAAACAGGTCGTACTATCGACTGCAAAGACAATTGTATTAATTCATGGCGAGCGCTGCCGAAGTGATAAAATAAGAACCCTGCATAGGTAAACAGAACACGTTATGGACACCATCGGAAAACGGCTAAGGCATGCCCGTGAGACCGCCAATGAGCGAATGGGCGCCAAATTTCAGATTACCCAGAGCGAGCTCGCTGACCAGATCGGCGTGACCCAGGGGTTTATCTACAAACTGGAAACCGACGCCAACAAGCGGGGCTCGGTAGACGTCACCAAATTGATGAAGTGTGCGGAATACCTGAAGTGCTCTTTTTTATGGCTGGCCACGGGGCGTGGTGATGTTGGCAACGATGACAGCCACCTGCTGGATGATCTAAACAATCAGCAGGGCCTGCCCTTTATCCATCCGGAACAGCTGGAAAACCCGCCGACAGATAATCATGAGATGATGCTCAACCTGACCAACTCACTGGCCAGCCGCATCTCTGCCGAGGCCTATTACACACTGGTAACGGATAACGGCGTGAATACCCGTGCATCTTCTGGTGACCTTGTGCTGTGTGATCCGGGGGCAGACGTGCGGATTGGTGACTTTGTACTGGCCAAGGTGGCGGATAAAACACTCTGCCCGTCGTCCGGCGCATTGTTGAGCGAAGTGGAGAAGGCCAGACGGGCTACACCCTGAAAAGCCTGAATGAAGAGTTTGCCGACCGGCCATTAGCCAAGATCGGTGACCTGCTGGGTGTGATTTTGGAATTCCGCAGTTTTACCCGGGAAGAGAACAGTTACAAAGACCGCCTATCCGGTGGTGTTGGTAATGTCGTGCGCCTGGTGCGCTAGTGGAGGCCGCAGAACAGCGGCCTGACCCATCACTTGTGCTTTAAAGCGGACATCAGCTCTTTATGCTGCTTGTTTTGCTCCCGCCTCCTGAAGCTGGCCGACTGCGCCCAGCACAGCAACAAACCCGATAATAAAGCCCACAGGGCCAAACGCCACCGACAGACCAATGGTGATGGCCAGCAGTACACCCCAGACCACCAGCTTCCATAATAAACCCATGCAGATATCCTCTGGTTATACCTAAAGCCTCATTATAAAGCCCCTGATTTTCAGTTCAAAAAGTGCATACCGAAACCGGCTGCGGGGAAATATTTTTGCATTTATTAATAATTCTATTGTCTTAACCGATAATACAATTGTATTATTATTACGAAACCAACAGGGACACAGCAATGAACACCCGACGCATTAAAGCCAACCAGTTTGAAGCACTGCCTAACGACATTCTTACCCACCGTGATACCGAAACACTGGTGAAGATGGCCGAAGGCATGAACGCGGCAAACATGGCGGCAGCAATGGGTGTCACCGTGGCAACAGCTCGAACTTACATGGGGCGTGTAAATGAAAAGCTGGACGTTAACGACAAAGCTGCAGCGGTCTGCCGGGCATTCTGCCTGGGCATATTAAAGCCGCTTTGTCTGCTGCTGGTGGTTTCTCAGATATCACTGGGCATCACTGCGAATCAACCCACTCGTCCGGTACGGACCACGCCAAGGGTGGTTCGGATGGTTCGCGCTGGTCGCTCAATCCGTGATTTTTTCGGTCATCAAAGCTGCATAGGGGCAACATCATGAAACATTGCGTAATTCGTCACCGTCATTTTTCTGAAGTCATGGCGGAAATCATTGCGCTGGCCAGAGCCGGTTATAAGGCGCGCTGGAGCTGCAAGAAAGATGGCACCCAGTGGAAAGCCACCAGCACCACGCCGATTGCTTTTTCTATCGAAGAACTGCAGGGGGCAGCAGCATGAATGCGTTTCAGAGAAAGATGGCAGAGCAGTTGGCGTTAATTTCAACACAGGTCATGGCAATCAACAGCATCGGCAAGCTCCGACTTGATGTTGAGTTCACAGGCCGCTTCGAGAGGCTGACGGTTCGCGTCAACAACCCGGATCAAAAAGTTATCTGCCGGGATCTTGGAAAGCATCGTGTTTATTACGTCATGTTCATAGAAACGTTTTTAACCACTAAATCGCAGGAATGCCCGTTTCCTGGCTGCTGCACCATTGAACAGATGGTGGATGTTTTACACCAGATCCGCCAGGCATTGATTGAAGGCCGTACCCATGATGAACACCATCCAGCAACAGATTCTGAACATACTGCCACAACAGGAGTGGATGAGCGGAACGGAATTGATGGTGCACTTCTCACTGAACCAGCGCAGTTTTGCAATGGATCGGTTGAAAGAACTGGTGGACAGCCAGCAGGTGCAGCACCGTCCATGGCATGAGCAGGGCGTATCGGTACCGATGTTTAAACGACCGGTACCAGAGCATGGGCAGATCAGTATTTTTTGAGGTGGGATATGCAAGACAAGATTTTAACGTGGTTTGCGACCGGCAGAGTTGGCTTGTCATCAAAAGCAATGGCCATTGCTGTTTCCGGAATTGCCAGTGATGAGACGTATCACCCGAGCGATCCGGATGATTTGAATCGCTGTCTGCTCTTTCTTGAAGCCGTACCGGAGGCAAGAAACCACCTGGATAAAGTGGCTGCACTGTCGGATTACTGGAAAGCACTGATTCATCGGTTTGATGAGATAGAACAGACCTTTCTTGAAGAGGTCGGACTCAACTGGTCAAAGGCAATAGCGCACCCAGAACCTACAACCTGATGAAAGAGGTTTTGAATCCAATTGAAGATTCTGACCCAAAGGGTTTTCAGGTTTGGCAAAGCAACAATCAGCATTTCTTGAGGTGGGTTATGGCAACAAAAAAAACAGAAAGTGACGAAAAGCCAAAAGCAAGCTTGTCATGGTCACTTTATGTTGAATGCCCGAACTGTGAAGAAGACTTTGATTTGGCTGAAATGGATGAAGAGGGGTTCTTTTCTACGCCGATTTTTAATAACCAGTGGGACGATCTAAAGGATGAAGATGTTACGTGTCCTAACTGCGAACATGAAATGCAGTTAGGCGAGGTTGAGTACTAAGAAAAACAGGAGGGCTTGATGAATACACGATTTGCAGTAATAGCCAGCGCCTCCGCCTGGATAACCGAGCAAGCCCTCTGCTTCATCTTCGACCGGTTTGCTCGTACCGCTTTTGAAATGGTTTGTTTAGCACATTAGTCAGGAAGGCTGAGCAGCCAGTATTTTTTAAGGGATAAGCCAATGAAACCCACCATCAACCCAAAGGCCACACAGCTGGCCAACGCATACCGCCAGACAGACGGCAGTGATTATGAAGGCGGCTTGGTCATCGTCTGCAATAACGAAGTCGGCGGCTGGATGCGCCACCTTCATAATCCACAAGGCTGGATGCCAGGTTGCATTGCGGTGGATATCAACGGCAACCAGTGGGTGGCTTCGGGCGGTAACGATTACGACGGGGCTGAACAGTGGGTGGCGATCCCTTCCGACAACGATGAGAACAAGGCAAACAGCATGAACAACACCAAACACCTGATGATCGATATCGAAGCCGCTGACAAATCCACCAGAGCAGCACTGCTTAGCATTGGCGCGGTGTTTTTTGATCCGGCAACGGGCGAACTCGGCGAACGCTTTTACCAGCCGGTTAAGCTGGCCAGCGCTCAATACCATGGCGGCACTATTGATGCTTCCACCGTCGAATGGTGGATGAAGCAAAGTGAAGAGGCCCGCGCCGTATTCAATGCAGAGAATCGGGTCAGCCTGAAAGATGCGCTTAATAGTCTGGCAGCGTTTATCAAAACCACGGCCGGTGATGCGGATGTCCATGTATGGGGCAATGGCCCATCCTACGACAACGCTATTTTGGCCTCTGCATTTCACGCTACCTGGATCAAACAGCCCTGGTCTTTCAGTAAGGATAACTGCGTCAGAACCATGGTCATGCTGGGTCGGCAGCTGGGGATTGATCCTAAGTACGATATGACCAGAGAAGGCGAACACCACAACGCCCTTGATGATGCTATCCATCAGGCCCGTTATGTGAGTGTTATCTGGCAGGCGTTGTTTGCTCCTCACATGGTTATGCCTGATGAAACCTGTGGGTATTGCGAAGCTATGGACAAGTAAGCAGCAACAGCGAATTAACCGATGAAGAAGAAACCTGCGAAGCCTGCCAGGGATCGGGAGCCATGCCAGGAACAAAAGCCTACGAAGAACACTGCTATGGCGACAGGTAACCACCATGCAGCAATTCATCCAACTCGGCTGGCTGCGAAGGGATCACTTCTGCAGCCTGAAGGGTATGCCCAAAGAGTCGTTTAAAAAACTGCGGGTCGAGCTGCAAAGCACCCGCAAAGATTACTACACCAAACGCGCCGCCGATGGCTGCGTCTGGGTTCACTGGGAACGGTTTGACCAATGGCTGGAAAAAAACGCACATACCAGGGCATAGAGTTACCAGCCGGTGTTCGGGTTCGGGGTAACCGCGTCCAGATCAGTTTCAGCTGGAACGGTGAACAGCAGCAGATCACCCTGAAAGATCTGAAGCCCACCGCCAGTGATATTGACTATGCCGGTTCTCGGGTCAACACCATCAAGCATCTGATCGACCGTAACCAGTTTGAATGGTCTGAACATTTCCCAAACCACAAATACGCCAGGGAGAAACTGGCACTGCCTACCGGTACCCTGATCGGTGACCTGCTGGATAACTATTTGCTCGATGCTCATCAGGAGCTTGCCGGGGTCAGCTGGGATAACTACAGCTACGCCGTACACACGCACCTGAAACCCGCATTCGGGCATATCCCCATTGATGAGTTTACTGCGGGTCATGCCCGGCAGTGGGTAAAAGACAACAACCATCTGGAGCGCATCACCCTCAATGGTTATCTGGCACCGCTGCGCTCGGCACTGAGAGAAGCAGTACTGGATGAAAAGATTGAAAAGAACGTGCTGGACCGGTTCGTCTGGCCAAAAACCTCCAAGCAGGTGCAGGAAGCCAAGCGACAGCGGGAAGAAGAGGGTGAGATTGACCCGTTCAACCTCAAAGAGATCGAGGCGATTCTTAACGCCTGCCAGCATCGAGAGCAGGAACACAACATGATCCGCTTCGGGTTCTGGTCCGGCCTGCGACTGCAGGAACTGTTTGCTGTGAAATGGGGCGATGTGGACTGGATCGGCGGCACCATCCGCATCCAGCGAGCGTTGATCAAACGCAAAGGCTACAAAAGCAACGGTGCACGCATCGCCAACCATGTGGAAATCAAAGGCCTGAAAACGTCCGGCAAAGGAATCCGTCGGCGTGACCTGGTGCTGATGCCCGAGGCCATCAAGGCGCTCACTGCCCAGAAGCCGTTCACACTGCTGATGGGTGAATGGATATTCCACCACCCGATCCAGAACACACACTGGCAAGGCACCGGCCAATTTTACAACCGCTGGCGGGCGCTACTGGTGAAAGCAGGTGTTCGTCATCGTCACCCGTATCAGATCCGGCACACCTGGGCATCGATGCTGCTCGCTGCTGGTGAAGACGAAGCATGGGTAGCCAAAATGCTGGGACACGTTAACACCGACATGGTTCGGAAAACCTACCGCCGGTTTATTCCAAACGGGGAAGGGAAGGGTGGGTATCGGTTTAGGAATGATTGGGGGCAGCAGAATGACGAGAAGGAGGGTGAGCGGTGACAATGACAAATTTTAATCTAAGTAAATTAGTAGAGCTCCATGGTGAAGGATTTATTGATATTCAAATTTCAGTTTCGTCCGACAAAAAAATTCTCCACGTTTATTGGATCTGATGATGACTTAATGATCAATAAATCATGGTTCAAAGTAAGCGATCTGCTTTCGGACTTACCATGCTCGCGCCGTTTTGATGCTGAAGCTGTATACAACAAAATATGCGAAGAGTTAACACATGAAGCTATTGCTCAAGATGAGTCAAATAGACTTTTAATGACAGATATAAATGGCTGTGAGGAATCTATTTATATCAAAAAGCCTGAGGTTTTTGGCAATGTTTATTTGATGAAAAACCTCCGTAACAGCTACATGAAAATAGGTTTTACCACCAAGCACCCACAATACCGTGAAGCCACCCTGCAATCTCAGGAACCAGAAATAGAACTGGTGAAATTCTGGGAAGCCACTATCGACGATGAGCGCCAGTTGCACAGTATGTTCGATAAGAAGCGGCTAAGGGGTGAGTGGTTCGAACTGAACAGCAACGACATCAAAAAGATAGAGCACTATTTTCAGAATGAGAATCGGGGTTGAATTATGGAACAGCTCACAAAAAAGCAAATGCAGAACCGCGCCTACTACGCCAAAAACGCTGAAAAGATCATTGCCAAAAAGCGGCAACAATACTTCGGCAGCAAAACCGCCAAACCGGCCAAGGCGCGCAAAACCAAACCGAGCCCGTCACCATAAAGCCAGGCTGGCAGGAATCCACACCACCCAAAAGCAGAACCACCAAAATCACCGCTGAAGAATCCGCAAAGCTGACAGCAAGACGCCGGATCGAAGACATTCTTATGGCCAGGGAACTGGGGATCGATGAGTTCTGATATGACAGACCAGGACAAAAAAGAGAAACAGCGCAAAGCCGCCAGAGAGCGCAAGCGCAAAGAGCGGGCCCGCAAGCTCGAGCATAAAAAAGCCTGTGGCGCTCATACCATTAATTTCGAGTTATACCGTGGGACTCGCAAGTGCCTCGATGAACTGATGGAGGCAGGCGGATTTACTGAACAGAGTGAGCTGTTCACGTTGCTGATACATAACGTCCATGCGGAATTAAAGCGTGACAAGTCACGATTTGAGTATTTGACCAGAATAGGTATCACAAGTGAGAGAGATTAAATATCAGGCATTTGATGACATAGTCAAAATCATGGTTGAGTGGGGTACGCTGAAAGCAAGCCCGATTCTATTTATGAATATCGTCAATCGAAGGGTTAAGCATTACATATTAAGGCAGTACACCGGCCTGAAGGATGGGTACGAAAAGGAGATTTATGAAGGTGATTTAGTAGTCATTCTTGGAGCAGATAGAGACATCTATCAGGTAACAATGGCAGAAGCTCTTGGCAAATGGATTTGTGAAATCAATGTTCAAGACAATTTTGACCTAGACGGCGAAACAGCAACAGGCATCGTTGTTGTTGGAAATATCTACGAAAACACTGAGCTATTGGGGTGTGGCGATGAATGAGCTGGTTATAGAAATCGGCGCACTGGCCAAGCCTCTGAAAGAACAGTTGGCTCAATACGATCTTCCTGAGAGGTTTATTACCCACTCGGAAAGGATCAACAATTCAATCACCATGCTCTA
>CBDHDM010000137.1:0-11761 GCA_965261315.1 Endozoicomonas sp. | reverse complement strand
AAATGGCTTCCGGTGCTAAAGGAATCACGGTTTTCTGATTTTGATGGACAATACACCCACCCATAATATTGTGATAATAGGCTTCATTCTTTTTGCCTTCATTCATGATGCAACAGTCATCACAACGACCAGGTTCCTGAATAAAAAAGACCAGTGCCATCAATAGGAAGGAGGTAATGGTCTTTTAGCTTTCCGCATTTGAATTCGAATCCTTTCAGGGCTCCATTACGCTGAACAATGTTGAATAGTTCTTTGAAGGGTTTCTTAAGTTCGGCGGGATCTACAGGGTCAATAACTTCTCTCATTCTTGTGTCAGAAGGAACACTACCATCCTTAATATGGTAAAGTTTTTTCGAGATTATGGCAGCATACTTCGTCGAGCCTTTCCTCATCGAATGCTAACAGCGAATCACACTTTTGATGCATCATGGCCAAAGCAGATTTAGGAAAATTGGCAAATGGAATGATGCACTGATTGGGACGGTGATCAGTTATTTTTTCAAAGCATTCAGAAACTGTTTTTATGAGATAAGTAGCACTGAATTGCCTGACTTTTTTCTGTATGGCAGTACCCATAATTGATCCGACGACGATGATTTAGTAAAGATCAATTTTAGTCGATAAATTGTGCGGGTGAGTTTTTATTGCTTCCTCTGCGTGTTGCGTGGTAGTAAGGCTCCGGAATTCATCGGGAATTGCTGCTGGTTATATTGGCGCTTACTGTGTAGGGGTAGGCAGCTTCTCACGATGAAACATTATATCTGGCGAGTGAGCTGGATCGCTTCTGCCTGGACTTCAGGGATAATATCTGCTCGATAATATTGCCCGCCACAATACAAGCCCTCCTGCCACATACAATTTAAAGACAGTATCCTTACAAAACAGATCACTTTCACACACCAGAACCTCTTTCCCCCCTTGATTGAAAAGCAAAAAAAAGCCGGCCTTCCAAAAGGAAGGCCGGCTTTTTCAGACAGGTAAGTCGTTTATTTAACTTACCCAGACCCGGGCGTTTCGGAACATTCTCATCAGCGGAGCGTCTTCACCCCAGTGATCAGGATGCCAGCTGTTCTGAACGGTACGGAAGACCCGCTCAGGGTGCGGCATCATAATGGTTACCCGGCCATCGGCAGAGGTCAGGCCTGTGACCCCCTGAACCGAACCATTGGGGTTGTAGGGATAACGAATGGTGGGTTTACCCTGGTTATCCACGAACTTCAATGATACCTGACCACTGGCAGCCAACCGATCAAGGTGTGAAGGGTCTGCAAACTCTGCATGCCCTTCCCCATGAGCAACGGCGATAGGCATACGGGCACCGTCCATCCCCTGGAAGAAGATTGAACGACTCTTCTGCACTTCAACCATGGCCACCCGGGCTTCAAACTGCTCAGACTGGTTGCGAACAAAATGCGGCCAGTATTCTGCACCAGGAATCAAGTCATGAAGATTTGAGAGCATCTGACAGCCGTTACATATACCCAGAGCAAAGCTATCCCGACGATCGAAGAAACGGGCAAACTGATCACGGGCCTGCTCATTAAAGAGAATAGACTTGGCCCAGCCTTCACCAGCGCCCAGAACATCCCCGTAAGAGAAGCCACCACAGGCAGCCAGACCTTTGAACTCATCCAGTGTGCGACGTCCGGACAGGATATCACTCATGTGAACATCAACGGTCTTAAAGCCAGCCCGGTCGAAAGCCGCTGCCATTTCCACCTGCCCATTAACACCCTGCTCACGCAGAATCGCCATGGCCGGACGAACGCCGGTATTGATATAAGGAGCAGCCACATCCAGTGAACGGTCGTAAGGCAGGGAGGCATGCAGGCCTTCATCCCGATCGTCCAGAAGGTTATCGTATTCCTGTCGTGCACACTCCGGATTATCCCGCAGAGCCTGGATTCGATAACTGGTTTCTGCCCACCACCGCTGGAATTTAATCCGGCTTTCACTGACCAGCTCGGAGCCATTAAACCGGAACGATACCCGCTGGCCGGTAGCCAGTGTACCAATGGTATGGGAACAGGCAGCCAGCCCGTGCTGAGCCAGAATATCCTTAACAACCCCTTTGTCACGGTGGCGTACCTGAATAACAGCCCCCAGCTCTTCATTAAACAGGGCCGACAGCACCATTGACTTGTTGCCCGCCAGTTTGTCCAGATCAACGGCAATACCGGTACGACCGGCAAAGACCATCTCAATCAGGGAGGTAAACAGGCCACCATCAGAGCGATCGTGATAAGCCAGAAGCAGGTCTTTACCCATCAGTTCCTGAATGGCATTAAAGAAGGCTTTCAGGTCTTCAGCAGAATTTACATCCGGAGCAATATCGCCCATCTGACCATATACCTGTGCCAGTGCAGAACCACCCAGACGGTTATGATCCCGGCCAAGGTCAATCAACAGCAGGTCGGTATCACCCTGGTCAGTTCGCAGCTGTGGTGTCAGTGTCTTACGAATATCCTGAACCGGAGCAAACGCGGAAATAACCAGAGACAGTGGTGAAGTAACACTCTTATCTTCACCGTTTTCCTGCCACTGGGTTCTCATGGACATGGAGTCCTTACCGACAGGAATCGCAATACCCAGTGCAGGGCATAGCTCCATGCCCACTGTTTTCACAGTTTCAAACAGGTTTTCATCTTCACCCGGGTGACCCGCAGCAGCCATCCAGTTTGCGGACAGTTTGATATCCCCGATTTTCCCAATACAGGCGGCCGTAATGTTGGTAATGGCTTCACCTACCGCCATTCGACCGGACGCAGGGGAGTTAATCAAGGCAACAGGTGTACGCTCCCCCATGGCCATGGCTTCACCCGTGTAACCATCAAAAGTGGTTGCAGTAACCGCACAGTCAGCCACAGGCACCTGCCAGGGACCGACCATCTGGTCTCGATTAACGAGGCCGGTAATGGTTCGATCACCAATGGTGATGAGGAAATTTTTACTGGCCACTGAGGGCAACTTCAACACCCGTTCCATCGCTTCACGAAGGTTAACGTCACCAAGGTCCAGAGCATCACGCTCAAATGACTGCCGATGAATCTCCCGATGCATTTTGGGCGGTTTACCCAAGAGTACATCCAGCGACATATCAACAGGGTGGTTTTCGAAGTGGCTGTCTTCCAACAACACCCGCTGTTCTTCAGTGGCTTCTCCGACTACCGCATAAGGGCAACGCTCCTGTTGACAGATCGCTTCAAACCGTGAAAGGTCTTCAGCAGCCACCGCCATCACATAGCGTTCCTGAGACTCGTTACACCAGAGCGCCAGAGGCGACATCCCGGGTTCATCATTATTAATGGCGCGCAGCTGGAAGTGACCACCACGGCCACCATCACTCACCAGTTCAGGGAGGGCATTGGAAAGACCACCGGCACCCACGTCGTGAATAAACGCAATGGGGTTCTTGTCACCCTGCTGCCAGCACCGGTCAATGACTTCCTGACAACGACGTTCCATTTCCGGGTTATCACGCTGTACGCTGGCAAAGTCCAGGTCTTCCTGCCCTTCACCCGACGTCATGGAAGAAGCAGCGCCACCACCCAGACCGATCTGCATGGCAGGGCCACCCAGTACAATCAGTTTGGCGCCTACCGGAATATCGCCCTTTTCAACGTGCTCTGCTTTTATATTGCCAAGCCCACCCGCCAGCATGATGGGTTTGTGATAACCACGAACTTCATAACCAGCGGCTCCTTTGACTTTGGCTTCAAACGTGCGGAAATAGCCACAGAGATTGGGTCGACCAAACTCGTTATTAAAGCCAGCACCACCCAGCGGACCATCAATCATGATATCCAGAGGGGAAACAATACGCTCCGGTTTCCCGTAGTCCTGCTCCCAGGGCTGCTCATAGCCTGGAATGTTCAGGTTAGAGACGGTAAACCCTGTCAGACCTGCCTTGGGTTTTGAACCTTTACCGGTCGCACCCTCATCACGGATTTCACCACCAGAACCGGTAGCCGCTCCTGCCCATGGAGCAATCGCGGTCGGGTGATTATGGGTTTCCACCTTCATGAGGATATGGATATCTTCCTCATTGAAGCCATATTCACGGCTATCGGTATTGGGGTAAAAACGTCTGGAATGGAAACCTTCAATGACAGAGGCGTTGTCTTTATAGGCCGACAACACCCCTTCACTGTGCATCGCATGGGTATTACGGATCATCTTGAACAGGGAAAGATCCTGTTCTTCTCCATCAATGCTCCAGGATGCATTAAAAATCTTGTGCCGACAGTGTTCGGAGTTCGCCTGGGCGAACATCATCAACTCCACATCCGTCGGGTCTCTTTCCAGCTTCTGGTAGCTGTCCACCAGGTAATCGATTTCATCGTCTGCCAGTGCCAGACCAAGGGACTGGTTTGCAACAACCAGCGCCTCTCTGCCGCCTTCCAGAACAGAAACAGTGGCCATTGGAGCAGGTTCAGCTTCAGCAAACAGCTTGGGAATATCGCACTCATCACGGAGTACTGCCTGGGTCATCCGATCATGCAGCACTTCAGCAATCAAACCTTCCTGGTCTGCAGAGAGCGGGGTATCAGCAAAAACAGCGAAGCGGATTCCTCGCTCAATACGGTGAATCATGCTGAGGCCACAGTTGCGGGCAATATCCGATGCCTTGCTGGACCAGGGAGAAATGGTACCGGGACGGGGAACCACCAGAAATACTGCCTGAGAGGCAGAGCCTTCGGGTTCTGTCTGTTGAATCTTCGGGCCGTAAGTCAGAAGCCTGGCCAGAATATCGGCCTGTCTTTCACTTAGGCCTTTTTCACAGGACGACTGGGTTTTGACGTAATGCTGGAATTCAGCAACAACACAGGAGATCTCTGGCACTCTGCTCTGCAACTGAGCAAGCAGCTTTTGACTGCGAAATAGGGAAAGTGCTGGGGCGCCACGCAGTATCAGCATGTTCAGGTCTGTCCTCGGGCCAATTAACAGCTATGAGGAGCTACAGACTGGATGAGCAAATAATAATAAGCATCAGAAAGCCAGCATAAATGGCCACTTCCTGATTGGATTACAAGCCAGTCCTTATGCTGCAGCCTCTCAACTCAGGGGGAATGATCAAAGGTTGCCTATATTAATCGAAACCAGCCTTCGGAAACCAGCAATCACAGGCCATTTATTATGCTATTTATCAACAAAAAGCTGTTTTCTTCTCTCTTCACGAATCTGTTGGCGCCGAAAATGGAAAAAATCGCTGATCATCTCACTGCACTCAGCCTGAAGAACCCCCCCGGTAATCTCAACACGATGGTTCATCTGGGGTTGCTCAAGCACCCTTGCTGCACTGACAATCGCTCCGGCCTTAGGCTCGGAAGCACCGTATATCAGGCGTCGAATCCGGCTATGGACAATGGCGCCCGCACACATAGTGCAGGGCTCCAGTGTGACATAGAGATCACAATCCACCAGCCGGTAATTCCCAATGGCTGTTGCAGCAGACTGAAGTGCCAGAATTTCGGCATGGGCAACCGGGTTGCAGGATGAAATCGGCTGATTACAGGCCCGGGCTATAATCTGACCATCTTTAACCACCACGGCCCCCACAGGGACTTCCCCCAGATTACGGCCTTTATCAGCTTCCAACAGGGCTTCTTTCATCCAGACAGCGTCATCAATCACAAACTATTTACCAAACCAAATTAATAGCCTTAAATGATTTTGTATATTGAAGGAAAGCATCCGGCTTTTCATCCATTGATTCTGATATTTTTTGAAGCTTTTTATGTAATGCGTCAATCAGCCGATTAAATCTATGGATTTTTTTTACATGCGGAATGTCTGAGCTATATATAGTGTCTAAGCTATAAATAGATTATCAAAAATAAATTGCTTCTATTATGAAAAATAAATCAGTGGAGGGAAGGGCCTGATGTCTTTCAAGCAGAATGTAGAACAGCATCTACAACACTTTGCCCAGAGCATCGGTCTGGGAGAACTCAAACTAAACGAACATGACGCCTGTGGCCTGTGTTTTGACGATACATTAATCGTTAACATGGAGTATCTGGAGGATGATGAGGCACTGGTATTTGTCGCTTCTGTTCGACCAATGATTACCCATGACAGCCCGGAAAAAACCGCTCTGCTGGAAAAGATGTGTTCTCTGAACCTCCAACACCACAGCATGCAGGGGGCATTTCTGGCGTTAAACCATGATAAAACTGAAGTGCTGTTAATTCGTTCTCTTCAGGCTTCCTGTGATTATGGTTTATTTGAATCAACCCTGGAAAAGTTTGTAAACACCCTCGAATGGTGTGTCAGTGAACTGGATGAGTCTAAGCAGGAACAGGCCTCTTCAGCTAAAACATCACCTCCTCCTCAAAACGGTCCAGGAGGCGCTCCCGGTGGCCCTGGTGATATGGGAATGATGGTATAACTCCCAACACCTCAATCCTCATAAAATTCAATATAAAGAAGGGTTTCCATAACCCTTCTTTTCTTTCCTGCCTCTCTGCCTACACTTAATTTATCAGCTCCATTTCAGCTCGAAATCATCAGGCCGAAAAGAATGTAAGAAGCCTGTATTGGAATCGGGAGCCTTTATCCAGTTTTCAACCACGCCTTGAGTAGAAGAACTATACTCCGTCGCGTCTGGATAATTACTCCATACTGCCAGAAGTGAAGTGCTGCACTCTCCAGCCATGAAAATGGGAAGGATCTCAAAAGCAGCATTTCCAGAGAAAGAAAAATAATGGAGGCATCAAGTTGGCTCAAGCGTTTAACTATCTGACCAGTGCACTTCAGGGCACTGTCGAAAGTGGCAGGCTGATAGACATCCGTGGGCGTGTCACCGAAGTCCAGGGAATGATCATCAAAGCCGCTGTACCCGGAGTGAAAATTGGCGAACTCTGTCAGCTGGTATCTCCCAATAACCCTGATGACAGTGACCGGAACTCATACGCTGAAGTAGTGGGCTTCCAGGGGCATGAAACGGTGCTTGCGCCTCTGGGGGAAATCATGGGCATTTCCTCAACTACCGAAGTTATACCCACAGGCAAAGTACATCATGTGGCTGCAGGACCTCACCTTCTGGGCCATGTACTGGATGGGATGGGCAACCCGCTGAACCCGGAGGCATTTAAAGGTATTGAGCCTGAAGCTCATTATCCCGTTTATGCCGATGCTCCTGACCCTATGACCCGACGCATTATCGACCACCCAATCCCCTTGGGGGTTAAGGCTATTGATAGCATTCTGACTTGCGGCGAAGGTCAGAGAATGGGGATATTTGCCGCGGCAGGCGGTGGTAAGAGTACGCTGTTATCGATGCTGGTTAAAGGTGCTGAGGTGGATGTTACGGTCCTGGCCCTGATCGGTGAACGGGGACGTGAACTACGTGAATTTATTGAGCACGACCTGGGGCCTGAAGGGGTCAAAAAATCCGTTATTATCGTAGCCACATCCGACAAATCGTCCATGGAACGTTCAAAAGCGGCCTATACCGCCACGGCGGTTGCTGAATACTTCCGGGACAAAGGCAAACGAGTACTTCTGCTAATGGATTCGGTTACTCGATTTGCCCGTGCCCAACGTGAAATTGGTCTGGCAGCAGGTGAGCCGCCGACCCGTCGAGGTTTTCCTCCTTCCGTATTTGCAACGCTCCCCAAACTCATGGAGCGCACAGGCATGTCTGATGTTGGCTCAATCACTGCACTCTATACGGTGCTGGTTGAAGGCGATGACATGACAGAGCCGGTAGCCGATGAAACCCGATCGATTCTCGATGGCCATATTATTCTCTCCAGAAAACTCGCTGCTGCCGGTCAATTCCCGGCCATTGACGTTCTGGCCAGTGCCAGCCGGGTTATGAATGCGATTACTACACCTGAGCACCGTGCGGCTACAACAAAAATACGCCAATTGATGGCCAAGTACGATGAAATCGAGTTGCTGGTCAAAGTGGGTGAATACAAGCAGGGAGCTGATCACGTAGCCGATGAAGCAATACATAAGATTGAAACAATCAGAACATTCCTGAAACAGGGAACTGACGAGCTGATGCCCTTTGACCAGACCATTCTTCAACTCCAGCAACTAGCAGAATACTAAGATTATGCTCAAGGAGTTGCTGAAAGTTAAAAATATCCGCGAGCAGGCTGCCGAGCGTGAAGTTAAACTGTGCGAACAGGAACTGGAGCTTCGTAGACAGGAAGTCGCACAGAGAAAGCAGGAAGTCGAACAACGCAAACAGGACTTGGAAGACTATATCCTGTGGCGCAGTCAAGAAGAGCAGCGACTATACGATAATATTATGAACACCAGTATTCAGCAGCATGATCTGGATCGATTGAAACAGAAAGTCGCCATATTACGTGAGAAAGATGCGTCAATGGAGCAGGCAATTTCAGAAGCAGAGCAGCGGGTCGTAGAGGCAGAACAACAGGTGACAGAAGCAGAGCAGCAGCTTGAGATGGCAAAGCAGGCTCACTATAAGGCCAAGCTGGCTGTGGAAAAGTTTGAAGAGTTCTGCAAGGTGCAGGACGAAGAGGCTGAAAAAGAAGCCAAACGTCTTGAAGACCTGGAAATGGAAGAATTTACCGTTAAACCCAAGGAATAGGAGTCAATCATCATGTCGACACAAGGCTTGAATCAGAGTGGCAGTACCCAATCAACCCCTCCTACTCAGCAACAGGACTATAACCAGCAGAACCGCAAAGTTTCCGAAAGACAGGCCGGTGACTTTGCTGACCGAATGGCAAAAGAGAAGCGGGAAAAAGAGAAAAAGGCCGGAGGTGATAAAGACCAGAGCCTTGAGAGCCTGATGGCAGAACGCAGTAAGAACTCTAAAGACGCCATAAAAGGCCGTCAGGAAAAAGGCTCTAATAGCGAAGAGAGCGGAGAACACATGTCCCACAATATGCGGGATGGGTCAGAGCACACTCAAATCAATAACACTCAAGGCCAGATAAAAGCGGATGCCCAGCTTCGTGAAATCCAACAGGCAAGCAGCGTCAAGGAAATCGATGCGGCTCTTACTAAGCTGGCAGATCAGATCCAGGTTTCCGCAAAAGATGCAGTCAATGGCGCTGAGGTTCGAATCTCCCTGAAAGACAGTGTACTGCCCGGTACCGAGATCAGAATCCAGAGACAGGGTGGTGAGCTGACGGTAACCATGAACACATCATCAGCAGAGGCAGGAAACTTCTTGGCACAGCATGAAGCAAACCTGCAGAAAATGCTGGCTGAACGATTCTCCAACGATAAGGTTCAGGTCAATATCAATATGTCTGGTGGTGATAATCAGGATACCGATGGCCGTTCACGCAACCAGTATGTTGCTGAAGATAATGACCAGAACTCTTCCAGAAACGATCGGGCATAGGCTGAACCATGGCAGCAGAACTTATTGATCTACCCTCTGTCTCACCCTCGCAGCTGCTGCTTAGTCAAATCCTCAGCAACCGTCAGACAGAGCTTGCCCTGCCGGTTAATGACGACAGATGGGACATTTCACTCGGCAGTATCGCGGCACAAAATATGCCTGCCATCTGCATGAAGCTCGAAATAAACCATCAACCTGTCTCTCTGTACACCGGCAGTGCATTGATTGACCGTATAATGCCAGACAACCTTAACAGCCAGGTGTTACTGAAGCTCCCCAGAGAATTGATGTTGGCTGCAGTGGAAAACAGGCTACAAAACTTACTTGAGTATCTGATGCAGGGACTTGGTATCTCTATCAAGTTCTCTGACATGATGCCTAATGCCGATCAATCAAAGCGGGCAGAACTGACTATGACCATCCAGATAGCGGGTACGCAATACCCCATCTATCTGGAAAGCAACCCTATTGTATTTGAGCTACTGAAACTACTGCCCACTCATATCCACGAGCAAACCACCGATATACCTATCTGGGCAGGTCTGGAACTGGGGCAGGCAAAACTGTCTAAAGACGAAGCCAGTGGGCTGGGTATCGGTGACATTGTATTTTTCCATTACCACGTAACCGGACAGCAGCTGATTATCAGAGTCAGCCAGGATGTTGCTTTCATCGGAGAAGCTGAAGGCTCTCAAATCACCATCAAACACAGGATGGATACAATGGAAGACGATCAGATGCATCATGAACAGGAGCCGATAGACCTGTCAGATATTGAGATTGACCTTTTATTTGAAGTGGGCCGCCAACAGTTCAGTGCACAGGAAGTTCAGGCTCTTCAGGCAGGTCATGTATTTGAACTGGACCGCCCCATTGAACAACCGGTGCGTGTTCGGGCCGGTGGCAAGTTGATTGCCGAATGCCAACTGGTACAGATAAACAATCGACTGGGTGCGCGTATTACCAGAATTATCGACTGACTTCTTTTAAGACCATCTTGATAAAAAGTTTCCTGATCAAACAGAGAGACTTATATAGGGCGACTATGGAAAGCGGCGCGATTACTCTCACCAGTCCTTTTTATTTGATGATACCGCTGGCGCTGATGGCGCTGGTGCCTTTTCTGGCGGTCATGGGTACATCATTCCTGAAACTGGTCGTCGTTTTTTCCATACTGAGAAATGCCACCGGTCTTCAGCAGATTCCTCCCAACATCGCCATGAATGCCCTGGCCATTATCCTGACGCTTTATATCATGGCACCTGTTGGTTTTGAGGCCTGGGATCTTATTGAGCAGGAAAATATCAGTTTTCAGACTGACGATAGTGAAGCGTTGATGGATAACATCGAGCTGCTGATTGTCCCCTATCGGGATTTCCTGAAAAAAAATACATCAGAGCGTGAAAGAAACTTTTTCCTCAAAACAGCCCGACAGCTCTGGCCAAAAGCCTATCAGGAACAGTTAACCGCTGATGACCTGGTCATTCTAATGCCTTCCTACTGTATTAGTGAGTTGACGAAAGCCTTTGAAATCGGCTTCCTGCTTTACTTACCATTCATCGTTATTGACTTGATCGTTTCGAATATACTTCTGGCCATGGGTATGATGATGGTATCCCCCATGACCATCTCCCTGCCCTTCAAGCTCCTGCTGTTTGTATTACTGGACGGATGGACACGTCTGATTCACGGACTGGTGCTGAGTTATGCATGACCCGCATATACTGACACTCACAGCACAGGCACTCTGGCTGACACTGCTGCTGTCCATGCCTCCGATTATTGCAGCATCGGTCGTTGGCCTGTTAATCAGTTTGATTCAGGCATTGACACAAATTCAGGAACAGACTCTGCCTTTTGCCTTCAAGCTGGTTGCCGTCATCATCAGTATTTTCCTGACATCACGATGGATCGGGATTGAGATCTATAACTACTCTTTAGCGATCATGAATATGATTCAAAGGCTCTAGTCATGATCCTGCCCATCGACGATCTGAAAGAGTGGTTCTACATCCTGTCGATGGGAATGCCCCGTATAGTTTCCCTGTTTACTGTTCTGCCCTTGTTGCACAAACGTAATCTGGGTGGTGCCATGATTCGCAATGGTATTGCCATGTGCCTGGTGCTTTTTCTCCATCCCATGCTCTCAGAAGCCAAACCGGATGAAGCATTAACCATCTATGACACAGGTGGCATTGTGATTAAGGAAGCTTTCATCGGCGCAATTATGGGTTTTTGCCTGGCCATCCCATTCTGGGCACTGGAAGCCGCTGGTTTTTTTATAGATAACCAACGGGGTGCCTCAATGGCGAGCACTCTGAACCCCTTCTCAGGGGCTGAAACATCACCGATGGGTATATTATTCAGCCAGGCCATGATCGCACTGGTAATGACCAGCGGGCTATTTTTATTAATACTGGAAAG
>CBDHDM010000136.1:0-190642 GCA_965261315.1 Endozoicomonas sp. | reverse complement strand
GACCGGGAGTTGATGTGCCAGTTTTTGCTGCAGCATCAGATTGACCTGGTCGTGATGGAAAGCACCGGTGTTTACTGGAAAAGCATTTATGCATCCATCATTAGTTCCCAACTGAATCCCTGGGTGGTGAATGCACGACACGTTAAGAATGTACCCGGTCGCAAGACGGATACACTGGACAGCCAGTGGCTCGCCCACCTTGCCCATTGCGGCCTGGTTCGCCCGAGCTTTGTACCTCATCCGGATCAGGAACAATTGCGTTTACTGACTCGCCGGCGAGACACACTGGTCAAGCAAATGGCCAATGAAAAGAAATTGCCTCATGGGCGGGACTCTGCCCGGGCAACAATGAGAGTGCAGGCAAGCGTAAAAGCGGTCGAACCCGAAAAGGGAATAAGATGGTCAAAACAATCCTGTGCGAAGTAGCCAATGCTGCCATCAAGACCAAGAGCCAGTTCAAGGGCAAATACCAGAGCCTGGTTATTCGCAAGGGGCATAAGCGAAGTTTGATTGCCATAGCCCACAAACTGATCCGTGTGATTTATACCTTACTGAAGCGACGGCAGCCTTATATTGATCCTGACACTGATTACGAGGGTTTGATGGTCAGGAAGAACGCGGCGCGCTGGCTGAATAAACTACAGGAATACGGCTACCTGGCCCCAATGGCACTGACTTAAGGCCCTACCCCTTGTATTTATTGAGCCTCCGGGCTTGTGATCTTGAGTGCTGCAACCTCTGATGTGGCTTTGGTCGTCTTTTTACCGCTCGTGGTTCTGATCTTCCCGGACGATTGGCTACAATGTGCTGACTAATAATTTTCAGCATACTGTTGACCTTTCTTTCCAATGAATCAACTGGTGCCATCAGTAATGTTTGATGAAACGAAACAAGGGTCTCCTGTGCCGCTTTAAAGCTGATTTCTCTCGGCTTTTTCCCGATATACTGCGCGGCCCTCCCCATTAACGACTTTATCAGGTTGAAATCAAGAAGATTTATACAAATTTCTTTACGCACCATTTCAGGACTTTTGCAACGAAGCATATCCATTTTCATCGTCGTTTTTATTGCATCAAAATCAAGTTCTACATTCCAGCGCTTGAGGTACAGAGCAATAATTTCAGTTCTTGGATAAGTTTCAGCATCAAGCATTGTCGTAACTATTGTGCGGCGTTTGTTCTTAACAGCCCGGATAATGAGTTCTTCAGGCATCTGATCATATAATTCCTGACTCATCCATTCAGGGCGTACAGGTCGCTGTAGCTTGAATAATCCATCTTTGCTGTTCAGCTTCTTGTAGCACTTTCTGAAATCCAGCTTTCGGGAGCCGTTTTTCTCGAAAACCACATCCGCCTTCACCTGGAGCAAAAGAGCCAACAGAAAGTAATTTTCAAAATTCGCATCACCAAGAAGAATATCGCCGTCGTTCAAATGGCTTAATAATTTCCTGAGCAAGGCCTGCTCACCCGTTTCTTTGCCTTCATAGGGCGCCACTTCAAAATCCAGTAATGCACCGCTACCAAGACTCATCAAAACAAGGATTCTTAGTATGGGAAATCCGCACCCTTTTTTTGGGATTTCAGCTGAGGATAAACCTTTTGGTTTTCAGCTGTATCTGGCATCAGAAGGCAGGGCTTACGCATGAGTATTCTCATTTGCATTTGACCAACCAGCTCCAATCATTTAAGGCTTCAATTAACAACACTGTACGTTTATAGTCGCTCAATTTTACGGTCCTAGATGCTCAAGCCTGCTCCTCTCATTATGTTCCTCAACGATCTCAAAGACCCTCGTTCTCGGGGCAACAGCTGCGAGCACAAATTTATCGATATCCTGATAATAGCGATCTGCGCCATTATGAGCGACGGAGAAACTTGGGAGGATATGGAAAACTATGGTCATGACAAAGAAGATTGGCTTCGCACCTTCCTGGAGCTTCCATACGGAATTCCTTCACACGACACCTTTTACCGTATTTTCTGTGCTCTTGACCCTGAGGCCTTTGAAACCTGTTTTATCCGGTGGGTTAGGTCTTTCTTTTCAGCGGTGTTTGTCAACATAGTTGTCGCCTCAACTCAGGCAGCTTTACTTAACTGCCCGGCGATGCATTTATCAGGATTCAACCAGACTTCATCAGACAGATCCCAGTTTCTGGTTGCCCGCTTTCCCCAACGCTCGGGATGACGTTGTTTAGCGAGTGCGTAAACCATTTTTCTATTTTCCATGAGAGCCTTTGCCTCCCCTCGATGCCTTTGCCCTGGTGTCAGGAATTTTATCCCACTGTGCCTGTGCTCTTCGTTATACCAGCGGGTAAAACCATGCACCCAGCTGCGGGCTGCATCAAGATTCTCAAACGGCTTTGATGGATAACCCGGACGATACTTCAATGTTCTGAAGATAGCCTCAGCATAAGGGTTGTCATCACTGACTCTTGGCCGACTGAAGGAACTCACCACTCCAAGCTGCTGCAGGGTAGACAGCATGGTGCCGCCTTTCATGGCGCTGCCATTATCTGAATGTAATACCAATGACCTCTCCAGAGCGGAAATACCATGGCGTAGACATGCTTTGGTGATCATTTGCGAAGCATGTTCTGCAGACTCATTTTCATGAACTTCCCAAGCAACAACCATACGGCTGTATATGTCTATAACCAGATAGAGGTAAAAGAACTGGCCACGTACAGGCGAGCGTAATGGAATAAGACACGGAGCGTAGTCGAACTATTTCTCCGCATCTCTTCCCCGAACCGTACGTGCACCTTTCAGCGCATACGGCTCTCCACTCAACAGAGGCTGACAGCCATTGCAACATCTCCATATTTTGATGTGACGGTTTTGCGGTCATCATCCCTGAGGTAAGGGTTGCATTCCGGTAGTCGGAAGCGAAAGGGCTTTTTGGGACTGCTGACTAATCGAGACAGACTGACTCCGCACAAGTTGCCATTGTCGGTCTTACCAAACAATACCCATGTTTTGGCTTTACCTGCTTCCGGACGTTTACACCATTTCCGCATAATCGATTTTATGCTGCAACGGTACTTACGCGCCAACCAATGGGCCAGCTTCCAGAATACTACCCTGTCCAACTTGTTGTAGACCATTGCCGTGTTATCTGTGAATTGGTAGAAATGAGACCAACCCTTTAGTTTGCGGTTGATAAGTTCCACCATGTCGATCTTACTTTTGCTGTAATTACCCGATAACTCTTTGGTCAGTTTCGCAATGAAGTTTCTGGCCTTATCCTTGGGAATGGATGTCGATATCCGCATTTCACCTTTACGGTTACGTTTGCGAATAATCCGATGCCCGAGAAATACAAAGCCGTCGTTGACATGAGTAATATGGGTTTTCTCCACGTTCAACGTCAGTTTTAGCTTATCTTCCAGTACTTCACGACATTCATCCTTTATTGCTTCAGCTTGTGCTTTGGTGCCTTTTACGATCACCACAAAATCGTCCGCGTATCGACAGTAAGAAACTGCTGGTTGCCATTGTCGGTCCTCTTGATGAGCAATTGGACGATTGACCTGGATCGAATGATTCCAGTACCAACGATCTTTACGTGCCTTGGGGCTGAGATAGCACTGCTCCAGATACTGATCGAACTCGTGGAGCATGATATTCGCCAGCAACGGAGAAACAACTCCGCCTTGTGGCACCCCTTCGCTGGTCGCACAGAAAAGCATCTTATCGATATGGCCAGCCTTGATAAAACGCCACAGCAGGGTCAGGAAGCGTTGATCCCTGATCCGTCTGCGAACACCTGTCATCAATAGCCGATGATGCACAGTATCAAAATAGCTGGAGAGGTCACCTTCTATCACCCAGCGCCCGCTGGTGTGTGTGCCATCTTCCAATTGAAGCTTAACAGTGCGGATCGCGTGGTGAACACTGCGTTCTGGCCTGAAACCATAAGAAAGACGATGGAAGTCGCTTTCCCAGATAGGATCCATAACCATCAGCATGGCTCTTTGCACGATGCGATCCCTGAGGGTAGGAATCCCCAAGGGTCTCATTTTGCCATTTGCCTTCGGGATGTAGACACGCCGAGCAGGTAACGGTTGGTAGGTTCCACTTAATAACTGTTCACGAATGGCCAGAATAAGCTGTGGGAGACGACCTTCAAGCGATATTTTCGTCATGCCATCAACTCCCGGCGTATGAGCGCCAGATGAGGCCAGTGTGATACGAGTGGCTTCCTGCAACCAGACCGGTTCAGCAATTAAACGTAAGAGACGGTCAAACCGTCGACTTTTGTCCTCGGTTGCCCATGTTGCTAACTTGCATTGCATTTCTCTGATTATCAAAGGTCTTCACCTCGTTCTCATAAAGAGGGTCAGATAATTTGCCCTGCAAATCTGCTGAGCTGTTCCCCTTTGCCATGTAATGGGCTTTCCCCATCTCGGACTACTACGGGAACTCTGCCAGCCTGCTCATCATCGGAGCCAACTTCCTTAGCATCTGAACAGGCCTTCCTCGGTAGACTTACCTGGACTCAAACGTGTCGGGGAGGCTGCCGGTCGCAGTCTTTACCCTTGCTTGCCGCAAGTCGATGCAAAGCTTATGGACTGGTTGAGTAAACTCCATAAGGCCACTACTACTATCATTCCTATATAGAGCAGATTGAAGCATAAGCGCTACATGTGCTGTTGCTACCTTTGCATTCCACCTGTTAAGCCGTGTAGGTGGAGGCGACATTTCAACCCACAGATGCGGATTAACCGGTTCGTGTTCCTCAACCTTCCGACACTCAGTCTTGAGAACCATCTTGGCGTAACGGCTTCGCCTCAGTTCCCGTTGTCAGCGAGTTACATCACCCTGCCAGTATGCAGCAGGTCACTGTCGCTCAGACTCATGTTTCCCCTCAACGGAAAACAGCTGCTATGTTGTTCACCCTGAACACTTCATAACAGATTCCAGATAAACTCGTGACCCGGTGACTGGCTTCCTGCCAGCTCCGGATTCCGAGCACACAAAAGGTTATATCCCAAGACCAGACCTGATTCGGTCCGGTTGCACAGTAAGAGGTCGGCTTACGTCGAGTTGGCTTGGCTGCACGCCCACGGTGATGCTGTTGTCCACGGTGATGCAAGACCCGATAGAACGTACTTTCAGAGCCAAGAAACACACCTTCATCAGCCAATATTGGCACAATCTGACTGGGTGACAGGCTCTTAAAGCGCTCACTGTTACAGACGTCAATTATCGCCTGTTGCTCAGCTTCAGAGAGCTTATTAGCGGGCTCTGGCCTATCTTCATTTTTACGATTGTCAGGCCGCACGCCATCACCTTCCATCCATCGTTGAATAGTTCTTTCTGACAGACCAAGGGCTTCGCAGGCTTTCGACTGGCGAGCTCCGTCTTTTACCGCCTGTTTGATCAGGCTAACTGTATTTTGTCGATCCGGGAGAGAGACTAATCGTCCTCTGGCGCCCCCCAGATCTCTTGGGCCTTTTTTGTGAGTACCAGCAAGGCAGCAGTTTCTGCTAACGCCTTGTCCTTGCGGTTGAGTTCACGCTCAAGCTTTTTGATGATTTTCTTATCTTTTTTGTGCTCGTCAGACAGCGCATTACGCCGTTTTGACTGACTTTCAGGCTGCACAGAAGCGCTGCTAATAAAGGCTGCCTTCCACTGCTGGATTTGTTCAGCAAACAAGCCTTTTTTACGACAGTATTCAGCCATTTCAGCTTCATTCAACGCCGCTGTTTCAATGATGACTGCTAACTTGTTTTCAGCTGTCCACTGTTCAGGATTTTTTCCGTCGCCTGGCACAGGCACTCCTTTCGATACTGCATTTTTTCGCCAAGTGTACAGCGTCACATCAGAGATGCCAGTGTCACGTACCAGCTGAGAAACCGGGACATTATTGGGTGGCATCATCTTTTGAATGATGGACTCTTTGAACTCTTCTGAATAGCGGGCCATTGATTACTCATTGTCCGCCCCCTGTTTAGGTTTCTAAATTCAGGAGAGGCGACAACTATGCTGACACAGGGGGATGTTTGCGTCTTGAATTCAGAGATTTTCACGGCAAAGTGCACAAAGTTATTGTCTTTTGAGCGCAAAGGCCTTTTGAACCACGAAGATGTCAATGAAAGCTCCCTGACACATCGACACTTCCACCATCCATGGTGGTCGGTCTGTTAATGCTCCATGCAAAACAGACACTTCCACCGTCCTTGGTGGTCGCACAGAGAACAAAGGGTTTACGGTGTTTGATTGCAAGGTCTCAGTATCTGAGTGCAATATCTCCATCTGGCTTGCAGCCATTCAGCAGGTACCTTTGTGATGTATCAATCACTGCAAGACTATCCAGGGTATTACGCCCCAGAAGAATACTCTGGGGAAAACGTGATCGGGACGTCAGGCTGAACTCGGTGGTGGTTTTAACATTGCCCAGTTCAATAGTCGCTTCGATCACCGGCCGTTTTTGTGGTTTCCCTGAGTGGGTTTGTACCAGAATGTAGCGCTTGATGGGCTTGAGTAGCGTAATTTCTCTGCCGTTTTTACCTCGTTCAGTCAGGATTTTAAATCGTACCCAGAGTACCCCGTTGGGCATGGGTTTGATGGTAATATCGCGGGCATCCATGGATGAGGTGGTTGAGCCTGAATCAATTAAGGCCGTGAGCTGAGTATCAAATTGATGATCAATGCGGGTAACATTTTCATGATGCCCAAATAGATAGCGATCACCAATTCGACATTGTTCCAGAGGGCTGTCTGCCAGTAGCTGAAAGGGCATTAGCACTAAAGCGAGAAATAGAGTGGCACCGGTCAGCCGGAGCCTTGGAGAATACGGCATTACTTCCTCCATGAAGGTACTGCATAACTAAATCCTTCTCTTTATATTTGTAGCTGCTGTGGATAGGCCGGGTCGGTTTAATGTAGATTAGCCGGTGGCTAATGACGGTTTTCCGGCTAACTCATCCGTGTGTGAGTGTTATGAGCGCTGCATTGCCATGATTCTGTTGCCAAAATATGTCTATTGAGGGCGTGGTTCTCATGAAAAAGTGGGTGCCAGGGTGGGATATCCCCCTGATTATGTTGGTTCTGGCCTTGGAAGTTCTGTTGATTAACGACCTTTCCGGGCCAGATAATGCGCCGCTGAGTCTAAGTATTGTGGATGCGGTGGGCAGTATTGCCTTTGTATTTACCTATTTTCATGTTCCGGTTCCTGTCGCATTGTTTCTGACAGGCGTCATGCTGTTGGTTCCTGCGTGTTTGCTGACGCTGCTGATTCGTCGCTTACTGTCCAGAAGCTGAGCGCTTGGATCGCCCGTAAATTAATGATTTATATGACTAAATGTTTATATTCACAACCATGTAATTCCTGGCATTGACGATGGTGCTGAGAGTCTGGAGCAGGCGCTGGCCATGCTGGAGCTGGCTCAGGCCGATGGTATCCAGAAGCTGGTGTGTACGCCTCATATGCATCCTGGTCGTTTTGAAAATAATGTGGGAACGATACGCCCGGCATTTATCGGGTTACAAAAGCAGGCAGCAGAGGCAGGGCTTACTATCCAGCTGGCTATGGCCGCAGAAGTGCGTTTCAGCGATGAGATGATGTTTCAGCTGCGTAAGGATGAAATTCCGATGATTGGTCAGTGGGATGGGTTCCAGTGCCTGTTATTGGAAATGCCCCATCAGCGGATTCCTGTGGGTATGGAGCCGATGCTGGATTGGCTTCATAAGAGGGATGTGCGGGTAGTGATTGCTCACCCGGAGCGGAATAAGGAGCTGATGTCTTACCCTGAGCGTGTATTGCCCTTTGTGGAGCGGGGGGCTTTGTTGCAGCTGACGGCGGGTTCGGTGGCTGGTCTGTTTGGGGAAAAGGCGGAGACCACGGCCCGTTGGTTTGTGGATCGTGAACTGGTGCATTTTGTGGCTTCGGATGCTCATCATCCGGTGCGTCGTCCACCGGCCATGGCGCTGGCGGCCAGAACGTTGAGCCAATGGGTTGGCAGTGAGCAGTGTGCTCAGCTGACAAGCGAGAATCCGGATAAGTTAACACAGTGCCTTTTTGGTGATGCCTTATGAAACGTTCGTTATCCTGGCGGCGTGCTTTGCTTATTCTACCGGTTGTGCTGGTGCTGTGTCTGGCAATTTCTCAGGCGTTTAGTTTGCTCCGTTCTGAAGTGGGGCGTTACCAGGCAGAGCTGTATATGGATCATTGGCAGAAGGAGACCGCTGCAGACAAAAGCTTTGTTGTAGAAAGTTCTGAACTTGAAGTTGCTCTGAGGGGCGTTGAGAGTGCCATACGACGAATGCCTGATAATGCCGCGCTTTATGTTTTGCAGGCCCGGGTGCTTGAGCGAGGTAGGCTGTCTGGTATTGGTGTGGGCAGTAACTCTGAGCTGGAAGCCTGGCAGAAAGCGGTAGCATTAAGGCCCGCTTGGCCCATGGGAGCCTCGTGTTCTGGAAAACAGTGCGGTATTGGGATTTCACTATCGGGGCTGGTTGAGTGATGAGCTGCAGGCAGAATTGGATAGCAGTTATCAGAAACTGGTTAAGCTTTCCCCTAATCGTGCCCGACAGATAGCGCAGCAGTATCAATGAGATTTTGATTGAACCACAGAGATCCTAAGAGCTTTTTAACCACAAAGGGCACCGGTAATTGCTCCTGCATTAACGGCACTTCCGCCATCCTTGGCGGTCGCACGAAGAGCACAAAGGAAAAGATAAGTTTTTTCTGTTTGTTATCTTTGTGTGCTTTGCCCTCGTTCCCATGCTCTGCGTGGGAATGATACCTTTTGGCTTTGGTATCTCAGGAAAGTCCGGTATGCATTCCCACGGAGGACCGTGGGAACGGTGTGCCGCAGCACACAGAAGGAGTTTAAAGGATAATTCTCCTGATGTGGGGAAGCTGTAGGAAAGATGGCGGTAGGCCCAGCGAAGTCGGCTGTCGGAAGCAGGCTTCAAACCACCTCAAGCGGCTGTCATTAAGAGTGATGGTCGTGAGCGGTGAGGAAAAGGCGAACAATGAGTCGTCAGGTGTGGTGCAGAGAGATGAGTAAAACCGAATCTTCGTTGATGCGTTCGAAAGGTCCAATTTTGACATCAAAAGCTGGGGCCCGTTCCTCTCCAGTGATCAGTCTACAGGTGAACTCCAAATGCTGTGTAGGCGGTGTCCGGCGTATAGAAGGCATGACTCTGTACTGGGCTTTCCTATGGAACTGCGGGAACCAGTCGCGCGGATGTTAAGGGAGACTCCCAAGTGGCGAACCCACAAGGGCTTGAGTACCGATGCTGCGCACTGGGGCGGAGCCGTTCGTAGTAGTGTTGAAGCTTCTGTAATGGGAGTGGAGCGAAGGGGCGGCGTCAGGTGGCTTTTTGAAAGACTCACCCGACTTGAAGGATCTTGACTGGATGCTGAAACATTGTCTGGATGCCCGCGAGGGACGTTGCCAGCAATTTGTGGAAAGTGTAGCCAGCAACCAGATAGTTGGTAGGAGGTTTTGATGAAAGCAGAACATTTGTCGTATAGATGCAAGGAAAGGTCGCGCATTGCTGGAGTGCAATGCGCATCTTAAGTTGCTTTCAGTATGTATGATAAAAGTTTGCCTGATGGGAGCGGTATGAGTCGAGAGGTTCACGTACCGTTCTGCGAGGGGCTGGCGGGGAAGTTCCGCCGGTCTACTCTCCAGGTTTCCGGAGGGTTTTGCGACAGCCTCCTAACTCCGCTTGAGGTCTACACTGGGAGGTCTGTTGCACTTATTGCTTGACTCCAGCTCCAACCTTACGTTCCCCCTTTTCCAGTGAGTCTTGCCAAATCTGAGAAGCTCTTTATAGAGACTGCCTCCATTGGCTTTGTCTATTGAATTTCAAGCGGGTAAATATTAGGTATATCAATGTCTAACCATTAGATCAGTAAAAAGTTCCAGGCTTTAATTTTCTAAAGCTGTGGTCACCAGCACTGTAAACAGACCAGCAGTAGCACCGGGGGTAATTTGAGGATCTGAATTTGAGGATCTGAATTGAAGAGATTTGTCCCGTTCCCCATATACAGGAGGGGAACAGGATAGAGTCACTAATAGTTATACCGATTCAAAGGGTTTGCCGAAAATAGAATATTATGCAAGCTACTGTTCAGAACATCTATTTTGTCCCTGTTTTCTTTATTTATACTGACAATCAATAGATGTGATTTAAAAACATCTTCCATTTCTTGCGCGATTTTTAAATTTTTTGAAACAAAATAAACGCTTCCTTGATATACAACAGTGCTAGGTAATAAATTGTTATGCCTGACTTTAAACTCTTTTATTTCCTCAGCAGATAACTCTTTCAGTTCCAGTGGAAGAATAGCATTGTAAACATATTGATCGGGATAACTTGGATTAAAGAAAAAAGCCTCTTTATCATCACGATAGGTTTGATTAATCACAAGATCATTAGAAAAGTGAGCTATGCATAATTCGCCAGTAATTTCATTATAGAGTTCAGCAATTTTTGTTGAGTTTCTAAAATGTGTATAGTTTACTCCAAGATATTCTTCAGTAATATCGAGGATATTCTCAACAATTGCCATTAACCCTTCCAGAGTATCATGGCCCACCATAATTCCATGACTCTTCATAAAATAGAGGTTAGGCGTTTCACTTCCATTTTTAGCCAGGAGCTGCATGTATTTACCGAACATAATAGATACTTCAAGCCCGGGAGCCCCATACTCTACAAACCCGGCATTCGGGAAAAGGCTGGATATTACACGCTTCGCATCATTCATAATCAGAATTGCATTAATGACCACAGGATGAAGATGCAGTGTGTATTTAAAAGGTAACAATGCATGTAAAAATACTTCAGCTGTCGGCTTAATATCTGGTGACTCATTGGCGTCCCTGACAGCCGAGTTTGCTATTTTTACATCATCTTTCAAACTATTACCGTTTAACAGGTTTTCATTTTCCAAAATGTTAAGTATTTTTTTAATATCAACACCCACATAACCATAATTCAGCTCTGTTTCTGAAAGTACACAGCCTATCCCCTGAGATACCAGCATTCTATTGGCATCCACCTTAACACCGGCATTCCCTCCACCTGCCTGTACAAGGTCAAAACGACCACCGGCATATCTGCATAGCTTTAGTAGATCCTGCATCACATTATCTTCCATAATAACGCCCCTTGACAATTAAGTATTAATAATGCTGAACAACTCAGCGAGTATTACTCCAATAGAAAAAAGAATAATTAAAACAAAAACTATATTGCCACCGGGTAATTTATAACTACTCTTGGCACCTTTAATCCTGCCAATCCAGGGCATCACCGCTGGGATTATCCCAAAGATTATTGCAGAAAATATGGCGGCATAACCCAGAGCTGTAAAAAATATTTTATCAAACATAAGGACAATCAGAACAGGAGGAGCAAATGTCAATAAAGTCAAAACCAACCGGCTAAACTTGTTTTTTGTAACGCGCAAACCATCTGATAGAAGATCAAACGTTCCCAGTGATACACCGATCAATGATGTTGATATGGCCAGGAAAAAGAACATCTTGAAAATTAATACAACTTGATTATTGTTTGTTATCTCAGTCATCGACTGTAGAATACCGGTCGATGGATCACCAGACTCTACAATACTCTCAATACCGTGTTCTCCACCGGTGGGTATAATACCTATAACAGTCGTTGCCCATAGAATATACATAATCAGTGGTATAAGACTTCCTATGATGCAGGCTGATTTTAATTTTCTGACATCACTGGACAAATAACTTCTCAATGTGGGAATAATCACAAGATACCCAAACGACGTAAAAACAATAGGCAATGATAACGCTGGAGGTTTGAAATCTGTTATTCCAAGATTATTGGGTTCAACATAAGGCATTGTAATAAACAAAAGTACAAAAAACGTAAGCAATATAATAATAACGAAAATTCTATTAACACGTTCCGAAGCTTTTATACCAAAATAGATCAGAAGTGAGAATGCAGAGGTAATCATTAAAATTGATGTACTCACTTTTATGTCTGTATCAAAAAAATATCGTAGTGAATAGCTTGTTAATTCCCCCAGGCCAGATAAATAAGCGGCAATAATACAATACAAAAACAATAAACTGCTAACCCAGCCAATTATTTCCCCCGGTTTACCAAGGGTAAATCTGATCATAGTGATAAGGTTCGCACCATTTTTCTGTTGAAGATTTGCCTCTAGCATAGAAAAAGCGATGACAAGAGTAGCAAACCAAACGGCAATAAACATAAAAAGGGTGGCACCGTACCCATATATACCCGTTTTAACCGGAAGCGCAATCATTCCTGCGCCAATCGTTGTTCCAGTTACTAAAAAGATGCTTCCGATCATGTTATTTTTGTTCATGAAAATCTTATTCTTATGCAGTTATTTTAATGATAGACAACTATTTTTAATCGGGAAAATCATTTCAGAAAGAATGGGTTGAGACCATTTAGTGCTTGTCCGATGTAACCATTTGCTAAAACCATAATTCAAGTATCAAAAGCCCTGCATTCAACTATCCTTGGCAGATGCTTGAAATCTCTTCATCTGAACGCACTTCAGGTCAGCCCGATACTCCCTTCAGCCTTGTTCAAGTCGTTTTGACCAAGCAGGAGTACATTGATCTCAAATGGCAGGTCAATCACTACCGCAACCGGGTGTAATTAAAAGTGTTCTTGCACTAACTATCCAGAACACTCCCAGTACTGATTCCAGTCTCCATTAGCACGTAAAGTTCTTAAGCAAAGCATCGCACCAGCATTGGAAGGCTTCCACCAGGCACCCGGAATTTTTAACCGCATCTGAACGACTGCACTGTTTGAGCTTTCAATTTCGCCAGAGCCAATCGGAAGGTTGGCTGCTTTCGCCGCGGCATAATCGAACTGCCCCGGACGATTTCTGATATATCGATGACACGCCTCTGACTTATTAGCTGCCTTGCCTTTCTTTCCATTTCTATGCTGATCCAGTTCAGTCAGAACAGCGTAAATATCTCCTGATTTCATGCGGTCCTGCTGCATATGTCGCCACTCTACTCGCGCCTCCTTTTTAGGACCTGCACACTCTTCTGCGGCATCTGCAAAGTGTTCAGAAAGGTGATAATAATCGACCAGGAAGCTCCCTTGCTCCCCAAATACTCTATTGGCCTGATGACGTTTATCGATACTTCCAAGCTTATAAACCTGGCAAAGCTTGGCTTCCTGCCATTCATTTCTACGGGTTTTACGTTTGTCTCCTTCTGCATCCTCATCGACGAGCACTATCGGAATCATGCTCCCATCCATTTCCCCTATAAACCAAGCATCTTCGCCAGTACAGGTTTGACAAACTTCTACTGAAGCCATGGACTCCTTTTGCATACAGTTCGCATGCCCAAGCGTAATGGCTCGAATAGTCGACTCTGGAACCTCTATACCGTAATGTTCCTGCATCTTTTTCGCGGCACTACGAAAAGAGCAGTCGGCTGAAAAATCAATAATTTTCCGTTGGATTGTACGAGTGTATTCACGACAGTGTATCTGAGCAGAATGACTGAAAGGTCTGACTCGGTGCTCATCGATAGTTGGACAACGTTCAATGACGTCTATCTTTCCGTAGGTGCTGAACCAATAAGTGTTTTTTTTCGAGCTTTAGCCCCAGGATGCTTCAGACAAGCTTCAGAAAACTTCTGGTCTTCTTTGCAGGCACTCCAGTCAGTAAGGAGTTCATTCCCCATAAGACGAAGGTTTTCTATAACAGCCTGTTCAGCATCATCAGCACGATCAAGGAGACCGGATTCGGCTTCAACAATATCCAGTAGCGCTGAAACTCTGCGTTTGAGTTCAGGATGGGCGGCGAGTCTATCAGCAAGGGAAATGGGTGAGGACATATTTATATTGATGCGAGTATTGGGAATATTCACACAGTATTGTCTAACTTTAAGATTCTTGTGGTGAAATTCGCTTGGTGAACACTTTTAATTGCACCCGTGTTTACCCACTATGGGGTATTGTTCTGGCAGGATATTAAAGCTGGCATGCTTGTGAGCGATTCGCAGAACGGCGTCAGTCAGGGCGGCCAGATTGTCGATGTTGGCGGCATAGGCATAGACCGCGTTGGCCAGAGCGGCCTGTTGACGACCGGTTTTATGGTTGGTGGCGTTGAATATATTCAGCAGCTCCGGGTTTTGGCTGAACATCTGCTGATAGAAGTGCTGAGTTATGGTTTCACCGTGCTCAGCCAGAACCGGGGCAGTGGCTTTGACGATTTGAATTGTTTGTTCACTCAGGCTCATAAAGCACCTCTGGTCAGGTTATCCATAAACATGCATTTGAAATGCATTTAATAAAAGTGCATTCTAGTTGCATCTTTTATTCGTGTCTATCTCTGAATGAAACTGACCAAACACACCGATTATGCCCTTCGCATTCTGATGTATGCTGCCCTTCAGCCTGAAGGACAGCTGCTTTCTATCCAGGAAGTAACGGACATCTACGATTTATCACGGAATCATGTGATGAAGATTATTCAGAAACTCGGTCATGAGGGGTATCTGAAAACCTTACGGGGCAAGGGCGGCGGCTTTACCTTGGGTAAACCGCCGGAAGACATTAATCTCGGTGAACTGGTGCTGTGCATGGAAACCACCATGAAGGTAGTGGAGTGCGACCAGCCGATGTGTCGAATATCGCCGGGGTGTGAGTTGAAAGGGGTACTTGCTGAGGCCGTGGCAGCATTTATGGCGGTATTGAACCGATACAGCCTGGCGGATTTGATAGGCAACCGGAAAGAGTTGATCAAGCTGCTGGCGATTGCTTGAGAAACAAAAAAGACCTTTAAACCACGAAGAGCACCGGTAATTGCTCCTGCATTACCGGCACTTCCGCCATCCTTGACGGTCGTACAAAGATCACAAAGAAAAGAAAAAGGCTTATCTTTCTCTGTGAACTTTGTGATCTCTGCGGTTCAAAAAGCTTTTGTGCTCTTCGTGGTTTAAAGCTTTTGTGCTCTTCGTGGTTCCAAAAAAGTCTTAATCAACTACATCTAGTTAAATCGTGTTGCTCTGTTTTCGCTGAATGTCAGTTGATAATTCACCGCTCTTTCGCCTGGATCAATAATTTCCAGCCCA
Source organism: Endozoicomonas sp. (assembly GCA_965261315.1). GTDB lineage: Bacteria > Pseudomonadota > Gammaproteobacteria > Pseudomonadales > Endozoicomonadaceae > Endozoicomonas. The sequence continues at coordinate 175,554 of CBDHDM010000136.1, read as the reverse complement.
AGCCGAATAGGTTGTGCTTTAGGCATCTCTTCCGAGCCCGCCAGCTCTCCGCCAAGGTATTCAGAGGGGGTAAAGGTGCGGTTGGCCACCAGTCTGCCATTGATGTCCGTAAAGGTCAGTTCCAGGTCTGGAAATGGCTGAGGATGCTTGGCTTCATTGATGATGACGGCATCTATCTGCAGGGCATTGCTTTGATTCGGATGGCTGCGAACCACCAGGTCAACACTTCTTATGGCCTGAATATCGACCAGAGGGGGAAGGGTGCAGGCAAACAAGTTACAGGCCATTGCATAGGCAGGCCTTAGTGAAGGGTTCAGAGACAGCGTGTTGCGGTTGAACCAGGCAAACTGCAGAACGAGCAACAGCATCAGGGCGCAGGCAGCAAACCCCCAGTAGGTTCTTTTTCTGCGACGCTGCTGTTCGCTAATGGTTTCTTCGGTTTCCCGTTCATCCAGTTCCTGAATCAGGGTTTCGATGCTTTGCTGATGGTAGCCGTCGTACTCCATGGGAGCAGTTGCCACCTTTGCCTTTACAGAAGGGTCAAGGTCTTTGGCTTTGGGTTTGTCCGGTTGCGATGATTCCGGCTTTTTTACCGGCTTGTGCTGTTGGACTACCAGCTTTTCCGGAGGCTGTTGCCTGGGTTGTGCCGGTACTGGTGCGTCCTGATGGGGAGTGGTGTTTTCTTCCAGGGCCTTAACGGTTTCTTTTACTTTTTCCTTCTCTTTTGGACGCTCGACCTGATTTAGGGCGTTGAATACCTGCAGACATGAGCCGCAGCGCACTGAACCATTGGCAGCCTTAAGCTGAGCATTGGTAATGCGAAATGTGGTCTGGCAATGGGGGCAAGTGACACTTGAAGGCGTCATGTTTACTTTGTACCTGATCTTTAGGCTGCATTTTTTATTAGACCAGAGCCCCCGTACTGAATCCAGTCTAAGTTAGTGAAGCAGGTGCAACAGGCTCTATTGAGAATGAATCCGCAACGAGCTCCGTCATGCCTGCATCATATGCATGGCCTTTTATGAACGTCGTTTGCCAGAGAGCATGGCCCAGCCATCGAAGGTGACGGGGGCATCCATGGCAAACCACTGCTCATAGGTTTGAATAATTTCAACCACTTGCTCAGCCAGAATACCTGACAGTGCAATGGAACCGCCTTCCCTGGTCAGACTGGCCAGTTTGGGAGCCAGTTGAGTCAATGGGCCTGCAAGAATATTAGCCAGTACTACATCCGCCTGATCTGCAGGTGAATCATCCGGCAGGAAAACCTCAAGCTTGTCAGTCGGTATGTTATTTCGTTTGGCATTCTCAATAGTGGCTTCCAGTGCCTGTGGGTCCAGGTCCACACCGACAGCAGACTGAGCTCCCAGCAGCAGTGCGGCAATGGCGAGAATACCTGAGCCACAGCCATAATCGATGACTTCTTTGCCTTTCAGGTTGCTTTCCAAATGGCTCTGCTGATCAAGCCAGCGCAGACAAAGTGCTGTAGTCGGGTGAGTCCCGGTGCCAAATGCCAGGCCCGGATCCAGCATCAGGTTAACAGCCTCTGGGTCAGGAACTTCCTTCCAGCTTGGACAAACCCACAGACGGTCACCAAACTGCATTGGATGGAAGTGGGTCATCCATTCTCTTTCCCAGTCCTTATCTTCCACCAGTTCGACCTTGTGATTAGGGAAAGGGTTCAGTCCGGCATTCTCTTTGAGAAACGGGATCACATTATCGGTGCGGGTATGGGCATCAAACAGGCCAACGACGACGGTGTTATTCCACAGCGGGGTCGTACCCAGTTCCGGCTCATAGACAGGCTGATCTTTTGCATCCTGCAGGGTTACGGCACAGGCACCTGCTTCCAGAAGCAGGTCTTCCAGAATTTCAGCATGGTCAGAAGTAGTGTCCAGTCTGACTTGAATCCAAGACATTGTGTTATCCAGAATGAAAAGCGATAAGAATTCCGGCCTGCTCTTCAGGAGAGCGTCAGGGGAGAAATTCATGGAACATAACGCAGGGTATTGTAGCTGAGCACGGATATTTCATAAACAGACACTGGCTGAGCAATCAGAATGTATAAAAAATAAAGGCCATTCCCGGAAGGTAATGGCCTTTAGTAAGCGAAGACTTAGAAGCAACGGCCTTAGTCAGCCAGCTTCTTCTCCAGATAGTGAATACTCACGCAGCCTTCTTTGAAGTGAGGGTCGGTTACCAGATCCTGATGGAGAGGAATATTGGTTTTGATCCCTTCAATGACCGTTTCGTCCAGCGCGTTCTTCATCCGGAGCAGGGCGGTTTCGCGGTCCGGACCATAACTGATGATCTTGGCGATCAGTGAGTCATAGTAAGGGGGAACGCTGTAGCCGTTGTAAAGGTGGCTATCAACGCGAACACCATTGCCGCCCGGTGCATGGAACTGCACAACTTTGCCGGGTGATGGCATAAAGGTTTTCGGATCTTCCGCATTGATACGGCACTCGAAGGAATGACCTTTGAGTTCGATATCTTCCTGACGAACACTCAGTGGCAGACCACTGGCAATTCTCAATTGTTCTTTAACGATATCAAGACCGCTGATCATTTCCGTCACCGGATGTTCCACCTGAACCCGGGTGTTCATTTCAATGAAATAGAACTCACCGTTTTCATACAGGAACTCAAAGGTACCAGCACCTTTATAACCCAGTTCAATACAGGCACGGGTGCAGGCGCCGGCCACTTCCTGGCGTTTCTCTTCAGGAATACCGGGAGCCGGGGCTTCTTCAATGACCTTCTGGTGACGACGCTGCAGTGAGCAGTCGCGGTCACCCAGGTGAATGGCGTTGCCCTGTCCATCCGCCAGTACCTGAAACTCAACATGACGTGGGTTCTGCAGGAATTTTTCCAGATAGACCGTATCGTTGTTGAATGCAGCACCGGCTTCTGATTTGGTGAGTGCCACGGAAGAGATCAGCTCTTCTTCGTGATGAACCACTCGCATACCACGGCCACCACCACCGCCAGCCGCCTTGATAATCACGGGGTAACCAATATCCCGGGCAATGGCCATGGTACGGCTGTCATCATCGGTCAGTGCACCGTTGGAGCCGGGAACGGTGGGTACGCCTGCTTTCTGCATGGCTTCAATCGCGGAAACCTTGTCACCCATCAGTCGGATAACATCAGCTGAAGGCCCGATAAAGGTAAAGCCACTGCGTTCTACCTGTTCAGCAAAATCAGCATTCTCTGACAGGAAACCATAACCCGGATGAATGGCTGTTGCATGAGTCACCTCAGCAGCACTGATGATGGCAGGAATATTGAGATAGCTTTCTGCCGGGTTGTTTGGACCAATGCAGACAGACTCGTCCGCCAGGTGCAGATGCATAAGGTCTGCATCGGCTTTGGAGTGAACCGCAACGGTCTTGATGCCCAGCTCTTTGCAGGCTCTTAATATTCGAAGAGCAATTTCGCCCCGGTTGGCTATAACGACTTTATCGAGCATAACGGGACTCTCAGACAATGGTGAACAGGGGCTGGTCGTACTCTACAGGCTGACCATTCTCAACCAGAACGGCGCTGATAGTGCCGGATTTATCCGCCTTGATCTGGTTCATCATTTTCATGGCTTCAACAATGCAGAGCACATCGCCTTCCTTAACCGATTGACCTTCTTTAGCGAAAACCGGTGATTCAGGAGATGGAGAACTGTAGAAAGTACCAACCATTGGAGACTTGACCTGATGCCCGGAAAGTACTGGATCAGCCGTTGGTGCAGTCGGTACCGCTTCTGCTGCTACTGGGGCTGCAGCCGGTGCAGGCGCCGCAGGGTAGGCGATTGTGGCATGAGCGACCGGGGCGTTCTTGGAGTAACGGCTGATGCGAACGGATTCTTCGCCCTCATGGATTTCGAGTTCATCGATACCTGATTCTTCCAGCAGCTCAATGAGCTTTTTTACTTTTCTAATATCCATAGTCAGTCTCAAATGCTTGTACTGGCAGAACCGGCCGGCCAGTGTGGTTGATTTTTCCAAAAATCGAACGTTCGACTCGTCGAAGCGTAAGATGTTGGGCAGTCAGTTTTTACGTTGTCCATGCTGTGGTTTAAATACCCGCACGGTAATTTAAATGAACTCAAAAGGCTGCCTTCCGACCCATCTTGTGGGCAGCCTTCTGGCAATTTGGCTCATGGCTGTCTGGCAAGCACTTCGATAGCTGCAGTCAGCGCGAGTTCATAACCTTTTGGCCCCAGACCGGCAATGACACCTTCAGCCACATCACTGAAATAGGAGTGATGGCGGAAAGGCTCTCTGCGGTGGACGTTCGAAAGATGCACTTCAATAAATGGTATGGCGACGCCCAGCAGGGCATCCCGCAGCGCAACACTGGTATGGGTGAATGCTGCCGGATTGATGATAATGAAGCGTACCTTATCCTTACCTGCCTGGTGAATGCGTTCTACCAGGAGGTGTTCCGCATTGCTCTGGAAGTTTTCCAGATTAAGGCCTGAATCTGCAGCCAGTTGAACAAGGTTCTGGCTAATCTGTTCCAGTGTGGTTGCTCCGTATACACCAGGCTCGCGGGTACCCAGCAAATTCAGGTTTGGGCCGTTGAGCACAAGAATGTCTGCCATGTTTATCCTCTTGATTTCCGGCGAAAGGAAATGCTTTCTGAAGCACATTGCAATCGTTATTGATCAGGCATTTTGCCCCATTGGCAAGGGTGCGTCCAGTTTGCGCGTGTTACAGGAGGTTAACGACAGTTACGAAGAATTTCATGCCTGTTTCAGACATCTTTAGGCATCAAGCGTATGAAGAAGCTTTAACAGCTTCTGGTGGAGTTGGGGGGCGGTGATCTCTCCCTGTGATTTCAATGCAGGCAGTTCCAGTCCGGAAGCGTCGAAAAACAGCATGGCTGGTGGGCCAAATAGCTGGTACTGGTTGAGAAACTGTTGATGTTCTCTGGTGTTGTCGGTGATATCCAGTTTGATCAGTGTGATGGCGGCAAGCTGCTCTGCAACCAGTGGATCAGGGAAAACCGTGCGTTCGATGATTTTGCAGGAAATACACCAGTCAGCATAGAGGTCAACCAGGGCTAGCTGTTGATTGCTGGCTGCTTCTGCAAGCAGGCTGTTCAGTTCGCTCACAGTGGTAACGGTTCTGAAACCTGATGTTACCGTTTTGTCAGAGATCAGTGACGTTGATGGGCTGTTTTGACTGTACAGTGGTCTCAGTGGGTCACTGTTGCCCATGGCCGCACCAACAATCAAACAGGCGCCATAGATCAGGCATAGAATACCGACGGCCTGCCTCAGTTTCTGACTTGCCATTTCTACTGAAAAGTTGAGCGCACCCAGAAAAACACCACTGCCAATCAACAGTGTCCCCCAGAGGAACAAGGTCACCGTGGCAGGAATGACTCTTTCCAGCATCCAGATCGCTACGCCAAGCAGAAGAACGCCAAACAGCGCTCGGACACCATTCATCCATGAGCCTGATTTCGGCAACCAGTGACGCCCGCCCATGGCCAGGGCAAACAATGGAAGCCCCATTCCCAGGCCGAGGGCAAACAGTGTTAAGCCGCCAAACAGGGCATCACTTGTTGAGCTGATATAGATCAGAGCGCCTGCGAGGGGAGCAGAGACACAGGGTGAAACTACCAGTGCTGAAAGCAATCCCATCACCGCGGCACCATATATGCTGCCGGATCTTTGCTGATTACCACTGAGCTTATCTCGAATCCGGGCGGGTAGTTGCAGTTCGTACAGGCCGAACATGCTCAGAGCCAGGAGCACGAAGAGGATGGCCATTGGCACCAGCAGCCAGGGGGATTGAAGTTTTGCCTGTAAATTAAGGCTGGCTCCAAACAGCCCCATTAATGTACCGGCAGCCGCAAAGGTGATGGACATGCTGAGTACATAAGTTAACGTCAGAACCAATGTTCTGGCTTTACTTAACTCCCTGGCACCCAGAATCAGGCTGGAGAGTATCGGAAACATTGGCAGAACACAGGGCGTCAGGCTCAGACCGATACCCGCCAGCACAAAGAGCATCAGGGTGATCGGGAGACTGTTTTGCTCGAGTTGCTGCTGGAAGACATTCTCTGAGCTGGGCAGCTCTGAAAGACTGGTTTTGATGGCCATTGAAGGTTTGCTGGCTTCAGCCTGGGTAATCAGGGGGATGGTCAGTTTATGGGGAGGGTAACAAAGCCCTGCTTTGGCACAGCCCTGAAATCCAATTTCCAGTTCAGGAAGGTTGCCCGAATAGTTCACTGGTAGCTCGACGATGAAATTCTCACTGAAAATCTCAAGCTCTTTATTGTAATAAGGGTCAAAAATCTGTTCGCCATCAGGATAGGCAGCCGTTTCCAGCTTCGAAATATCGGTGACAGGCGTAAACGTAAAACGGTGCTTATAAAGGTAGTGTTCCGGTGTGACCTGAACATCAATAATGGCTTTATTCTCTTCAATTCGCCCGGTGAAGCGGAATGCTTCTTCAACAGGAAGAAACGCCGGACTCTCACTGGAATCAGAGCCAAGCAGCTCGGTCAGGCTGGCTTGAGCAGACAAGGATATCAACAGGCCTAGCAGTAAAGGCCAGATCAGGCGAAGAGATAGCGTTGGCATACAACCTGCCGTTTATAATGGTGAGTACTATTTATTTTGCAGTGATATATCAGAGATGCAAGGGGAAGTGATTAAGAGTGTTTCAAAAAGCAGGATTGTCTGAACTCAGGCCAGAAAACCTGAGCTCAGAATAAAGAAAATCAGCCTTTGTAGTTAGCGGCAGATTTTTTGATGACTTCCAGGGCGGCTTCAGAGCCTTCCCAGCCATCGATCTTGACCCACTTGCCTGGCTCAAGGTCTTTGTAGTTTTCAAAGAAGTGCTCAATCTGCTGAAGCAGAAGAGCGGGCAGATCAGTGTATTCCTTCACATCTTTATAAATGGCAGAGAGCTTGTCATGAGGCACGGCGATCAGTTTTTCATCACGGCCTTTTTCATCAGACATGTTCAGCATGCCTACGGTACGACAGCGAATCACAGAACCGGGGATTACAGGGTACGGGGTAACGACCAGAACATCCAGGGGATCGCCATCATCGGCCAGTGTCTGGTTGATGTAACCGTAGTTAGCTGGGTAGAACATTGGGGTTGCCATGAAGCGGTCAACCAGAATGGCATCCATATCCTTGTCAACTTCATACTTGATTGGAGAAGCATTCGCAGGGATTTCGATGATTACGTAGATATCTTCTGGGAGATTTTTACCAGCAGGAATAGATGAATAGCTCATTGACAGTCAGTCTCTGTGTGGGTATCGGTTTGAAATTGCCGCGTATTATATAGAGTTTGCTTCCTTCTTTTCCACTGTGGGGAGGCAGGACCTTAAACACCACTCTTGTAGGTTGCTCACGAGTCTTTGTGCATGGAGGGGACGTGACTTTAGAAAGTGGGCGGGGGGAACAAACTTATATGGATCTGCCTGTTCATTAATACACCATTTGTACCAATCGATTCGGTACAAATGGCGTTGATGGCTAAAGCATTCTATTAAAACTAGGCAGGGAGTAGTTTTCAGTCTTGCTTGAGCTTAACGGTTTTTTCATTTTCAGAGCTATCACCGCTGGTGACAGATAAACGTAAATAAGCAGTCGGTTCAAAATAAGTAATTTGTTTGAACAGACCTGTCAAACTGCTAGTGATAAATGAAACCGCTTCAGAGCTTTTTTCCAATGCTTTGCTGGCAACATACACCGATGCTTCAGAACCTTTTTCAAGTGCCTTATTTCCGACATAAGAAAATGCATCGACAGCTTTTGCGCATACGGCAGAAGACATATTATTAACTGCATCTGAAACTTCTTGTTGGTGAGCCATTCCATAGCAGCAACCCGCAGCACCCAGAATAAAAGGGATACTTACGGAGTAGGGGGCAATGCTCCACACACCATAGGTTACCGCTGCAGCTGTCCACGAATTAGGGATTACATCAACGGTTTTGGAGATTGGAGTCTGACATCCAACCGCTTGTGTATTCATCACTTAAGTTCCTTGAAAGTAGTTTATCTGTTTAAGCGGTTAGATTAATGTTATGCACAAAAGTTCAAAATTTTGTTCAAAACTAAAGTTTATTTTAAAGAAGGGGTAACCTTTTGATTTTATGTTTTTTTTGCGTATGTAATTGCTGGTGGATAAAAGAGTATAGAGGGTAGTTGCTGAGGCTGGCTAGTAATATAGGCTTGCAATGTGCAGCCGAGAAGTTGATTAAACGCTAAAATCACTTAAAAGCCATTAGCTGATTTTAGAGGGATTTATATCCCGAAGGAGGTGATTGTGAGATCGATTACTGTTGAAGATTGCATGACCCCCAAAGTTGTGACTATTTCTCCGGATATACAAGTTGTAGAAGCAATTCGTATTTTACTGCAACATAATATTACTGCTGCACCGGTAGTGGATAATGAAGGAACGCTTGTAGGCATCCTGTCAGAGTCAGATTGTCTGGAAGGCACGTTGAATGGTAGCTATTTTTCCCAGGATGCCGACTTGGTACGTGAATACATGACCAGTAATGTTGTGATAGCCGACCCACGGGAAGATATTATCACGGTTTATCAACGATTTATGACTGATAAGGCCTTCAGGGTACCGGTCGTTTCAGAGGGAACCCTGGTAGGAATTTTGAGCCCAAAGGATCTGATGTCTGCTCTTCTGGAGTTTTACGAGCGTCCAGTGGACTCTGCTTGAGGTGCTGGCGCCTGTTTTTTATTTGTTTAAATTTAAGCAGATTAAAAGTTCGGTAACTGCTCATATTTAACTGGCAAGACAAGCCTGCCAGATCAAAAAAAGAGCTTCTGGTTTTCCCGTGTACTTCCCGCATGCATCTGCCAGTCCATCTTCTTTCCGGTAAAGACGGTGAACAGCTTCGTTCATTCGTCCAAAATATACTCGATACTGTCGAGCGGCAGAGTGTGCAGATCGAAAAACAGAATGAGCAGCTCAAAAAGCAAAGTATGCAGATCGAGAAGCTCTCCGAAGACAATGAGAAACTCCGGGCAGAACTCCGGCACCTGAAAAAGCAGAAGGGCAAACCCAAAATAAGACCTAATGTGCCCGATCAAACCGATCAGGGTGAAACCCCGTCAGAAGAAGATGCCGAAGCTCAGGGCTCCACTCAGAATAACAGCGGCCATCCTCCCAAGGGTAAGCGGCCAAAACGGCAAAATCCCGGTGAAACAGCGTCACCTCCCATTACGGTTGATCGTGAAGAGATCTGCAAAGTTCCCAACCCACAGGAAGGCTGGCGGTTCAAGGGCTTCTATGATTCCCTTCATACTGAGATGGTTGTCGAATTTGTCACGACTCTTTACAGGCGTGAGTACTATCTGACACCTGAAGGAATAGTGTCAGCATCTCTACCAGAACATGTTAAAGCAAGAGTCGGATCAACTTTCTAACCCGACTGCAGGGGAAAGAATGCTGTTATTTGCTTGATTCTGTGGCTATTGATTATATGAAACAGGTCAAGATGGCAGGGAAATGGGTAAAAGCCCTCTCTGCCAGCGACGAACAGACCTTTAATTCATTAGAAGAATGGGAAACCTTCCTTGATCATCTTGGCCTGACCGCTGTTCAGCAAAGACGCTGGGCAACAGAAGGCGTGTTGAAAGCAGTACTGGTTAAGAAGCAGCAAATAAAGCGAGATTTTAACCACTGGGTAACAACCCAATGGCACTGACTTAAGGCCCTACCCCTTGTATTTATTGAGCCTCCGGGCTTGTGATCTTGAGTGCTGCAACCTCTGATGTGGCTTTGGTCGTCTTTTTACCGCTCGTGGTTCTGATCTTCCCGGACGATTGGCTACAATGTGCTGACTAATAATTTTCAGCATACTGTTGACCTTTCTTTCCAATGAATCAACTGGTGCCATCAGTAATGTTTGATGAAACGAAACAAGGGTCTCCTGTGCCGCTTTAAAGCTGATTTCTCTCGGCTTTTTCCCGATATACTGCGCGGCCCTCCCCATTAACGACTTTATCAGGTTGAAATCAAGAAGATTTATACAAATTTCTTTACGCACCATTTCAGGACTTTTGCAACGAAGCATATCCATTTTCATCGTCGTTTTTATTGCATCAAAATCAAGTTCTACATTCCAGCGCTTGAGGTACAGAGCAATAATTTCAGTTCTTGGATAAGTTTCAGCATCAAGCATTGTCGTAACTATTGTGCGGCGTTTGTTCTTAACAGCCCGGATAATGAGTTCTTCAGGCATCTGATCATATAATTCCTGACTCATCCATTCAGGGCGTACAGGTCGCTGTAGCTTGAATAATCCATCTTTGCTGTTCAGCTTCTTGTAGCACTTTCTGAAATCCAGCTTTCGGGAGCCGTTTTTCTCGAAAACCACATCCGCCTTCACCTGGAGCAAAAGAGCCAACAGAAAGTAATTTTCAAAATTCGCATCACCAAGAAGAATATCGCCGTCGTTCAAATGGCTTAATAATTTCCTGAGCAAGGCCTGCTCACCCGTTTCTTTGCCTTCATAGGGCGCCACTTCAAAATCCAGTAATGCACCGCTACCAAGACTCATCAAAACAAGGATTCTTAGTATGGGAAATCCGCACCCTTTTTTTGGGATTTCAGCTGAGGATAAACCTTTTGGTTTTCAGCTGTATCTGGCATCAGAAGGGTTGATCCATCAGTGAGCAGAACACGCCGCTGGTGCCATAGCCAGGAGTCTGGGCTGGCTTTATCAAGTTTAACGCCTGATTGACACATCAATGCCTTAATGGATGACTCCGTTAATCGCTTGCGAGCCTTACAGTAGGCACTGGTATGAGTATTGGATGGTTTTCTATCCATGGCAGCCTGATCTCTGGCTTCATCAATCAAGGCATGCCGACATGACTTGGTATCACTGGCGACTTGTCGCATGAAGAGCGTTAACGTCTTGACTGGAGGGAAATCACGACTTCTGGAGTTTGGGTAATGGGCCTGGAACGCACTGAGATCATCTGAAGAAAGGACAGAAGACAGGTCATCATTGTCTATTTGTGCAAATTGCTGAAGACAGTCATCAGCGAGTGAAAGGAACTCTGGACTACACTTGGTCATGGCTTGCTCGGAGGTTGGAATATCACGACTTTTTATAGTCGCTCTCTTTCGGGCAAGCCCTGATTTTATTGACCTTTAGCCTTAAGTCAGTGCCATTGGAATATAGAGTGTTTCAAGCACGTCAGAGACCTTGATTAGTTTCTTTAAATAACTGCTATTAGAATAGTTATTAATTTTTGTTTAATTTGAAATTAAAAAATGTTTATTAATTTCTTATAATTATTGATTTTTATATTTGTTCATCAGCTAGACTTTTCTTTTATATAAGGAAGATTTTTGAAAAGGAATTCGCATGGCATATCCACCGTCTGGGCCTTCTGGAGGCCCGCAGGTTCTTCCACAAGGAGACTTAAGCTCACAGGGTAAGCTTGGTGGTGGAAGTGGTAAGTTTGTTACTCCATCGGGTAAGAGAACCGTCAAGCCTAAAGATATGGAGTCTAAGTTAGGTAAGGGTAGTGTGGGTTCACCTACTGTTTCTCCTGCTAATAAACAGAGAACGATCAGTGCAACAGATAGCGAAGGGGATGAAGGTTTTCAAGATGGAAAAGAGCTGGATCATGCTCTGGCAGCCAGTCTGGATGATGTAGGAAACGATTCAGAAACCTCAGGTGACTCGGCTATTTCTTCAGATTCTGGCAGGTCTGAAGTTGAAGATGATCCAGAGGATTTGATTCCTGATACCAATAAAGGTTTCCCGGCCTCTGTTGATACTGAAACAGCGGGAGCACCCAATCAGAGAATCGCCAATGCAAGAGAAAGTGAAAGTGGTGATGAAGGATACGAAGAAGGAGATGAGTCAGATCACGCTATGGGCCCCAGTTTCGGTGATGTAAAAACCGATTTACAGACCCCGGATCATTCTGCTATTTCGCCTAAAGTTCTCTATGCTCCAGACGATGTTGTTTCTCCTCCCAATACAAGCTTCCCGGTTCCTGTTGATTCTAAAACTGATGGAGACACTATTACGATTGGCAATACCGGTGCCGACAATGATGCAGCAATTAATGGTGATGAAACGATCACTATCGAAGGTGGCGGTACGGTTAGTAAGAATAAATTCTTATCAGCCCTTAAAGCCGTAGCTAAATGGTTTATGGGGCTTTTCGATAATAAAATCGCCGTCGGTCTGGCGGTGTTTTTTGCTTTAACTTTCCTTTTTGGGCTTCTGGCAAGTCCTCCAGGAGCCCCTTTGGTTTTTTTGTTGATGGCAGGTCTGGCGGCAGCTATCACCTGTGGTTTAACGGGTCTCTTGATAGCTGACCTGGCACCCAATATTGGACGGCAACAGCAACAGCAGCAACAGCAGCAGCAACAGCAGCAGCAGCAGCAACCCAGCAATAGCCAGAATCCAAACCAGCAGAATAATAATAACCAGAGTGATAAGTCATCTTCTGAAATAGACAAAACGAAGAGCGGCTCTGGTTCAAGTCAACCCGGTGCTGCCAGTGCTGACGCAAATGATACGGATGGCAGCTTTTACATGACGCCAAACGGAAAAAAAGCGCCTGCACCAGTTATCAATGGCGGTGGCAGTTCCCCAGCCAGAGATAGTCAGGACGCTGCTTCAGCAGTGGGTACGGTAGACGCTCAGCTTGAAAAAATGTTCGGTACCGAAGAATTTGATAAATGGCTCAATGAAAACCTTCTTCGTTGGTCAAATCAGGCACAGTTTGCAGAGTTTTCTAAAACCTTACGGGGGAAAGATGATTACGAAGAGCTGGCGATGGACGATAAGCTGGATAGTCTTTTAGAAAAGCTACACCGTAATAGTAATGATCTTTCCTTACTCGCACATTCACCTCTGGAAGAATTGGATAGCAGCGGTCCCCGTCAGTTGGGTAGAATGACTGATTTTTACAGGATATTTGATGATGCTCTGAAGATACTTAATCCTACCCGTGAGCATTGTCGCACCATGTTTAATCGTCTTATGCGAGTACTTCCTAAAGAGGTGTTTCCCTGGGTTCCCTCTGGATTAGAGGCTGAATTTTTATCCTTGGATAAGGAGCGTAAGAGTCTTGAGGGGCTACCCCATAAGGAAGTCGCCAAGATTGAAGTATCTGACATGCTGAGGCTCGCTTTACGACGGTTGGACAGCTACGGGAGGGGAGGGGAGGAGCAAAAAGAAAGTGACGATCAGGAAAGGCGTCGCCAGATTCAAACGGTTAAGCGCAAACGGTCAGCTGATCCTCAAGGTGGAAAGCCTCCAGAAAAAGTCAGGATTATTGAGAAAGCATCTTCAATTGAGGCAAAGCCAGTTGAAACCGGTGAAAAGGAAGTACAAGTAGCGGATAGTGATCCAGAGTTCAAACAAAGGACTGATGATCGGCAGACAAGAGTACTGCAAAAATTTAAACGCAGTCTCAACTATGAACCATCTCAATTAAAGGTTCCTCAGCCTGCCAAAAAGGAAATTCTTTTCAGAGCATTTTTTACAAATGTAAAAGATGGTGTCGAAAATTGGGATAATCAACAAAAAACACCTGAAAAAGCATCAGCCGATTTGACTGCAGACCAGTATCAGAAGCTCGTTGTTATTGAGCTGGGCAAGGCGGTTTTTAGAGTTGGAACGCCGATGATGGAAGCGGATAATGCTGAGAGATCTAAAGAAAATGCAGAAAGCAGAGATCCAGCCAGATTAATAGATATTGATACTCACGATGGTAGAAAAGCCTTCTTGGAAAGAGTTTTCGAAAGTCAGGAAGTTCGTGAAGTTTTTACAAGTATGGAAGCTTCGGATGATGAACAAGATAAAGCAAGAGAACACCTTAAACGATTCATACACTAAAAACATTTAAATTAATTTTTAATTTCTTTTTTTTATAAAAAAGCATCGACCAAGGTGTAATTGGCAAGAACATTGTTTCATAACCTAGAGTTAAAGGTAGTGCATTTACGGATATTCCAATAAGACAGGGAGTCACTAATGAGTAACCCAGTTGGCGGCACTGGTTCCACCGGTACTGAATCAGGAACGACCACGCCCACAATTACTTTGAACGACGCCAGAATCGCTTCACTTCGTGCTGCAGGTTATACCGATGCCCAGATTGAAGCCCTGCTGTCACTGGCTGATCCGGATGATCAGGGTAATTCCCTAGCCCCAACACACTTTTATTCCGTCAACAAGCAGACACTTAATTCGCTGCAGTATACCGGTCAGCTTGATGAGGCGTCGCAACAGCTGGTCTATTTACAGGCCCCTATAGCCCTGGTTCAGGAAGTCAGTAATCCGGCAAATTGGAACGGTGATAATTATATAGGTCCCGGGGCTTCAGAAATTAATGCGTACCTGCTGGGTGAGCCGGTAGATTTCACCAAACCCAGTCTGGATGCCTTAATAATGTCTGTACTGACGGCCAGGGCGGATATTCTTCAGACACAACTGGAAGAGCAGATTGAATCCATCCAGCAGAAGAATGATTTGCTGGAAGAGGCCAATGGTTATCTGGCAAAAGCCAAGGAGAAAAGGGCTTCTGCTGGAACGTCTGGTGAATCAAGCATAACTCAGGAGATGAAAAATTTCTGGAGCCAGGTGGGGGCTGATTTGGCAGCTGGTGGTGATAGTTACAATTCAGCTGAATGGGAGGTGAATATTCAAGCCCTTAAAGGAAAGATTGAGTCTCTTACCAGTCAGTCGCAACTGGAAACCACCAAGCTTCAGCAAACCATTAATAAATACAACCAGACGTTCGAAATGCTTTCGAATTTCATCAATAAGTACTTCCAGTCAATAAGTACGATTATTCAGAATATGCGTTAACTCATGGAGGAGTCTCACGTGAATAATGAAGATCTTAACGGTTATGAAGGTGAAGAGCTGGAGGATATGCTCCTGAATTTCTTTGGTAAGGGGGGAACCTTCAAGGATTTGAAAAACATGAGTGATGATGCCATGGAGGCTATCTACTCAGTGGCCTACAACCTTTACCAGAGTGGGAAGTACGAAGAAGCGAAGAAGGTTTTTCAGTTTTTATGCTTTTACGACCATTTCAACCGTAAATACTTTTTGGGGCTGGGCGCATGTCAGCAAATGCAGAAGCAGTATGACAGCGCTATAGAGATCTTTTCGTTTGCAACGATTCTTGATTCTGATGACCCTCGTCCAATGATGTATATCGGTGATTGTCATATGGCCAAGGGCGATAAAGAAAAAGCCCAGATAGCCTATGAGACCTCTATTGAGTGGTCCGATGGCAGCCCGGAGTACGCCAAAGACCTGGAACGCGCCAAAAATATGTTGGAAAATCTTAAATAACTGAGGAGTAATCAGGATGTCTACTATTCAACAGGGACCTCAGTCGACGGATCAGGCGGGAGTGGATCCTTCGCTCTTGCAGCAGCAGAAGAAAGAGCAGGTTGCAAAAGAAGAGCGCGTCAGCCGTGGGTACCCACCTGAGAACAGTGTTTCCTCGACAAGCGCACAGGACGATATTGATCCACCCATAAAAGCTCCACACAATTTGGATGTGCCAACAGAAGGCTCCGACTCACCTTCAGAAAAAGTGCTGAAAGAGATCTCTGTATTTGCGGAAATCGAGAAGCTTGCCAAGTCCGCCCCCGAGGCTGCCAAACTAGGCCTGCTTTCAGAGTTTATTATCGAAAATGGTGGACCGGACATATTGGACCCATTCGGCGGCTCTCTTGAGAGGCAAAACCCGCTCGCCAAGCACATCAGTACTTTGCAAAGCAATAAGGATCATCTCTTGTCCCTCGGATACAGTGAGGAGCTCATTGATGGGCTGCTTGCACTGGCTGATCCCAATGACCCAGACAACTCTCTGGCAAGTATGCACTCATTCTCTGCCCGGGTTACTGGCAGATTAGCTGGTGATGACTCGCTTGAGAACCTGAGCAATCTTTTTGCAGATACGCTTAACAAGGTTGGCAACTTAAAGGGTGGACCTGCTGATCTTCATGCGGAGTTACAGGCAGAACTGAAAAATTTTAATGCCACCTTTCTAAACTCGAAAAAGCATATTGATGTTGATACGGCAACACAAATGCTTATGAGTATACAAACAAAAATCCAGAATAACCGCCTGATATTTGACCAGGAAAACATCAAGCTGAATCAGGTGGCCAGGGAGCAGGCTTCAGAAAAGCGGATAAACAAGATTCTGGACTCTATTGAAAAAGCGAAAGAAGCCAAAAAGGCAGGCATGATCAGTAGAATTTTTGGTTATATTGCCGTGGCTATTATGGCGGTTGTTATGGTTGTGATGTTTGCCACTGGTGTGGGTTCACCTCTTGCCATGGGTCTTATGGCTGCAGCGCTGGCCCTGACGGTGGTAATGACAGTTTCTTCTGAAACAGGGGACTGGATGAATAAAGGCGTTGCGAAAATGTTCGAGGCCTTTGGTATGTCTGAACAGAATGCCATGATCGGTGCTATGGTCTTCTGGTCAGTCATCATGCTGGTATTGAGTGCCGGTGGAGCTGTTGCTGCTGGTCCTGCGTCTACTGCTGCGTCAGCTGCTAATGTTGGCGCTTCAGGTGCCAGTGCTGCTGCTGGAGGTGCCGCTGGAGGTGCCACAGTCACTGCTCAGGTAAACACGGCAGCAACGACTACAGCAAGGATTTCCAGGATGGCCAGTATGGCTGCACGTTTTACCCGGCTGGCGAGAATTGCAGGCGGTGGGGCCATGGTAGGCGATGGTTCAGCCAGTGCTGTCGGTACAACCATGCAGTATCAGGCGGATATGTTAAGAGCTGAGGCTAAAGAGCTATTTGCCTGGATGCTGGCAAATCAACACATCATTGATGACCTGACCGAGGATATCCGAAAAGTCATTGAGGATATGCAGCAGGTCTGGCAGGTCATGACTGGCATGATGAAAGACACCAACGAGACGATGACGAAGCTCAACGCAGCCCTTAAAGGGTAATGAGTTGAGTTTACTCTTGCAGTAATAGAAATACATGGAGGTAGCTCATGGCTGAGGGAATTTCCGGTGCAGACCGCGCGTCGCAGAATGCGCATATGAACATGCTTCTTGAAAAAGGCGGGACATCAGCAGAAAAGAAAGCGGCAGTCAAGAAAGGTGACATTGACTTTCAGCAGGAGAGTTTGCGGATTACCTCAAAGCAGCATGCTGGTACTGAGGCATTGAAAGATCTTCAGAAAGCCGGAGAACAACTCAAACCGGCGCTCCCTACTCCTGATGATTTGTCAACGAATCAAATGATGAATGCCAATAAAATGCTGGGGGATTTGTCCAGGTCCACTGATAAGGCCATGGAGTCGACCAAACAGCTGTTCAATAATATCTTGAATGGTTCTGTGACCCAAGGTGAAGCCGCGAAACTGAAATCACATGCAGCCGTCCTTGATGACACGGCATCTTATATGGAGCTTTTGTCTGGCAAAGGCGTGGAAACGGCTGAAGGGAAGCGACAAGTACTGGCAGGCATGGGTGGATTCCATAAGTTCCAACTGGATAATCTTGAGCAGCTGTCAGGCTCTAAGGATATTACCACGTTTCTGGCTGCCCAGCATGGCGGTGCTAAGGGGTTGGACCAGAAAACGGCGATCCTCCGATCGTTAGGATACAGTGATAGCCAGATTAAAACGCTTATGTCCCTTGCGCCACCGGATACGGATGGCAGCCGTCTTGATATGATGCGAGCAGCAGGCTCTGATGTAAAAGCGGTTCTACAGGCTCTCGGGTTTGCCGATGCTGCTGAAGGCCTTGCGGCGTTAATGAATGGGCAACACCCGAAGCTTGGTAGTGCAGAACAAAAGCAGCTCCTGGCCAAAATGGGCTTCAGTGACCAGGAGATAGAGGTCATTCTTCTCTCAAGTCATCCTACGTCACTGAAAAATCAGGCTGCAATGATGCGCAGCAGTCCCCAGGGCCTTGCAGCCCTGCTAAGAGCCAACAGCACTGGTATGAATTTGCTTGCCACAGGCAAAACATTTGAGGACCTGAAAATACTGGAGCAGCTGGTGGATATCTTTGCAGTGATGGAACTGCTGTTTAAGATGAGTGCCACTCAGCGAAGCCAGGCCAGGGAATTCCGTGCAGTCAATTATGAAGCTGCCAGGAATGAGATTCTGAATCAGGCTGATGAGATGAAGAAAGCTGCCTTGATGTCAGCCATTGGTGGCTGGGTCAGTGCAGGTACGAAAATCATAGCGGGTGCTGCTTCGATTGGTCTTGCCGTTAAAGCCGGTAATGCGCCAAATCAGGGGGCGATGCAACAGCAGGTGGCTGTGGCGAATGGTGTTTCCCAGGTTATTTCTGCATCCGGCGATATGATTAAAGCGGGTACAGACTATAAGGCTGGTATGCATCAGGCTCAGGTGAAAATTCATGAAGCGATGCAGAAAACCCATGATAACGCGGCTCAGTCTGAAAGTGAGTTTATGAATCTGCATCAAGATATGCAGAAGACAGTTCTGAGCAAAATGGATGAAATTATCCGGTCATGGTTCGAAACCCTGAAGTCAACAACCAGAGTTTGATGATCGGGCAATTAAAGGGCGTGGTTTATAAGATGTAGCCAACCTTTGTGGTTGGCTTTTTCTTGTATAGAGGGAAGAGATGGGTAATCCAATTGGAGGGGTTCCAGGGTCTGGAGTGACGCAGCAGCTGACTCCCGCTGCGGTGGCGCAAGGCACAGAAAAGGCTGGGCAGAGCAACGGGCGAACGTTTGTAGCATCGAATCCAGCTTCGCTGCTTGCTACCAGTAATATGAGTGAAGAAGCAACGGCGTTGGTTGCTAACCACAAAAAAGCGAGCGACTTCAAAGTATCCAAAGGTAAAACCGAGAGTGAACGACAGCTTGAATTAATCGAAAAAATCAAGATTGTTGAAGAGATTCAGGGTGTTGATGATTTTAAACGGCGCTTTCCTGAAGATTCAAAACAAGACTATAGACAAGAAGACTATCTGAAAGGAGCCAAAGAACAATTCAAGGATCCTTATCATCAATATGTTGCGCTATATGAGCTTGCCGTAGATTTTAAAGCCCAGCCTGATGATGAAGTTTTTCGAGCCATTGAGGCGATTGAAAAAGAGCATCCGAAATATATTGAAGTTGGCAGACAGATTTCAAAGGCTGCTGGCGTTCTGGCTGAAAAGTTTGAGGGCAAGTCGTATTCTGAGCTTCATGAAGATCTATTTGCCCATGATAAAAATACAACATTTGACTTTGTTCGGGATCATAAATCCCTGGGTGCTGCTTATGCAGACTTGACCGAAAACTCCGATGGTAGTGATTTTGATAACCGTATTGACCTAAGGCTCAGACAGTTGGGGAGTGAACTGAATGGGGCTCCAGCCGGAGGCAAAGTTGGTGCTCATGAGGTTGCAGTAATCAAGGAAATGATGGTTTTCAAAAGGCTGGTCGGTATCCGTGATACCTGCATGGAAGCCCAGGGAGAGATGAGAAGGCCTCCTAATAATATTGAGCATTTTGACGGGCATCTATACATGAAAGCGGCTCTGGATATAGTGGATAAACCATTTGTTGTACCTGCTGATCTTACTGCATTGCAGGATCAAATGGGGATGAGTGAATCCCCTATACCAGTTAAAACGGCTTTGACGAATAAGACGGCTTTCCTGGTTCGCGATATTCCAGAAGAAGTTTTTGCTAATCAACAGATTAAAGATAGTCTGGTCGCTGTTATTCAGGAAGAGCAGGATTCATTAGCTTTGGCTGAAGAAGGTGGAGGGACTTCGGACAAAGATTACGGAAAAGTTGGAGAGAGAGCCGTTAATTTAGAGGGGTTTATTCGTTCCGGTGACATTCTTGGTGATCTGGGGGTTAGTGTCACGGGGACGAATGATAACCAACAACCTGATGTGGTTAAAGAAGGAGAAATATCACGGACTGAAGAGCCAATGGCTGATAATCAATCCGGGATCCGGGGTGTTAAGAGAGCTGCAAGTGATAGAGCAGATGAGCCAGCAGATAAACAACCTAAAATGACTCAGGAAAGTACGGCTCGGCGAGCTACTAAACGCCCGGCACAAAGTGTGCCGGGTGAGCCTTCGAATACAGTGGCCAAGCCATCTCCGGAGTCGGCGAGTAGTAAGCCTGCTGAAGTTACGGCAAAGGGCAGTATCGATGGGCTTAACGATAGGGGTCTCATGAACAGACAGGATGAGCTTCTGGACAAGGCTCGTGGTCTGCAAGAGCAAAAAGATAAAGATTTTGTGTATGGGTGTGCTGTGACTGGTTTGGAGCACGCTTTGAGTAATGATCCGGATACCCTGTCGGCATTGAGCGCTGTCGCCAAAGAGCGAGGCAAAGGTACATTCGCCAAAGGCCTGAAAATTGCCATTACTCCGGAAGGGAGTGGGAAGGAAATAAAGCTGATTCCTCCGGACAAAAAGGCATTGCAAGCGTTGGAAGCTCAAAACCCTGGTAAGGTGGCTGATTTAGTTCGTACTGCAATCGATGTTCTGAAAAAGAATCAGGACTCAAGTTTCGACCTGGAAAAGATAAATAATGAGCTTGCCAGCCTTAAGGGAGCTATTTCTGATATAGACTCGAAAATCAAGAAAAAGCCTTTTAAGCGTCCACAGGGGGGAGAAACGTTTGAACGCCTTGAGTATCCTCACAAATTTAGGATCACAGCCGACCAGGGTATTGTTGCTCCAGTCTCCGCTGAAGCAGAGACGCCAGAAAAAGATGAAGTTACGGCTCAGAAAGAAAAAGCGAAAGCTGCTCAGCAAGTAGCACCTGTTATGGGCAACCAGTGGCGGATGCCGACAGTCACCGGGTTTGACACGCCTTCTGGTGAGGATATAACACCATTAATTGATGAAGATGGTGATGGGTATACTATGGATGATTGAGTCATTCATGTACGTTTTATAATAAAAACTGATTTCTGGAGAGAGCACCATGGACTGGCGCAATAATGTAATCACTGAATTAGGTGAGGGCATGGGCATCAGAGGACTTGATTTTGGCGATACCGGCGTTGTCTGCTTTCAGATTGAAGGGGCAGGCTCTCTCTATATGGAGCAAAAAGAAGACGGAGTTTTGATGTATCTGGTTCGCGAAATGGATAGTTTTAATAATTTGCCAATTTTAGAACGCGCACTGGCAGAGTGCCATTATACAAAGAGTTTTCCCTATCCTTTGCAGGTAGGCATTCAAGAGAATCAGCTGTTTATCTGCTTATTTATTCATGACGTCGATTTCAACCGCCCTGGTGTAGAAAGTGCAATGCAGTTTCTGATGAACAAGGCGGATGAGCTAAAGTTATAAGTGAAATAAAAAATATAAAAAGCTGTATTAAAACAGCAAAGAGGATTTTAAGTACCTCAAACCAATAAATAACGAACAGAGGTTACTATCATGGCGGACAATCTTATCAAGACGGGTGATCTTGCTGATAAGGCTTTGGAAAAAACGCAGGAAGGTTTTGCCAATCCGGATCAACCTGAAGAAGGGGCCGCAGGACGTTTTGCTGAGCTGGTATCTGGGCAAACGCCTGATGAGTCTGTACAGGCTGCGAATTTCAAACCCATAGAAGTGACTGCAAACCCGGATGCACCGGCCCTGACGCTGGGAGATAAGGTGCTTAAAGGTATGCAGGGGCTCAGGGATCATGTGGAAAGCAGGGCTGATTTGGTGAAAATGCATCTGGCACCCGGTGAGGCCATGGGCATGAAGGATATGTTCAAGACCCAGATGGCCATGACAAACTTGATGATTACTGAGGATTATATCGGGAAAATTGTCAGTAAGAGTACTCAGACATTTGATACTCTGTTACGTAATCAATAAATCATAAGTATCCAGAAATATTCGATTCATATGACTGGGTGCTGATGTATCTATAAGCTGAAGGAAAACCTGATGATTTTCTTTCAGCTTCCCTCCTTAACTATATCTTTCGAAACTATACTCTGGAAATTATAATTTTTCTCTTCAACTGGCCGTTAAAAGTAAGAGCAATAAATATTTTAACGTGCATAAGGTTGGCTCGTCATGAAACAGGGGTTTGTCCAGAGCTTTAGATATACAGTGCTGTGTCTCTTCAGCCTTTTATTATTGGGGTGTAAAGTCGAGCTTTATTCCGGGCTTGATGAGAAAGAAGGCAACGAAATGCTGGCTATTCTCATCGATAATGATATTCCCAGTGAAAAACTGGTGGATAAAGATAAGATAGTCACCATCATGGTTGATGGGAGTGATGTTTCAAGATCTGTTAAGGTATTGAACAGTTTGGGTTTCCCAAAAGAAAAGTATTCATCAATAGGTGATATTTTCCCTAAAGATGGGCTGATCTCATCGCCAACGGAAGAACGAGCTCGATATACCTACTCAATGTCTCAGGAGCTGTCTTCAACTTTGTCAATGATTGATGGGGTGATAGTGGCCAGGGTACATGTTGTATTACCACAGGAGCAAGACAGTCTTACCGATGTTAATTACCCATCATCTGCTTCTATATTTATCAAGTATACCCCCGAGCTGGAGCTTGCCGGCTTGATCCCGAAAGTAAAAACCCTGGTAGCTAACAGTATTGAGGGGCTTTCTCTGGAAAAAATCACGGTTTCATTGTTCCCGGCCACACGCCTGAACTCAGGCAGTTTTGCCAAGCCATCAACAGAAACTGTGTTATTTGTTGATGTTACTCCCAACTCCGCAGGGATTATTCGAATTGTTGTCTATTCTTTGATTCTCTTGCTGGTATTAGCGCTTGGTGCCTGTGGCTACTTCTTCTGGATGATGGAACAGAAGAAAAAGAAGAAGAAGAAAAAATCTTCTGATAGTTAACAGCAGAGTGATTTTCTTAAGGCTCTGTGAGCCGTGAAACGATTTAAATGGCTACTGAGTCGAATGAATGTGGTTAGAGTGAAATGACCAATGAACAGTAATAATGTTTTTCAGGAATACAATGGAACAACTCTGTTCAATCATATGGTTGAGTTTAACTTATTTCCCATTCGTTATGTGCACATGAGCTGGCTGAAAACGGATGAGCATTTCAGGTTACTTAAAGGGCTTCAGTCCTGTGTGCCAGCACAGTTTAATATATCCAGTTATTTGCTGAGCAAGTTTGGCATCGCGAATGAGTTTGACTATGATTTTGGCCGTTTGGATAAAAGAGTGGTCTTTGCCAGTGCCGAAGAAATTGAGCGTCTGGCCTTTTACCTGGGACTGATTCTGAACGAGGGGGCTGTCCGGTCCGTCATTCGTCGGGATGAGCGTGTGGCTTTGCAAAAGTGTCTAGGGGAAGAAGCCTATCGCTTTGCAGTGAAAAAAGCACAGTTTATCAGCAGAGCTTCGGAAAAATCCGGCCCCAGTTTGCTCATTGACTGGAAGCACCTGGACCGTTTTAAAGTGTACCTGGAAACCAATGGCCAGCAGGTTATTTCCATGGCGTTTTCTGACTTACCCGGTGCTTTTCGACAACGATTGATTTTAAAAATGCCCAGCAGCTGGAAAAAGACATTAAGCTCCCCGGATGCGGGGGGGCTGAGTAAAGCTCAATGTGTGAAGTTACTGGTAAAAACGCATAAAGAGGTGAATGGACAGTGGCGGCACCTGTTATCCTGAATAATGTCCGGCTTGAGCTGGATCCAACCTGCAAAGTTCTCAAGGCTGATGACTACGTTGTCTATCTTGAGGCACAGGAAATTATTAAGGCTGCCCAGCAGCAGGCTGCGGGTATTGCTGAGGAAGCCCGCAAGGCGTATGAGCATGAAAAAAAGCGGGGGTATCAGGATGGTATGGCTGAAAGTAAGGCTGAACAGACTGATCATATGTTGAAAGTTGTCAGCAGAACCATCAACTATCTCTCCGATATTGAAGATACGCTTGCGAACATTCTGTTGTCCGGTGTTAAAAAGATCATAGGTGAGTTTAACCAGGAAGATCTTGCTATCAGTCTGGTCAAAAATGCCCTTCAGCATGTCAGAAATGAGAAGCACGTAACCATTCGTATACCGCCTGCACAATACAGTGCCGTGCAGGCGCGTCTGAATATGATACTGGCAGACTACAAAGGGGTTGGTTTCATTGACCTTGTTGCCGACCCACGACTTGCGGTTGGCGACTGCATTATGGAAAGTGAAATTGGAGTTGTTGATGCCAGTGTTGAAGTTCAGTTGCTGGCATTACAGAAGCGGTTTGACAGTCTCAAATCCATAGCTGCCCGTACCCGTGAAGCTGAAGTGGCCAATAAGGCACTGTGATGAGCTCTGGCTATAAATAGCGTATATTCATTTTTGAAATAAGCAGGATTTACCTGCAATTCAGACTGGCTTTGTCCAACAGGACATAAATAGGCAAGCATCTTTGCTAAATTCCCCTATCTTTATAACTGAAATTTATAATCAGTGAAGGTGCCCGCTTATGTCTGAACCAAGTCGTTCCACCGTAATTGGCAGTGCTTTAATTTTGGCTGGAACGGCAATAGGGGCAGGCATGCTGGCATTGCCATTGGTATCAGCGAGTACCGGACTGATACCAGTAATCATTCTTTTTCTGGTGACAGCATTCTTCGCCGTAATTTCTGCCTTATATGCTTTTGAGGCAAATGTAGCCATTAAACCCGGCTGTAATATGTACACTATGGCGAGCAGAACGCTGGGACGTATTGGTAAAGTTCTCTCGGCTATTGCGCCTCTTGGTCTTTTTTATGCGCTGATGTCCGCTTATTTCTCGGGAGGAGGATCATTACTGGCGCAGTATGTTCAGGTTGCTGTTCCAGGGGCATCTTCTCAATTGTGTGTGATTCTGTTTGCTCTGATTGCTGGTGCGTTTGTCTATTACAGTACTCGGGCAGTGGACCTCATCAACAGAATTTTCTTCAGTTTGATGATTATCACTTTTATTCTTGCGCTGATTTCTCTGGCACCATCGGTAAGTTATGAGAGCATGACTCATTCGACAAATGTCGGCTATTTCTCACTGATGGCAGCGTTACCTGTGATATTTACTTCATTTGGTTACCATGGCGGTATACCCAGTATCATCATTTATCAGAGAAAGCAGCTGGCACATATTCCTCTTATTTTTTTACTGGCTACGTTGATCCCATTAACGGTCTATACGCTGTGGTTGATTGCGGTAATGGGGATTCTGCCAGAAACAACATTACTGCAAGTCAGCCAGTCTTCCGGAGCAACCGCCCATTTAATCTCTGCATTAAGCCGCGATGATGACATGCATACTATCTTGTATCTGTTTTCTGACTTGGCGCTCTTAACTTCGGTACTGGGGGTTGCCCTGGGTTTATTTGACTATCTTGCTAATTTACTGCAGCGCGCAGATACCCGTATTCATCGATTACAAACTGCGTTGGTGACTTTTATTCCTCCGGTAATATTTGCCATTATGTTTCCGGATGGCTTTGTTGCAGCGTTAGGTTATGCAGCAATTGCTCTGGCAATACTGGCAATACTGCTACCTACCGCAATGGTTTATGTGCTCAGGAAAAACACAGAATACAAAAATTCGTTCAAGGCTCCAGGTGGAGTATTCCTGATGTCTGTCTGTTTCTTATTTGGTTGCATTGTCATCTTGTCTCAGCTTATTTCCAGGCTATAGGCTTTCTTACGTAAATTGAGTGTTGAAATCGAAGTGGGTTGTTAATTAAAAGATAAATCCATATACCGCAAAATAATTGCTGTTATTCATAGTAATTACTCCTATGTTTCCCTATGAAAAATATGGTTTTTCCGAAGCATTGATTTATTTTTGTTCTATGTCAATGGCATTAATTTTTGGGTTATATAAACTCTGGTTCTAGATTTTTAACCCTTCTCTAATTATTCGATTTAGCCAGTTCTCTGGCTATCCCTGTTTGGGGTAGTGGTGAGTGGTGATAGAGGTTTGCGTATGCAGGTCATAAAGGCTGATGTAGCCATTGTCGGTGCCGGAGGTGCCGGTCTTCGGGCTGCGATTGCCGTTGCAGAAAAAAATCCTGAACTAAAGGTAGCACTGATTTCCAAAGTGTATCCCATGAGAAGTCATACCGTTGCGGCTGAAGGTGGTTCTGCCGGGGTGGTTCAGGATCATGACTCTCTGGAAAATCATTTTGTTGACACCGTTGCGGGTGGTGACTGGCTATGTGACCAGGATGTAGTGGACTATTTTGTGTCCCATGCCACAGAAGAGATGATTCGTCTGGAACACTGGGGTTGTCCATGGAATCGTAAGGACGATGGTGATGTGAATGTTCGTGCCTTTGGCGGTATGAAAATTGAGCGTACCTGGTTTGCGGCGGACAAGTCCGGCTTCCATATGCTGCACACCTTGTTTCAGACGTCTATCCAGCACCCCTCTATTGAACGATATGACGAATATTTTGCTACAGACCTGATCATGGAAGATGGTCGTGCACAAGGTGTTGTAGCGATTGAAGTGAAAACCGGTGAGCCTAAAGTCTTCCTGGCGAAATCTGTAGTACTGGCGACAGGCGGCTCTGGTCGTATTTTCCGTTTTAACACCAATGGTGCCATTGTAACTGGCGACGGTCATGCCATGGCTCTGCGTGCGGGTGCGCCTCTGCGCGACATGGAGTTTGTCCAGTATCACCCAACTGGCCTGCCGGGCTCTGGTGTTCTGATGACCGAAGGTTGTCGTGGCGAAGGTGGTATTCTGCTGAACAAGGATGGTTATCGTTATCTGCAGGACTATGGCCTGGGGCCGGAAACACCGGTTGGTCAGCCAAAGAACAAGTACATGGAGCTGGGGCCACGGGACAAGCTTTCTCAGGCTTTCTGGCAGGAGCAGCGTAAAGGTCGCACCATTGATACGCCGCTGGGTGATGCCGTTCATCTGGATCTGCGTCATCTGGGTGAACAGAAACTGATGGAGCGTCTGCCTCTGATCTGCTCCCTGGCGAAAAACTACCTGGGCGTTGATCCGGTTCATCAGCCAATTCCGGTTCGTCCTGCGGTTCATTACACCATGGGTGGTGTCAGAGCGGATATTAACTGTGCTACTGATCTGGCGGGCCTGTTTGCTGCGGGTGAATGTGCCAGCGTGGGTATGCATGGTGCTAACCGTCTGGGTTCCAACTCTCTGGCAGAAACGGTGGTCTTCGGTAAAGTCGCTGGTGAAAGTGCCGCTGATTTTGCCAGTCAGAATGTCATGTCTGATGAAGGCAAATTGCTGGATCAGGCAAAAGCGCATCTGGCCGCTGTCGAAAGTTTGCGCAACTCGAACGGTACTGAAAAAGCATCCCATCTGCGTCACGAAATGGTGAAAGCCATGGAAGACAGCTTTGGTATTTACCGGGTTGGTGAAGAGATGCAGGCCGGTCTGGACAAAATATCTGAACTTCGTGACCGTTTCAGAAACGTTAAGGTCGAAGACAAGAGCAAGGTATTTAACACCGAATTGTTACAGGCTTTCGAACTGCAAAGTTCTTTGATGGTCGCTGAGTGTATGGCCATTGGTGGTGTTGAGCGTAAAGAATCCCGTGGTGCGCATCAGCGTATTGATGGCTTTGAAGCCCGTGATGATGTCAACTTCCTGAAACACTCCGTCACCTTCTTTAATGGTGATGCCAAGCCGCGTCTGGAATATGAAGACGTGAATGTAACCCGCTTCCAGCCAGAAGAGCGTGTGTATGGCGCTGCGGCTGAGAAAAATGGTGAAGGGAAGTAAGGGGGCTGCCATGAGTGATAAAACCATAACCATCGAGATTCTGCGGTACAATCCGGAAACCGATGACAAGCCAAATTTTGGCACCTTTACCGTTCCTTATGTCGAAGCCTGGTCCATGCTGGATGCCCTTGAGCACATCAAGGACGAGCTGGATTCAACACTGGCCTACCGCTGGTCCTGTCGTATGGCGGTGTGTGGCAGCTGTGGCATGGTGATTAATGGTACGCCAAAGCTGGGCTGTGAAACCTTCCTGCGCGATTACTACCCGAACACAATCCGGGTTGAGCCTCTGGCCAACTTCCCGATTGAGAAGGATCTGGTGATTGACTCTGAAGACTTCATCAAAAAGCTGGAGTCCGTAAAGCCCTACATCATCAATGCAATGGAGAAGCCGGTTGAAGAAGGTGTGAATAAACAGACACCGGCTCAACTGGGACTGTACAAGCAGTTCTCCATGTGTATTAACTGCATGCTCTGCTACTCGGCCTGTCCGCAGATGGGCTTGAATCCGCTGTTTACCGGTCCGGCAGTGATTGCGCTGGGTCACCGCTACAACCTGGATAGCCGTGATGATGGCTATGAGCAGCGTACTGAAGTGATTCAAGGCAAGAATGGTGTCTGGTCCTGTACCTTTGTGGGCTACTGTTCTGAGGTTTGCCCGAAGAACGTCGACCCGGCTGCTGCCATCAATCAGAATAAATTGCAGGGTTCCCAGGACTGGGCGCTCTCTTTCCTGATGCCACGTAAAGGAGACAAGTGATGAGTCGTCGTCCCTATGTGCGCCCCATGAAGCGCACCTGGTATATGGATCACCCTTATTACCGCAATTACATGATTCGGGAGTCCTCCTGTGTTGTTGACGGTCTTTATGCACTGAACCTGTTTGCTGGTCTGGTGCAACTGGTGCGAGGTGAAGCGGCCTGGAACAGCTGGCTGGCTTTACAGGCTAACCCGCTGATGATTTTGTTCACAGTGGTGACTCTGGGGCTGACCATTTATCACGCCGTGACTTACTTTGAAATGACGCCACGGGTTCTGCCTCAGCAGATTCGTAAGATGGTCAAGGATCATGTGGTCAACAAGCTGATGTACGTCGGTCTGGCTGTATGTTCAGCGGTTATCCTGGCAGCTTCTGTGTTTGGACTTTAAGGGAGAGGGAAGATGAGTAATAAACGTCATATTGAACCTCTGTTATGGAGTCTGTTTGGTGCGGGTGGTACCACCATCGCCTTTTTCTTTCCGGCCATTATTTTTGTGGTTGGATTGGGTGTGCCTCTGGATATTATTCCGGCGGAAGCGCTTTCCTATGAACGGATGTCCGCATTCTTTCTGGAAAGCTGGATTGGCAAGCTGGCTCTGATGGTGGCACTGGTGCCTTCTTACTGGGCCTGTATTCACCGTATCTATCATGGTTCACATGATTTGGGCTTTCATCCGGGAGTGGGTGTTAAGGTCGCTTGTTATGGTGGGACTCTGATTCTCAGCCTGGCAACGATTGCTCTGCTGTTGGTCTAATCCGATAGAATAAAAAGGGGCTGAATAAGCCCCTTTTTATTTGGTTTGAGTTAAGATGAACCTTCAGGAGACTTAACTCTTTCCTGAAGGTATTTTTGTTCAATTCTTCTCTGATTCCTGGAAAAGTTAACTTCCTGCTCAAGTGTGGACTCAGTTTTTTTTATGGGTTCTTCCTGCTCGTAGATCAGTGCTGCAATCTGGTTGTGGATATTTTGAGTGATCTTGTCGACTAGCTGATTACGATTAATTTTGGTCAGAGAGTGCTTCTGAATAAATGTATCCACAGCTACTCTGGACATGACTCCAAGAAGACTGTCATGTTCGTCTGCTTGTTGAATTATTAAACTGAGACTATCAATCTTCCCAAGATTCATTAGAGTAGTTCCTTCGTGAGTTCTGGTAGTTTTTCCAGTACATAGAGCTTAACGAAGTGGTTACCAATAGTATTTTGAGCATCTTCAGGTAGATCAATGCTCTGCTTTTCTAGTAAGGATAGGGTTTGGTCCAGTTTTACAAGACTATCGCAATGCTGCTGAATTGCTGAAGAGAGTCCTGACCATTCACTCCTTGCAGCAAGTTGTACAATAATATCCAGATTATGAGGGGTGACTTGTCGATTGCTTAGCCTCTGGCCTTCAGGGCTTTTTGCTGATTTGTCATGGTATACCTGTGAATCTGCAAATTGAGCCTCTTTGGTTCTGAACTTACCTTTTGCTTTAGCCTTTATGCCAGACTCTTCTGACAGAGAAGTCTGGGTAGGCTGAATGGTTGTCCGGGATATGTCTTTTGCCATGGTACGTACCTGTCCGTGGTAACGTTGTAATACAGCCATTTTGCCATAAAGTAAGGTGGCTGCTTATCTTGTGTTGAACGGATGTCATTATAAGATTAAACATCGGCCATTTTGTTGTAACTTCTATAAAGAATCTTTTTCTATACCACGGGAGGTCATATGCAGAAGGTAGTTGTGGTGACTGGTGTGAGCCGGGGACTTGGACTTGAGCTTTGTCGCCAATACCTTTCAGAGGGGGCTAAAGTGTATGGTTGCTGCCGGTTTCCGGAGCAGTCACAGCAACTTCTGGAGCTAAAACGCAATGCGGGCTACCAGTTTGAGTTAGTGCCTCTTGATATTACCCAGCCGGGAATGATTCACAACCTCCAGTATGTTATTGAAGAACCCATTGATATTCTGATCAATAACGCAGGGATTTACGGTCCCTACGGGCTATCTTATGATGAAGTCACTGTTGATCCCTGGATGGAGGTGCTTAGGGTTAATACTGTTGCGCCCATGATGGTTACCCAGGCTCTGGTTGAGAAAGTGGCTGAGAGCCATGATAAGAAAATTATCATGATGTCCAGCAAAATGGGGAGTATGGGAAATAATCAGAAAGGAGGCAGTTATATCTACCGTTCTGCCAAAGCAGCACTGAATGCAGTGGGTAAAAGTCTGGCCATTGACCTTGCCGGGAAGGGGGTCAGCGTAGGTGTTTTGCATCCGGGCTGGGTACAGACAGATATGGGTGGAGCTAATGCCCTGATAGATACTGAGACCTCCATTCGGGGTATTCGAAAAGTCATTGAGCAACTTTCTTTGAAAAACAGCGGCCAGTTTATCCATTATGATGGTTCAGTGATTCCCTGGTGAGCTAATTGGGAACGCCCCCTAACGAATCTGGTGAAATTTGAATGGCATCTATTGTTCAATCGTTACGCTTTTTTTCTTGTTATGGTTTGAGTTTGACAGCCTTGTTCCTGCTGACAGCTGTTCCGTCTGAAATTATTGGCTTCTACCTTCATCAGTCTTTTGCAACCACTGGAGAGGTGAGCGGTGGGTTTGTCGATCTGGTTACCTCCGTATTGGTAGAGCCTCTTGCCACAGGGGCGGCTATTTTCTTTATTGAGAGTCGTGATCAGGGAGGGAAGCTAAGTCTTTACGACAGTTTAATGAAATCAACAGGCATTTATTTTCCGTTGGCTACCAGTTACCTGTTGGTGTTTGTGATGATTACGCTTGGGTTGAGTCTCTATCTGATACCAGGCTTTTATCTGCTGTATAAACTGATGTTTGTGGAGTATCGGGTTGCTCTGAAGGAAGAACACCCAATGGAAGCTATCAGAGCTAGCTTTAACCAGACGAAGGGGAGGTGGTCTTTGTTGTTTCTACCCTTTGTGGTTCTGCTGATCATTTTGCTGTCTTCTCAAACCCTGATTGGTTATTTATTGACGAGCCAGGGGGATGACCTGCTGTTGCAGGTATTTGGTGGTGTTCTTGGGTCTCCCTTTATGGCGTTTGCTGTCGTGGTCGGATATCGACTTTTCAGTCTAACCAGTAGACCGCTCTCATAAATTGGGATAGTGGGCTTCAATACTTCTGAAACTGTCATGCAGTTCAAGAAACAGGGGCTCATAACGCTCAGACTCGACCTGCTGTCCAGAGTGCTCCAGGTCTCCGGCAAGTGAGGCCAATTGATCTGCTCCGACAATAGCGGCCCCCCCTTTAATACGATGGGAAAAACTGACAATAAGCGCATTTTGGTGGTTATTGACCGCTGTTTTTAAATTCAGAATGTCTTCCCGGGTACTCTGGAAAAAGGTTGATAACAGTTCTTCCAGTAGAGCCTCGTCACCATCAACAACTTGATTTAAATTTTCCAGATTTAACATAAAGCCTTCCGTACAGATGTTTAATAAGATAGTTAGCGCCATTAAATCTGAGTGCTTTAATCAATGCTTTTTGAATCGTTCCATCACCGCTTGAATGGCGCGATCAAAAATGGGATTCTCTTCCATAATCCGGACTGAACCATTTTCAATCCCTTTCCTGAGGTCGTTTCCGGATCGCTCCGCGACTCGCATTCCTGAGCGGTTTACAAAAATATAGCGATGCCTGTCCTTACTGAGCCGGGCGAGCTTGCAGCGGAGGCGGTGAGAATCACCCTCGCCAATGAATTCAACCCACTGACCCGGATGCAATTCGTCAATAATGATGGGCTCAAATGTAGAGTGATAATCTTGTTGCTCACTGGTTATTTCATTTGGTTCGTCCACGACCAGCTCGAGTTCCAGGCGATCTTCATCCATCTCTGTGTTGACTTCTGAAAGCGATGTGTCCTGTGGGCTTATATTTGGCTTAACAGAGGAGAGAATGATCTCTTCTTCGAGTTCGTCTCCTTCTTCCGGCATTATTTCAGCTTGGAAATCAATGCTATTCTCTTGATCTTGACCCTGGTTTTCTAATGGTTGTTCATCACTTTCAACTGGGTGGCTTTGATTTTCCGAATCATCATGCTCAGGTTGCAGGATAATATTCAGGTTGTATTGGAACCCATCCAGGCAATCCTGGAATATATCTGGGTTTTCACTGTGATCAGAGACAATTGTTCGAACAGTGTGTTCAATCAGCATCAGCACATGGCTGCTTAGTTTGGGATCTCTGCAATATTGCATCCCGGCAGAGGTTAAGGTATTTAATAAGAGGCGTGCGGGGTGTTCCTGATCCGTTAAAAAATCATCATCCAAAATGGCTTGCTTTAAGATCGGTATCTGTAAAAGTGCTATCGTTTTTTTGATTTCATCAGGCAGGTTGTGATCTTCCAGTATGTACTCAAATAACCAGCCAATCATATTGATTAGATCTTCATGATGACGTGAAAGTTTTGAACTCACGCCCTGTATTTCCATAGCGCCAATAACTGAGTTGTGAAGGTTTCTTATTGAAATCTGTTGCTCAAGAATCTCCAGCTGAAGTGTGCTGAGGACATTGGCCAGGTCAATAGCCCTAACCCTGTTGGCCTTGGCCTCCGGGATGAGTTCATCTTCTGCCAGCATGTCTTCTAACCGGGAAACCAACTTGTCAGCAAAGGCATCCAGAAACTGTGGGCTTTCCAGTTCAGGATAGGGGTCTTGGTGTACGGGTGGCTGTTTCAAGTTGTAGGATCGGGGAATAGACACCGGCTTTTGATCAGTGCTTGAGCTGCTGCTTCTCTCCGGTATTTCCGGTGGAGATGACTGCTTGGGTTTCAGTCCTTTATCAATGAGTAGTTGATCAACTTTTAGCCAAAGCTCATCAGTCGGCTTTTTCAAGTGACTGACAAACCAGACGAAGAGCTGTTGCTCAATATCATGGTCTGGGTGCAGGCTTTCAATAGCGGAAGAGAAACTTTCACATATCCGCTCCGGCATGGCCGGATAAGTGCCCTCATGCTGAGGGTATTTAGACTCAAGACAGCGTTTGATTCGGCAGATGCACTCTGAGTTTATACTGTTCTCAAAATGATTTGTGGCAGAACACCAGAGAAGTTTATGGTCAAGCTCGGCATTGTCCAGTAGCTCCAGCGTTAACACACCCTCTTTTTGCTTTGACTGTTCATTATCGATGTGGGTCAAATTATTGATAAAGCACTTTTTGATGGATGATTCGGATTTCTTCAGACGGCTCTTGAAATCTACCCAGCGCATTATGTCCTGGTCATTGTTGATTTCTTCCAGGTGCGCTTCCAGTTGAGTGGATAAAGCAGGGATCAGTGTTTCGGTCTCAGGATAAATGATCGATTGAACCAGTTGATTTAACTCAGAAAAAAGAGAGCTTTGCGGAGGTTTGTCATCACCACTTGGACTTAGAGGTATAATGTTGGAAGACTGCGCTGACATGCTGGCCACATCCCTGTACTGCACTGACATCACCTGCAGGATAAGCACCCACAGAGACCATTCATATCATTTAATTATAATTATATTGAAAGCTCTTAATTAGATTAAGAAGCAATAAAAACCGGGGATGTTCTGCCATTTGTCAAATAAATGACAACAAGCCAGAATATCACCCCTCTCTGAGTTCTTTTGCTATTTCCTTAGCTTTTTCAAGTGCTTTGTTGAACCCGTTTTTAAACAAATTTTCACGAATCTGCTTCTGGAGCTCTTCTGGTGTAATTTCTCCATTTTCTGCTGTGCTTTCAGCAAGCTTGTTTTCTTCCTTATTTTGCACAAGATCAGAAAATGCTTGAGACTGCATCGGATCAATACGGTCCACAGGTTTGACGTTGCCGACCTGTCCAGAGTTATCAGAGGGTAAGTTTTCTACATTCTTGTTAGTAATGAATGACATACTCAGGCTCTCCATTGCCCAGTTCAAGCTGGCTTCTTTTGAATTATGTAAATGTCGCTTTCTCGGGCGGCATTGTCCGCTAATGCTTTCAATCCTTCTAAAGCTCAGTCTAGATTATGAATAGAGATTATAAAAAGATAGATGCTCTTGTCTTTACTTGATGATCGCTATTTGGTTCAACGAGCTGACAGCTGGTCTGCTGATCATAAAGCCACCTGCCATACCGCCGACAACTGAATCTAGTACAGCCGGGAGATAATTATGAGCGGTGAGCATTTTACGTTAACGATCAGCCAAAGCACATCTGACGCCGGCGATTTTGCCATACATATGAAAGAACCAGATAAGCCTGAGCAGCTATTAGTGCATTTAAGATTTATGCCTTTAGCCATGTTTGATGAAACGTATCTGGATGATTTGGTAGGAGTAATGGCCAGAAAACTGGCCAAGAGAATTATTGAGTGGCGTGTGGCACCCGATGATCCGGATGCCATGCAGGCCTGTCAGGATGAAGCCCGTGCTGTGGTGCAGGAAGCCCTTGAAAAAATGAAAAAACACCCTGAATAGCCGTTTCAGGTGTTAATATCCTGATGAGAAAACCATTAATTTATACTGAAGAGCATGACTTGATCATGGAAGTCCTTCCTTGTTTTATCACTCCAGCTGACTTCTTCAACCCTTATGTCAACAGAGCCTAATATGAGAGCATCCGATTAAGCATTGGCCATTAGGTCATGCGTTGAATTCCCTATAGGCGAACTTACAGACAGCCGGTATGTTGTAGTGATTTTTTATTACGAAATGACTCTCTATGGACATGACCCGCTTCGTGAATACTTTTGGCCGTTATCTTCGGCAGAAGTACGGGGAAAAAGTGCACAAAGTTTCGGTGAATGCATCATTTACCTGTCCAAACCGAGACGGTAGTAAAGGCATTGGTGGCTGTACATTTTGTAATAATGCCTCCTTCAGCCCGGGCAGTACGAAAGCCGGTGATATTTCTGAACAGATCCGGCAGGCTCAGGAAAAGGTTGGGGCCCGTACCGGGGCCAGAAAATTCATTGCCTACTTTCAGTCCTACAGTAATACCTACGGTTCTCTTGAGGATCTCAAGCGCTATTATGATGAGGCGCTGGCCCAGCCTGGTGTGATAGGTCTTGCTGTTGGTACGCGCCCTGACTGTGTGCCGGACCCGGTTCTTAAACTGCTGTCAGGCTATCAGGATCAAGGTTATGAGGTTTGGCTGGAGCTGGGCCTTCAGTCAAGCTTTGATCACACCCTTCAACAGATCAACCGTGGGCATAGCTATAGCGATTATGAAGATGCAGTGATCAGGGCAAAAAAATATGGTCTTAAGCTGTGTACTCATCTGATTGTAGGGCTGCCTGGAGAAGAGCCTGAGGATTCGCTGGTGAGCTTTGATCGTGTCATTGAGCTTGGGGTTGATGCCATTAAAATACACCCGCTCCATATTGTTAAAGGCACTCAAATGGCACGGCAGTGGCGTAAGGGAGAGGTTCGTGAGTTAACGATGGAATCCTATACGGATGCGCTGGCAAAAATGATTCTACGTTCACCAGAAGAATTATTGTTTCACAGGCTGACGGGGTCGGGCGAGCGACAGTATCTTCTTTCACCAGAGTGGACAATGCATAAGTGGGATGTGCTGGGGGCACTTTATAAAAAGCTGGAAACGAGTTGAAAATAGCCAGCTTGTTTTATGTGAATCCTTCTATAGAGGCTGCTATAAGCAGCCGTTAAAGCTCTCATCCAATTATTGTTTTTTATCCAGAATATTATTCACAGTTGATAAAAGGGTAATTCATTCACTGAGAAAATACAGATCTCAGTCTATTGAGTTTGGCTTCGATTTTTACTTAATACTGTATCCAGTAGCAATCTATTTCCACGGCATACCTTCATAAATATCGATGTTGCTGCGTTCATTACCGCTGGCGAACTAATGGCCTGCTGGCATAATGCTGGCATACCTCTTTAGATTCCGATTTTCATACTTGTTTTTTCTTTCTTGTTTGCGAGCTCCATTATCACGCCTGAATAGCTCTTTAAGGAAGCTGAATTCAATACTGAGCAGAAAGAATAGAGCTATTTATCTTTTTTGGGAGGCGGTGTGCTCCGGGATTTTGATACAAAAATATATCATCGTTTATTGACAGTATCTGGAGGAAGGCCGGTTCGATATGCTGCTGGTCAGGTCATCTGTTTTCAGGGGGGGGAGGCCAATGCTCTGGTCGTTGTCTCGGGTGCTGATATTAAGGTGCAGTATGTCTCAGCATCCGGAAGAAAGTACACCCTCGGTCAGGAAGAAAATTATTTTGGGGTGTTGGGGGAGATGGAGCTATTCAGCGGCTCAGGAATCCATATGCTCAGTGTTGTTGCCGTTAACCCCGTTGTTGGTTATCAACTTACCCGTGAGAAAGTTCTGGGTGCTTTGGTAAAAATGCCCGATCTTGCTCTGGATTTTCTCGCACTGATGTCAAGCCGGTATCACATGACGGTGACCAGGGCGATGGAAAATATTCTCTATGGCCTTCGATTTAATGCGCTTAAAAGACTGGTTGACCTGTCTGATGCGGCCGATCATGGTGTTTTTACGGTTGCTCAGGACGTTGAGGTTGAGAGTTTGGGAACCTCTTCCCGGGCGTACCGGAGAGTTTTAAAGAGTCTTATTGATGAAGGTGTGCTGGAGAAGCATGGAAATAGTTTCAAGCTTATCAATCCGGAGTGGGCTTTTTCAGAAATACAGACTTGAATCAAAAAATGATCAAATTTTAACAAAAAACATATTCAACAGGACAATTGTCCTTTTTTGCAAAGCCTCTGTTGAATCAAGATAGGGGGCAATTAAGGCCAGCCTTATTTCTTGAGCGGTTTTCATTGAAAACTGTGGGCATCATTTTTCTTGTTTATTGTTAGGGGGCACTCATGGGTATCTTCATGAGCCTGTTTGGTATGGCAATGCTTATCGGGATTGCGGTACTTTTTTCGGAAAATCGAAAAGCGATAAATGTACGGACTGTTCTGGGTGCATTACTTATTCAAATTGCGTTCGGTGCATTTGTTATGTATGTCCCCGCAGGTCAGACAGTATTACAAGTTGCATCCAGTGGTGTGCAGAGTGTTATTAACTTTGCCAATGATGGCCTGGCTTTTGTTTTTGGTGATCTGGCCAGATTTGAAGTCGGTTTTGTTTTTGTGATTAATGTCTTGTTTGTTGTTGTTTTTATCAGTGCATTAATCTCAGTTCTTTATTATTTAAACATTATGCAGGCGGTCATTAACGTAATTGGCGGTGTACTGCATAAGCTTCTTGGAACCAGCCGGGCAGAATCTCTCTCTGCAACGGCGAATATTTTTGTGGGTCCTATTGAAGCACCCTCCATGGTTAGACCCTTTGTTCAGGGCATGACCCGCTCTGAGCTATTTGCGGTGATGACGGGTGGCCTTGCTTCCGTAGCGGGCGGTACCATGATCGGTTACATCAACTTGGGCATCGATATCAAATATATTCTGACCGCCTGTTTTATGACTGCTCCGGCAGGGTTATTGTTTGCGAAGCTGATTTGCCCGGAAACCGCTGAACCAGCCAATAACGTCAATGATGTTATCGACCAGTCTGATGAGAAGCCTGAATCCATTCTGGATGCTATCACCCAAGGCTCCATGGTTGGTCTACAGCAGGTCGCCTGTGTAACGGCGTTATTGATCTCATTTGTTGCCATGGTGGCTCTGGTTAACGGTATTGTTGGTGGGCTGGGTGGCTTGGTTGGTTTTGACGACATTACTGTGCAGAGCATTTTGGGCTATCTCTTGTCACCTCTGGCCTTTGTTATGGGAGTGCCTTGGAGTGAAGCCACTCAGGCAGCCTCTTTTATTGGCCAGAAAATCATCATTAATGAGTTTGTTGCCTATATCGACTTTGTGAAGGTTGCAGCAGAACTCTCTCCCAAGACTCAAGCCATTGTTACTTTTGCACTCTGTGGCTTTGCCAACATTGGTTCCGTTGCCATGGTGGTGGGTGGTCTGGGTGGCCTTGTTCCTGGCCGCAGAAAAGAGATGAATGCGCTGGCAATGAAAACACTGCTGGCTTCGGTACTTGCCAACTTGATGAGCGGCACTATTGCCGGGTTGCTGATCGGGCTTGGCGGTTAATCAATAATTGAAACCTGCCGGACCTATAAACCTTAGGGGGAGTTGACCGGCAGATTTGTGGCCCTGACATAGACAGTTGTATCGTTGGAGTTTGAATCCGTGAGTACTGCACACATTAATGCGAAGCCAGGCGATTTTGCAGAAACTATTCTGATGCCGGGGGATCCGCTTCGAGCCAAGTTTATCGCTGAGAACTATCTGGATGATGCCAGAGAAGTGACCAACGTCAGGGGTATGTTGGGCTTTACCGGAACCTATAAAGGCAAGCCGGTGTCTGTTATGGGACATGGTATGGGTATACCATCTGCCTCTATTTATTTTCATGAGCTGATTACTGTTTATGCAGTGAAAAACCTGATCCGTATTGGCAGCTGTGGTGCAATACATGACGATGTAAAGTTGATGGATCTGGTCATTGGCATGGGTGCCAGTACTGACTCCAAAGTCAACCGTATCCGCTTAAGGGATCATGACTTTGCAGCGCTGGCTGACTTCTCTCTCCTGCGTATAGCGGTTGAGCAAGCGGAACAGAAAGGTTTATCCGTTAAAGTGGGCAACCTGTTTTCTTCTGACCTGTTCTACCGCCCGGATGAGGACCTGTATCCACTGATGGCCAGCCATGGCATTCTGGGTGTTGAGATGGAAGCGGCTGCACTTTATGGTGTTGCTGCAGCACTGGGGGCCAAAGCACTGACCATTTGTACCGTCACCGATCATATTCTGCGCCATGAGGCCCTGGGAGCGGATGAACGTCGCACGACTCTGAATGATATGATCACTCTGGCGTTGGATACCGTTGATCAAATGGATGCAAAATCCTGATCTCTACGTGATGTTTATTGTTGGTTAATGGAATGGGCGTGGTTTTTTTGAATCACGCCCATTTTTATTTGCTTCCTTTGAATCTAATTGGCCTATAGGTTTTGTAATGAATCACGATGATATTCTTTTCGGTATCCTGGGAAAGGCTTTTCATTGCCCGGTTCTTGGAGAGTTTGAGTTTCTAGAGAATGTACTGATTGCCATCAATACTGACGGTGAGATTGATTCTCTTCTAAAATCTGATGAATATGCAGCCAGTGATATTATTGAGGTGCTTGAGAGAGAAAACCGTCTGGTCAGGTTAAAGGAGAAGCAATACCTTATACCGGGACTGATTGATTTGCATTGCCACGCCCCACAGTGGCCTCAAATGGGTAAGGGGCTGGATCTGCCACTATATAACTGGCTGGAGAATTATACGTTTCCACTGGAAGCTAAATATCAGGATCTGGAGTTTGCCAAACGTGTTTATGATGACCTTGTCCAGTCTACCTTAAGCAGTGGTACAACCAGCGCCGTTTATTTCTCCAGCATTCATCTTGAGCCAACGAGAGTACTTGCAGATACCTGTCTGGAAAAAGGGCAACGGGCTTTTGTTGGTAAAGTCTGTATGGATGATGTTGAGCAATGCCCTGATTATTATCGCCAGAGCGCTGAAAAGAGCCTCTACGAAACCGAAGCGTTTCATCAGTATGTTTCAACGATGCCGGGTAATCATGGATTGATTTCATCGGTGGTTACCCCAAGATTTGTACCCAGTTGTACAGAAGGTCTTCTTAAAGAATTAGGACAATTTGCCACCAATAATAACTGCTATGTGCAGACTCACTGCTCTGAGAGTGACTGGGCGAGAGAGTATAGCCAGCAAAAATACGGTGAAACGGATATTTCTGTTTATGAAAAAACAGGTTTGCTGGGTAGAAAAACCATTCTTGCTCACTCGATTTTTCTCACTGAGCAGGATATTGTCAAAATACAGGATAATGGTGCCAGTATTGCCCACTGCCCTTTGTCGAATATGTACTTTGCCAATGCAGCTATGGAAACTCGAGAACTGCTCAATAGAGGACTGCACTGTGGTTTGGGTAGCGATGTGGCAGCCAGTGTGACACCTTCAATGTTGCGGTCTTGCTTTGATGCGGTCACTCACTCCCGGGTCAGGGAAGAGGGTACTTCGACAAAGCTGGCAGCGGGGGAGCGAGGAGAGGAAAATACGAGAATTTCATTCCTTGAAGCATTCTGGATGGCGACAACAGGTGGTGGAAAAGCACTTGATAAGAATATAGGGTTGTTTCGAAAAGGTTTCAGCTTTGACGCGGTTCTGGTGGATGCCAGTATTCAGGACTGTGATTTGAAAATATGGCAAGCGTTGGATAGCGCTTCGGATATTCTGGAAAAAATAATATCGACAACGAACAGGCAGAACATCACAAGAGTATGGGTACAGGGTAGGGACGTCGTTTGTAAAAAATAATTAGCGGATTAGATGGCAATAATACTGCTAATGGTATTGTTGTCATCTGATGTAAACATTTAAAATCATGTGTTTAGTAATATTGCACATGGTTATATCCTGAAAAAATGGTTTTTTGTTTATTGGTTTTCTGTTAAATGAAATTGGATTTTTGTTTTTAATTTAAAAAAAGAATAACCCTACCTGGTATGTTTTAAAGGAAAAGTTCTGTTTGAGTATTATAATTCCACACCAAAGGTGTTTGGGGCTTTCATCTTTTCTTCCTTATTAAAAAAATCAAGCCTGCTAAATGGATTAGATAATCTTAACACTTCAGCTTGATTGGATAATTCTAGGTGATTAAAGCGATATGGTTGGGCTATAGATATATAAAGCCTGTATCGCTTTTGCCGATGTTTTACCTGATAGCTGACTATCAGGATAATGATATGCATATAGACCTGGGTAATGGTTACTGCCTCAGAAGATTCCTTTATGGGGATGCGATCTCTTTGGCCAAGCATGGTAATAATTCTAAAATTGCGAGAAACCTTCGGGATACTTTTCCGCATCCCTATACGATCGAACATGCCAGAGCCTGGGTGCAACACGTAAAAGAGCATGAGACCAAGACCCGGTTTGCCATTGATTTTGGTGGTGAAGCAGTTGGTGAGATTGGTTTTGTGGTTCAGCTGGATGTTCACCGATTCGGGGCAGAGATCGGCTTTTGGGTCTCAGAGGATCACTGGGGTAAAGGGATTATGACCGGTGCTCTGTCCTATGTTTGCCAGTATGCATTTGATGAAATGGGCCTTGTTCGAATTTTTGCAGATGTTCAGGCTCGTAATGAGGGCTCCCGTCGAGTTCTGGAAAAGTGTGGTTTTGAGCTTGAAGGCGTGATGAGAAAACACGTTTATAAGGATGAGCAGTTTATAGATCAGCTGGTTTTTGCTTTGGTCCGCTAGTTGTCATTTTTATCTTTCTTCTATTATTTGATTACTGCTGGGCAGATGTAATATTACGTCCCCCCTTCCAGGGGGGACGTAATGTAGTGGTTAAAGAAAAGAGAGAAAATAATGAGAATTGGTTTGATCGGTCTGGGAGATATTGCACAGAAGGCATATTTACCAATTCTGACAGAACTTCCTTCTGTTGAACCTGTTTTCTGCACCCGAAACAACAAGGTTCTTAGCGAGCTTGCAAAGAAATACCGGGTAAATGATTTTTGCAGCGATTATAAACAGCTTCTGGATATGGGCGTTGATGCCGTCATGATCCACAGTGCCACCTCAACCCATGTGGACATCGCGAGCTACTTTCTTAAAAACAGTATTCCGGTGTTTGTGGATAAGCCCTTGTCCACTGAATTTGGCGATTGCGAAAGGCTGTATGACTTGGCCGAACGTGTCAGGCAGCCCATTTTTGTCGGTTTTAATCGACGTTATCTTCCAATTTTAAAAGAACCCCTGTTACAGGAGTCAAAAGCATCTCCTTTACTCTATTTCCGCTGGGAGAAAAATAGACATAATCTGCCTGAACTTCCGCGAACATTTGTTTTTGATGACTTTCTTCACCCACTGGACAGTGTGAATCAATCTGCAGATGTTAAACCGGAAGATCTGTTGATATCAGAACAGGGGGCTAATTTCGGCCTTAACAGGCTTGATGTTCAATGGCAGGCAGGAAGTACTTTGATACAGGCTTCCATGAACCGGTTGAATGGGATTACCAATGAACGGATTACTTTGTGTTATGAAAACCAATCGTACCTGTTTGATAGTTTTCATACTGGAGTCCTTCAAAAAGCCAGTCAGGAACAGTTAATCCGCCTGCCCGACTGGACGCCGATGCTGGCAAGTAAAGGATTTAACGCCATGATTGAACACTGGCTGGAAGTCATTTCGAAAGGAAAACTGGCTGAGGATATTATTGCAAGAAACCTCAGGACTCACCTGCTGGCTGAAACGATCTGCCAGCAGATTGAGAAACGGCTTTAGGGACATATAACCTCTGTTTACAGCGAGATACGGCCCAGGGGTTGAACTGTGATCTCTTCAGTTAACTCCTGGTGTGAAAGCACTGCCAGATCATAGACTTCCAGCTCGAGTAGTTTGCGGACATAGCGGCGTATATCCATGGAGGTGATCAGTACAGGCTTATGCTCAAGGTGACCTATTTTACCGACTGAGTGTTTAACGTTTTCTACAAACTGTGCAGAAGTAGACGGATCAAGTGCTAAGTAACTACCTGCTGAAGTCTGTCGAATTCCTGAACGGATCGTGTCTTCGACATCCTGATCAAGCAGGTAAACTGGCAGCATATTTTTGCCATTGGAGTATTTATAGCTGATGTAACGCTTCAATGATGAGCGTACATACTCAGTTAACTGAACAACCTCTTTCTCCTTATGCCCCCAGACCACCAGAGACTGTAGAATGGATCGAAGGTTTCGGATGGAAATATCTTCAGATACCAGGCGCTGGAATATTTCCGTAATCTTATTGACGGGTAAAAGTCGCTGTACCTCTTTAATCAGCTCGCCAAAACTGCTTTCCATTTTTTCCAGAAGGTAGCGGGTTTCCTGAATGCCAATGAAATCTTCTGCATACTTTTTCAAAACATGAGCCAGGTGATAGGTCATGATTTTGGGTGAGTCCATAAAGTTAACATTATTACGCTCAAGTTTGTCCTTCTGGCTCTCATTGACCCAGAGAGAGTCAAGGCTTGGCAGAAAGGGATCACCCACTTCATAGGGGATCTTCAGCATGTCCAGGTGCTCATTACTCTCCCTGACAAATAGAGAACCAGGCTTGAAGTAGCCTGAGGCCACGGGAACCTCTTGAAGCAGTATGCTATAGGTATTCTCATCCATGGAATCATTAAATCGCAGATGAATACCTGGAAAAGGAACACCAAGATCCATATACAGTGACTTACGAACTTTGAGTAACTCCTCATTCAGGGAGGATGTATTCAGGCTCTTTTGTACAGAGGTAGGGACATCAATAATCAAGGGCAGGGTCTGGGTAAACTCTTCTTGCTGATCCAGCCTGGTTTTTGCTTCACCTGGCGTTTCTGTTGCAGCGGCCATAGCTGGAATACCACCGTCTTCCTCAGCTGTACGGGCTTTCTCTGTTTTCTTCATCAGAAAATAGCCACCACCACCAATGGCTGCAGCGAGACTCAGAAAGGTTAGCGTTGGGAAGCCTGGGATCAGGGCAAAACCAAGCAATAGTGCACCACCGACCATCAGTGCCTTCGGCTTATCGGTGAGTTGATCACCTATTTCATTACCCAGGTCTTTGGCGTCCTCATTGGATACCCGGGTAACGATAATACCTGCGGTGATAGAGATTAGCAGGGCTGGTATCTGAGAGATAAGCCCGTCACCAATGGTCAAAATAGCGTAGAGTTGTAGAGCATCGCCACCCGACATTCCCTCGCTGGTACCAATAGCAACCCCGGCGGTGATGTTAACAAAGATGATGATTAAGCCAGCGATGGCATCACCCTTAACAAACTTCATGGCACCATCCATCGAGCCGAACAGCT
Source organism: Endozoicomonas sp. (assembly GCA_965261315.1). Classification (GTDB taxonomy): domain Bacteria; phylum Pseudomonadota; class Gammaproteobacteria; order Pseudomonadales; family Endozoicomonadaceae; genus Endozoicomonas. The sequence goes on along the minus strand of CBDHDM010000136.1, from coordinate 131,255 downwards.
GACTTTCTTTGGTGACCAACTCTCTTCGGCGCTGGGCTTCTTCCATCTCGATGGCCCCGGCACGAAGGTCTGCATCGATACTCATTTGCTTTCCGGGCATACCATCCAGAGAGAAGCGGGCACTAACCTCTGCTACCCGTTCGGAACCTTTGGTAATTACCAGAAACTGCACAATGGTTATGATCAGGAAGATAACCACACCAACCCCAAGACTTCCGCCGACCACAAAATTACCAAAGGTGTAGACGATTTCACCCGCATCGGCCTGAAGGAGAATCAGTCGGGTAGTGGTAATAGACAGTGCGAGCCGGAAAAGAGTGGTGATCAGTAGAACCCCCGGGAAGGAGGAAAACTCCAGAGGCGACTTCAGATAAATGGATGTCATCAGAAGAATGGTGGATATCCCCATATTCAAAGCAATGAGGAAATCCACCAGGGGGGTGGGCATGGGTAGAATGATAAGCCCGATGATGGATACCAGCAGGCCTGCCAGTACCAGATCATTCCTACCCCCGAAGTTCAGCCCGGGTAACAGTTGTGCCATGAGAGGTGCGCCGCTGCTATGGGGCTGGCTTTGTCTTGAAGATCAGCGGCTCACGGCCGCTTTTTTCTTCTTGAGCAGGGCTCGCCCCTTGATCCATTTTATAGCCCGTACATCGCTGCCAGGCCTCGCATATTTTAGAAAATTATCGGCTGCATGGATTGATTCTTCAGGCTGTTCTGCCTGTAGATAGGCATAGCTCAGCATGCGATAGACATCGGGGTTTTCCTTATCTATAGACTTCAGGGCTTCCAGTAAGGCAATGGATTTCCTGGGCTGAAGATATTCAAGATAATAAGATGCCTGCGACAGTAGCCAGGTTTTTAATGATTTATCCATTCCAATATTCCTTTAGCTGGCAATCAATACATTACGACACATCATTAGATATTCACTATCTGTTTTAGCGTTCTCTATAACGGCAATTGCCTCTTCCATGGCTTTGGTATAGTAGCTGTTCTTTTTCTGTTTCTTAAGGTGCTTTGAAAGTGAGTTAATCGCTTCTCTGGTAAGGCGATAATGCTCTTCAGGGTTGGAGTAAATGTTTTGACCAGAGATACTTGTAGCAAACTTTAATTCCCTGTTCTGGAAGTTTCTGCTCATATCCAAAGCCTTCCAGGTGTAGTCAACGACTTTTTCACCAGAAGGCCTAAAGTTTGATTTTGATTTTGGAAAATCTGAATCAGCCAATGCACTGTCGATTCTTGACATTCCCGAGATACCGCTACCAAATGAAACTGATCCTGCCATAATAAAGCCCGCCTGATAAATTAATCCTTTGGTGCTTTCGGCGGAAAAGTAGAGGGATTAAATAACTTTTCTCATGTTAATTATTTTTTTGACGAAATACTGGTGAATTGCGTTTGTTTTCCGATAAACTGGTATGTAACGAATTTTTATTGACACTGACACTATCGAAATTACAAGGCATCTATTCATTAAGGGCTGTTGGATAAGCTGGAGCAGACATGAGCATGGAGGCACGCGTCTGATGGGCTTTATAAGAAATACCCTGATAATCCTGTCCCTGTTGTTGGCGATTACCTTTCAGGCGCTGGCGAACTGGTCATCCGAGGAACCGCAAACCCGAAAACATGTGGTGCGCCCTAAGGAGACTCTGGAAGTTATTGCGGGAAGTTACGGGTTTGAGGTGAATGAATTGGCCCGCTATAACAAACTTGATACTACTCAGGAGTTGCGGGTAGGACAGGTTATCTACTTCCCATCCAATATTGCACAGGAGCAGCCCGAACTTCCTTCAGTTGATCAGGGAAGACCGCTGGATGCCAGAATTTTTCCCAATTCAGTTGGCGCAACTGTTGAGGCAGAGAGCGCACGATTAATGCCGCTTTTGAATGGGGAGCAGCTGTCAGGGAAAGAGTCAGATCTCTCCAGATATGGTAGCCAGGTTCATTATGCTTCGTCTTCTGACTTTGACTATAACTTTGCTCAGAAAAATGCTAATCAAAATATAGCACCAGACGCCCGTCGTTCCTCAAACCTCTACATGATGCAGTCGCAGACACCATCCGACAATAGGATGGTTATTTCTGCAGAGGATGCTATCAGGGATGCAATAGACGACTTTGAGGACACTATAGGTGATGATGAGTCGCCTGCTCTGGCCGCTTTTGGCGTTCGTCCTTATGCTTATTTTGGGAATGGGGACAGCTTGAAGGAAGTCTTGCAAAATTTTGCTGCCAGCTATTACATGCCCGCTATTATTGCGGATACGGTTGAAGGGCAGGTCAATGGCAAGATTGGCCCTATGACCCCAGTAGACTTCCTGGATCATTTGGCAAATATCTATGGTTTCATCTGGTATTTTGATGGGCATACACTGTTTGTTTATGATGGTAGCTCTTCTAGTCAGCAGATTATCAGCCTGAGTTATTTGCCTATTAACCAGCTAAAGAAAACACTGAAGAAGATTGGCATCTGGGATGGTCGATTTTTCTGGAAAGAGCAACCTAAGGAAGGGCTGGTATTTATCTCTGGTCCTCCCCGCTATATTGAGCTGGTTTCCCGGACAGCCATGTTGCTGGATGCTAAAGAAGGGGATCGTCAGAAGAGCAAACTAACGGTTCGGACTTTCCCGCTTAAATATGCCTGGGCAACCGATAAGTCGTTTACTTTCCGGGGACAGCAACTGACGGTTCCAGGTATTGCCACCATTCTGACAAGGATTATTAAAGGTGGTGGTGTTGCTCAGGTAACCAAACAGGGTCTGCCTAATCCATCAGTTACTCCGGCAGAGAGTGTCAGCACATCAGGGGAGTCCAAACCTATGGATGGCTCAGAGTCTGCCGCTATGGAACAGTTGAATGCCGGAGCCGTAGCTGATGAAATTTATATTAATGCTGATCCACGGTTGAATGCGATCATTGTGCATGATCTTGAATCCAAGATGCCAATGTATGAAGAGCTCATTGCTTCACTGGATAAGCCCACCTCTCAAATAGAGATCAGTGTTTCAATTATTGATATCAATACTCAGGATCTGCAGGCTTTGGGAGTCGACTGGAATAATTCTGGCAGCTCAAGTGACACTCAGTTTTCTTTTACCCCCAACACAACTGCGGACTATACAACCATTGTATCCAGTGCCCTCGGTTCGTTTAATGCAAGACTGCAATTTCTTGCAGATGAGGGGAGGGCTAAGATTGTTTCAAGGCCATCAATCCTGACGCTTGATAATATTGAAGCTATTCTCGACAACAGCAGTACGTTTTATGTGTCTGTGGCGAGTAATGAAGACTCGGAATTATTCCCTGTCACATCAGGAACAGTTGTTCAAGTTACACCAAGAATTGTTCGTGAAGATCATGGCAGAAGCATTCATATGAGTGTCAATATTCAGGATGGTACTGGTAGTCAGGGAACTGAAGAAATAGGCCAGAAACTGCCTGAAATTACCAATAGCTCGATCAACACCCAGGCGATTATCAGTGAACAGGAGAGCCTGTTAATTGGAGGCTTTTACAAAGAGCAGAATGAAGAAAAGCTCTCAAAAGTACCTCTCCTTGGAGATATCCCGGTTCTTGGTCATTTGTTTCGGGCAGAGTCAACTTCAAAGATCAAGCAGGTACGTTTATTCCTGATAACACCACGAATCATTGGTACAAAACAAACCTGATGTCGTGTAAGGGAGATCATGTTCCAATTGGCTGAGCAGGCAACAGACTATGATCTTCTGGTTATTGGTGGTGGTATTAACGGTGTTGGTGTTGCTCACGATGCTGCGGGGCGTGGTCTGAGGGTTTGTCTGTGTGAGATGGGGGACCTGGCAGGAGCAACGTCCTCTTCCAGCAGTAAACTGATCCACGGCGGACTTCGTTATCTTGAACAATATGAATTTCGCCTGGTCAGAGAAGCGTTAGCTGAACGTGAAGTCCTTCTGAAAATAGCGCCACATATTTCATGGCCATTACGCTTTTACCTTCCGCACCAACCCGGATTAAGGCCAGCCTGGATGGTTCGACTAGGCTTGTTTCTTTATGATCATCTAAGCAATCGCAATACGTTGGCGGATAGTCGTTGTTTAAAGCTTGATGGTAACAGCCCTTTAAAAAGTCCCTTCAAAACCGTGTTTGAATACTCTGATGCCTGGGTCGATGATGCTCGCCTGGTGTTGCTGAATGCCCTGGGTTTGCGTGAGCATGGTGGGACAGTTTTTACCAGAACAAAAGTCGTATCAGGTTTTCGTAGAAATGATCATTGGCATATCGGCCTTGAAGACCGGCTAACCGGGAGAACAGAGGAAGTAACATCCAGGGCTTTGGTCAATGCAGCCGGCCCCTGGGTTACTGATGTTCTTGACGGGTTATCTAAAACGGCAGGTAAGACAGTCCGTCTGGTAAAAGGAAGCCATATTGTCGTTCCTAAAGTTTACCAGGGAGATCAGGCATACATTCTTCAGAATTACGATAAAAGAGTGGTTTTTGTCACTCCATTTCTTGGGGATTACTCTCTGATCGGTACAACGGAAGTTGAGTATGAGGGCGACCCTAAGGCCGCTCATTGCTCAGCTCAGGAGCGTGAGTACCTATGCCGGGTGGTAAATGATTATTTCAAGAGCTCGATTTCTATAGATAACATTCTTTGGGATTACTCAGGTGTTCGGCCACTGTGTGAGGATAAGTCCAGTAATGCACGTACTGTTACTCGGGATTATGCTTTTGAGCTAGAGGATGAAAATGGAAAAGCGCCTTTACTTTCAATTTTTGGGGGAAAGCTGACGACATATAGAAAGCTTGGCGAGCTTGCCATGGATAGTCTGGCTGGCTATTTTCCAATGGCCACAGGGGCCTGGACTAAAAGCTGCTTATTGCCAGGAGCTCAGGCTATTGATGAGTGCCTTCAGGAATTAGGTCAGCGTTATTCATGGTTACCTGAATCTATGGCCATTCGCTATGCTCGAAGTTATGGCTCTCTTGCGTATCAGTTCCTTGATGGAGTATGCAGTATAAGTGACTTGGGAATGGATTTTGGTTCAGGGTTATATCAACGTGAAGTTGATTACCTTATCCATAATGAATGGGTTCTGAAAGTTGATGATTTGCTGTGGCGGAGGAGCAAGCTGGGTTTATCTCTAAGTACCGAAGAATCCTGTGTATTGGCCGATTACATTGAGAGTAGTGTCCAGAGGGTTTTGGCGCAAGGTACTCTAAATCGTATTGGTTAGCAGAATAAGAAAGCCTATGCATTTATTTTCAACAATTTCATAAAAGATAATGCGCCATGTACTCTGTTAAAGTGTTATATCAGTGTCGTCGAATTGTGGCTATTGGTGGAGGGCATGGCCTTGGCCGGGTAATGGCAAGCCTGGGCTTTCTGGGAGAGCGTCTGTCCGGTATTGTTGCCACCACTGATGATGGTGGATCAACTGGGCGGCTTAGAGAAGCCAGCGGATGTATTGCCTGGGGAGATCTGAGAAATTGTCTGAATCAGCTTTGCTCCGACAGCCCGAATCTTGCAAGAATCTTGTTTGAGTATCGTTTTAAAAACAGTGGTGATATCAGTGGGCATAATCTTGGGAATCTGATTTTGCTGGCGATGGATCAGATGTGTGTTCGCCCATTGGATGCAATTAATTTGATTCGTCAGATGTTGCAGGTAAGTGCAGAACTGATTCCCATGTCTGAAGAGCCTGCTCGTTTGGGCGCAGTAGTGGATGGGCAGGAAATTATTGGTGAAACTGCAATTGATTCTCTGGAAAAACGCCCGGAGAAATTGATGATTTTACCCACTATAAGGCCAACCGATGAAGCGTTAGCAAAGATAAAAGAATCCGAAATGATCATCTTGGGACCTGGTAGTTTTATGACCAGTATTTTGCCTGCACTGTTGATTCCGGAAATTGCAGAGAGCATTCGTTCCAGTAAAGCCTTGAAAGTATTTATCGGTAATATTAATCAGGAATTATCGGCCGTAGGCAAAATGCCCATCAGTGAAAAATTGTCATGGATGAATGAAATGACCGGGGTCTATCCCGATGTACTGTTGTGGCCTGAAGAAAATGGGCAACCAGAACGTCTGCAGTGTGACACTCATGTTCAGCCTCTGGCTGACAGTTTCCAGCCGGGTGTTCACAGTCGGGAAGCATTAAGACAAAGCCTTGTTCAGCTTGCCTCAGCCCTGTTTTAATGTAGTGCTTTTATGAAAGAAGCTTATTGTCCACGACCTGTAATCATGACTACGATGGTCTTGAACATCACATAAATATCCATTTTCAGCCATTCCCAGGGACTGCTTAAAGCCAGTGCATAGGCATGGTCATAAGCGACTTTATTTCTTACATCATTAAGCGTCTCGTCATAGCCCATGTTGACTTGAGCAAGGCCAGTAATCCCGGGAACAACATCAAAGGTTCTTTCTGTATAAAAGGGTATATTGCTTTCCAGTTTGTTATACATTCCCGGACGCTCTGGCCTTGGCCCTACCATGGACATATCGCCTGCAAGGACATTCCAAAGCTGGGGCAACTCATCAAGACGTGTTTTTCTTAGAAAATTACCAATTCTGGTAATTCTTGGGTCGTTTTTCTGAGCCCATACTGGTCCTGTTCCTTCCTCAGCATCGTTGCGCATCGTTCTGAATTTCTTCATCATGAATAAACGGATGTAGTATTCCTTTTGATAGCCAATACGCATCTGCTGATAAATAATCGGTCCTGGGCTATCAAACCGAATAGCCAGTGCGATAATTGGAAATAGTGGCAGGGTTATTAACAATCCGACCAGTGCTATAAGAATATCCATTAACCGCTTTCCCATAGATGCGATTGGGTGGACATAGGTTGATTCTTTCATGGGTACACTCCTTAAGTACGTTGTGAATTTCCTTATACTTCGTTATTAACTCGTTTCCATTGGCCCTTACTCTGGCCAGACAGATATTTAATTAACCCGATAGCCATGGCCATATGCCCGGATACCACGTAAAAAAGCACTCTTAATATTTTGGGACGCGGCTGTGAATTCAGGGCTATATAAAGTGAGGTAAGTCCATAAGCGGCCAATTGACTCGAAAGAATGATCTGAAAAAAGAGAGAGTTTTGAGCCAGTACAGCCGATGATAAAAGTGCCATTAGCAAAAACAGTGGCATGAAAGGGCGAAGAAATTTACCTGAGAAAAAATTGAAGGCGATTTTGCCAAACCTGGGGTGAAGTAATCCTGCATGACGAATAGCCTGTTGAACATTGCCCGCAGCAATACGCTTTCTGCGTTGAAAGTCCATCTCATTACATGCCTGTTCGAGTTCCATCGCTATTATTCTTGGGTCATAAAGACAGCGGTAGCCTTTCATAATTATTTGAACGGGAAGGGTGAAATCATCATTGATGGTATCTGGCGGTATTAAGTCAAACAGGTCATGCCGGAAAGCATAAAATGCACCATGGACACCCAGTGTTGCTCCGAGAGTACTTTCCCGTGTTTTAATATTTCTCTGATATTGCCAGTAGGCCTGCTCCCCAACACTGAGAGATTGAAAAAAGTGATAACTTCCACAAACAACACCCGTGTTGTCATTGCTCAGGTGTGCTGCGACGATTAACAAACTGTCAATGGATAACAGGGATGAAACATCGGAGAGAGCAACAATACTGCAGCGGCTAAGGCCGATGCCCTCATTCAATACTGCGACTTTTCCACAATTATCGGGTTTTTCCACGATGGAGAGATTCAGGTGGCTGCATTCAGGCTCAGTGAGTGCTTCTTTTGCAAAAAGTGCGGTTTTATCGGTACAGCCATCACATACCAGAATTACTCTAAGCTTGTAATCCGGGTAGTCCAGAGCAGCCAGGTTTCGTATCTTTTCCTGAATGGTATCTGCTTCATTATGTGCAGGCATGATCAGGCAGATACTGGGCAACATATGGTCAAGCGGTGTGACGTGGTAGTTACGGTGATAAAAAGAGGGTAATGTGTTTTCCAACCCCTGCGTCATTAGTTTAAGGATTACGGGATAACCAATATGGTGATAAACAATCACCAGACTCACCAGTAAAAAAATGGCTAAGGCCAACCACTCCATCATATTGGCCTCCCAAGGTACAGTTCATGATATTGATCGATCATCCTTTCCAGGTTGCAGTTTTCAACGACAAAATTTCTTGCTGACGCTTGCTTTTCAGAATTGATCCCTGTCCTGAGCTGTCTATTGAGAGCTGCTTCCAACTCCTGGGTGCTTTCGGGTTTTATCAATACGCCGCTATTGGGGTCAACCGCCTCTCGACAGCCACCAACATCGGTCATGACCACGACTCTCTGACAAGATTGGGCCTCAAGAGGTGATAGGGGGAGCCCTTCTTGTTTTGACGCAAGGCAAAAAATATCAATTGCATGATAAAATCCGGGCATATCATCAATCACGCCCAGAAAATGCACACGCTGCTCAATATTCAGTCTTTTTGCTAATGCTCTAAGTTCTTGCTCCAGCTCACCACCGCCAGCCAAGGCCAATTGCGTGGTTGCTGGCAGTTTTGAGAAAGCATGGAGTAGGAGGTTATGACATTTCACTTCGGTGAAACGAGCTGCACAGCCAACAATCGGAGCATCAGCTGGTAAATTAAGCGTATGCCTGGCAGCAATCTGGTCAGCGGGCTTAAAGTGGCTGGTATCAATACCATTAAGAATGACTGATGGCTTGAATAGAGGAATATGTTTTCGAATATTTGCTGCAACCAGTTCTGCATCCGCGGCGACGTGAGGTCTGAGCAGATGGAAGCAGGCAGATACCAGGCAGCGTCGCTTCTGGTTGTTCAAATGCCAGGCATCATGTTCAGTATGAACGTGGCCACAACCAGCCAGTTTGGCCGCAATACCACCATAGAGAAGAGGGCCTACATGATGGGTGTGAATCACATCTACTTTGAGCTCACTGAGTAGTTTATAGAGCTTTTTTACGGTACACACGTTCAGGCCGGAAGGCTTATTTAGAAAGTGAACTCTTTCCAGATGCTGAATTCTTGGCCATTGATTAATGGCCTCGGACCGGGTTCCTTCAAGGCTGATAATGTGAACAGCTTCTGGGGTGTTGGCCTTTCGTTGCAGATCCAGAGCCATTGTCTCGATGCCACCTGGAGCCAGATGCTGGACAATCTGGGCAATGACGAGCGGTTTGTTCATGATGCCACCTCCCCATCATTAAACCAGTCTTTCTCCGGGTCATAGCCTAAGGTTGGGGCTTTTGGCATATTAGGTATTCTTGCCAGAACTGGAATACCAGAGATCCGTTCGATACTATCCTGAAGCCGGAGTGTGGTATCAGAGATTTCAGAGATGGCAGCAAGCCCGGTCCCTATACCCAGGCCAGCAAATAGCCCGGCAACCACAAACAATGACGCTGGTAGCTGATTGGGACTGCTGGGGGTGAATGGTTCGTCAATGATCTTTACTTGTTCTGATTCCTGGTAAGCACTCAGATCTTCGGTTACTTTTGCCATTACATAGCGGTTAAGAAAGTCATCATAAAGTTTTTGTTTAATTCCAAAATCCCGCTGCAGTTCAACCAGAGAACGCTCTACTTCAGCGAATTGCTGCACTTTATTTTGCAGCTGCTCAGTTTGCTCACTAATGTTTTTGACCTCATTTTCCAGGCTGTTAACTTTAGCTTTAGCTTCCTGTACGGCCTGAAGCTGAGAGGCAAGTATCGTAGTCTGTCCTCCCTGTGGGTTATCCATTGAGACGGAGGGAGTTGATGAAGCAAGATTCCAGAGGCGTTGAACATCTTCTGTCTTTAGCTTGCTGCTTTCTGTGATCATTCTCTGGCGTTCTTTTTTGAGCCGATCAAGCTCTCTGACTGAGGCCTGAACTTTACTGTGTTTTTCTGTATAGCGGGAACGAAGCATACTGAGCGTGGTGCGGGTATTGATAATCCGCTCCTCAAGCTTGCCGATTACCGGGTTGGTTTGAGCCAGGTTGCCATTGAATTCTTCCATCGCCGCTTTTGCGCCGGCAAGCTCTGTCTGCTTCTCCATTAATAATTGGCGAAGTTCTGCCAGTCGAGTGACATTTGCCTTGTGTAGCTCCGGTAGTTCCAGTGCATATCTGGCTTTGTATTCAGATAATTTCAGTTCCGCATCAGACAGTTCTTTGTGTCTGCTATCTACCTGATCCTTAAGAAACTGGGTGGAGGCAATCTGCCATGATTTCTGAGGTGCCTGAACCAATGTAAGAAAATGCTTTGTAACTTTGGTCAGTAGCTCTTTAATGTCTGTTTTATTCTCACTGCGATAATAAATTTTGACCAGGTCACCACCAAATACGATAGATAACGACCGTGAAAGCTCATCAATCGCCTCATCAATTTGTTCTTCAGAAGATTTATAGTCGATAAACCCGACAGCCTTGGCGACTCCTTTTAACACCTTGCGACTCTTAAGCAGTATTTTCAGCGCCAACTGTCGCTCTTCAAGGTTGGTAGAGATGGTGAAATCTTCCAAAATTGGATTGAGTTCGGTGGTATTTTGAAGAAGTATCGTTGTATGAGCCTCATAAAATTTCGGAGCCATGAAACTGGCAAAGAAACCGACAATTGGCATGATGAGAATTGGAACGCAAATTGTATATCTCCGCCGCCAGGCTGCACTGAGAAGGCGGAATAGGTTTCTCAGGATTTCACTGGACATCCTTACCCCCTACAGCGTGAATAGTCGCTGAATCAAGATCGAGCTCAGGTTGGTAGATCAGCTCAATCTCTTTGCTGTATTGAGCCAATATTGCTTTCAGGCTCTGGAGTCTTGACCATGAATCATTGAGTGTTTTGAATGGTTCTCCCGCTGAAGATGGGGCAACTGAAATAATAATATTCAGGCGCTGGCTTTCAGGTAAGGATTTAAAAAAGAGATCTATAACTTGCCTATGCTGGGTATTAACTTGTAATTCTTGTTGATTAAAGCTGATGGATAACTGGCGGCGATACATATCCTTTGATATGAGTAATGCATTTTCAGCCTGATTCATTTTTTCGATGGCTTCAGAAAGCTGCTGAGTAGAATTAGCCTGCTTCTTTTCCATTAACGTCTGAAAACTGGATGACACGCTACAACCAGCTAACCATGGCAAGCAAAAATACAGCATTGTGGCAAAGGTACGGGATCCATATCGCTTGATCACGGTGACTTCCCTGTTATCAACCTCTAAATTCTGAAAGCCAATTGACTCAGGGGAAGAACAACACTGGCCGACAGTTTTTTGTCCTTCTCGAGGCAATTGATCTCCTGATAAGCAATTGTGTTGGCTTTTATGACATTTTTTATAATAAACACAATCGCTTATGCATCATTACTATTAAGTGTAGCTTCTGTTTTTGAGGGGCGATCAACGAGAGGAAATCAATTTAATGGAAAGTTTTTTTTGCTTTAGTGAGGTGATCGATAAGAGCTTCTAACTGTATAGCCCTGTGTTGCCATGACTCTTTTGCAACAGTTTCCTGACGGATCGCTTTATCTTTCTGCAGTTTATCTGCTCTCAAAATAACCCTGGAAAAAGGTTCTTTGGAGGATTGGATAGCGACAATATCTTCATATTCCCTGACAGCAGGGAAAGGCGTTGAGGCAATGGGGGTTCCAGATGCCAGATATTCTCTTAACTTCAAAGGGTTGCAGGCTTCAATCTGGCGATTTTTGCGAAAGGGCAGCATGGCCACGTTCCAGTGTTGAACGTAGGAGGGCAGCTGGTCATGTGGCCTGGAGCCCAGAAAATGGACGTTTGGCAACGCTTGAAGTGAAGAGACATCTGTTTTGATATCCCCAATGAAAACAAACTGCCAGCTGGGTAGAGCAATGGCTGACTGAGCCAGAATATCGGTATCCAGCCAGGCAGAAATACTCCCGTAGAAGCCGGCAATGGGTCCGTTTGAAGGAAGGTCTTCAGGCCTGTTTTCAGGTGATGAAAAGAGTGGGTAGTCAACACCATGCGGGAGGATAATGGTGTTTGGATTATTAAACTTCTGAGCCAGTGTTTTACTGACAACCAGTATCAGATCAACCTTTTCAGACAATTCCTGTTCCAATGGGTTGACCATGGCATGATCAACGCCATCCAAAGCATCAAAATCATCACCACAATAATAGATAGACACTTGCTCATTTAAGCTGCCAACCATATCGACAGCGGTGGGTAGTGATACCCATAGAACAATGTTTTCAAACCCTTGTTGCTGTATCACCTTATCAAGGTCTTTTAATAAGAGATATTTGTTCAGCCTGCGAATCAGCTTAAAACCATAAAAAGGCAGTACTTTCGGATTAATGATGACTGGTGATCTTTGTTCTGAATGGTTTTTTTTCGTTTTATCAGAGCTCTTCAGCATAGCGAATGCTTTTTGGAAGAGTCGTTTAAAATCTCTCAATGAAAGCTGTGGCGCTCTCATACCAATAGAGTTAACCCAGATGACTCTGTGTTTCTTCATCAAATGACTGATAAGGTGCTGGGTGCTGGAAGGCAGGCCTCCCCAGTCTTCTCCAAATACAATCAGATCAGCCATTTCCTGCCTCCGATGGCAAATCCAGTGATTTAATGACTTTAGCGGGAATACCTCCTGCAAGAACACCGGATGGTAGATCTTTAGTAACAACGCTGCCGGTAGCAACAATGGTACCTGCTCCAATGGTTACACCGCTCATAACGGTAACTCCGGCTGCCAGCCAGACATCATCTTCAATAATAATACTACCAACCTGGTCATCACTGTCTGGCTCACCCCGAGCCCTGGCTGCCGGATCCACCGGATGACCTGGATAGCCAACCAGCCTGACCTTAACGGCCAGCCTTACATTGTCACCAATGTCGACCCGGTCACCGACAAAAATTTCATTCTGCCAGCTGATACCTACATTACTGCCAATGTTCAGTTGAGGCTTTAATGTCTTTGATGCTCTGCCGCTGATGGTGGTATGGCCTGAAAGTCGACAGTGGTCACCCATGGTTATTTTCAGTGGTCCCAATAGTAGTGGCATGCCTGAGTAGAGATAGAGCTTTCTGGGAGTATTGGCAAGTTGAGATTTGAACAGTGGCGTCCAGTAAAGAATGCGAATCAGACTGCTGATAAAACCGGTAATGATTTTATGAAAATGATAGAAGAGTCCGTGAAGCGGCTTTATTACTGGCATTTCAAAGCTTCTAATGGACTTTAATGTTGTGAATAGCGCTCTTGCTGTTGCAGAGTCACTGTTTTTTAGCCGAGATTTCAGACTGTTTAGCATTTGGCAAACCCTTGCCGTGTCTGGTTTTCCTTGATTTATTAACTATAGACGTTTTTTCTACGTCTGCTTCTAATGCTGGATAGTGTTTTTCCATATAGTTGGCAATGGCAATGCTGATGGCGGTAATGATATAAACAGGCCAGAGAAAACCCTGGCTCAGAAAGGTTCCGGATACACAGAAACCCACTAACCCGGCATAAGTACCCACAGTAATTGCTGTCATGTGGGGGTCGTATTCCGGCGAGCCCTTATTGCGGTCCAGTCTTTTCAGGGATCCGTATACAGACATAAAGATGGTGAAAATCATAAAGCCGAACAGACCAAAGCCAACAAAACCTGACTCGGACATGACCTGAAACCAGGTGCTGTGAGTAACGTGTGCCTGACCCTCCGACCGGCTGTGGGTTGCATAATCCCAGTAATTATCCAGAAAGAGAGACAGTCCGACCCCAGTCAATGGATTTCGCAGCGCCATATTAAAGGCCGCTTCCCAGGCATGAATACGTCCCATGGCGGACTCATCCACACCGTCCTCAGCCTGGCCGCCGGATTTTCGGTCACTGATGCCGGCAGCGGCGACCAGAATCATCAAGGCAAAGCTGCCAATACTGATCAGTAGCAGCTTTGATTTAATGATTCGAAGCCCAAAGATACCAAATACGGCAACCGTTGCGAGCAGGCCTCCACGGCTTTGAGTAGCAATGATGGATGAAACAAAGACGATAATACCGATCAGGCCAAGAAGTGTTCGAATCTTGCCAGTACCTTTAGTTGTAGCGAAGGCAACGGCATAGCTCATGGGAAAACTGAGCACTAGTGATAAGTCGTTAGGGTCTCCGAGACTGGTGCCGGGAATGGTGACACGAGTCTCTTCCACCATGCCAATACCATTGGCATTGTTATAAAGAGTTACACCACCAACGGCCAGACCTGAACAGATAATGAGAAAGTGAGCCAGCTTGAAATGCCAGTGTTCAGTCATTAGCCACGAGATGGCTAAAACCATAATGCCTATTTTCATATAAACACTGGTGAAACTGCCAAAAGCAGAAGGCGGGTAGCTGGAAAATGCAATACCAATAACGACCCAGCCAAAGAACCGGGCAAAAATCGTGTGTTCATGTCGCCAGTAAACCTGAACTTTCTGGGTAATAATGATATGCCAGGCAAGAACGAAGTATGAGCCTAACGCGGTTAACAGCGGGATTTTGATAGGATCCAGTTGTGGAAATACCTCGTGGAGTCTGAAAAAAGAGAACAGAATAAAGGTCAGACAGACTACGAACGGTTTACGCAGAATAAAGAGCAGACCCAGTGGAATAACCGCCAGTGGCAGTAGAGCAATAGGGTGTGGAAATATCAGACTGGGCAGTGCAGCAAGGGTGCAGTAGGCTGCGACGGTTACCGTCTGGTAGCGATTAATAAACAGCCGTTCAATATTGGGTAGCTGCATCTCTCATACCACCCTAGTGCCTTAAATACCGCAGTGTTGTAAACAGCTGATGTCTAAATAGCAGTAATTGAGTCGCTGAAAAGAGCAGTACTCCAGCCAGAATCATCAGCAACATTAAAATGGCATCATGTACCTGTCCTGTCAGGTGACTTCGAAGCAACATTAAGCCAGCCAGCATAATGACTGAGCTGAAAAAGCCAGGGATAAGGGCTCTGAGAAACGATGATAATGTCAGTTGAAATATTGGCAGTATGGTCTTCAGGTGAACAGTAAAACTGATCAGGTTAATGATCAACCAGGCCCAGCAGGCTCCTTCCACGCCATATTGGATTCCAATAATAAAAAGAGGCAGTGTCGCGATGGTATAAAGCAGCGTACGGCTGTTCTTTCCAGGCTCGCCAATAGCGGTTACACCGGTAGCCATCATTTCAGATAGCATTCGAAAGGGGCTGGACAGGCAGAGAATCTGGAAAGGAATGATCGCCGCGGCCCACTTATCAGACAAAACAAGCGTAATCAGTTCCGGAGAAATAGCGCACATGCCAAAGTACATGGGAAACAGCCCCAGACTGGCAAGTTGTGCTGATTTGTGCAGATATCGACCAGCAATATCTCTTTCGTTCTGCAGTTTGGCAAAAGATGAAAGCCCTAGATGATTGAGCAGTTCACCAATCTTGTCACTGGGAAGATTGGCAAGGTTCCGGGCTACAGAGAATACCCCCAGGTCGCTTTTAGTTAACAAGCGACCAATACTGATGTTGCCAAACACGTTGACGAAATAACGCAGCACATCATTAACCGTTGCTATGCCGCTGAATCCTGCCATTTGCGAAAACCCCCGGAAGTTCCAGGTTGGCCAGACCCAACACGGAGCAATGAGGTTGTAACCGATGGCTAAAGCCAGGCGCATAAACAGATGCCCATAAATAAGAGACCAGACGCCAAACCCTGTGGCTGCCATGGCAATGGTGACCACGCTGGTCATGAGAGCTGTATAAAACTGGACTTTCTCCCGTTCTTTGAACAGCATCTTACGACTGGCCATGGCATAAGGCAGAGTATGAAATGCCATGATCAGGTGCTGGCAGGCAACGGCTTGAATCAGTACCGTCACCCTGGGTTCATCAAAGAAACCAGCAATGCCAGGGGCGATTGAAAAGAAGAAGGTAAAAAAGATCAGGCAGGAGATGATGTTAATAGTGAATGCCTGACGAAGCCTGGATGGGCTGAGTTCTTCAGCCTGAATAATGGCTTTGCCAATTCCAAAGTCACCCATTAAGGCAAATATACCAATGAAAGCCATGGTCATGGCCATTAGGCCATAATCATCTGGAGTCAGGAGGCGAATCAGAATTAATGTATTGAGCCAGGTGAATATCTGAGCAGCCAGGCGCAGAACAGCCCCGACTTTCAAACCTTTAATTACGTTTTGACCAAGTTCCATCTTGATTCACCCAGCTTGTTTTACTGCGATTCTATTTCTATGCACCTGATCGGATCATTGGTGTTTTATGGTCAGCTTCTGGCCAGGTACGCCCTTTTGACTGAACCGCCTTTTGGTAGACTTTAATAATCTTTGGCAAAATGGCCTGGTTGGAGTAATTGTTGACGATTGTTTTTATACAGGACTCCCTCAGTTGCCATTTAACGGTTTCTGGTAGTGAGAACCAGAATTGTAATAGATTGCTCATTCCATTCAGATCACCAATCGGGCTGGTCCAGCCATTAAACCCCTGAACAATAAGATCAGGTATACCCCCCAATGGAAAGCTCAGCACCGGAACACCATGAGCCATTGCTTCAAGTGCCACCATGGGTAAGCCTTCAAAGCGTGAAGTAATGCATAACAGGCCTATTTCCCGCCAATGTGGCGCCATCGACTGAACCTGACCCATAAACATGACATTGCTGACGGGTTGCTTCTGGAGGCTTTCTTTCATGGGGCCGCTGCCGTAAAGCCTGAAGGGGAGCAGTGGTTGGTGTTTAGCCAGTTGTAGAAATAGGTCAGGGCCTTTCTCATAACTCAACCGGCCAACAAATGCGATGGCTTTTCCTGACGATGGCTGATGCTCGGGGACCTCTACAAAATTATTGATTCTATAAGGAGAGTGGATATACCTCCTGGCAATTTCATCACTGACGGCAATATTTTCAGACATGATACTGGTTAACTGATCAAGCAGAGTATATAGCCGGACAATACCTTCACCCGGGTCGCCATTGTGAAAGGTTGAAACGATGGGGGTCTTTGTAAAAGTTGCAGCCAGTCGCCCAAAAATTCCGGCTTTATAACCATGGGTGTGGAGTAATAATGGTTGAACGGATTTGAGTTCAGAGACTAGGTGAGCGAGTTTTCCATTGTGGTAGCGAAAATGAAGGTTTATATCTCTTAGGTCCTCTTCAAGAGGGTGGGCATTCGAGTATTTCTGGTAGAACCAGATTTCTACTGGCCAGCCACAATTTTTCAGTGCTTTTCCAAGCTGGTAAACATGCGTCTCAATGCCGCCGGCCTGACGGGAGTCGAGCAATATAACGATGGGATGTTCAGTCATTATTAGCTCCCTGGTCACCATCCATATTGACAAGGTTTGTTCTGGGCTCTGCTGATAGAGCGTTGTGGTCGCTGAGATGGTTGATAAAGTCCTGTGCCGGTAAAGGCTTTCCGTAGTAATAGCCCTGTCCTTCCTGGCAACCCTTTTCGATCAGGTAGTTTTCCTGTTCAGCCGTTTCTATACCTTCAGCCAGTACTTTCAGGCCAAAGCTTTTGCCAATTTGAACAATAGCTTCAACGATGACACAGTTCTCTTTATTCTCAGGAAGGCCCTCAATAAAGGATTTATCAATTTTGATTTTATCGAACGGGAATTGTTTCAGGTAACTCAAGGAGGAATAACCCGTTCCAAAATCATCCAGAGCCAGGCCTACGCCAATATCTTTAATCTTCCGAAGCTGGATTTTTGATGTTTCAAGATCTTCAATGATGGATGTTTCAGTAACTTCCAGTTCCATCGTTTCCGGAGGAATTTGATATTTATCCAGCAGGTAGGCAATGCGATCGACAATATTATGATCCTGAAGCTGAACCGCTGAAAGATTGACCGCCATACGGAGGCCTTCATATCCGGCAAGGTGCCAGTGATGCAACTGCTGAAATGCATTTTCAAGAACCCAGTCGCCAATGGGGATAATATCAAGACTGTGCTCCGCCATGGGGATAAACATATCAGGGGAGATCAGACCTTTTTCCGGATGTTTCCAGCGAAGCAGAGCTTCAATGCCAACCAGTTTGCCTTTCTGGTAGTTAAACTGCGGTTGAAAGGCGAGGCTGAGCTCGTGATGCTCAAGTGCCTTATGGAGGTCCATTTCCAGGCGTTTACGTTGACGGATTTCTGTATCAATGGTGGCAATGTAGAACTGATAGCGATTGCGGCTTCTTGCTTTTGCCATAATCATGGCAAATTCAGCCTGTTGCAGTAGCGTGTCTACATCTTCCCCATCATCCGGGAACAGCGTGATACCGACAGTGGCACTGATGGTGAGTTGCTCATTATTAATTTCAAAGGGCCGGTCCAGTTGTTTGATCAGGGCCTGAGCCAGTTCGGCGGCTTCATAAGGTTGCTCGATTTGTGACTGAATAATGGCAAACTGATCCTCGCCGAGTCGGCCAATATACGCTTTGTTGCCAATATGATTTCTAAGACGGTCAGAGAGCTTAACCAGAACATGTTCCGCAGCATTGAAGTTTACCTGAGCGTTTAACGACTTAAAGTCGTCCAGCCCAAGGCATAGAAGCGCAATACTCTCTCCTTTTGAAGAAGCTTTCTCAATGAGCTTGTTGGTCTGGTTTTGTAATGTACGTCGGTTTGGCAATCTGGTCAGATAATCGTATTGAGAAAGCCGCATGATTTGTGCTTCTGCCTTTTGACGAAGGCTGTAGTGGAAATCAATGGAGGTTAACAGTTTGTTGGCTGTCCTTACCCAAAGCCCTAGTTCATTATTTTCATTGCCTTTAGGTATAGGTAATTGCTGCTGCCCTGGTTCTTCCGGGTCAATGCTGGACAGGTGGCGAATTAAACGGTTGAGGGGTTTGGTCAGTAACGTTGAGTAGATGAGATACAGTAGCAGTGCCATGGCTATGGCTCTGATTACCCCGGAAAAGACAACAACGACAGATCGTTGAATTAATGCTTTACCTTCGTAGGCCGTATCGATTGAGAGAATCAGTTCGCCAAAGTACTCTTTCTCTGGTTCATGTCCATACAATGGCTGTCGGTAGATTCGAATGGGGTTAAAGATATAGTCTGAAATGAGTCTGTACCGGGAGGCAAAAATGGGTCTTTCTACCATCGCCAGCTCAGGTGTGCCGTCAAGCCGGATTGCTGCAACCTGGACGGATTTCATTTCCAGCAGCCCATTCAGTACTTCCTGTCCCATACCGGTATCCAGACGATAGGCAGCTCTACTGGCAGGTTCATTGATCATAGCCAGCATTTCTCTTGCTTTTCGATCAATAGCCTGACTTGACTGATGAGCATCCAGAAAAACTTGCACCAGACTCAATAAAACACCCAAAATGCAGGCGCCAAGTAGTACGGCTTTAAGCAGCTTGATTGACAGCTGTTCGTCGGAATGAATGCCTTTCTTTGTATCCATATAATGACTTCAAATTGTCGCCATTCATTCAGAGTCATTAGGATACAGCTCTATTTCTGAATGTTATAAGCATGTTTGGTGATTTTTAAATGTTTTTTAATAAGCTTTATGAATTAAATATAGGGGGTGATAGAACTTATGTTTTATACGAAAAAGGAATTATTTTTATTTTTTAAATTCCTAAAATATAGTTTTGTTATTGACTAATTATTCTTGTTACTTGTTTTATAAGGTGATAGTGATATTAATTTTAAAAACTATTTGCCAGCTGACTCTATTGTCTAATCTAATTATGTGTACTCGCTTTAAATAACTGCTTAACTGAATTTAATAAATAAAAAGAGCAGGTTTCAGGAGTAAAGGGTAATGGATTACGCGACTTATCAGGCAAGTAGCTGTGATATTATTGAATTGCATAGTAAATTTGATGCAGATACTGTCAATGAAGTTAGAAATCACTTTGATCATTTGATAAAAGATTGTGCCGGTGATGTACTTGTTGATATGAGTTCAGTTAATGAACTTGATTCTTCGGGTATTGGTGCCTTGGTTTTTCTTTATAAGCGACTGAAGATAGAAAGTAGAAATCTTGGATTGCTTGGCGTTAATGGAAAGCCTGACGAGTTATTGACTATGCTCAGGATTAACCAGACGATTAAGCAATATGAAAGTGTTGACGAGTATCTGGCGAAAAAGTAGAAATAAGACTTTTATTCTTTCTATTTTGTCCAATATTAAATATATTGGACAACTTTCTATTTGCTTTTTTTTTCCTCTGATCTCTTCCTGTGTGGTGCTTTGGCCTCTTCATAGCGATCGTGACTATAGCCTTTCTATTGATGAGAGTCGTCAAATAAGAGACATTGATCAATCTTATGTAATAAACCTCTTTGAGTTAAGCAGGCATCGATACCTTGAACTGAAAAGTGCAGGTGGTGAGTATTGTTTTCCAGGCCAAATGAAAATTATTCAAAACCAGCATCAACTAATAGAGTATGAAATAGATGGTGATCTTCTGGGTGATGCCAGCAATACATTAACTGAGTCTTTCTCATCGTTGGAGAAGGTCAGGAATCTGATGGAAAAGGAAGCCGAAGATGGCGGATGCACTTTACAGTATGCCGCTGGTCTTATTCAAAAATCTGAAAATCTGTTGAAATCGGAAGATTCAGTGTTAGGCCTCAGTGATTGGCCAAGGCCTATGAACTTGCGCATGTTTATGCGGAGCAAGTGATGAAGTATTTTAATAGAGAGTATTGCAAGAGCACCATTCATGGCTATGTGTTTTTTTTATTGTTAGCTTTATCTACTGGGCTTTCTGCCAATTCAACTATAGAAGAAAATGGTGTGTTTTATATTGAGTTAAGTGGTAGAGATAAATCATTGCCTGCTTTGCTGGTCAACGAGAATGTGGAAGTTAATCTTCCTGGTGGAGCTGTCATCAGTCTAAGCAATCATGATAGTGAACAGGCCGCCTCGAAACTACTCAAAGAGCTTTCAAAATCCTATGATGTTAAATTCGTAGAGTATTTTGATGTTGAAAGTTTGATTAATATTGCTGTTCTTGGCGATATCCAGAGTCCTGGTAAATATCGTATACCTGTAGGTTCCCATCTGAATAAGCTGAATTTTTATCACCCAATTTATGATGACATGGCGTTTAATGCTAACTATACCGTTATTAGGGATGGTCAGCAGATAAAAGTCAGTTCCAATAGTTTATCCGAATGGGGGCTTAAGCCTGGTGATGCTGTTCTGATATCTCTGGATAAACGACATGTGGAAAAACCAGAGAAGGAAAGTAAGGATAGGCGTAGTGCTAAGGACACAATTAATGAGGCTACAACGCCTAAGCCTATTGAGGATCCTGTAGAGGTCATTTCGGAAAAAACAGTTATTGAAAGCCAGACTGGTAAAGAAGTAAAAAATCTTTCGAATGATGTAAAACATAAATCAGAAAACAGTGCGATTATATCTTCTGCTCGAGTGAGAGATCCTGAGCATTATCAACTGCAGTCTGGTGATATTCTGGTTGTTGGTCTACCCGGAGAGGAGGGGTTTAATAAAAATTTCCTGATAGGGAGAGATGGAACTATCCATTTACCTGAAATTGGGCAGCTGAAAACTGCAGGCCTGACGTTGAGAGAAGTAGAAAAAGTAATCTATACCGCGCTATCCGATGCATTTTTAGGCTTGGATAATCTGACAATACAGCTGAAAGAAAAACGGTTGTTAGTCACAGTGCTGGGTTTTGTAAATAACCCTGGAGAAGTTGAGCTTCCCAGTACGGGAAATATCCAGATGGCGATTACTGAAGCTGGTGGTTTTGTTGATGGAGCTCAGCTTGACAAGCTTCAGTTAAGAAGAGATGGGAAAAAGAATGTATTCAACTTTAAGCGCTATCTGGATACAGGTGACCCGAATGTTCTGCCCGAAATAAAGTCCCTGGATGAAATCTTTGTTCCGACCTCTCCCGGTTTGAGCAGTGTTCATGGTGAGCCTCGGGTTGTTGATGACAAAGCAGTTGACTCAGTATCCGATAGAACGGTGATCAAAGTTTTTGGTGAGGTTCTCAGGCCCGTGAGTTTCCCTTATCTGGAAGGTGTTAACGTTGTTGACGCCATTTTGAAAGGAGGTGGGGTTAGCCGTTATGCCAATGTTGAACAGGTGCGGGTACTGTCAGGCAGTGAACCTCAATTGTTTAACCTGAAAGCTTACCTGGACAGCGGTAAAGAAGATGATTTGCCACTTTTACAAGAGGGGGCGACCGTTTATGTGCCTAAGCAGGTTGATTCCATATCGGGTGGTGGTCGTACTGTCTATGTGATGGGACAAGTGCAAAAACCAGGAGCTTATGAGACTGCTGAAAACGTGACATTCTTGGATGTTTTGGCAAATGCAGGTGGTCCTAATCGCTATGCAGATATAAGGTCGATCAGGATTTTACGAAAAAATGGTACAGTGATGCCATTTAATCTCCAGGATTTCACTGAAGGGAGGTCCACTGATTTGCCACCTATGGAACCAGGTGATGCGGTATTCTT
Source organism: Endozoicomonas sp. (assembly GCA_965261315.1). Taxonomy (GTDB): domain Bacteria; phylum Pseudomonadota; class Gammaproteobacteria; order Pseudomonadales; family Endozoicomonadaceae; genus Endozoicomonas. The sequence continues at coordinate 108,854 of CBDHDM010000136.1, read as the reverse complement.
TCCTGAAAAAGGGCCTGAAGATGACAAGTCCTGGTTGAAGCTAGAGACCTCGAATGCGCTTAAAATTCTGGGAGCCATTAAAAAACCAGGGCGTTATGAATGGGCTCCATCTGTCGATTTTATGGACTATATCAGTAATGCTGGTGGCCCCACTGCTAAAGCAGATCTGGCGCGTGTTAAAATTATTAAACCTGGGCCAGATAACCAGCGCATTAATATTGAGTTTAATCTTCAGGAGTTTATTGAAGTCGGTGGGCAGTGGTCTGATATGCCTGAATTATCGGGAGGCACGACAGTTGTTATTCCTGAGCTACCTGATAATCCAACCTCCAATACCTCAAGCTGGATTAAGCTGCCTAAGGAAAATGCTATTTATATTATGGGGGCGGTTAAAGCACCTGGTAGATATGCGTTTAATGAAGAAATGGGCTTTCTAGACATTATTACCGCCGCAAATGGCCCTTCAGAAGAAGCTGACTTAAGTCAGATTCGGGTGATTCATCGCAATGAGGGGGCTCCCAAGGTTAGCAAGTTGAATCTGCTTCAATATTTTGAAACAGGTGATGATAGCCTGCTCCCTTCAGTGAAAACGGGAGATACTATTTTCTTTTCATCGAGAAAACGGAAGTGGGTTGAAAAGTACCCTGAAGATACGGTCAGGATTATGGGGTCGGTGTTTAAGTCGGGTCGTTATGAATTTACGAATAATATGACAATTCTTGATCTAATAGCTGAAGCTGGGGGGCCAAAAGAAACGGCTTATATTGAAAAAATACTGATCGTAAATAGTTCGTGTTGTGAAAGCAGAGCATCAACATTTGATCTTGTGGATTTTATGAAGGATCCAGATGCTTCCCGGCTACCGGTATTAAGGGCGGGGGATACGGTTTTTATTCCAGAACTATCGCAATCTAACTGGAATAATTTTAATGACCTGGTTGCTGATACTAGCGGTATTCTGAATGTACTTTTGATGCTGACGAGTTTAGGGTGGCTTAGACCATGATTAAGCTTCCCATTAACTATCTGGAAATAGAAGAGATCTATAGCAACAGTATTGGCAAGGGTATGCGGTCTGTTGCTATTACTTCCGCTAATTCAGAGGAAGGCTGCAGTACGCTGGCCTACGCATTGAGTCTGAGAAGTGAAGTGGATGGGAAGCGGACTCTATTAGTAGAAGTCAATATGCTGCACCCTGAGCTAGGTGATATCTCGGGCCATATTCACACGGACTGGCTACCTAACCCCAAGTCGGCTGATGGCTGTATCATGCGTACTGATGATGTGAACCTGGATATACTGCCAGCTCCTTGTGATACTGATGTATTAAGGTTTCGTAATATCGCCAATATGAGTAAGCTCATGCAGCACTGGATGGAAAATTACGATGCTGTTATTTTTGATACCTCTCCGGTGAATGCTCGAAACCGTAATAATATTCCTGCTGAATCCATTTGTGCGATGGTGGATGGAACTATTTTAATGGTTATGGCCGGGATTACTCGGCAGACGCAGTTTAAGGCCGCTTTGGATCGATTAAATCATAATGATGTTTCGCTGATCGGAGTGGTTTTTAATGACTACCGTAACCCTCGTCTTGCTGATGAAATCTGCAGAGAAACACACCGGTTAGATAACTGGTTTCCCAATGTTATGAGTAAAATCAGACGCCATATCAAGAGGTCTTCATTCTTTAATATCGACCTATAAGTGATACCTTCTGCATCACTGGTATTTATTTCTCTGTCCATGAGAATCACTGTCTGATAATTGATGCTTTAAGTATGATCAGGTTGGTGGGGTAATGCCAATTTCAATCGTAGGGCCGAGGAATTTCGGGCCTGTGTTCAGGAAATGAACTTCCAGCACTGCCAGCACTCTGGCAAGAAACTCTCTGGTTTTATTGCTGATGTCCGAGTTGTAACCTTCTCCAGCGTTAAAGGCGATGGCATCGATGTCATGATTCAGGGCGATGTAGAGTGCCCGCTTATTGTGTGGGGCCTGTGAAATAATGGTGAAACTGTCTAAATCAAAGACATGATGTGCTCTCAGAACCGAGTCCAGTGTTCTGAAGCCCGCATAGTCCCGGTATATCCGATCTGAAGGAACCCCTCTTTTGAGAAGGTCTCGTCTGATGGTACTTGGCTCATCGTAAAAGCGTGTGCTGTTATCACCACTGATAAGAATGTAGTCAATTTTACCCGCTTTAAAGAGGCGGTGGGCTGCGTCCAGCCGGAGCCGGTAATGGTCATTAAAACCACCAACACGGGAGTACTTGCTGGTACCCAGCAAAACCCCTACCTGGTTGTAGGGAAGACTGCTGATATTTGAATAAAGAGATTCATTGGTTGTGCTTGCGACCAGATAGTTACACAGTACAGTAAATGCCAGCAGGGAGGCTGCAGAGAGCGCTGCCAGACGGGAAATTATCACTAAATGGGGCAGTCGAACACCCATCATCAACCTTCAACGAAAATCCTATTATTCTATGAGTAGACCATATTGTGTGGCCATCATAAAGTCGATGGATAGTAATTATTGCGATTTTTAATCAGACTTTCGTCTTAATCCATCAATCATAAGCTTTGATATCGTTTTGCTGGGAGCGTCTGGTATCCCTAGTTTCTCTGCTATTGCTGGTGGCCTGTATCCCAATATGTGCGCTTTAATCATGAGAGCCAATGGTTTTGGAAATGATGCCCGAATGGCAAGCTGCTCCGTCAGCATAAGGTTCTGGTAGCTCTGGTCGGTAACGTAAATAACAGGTTTGCCTCTGTAGATAGCCTGCTGGGCCACTGATGACTTATGTACGATAACGGCTGAAGCAATAGTACTTAATGTGGCTGTTGAGTAAGTACCATGGTCAAGCAGATGAACATTTCCGCCCGCCATGGAGTCAATGATTCTCCGTTCAAGGCCACCATCAAATTTGGGGTGATAAGTCACCAGGAAAAGGGTATCAGGAAGTAGTCGTGTGGCTTCTATGAATGTCTGAAAAGCTTTTGGGTAGCTTTTGCTGTAATCACCGGCAAACAATACGACTGGTTGATGGGGGTGGATGTTCAGGGTTTCACGTAACAGGTCTGTATCAGTTTCCTGATAGATCGTATCCCAGTCTTCCAGGGTAGGCTGCCCGGTCACTTTTACCATCGCTCCCATAGACTGGGCTATACCCTGAAAGCTAGTGGCAGTTGTTTTGCTGGGTACGTGAAATTCATCCACATAGCTGAGTTCTTCGAGAAAAGGCTGTACGTAGCTGATTGAATCAACAGGCTCAAAATTATCGTAAAATGCAATGACTCTAGCGCCTCTCCTTTCCCAGATATTGGCAATCTGAGCCTGTGCCCTGCTGGCCATACCTGTATAGACGATTTTCGCGGAAATCATTTCAGCGAGATGGTAGACCAGACTCTGGTTTAATGTCTGGTTGCGGTTATCGAATAGTGCATCATTGTGCGTCAGCTCATCTATCTGAATCAGCGCAGGGTTATCCTTGAAGACCTCTGCGGCACGGCCCATGGCCAGTATTCGGTAAGGAATATTGGCGCTTTTCAATCTTTCCTGAATACGAATAAAGGCGTTACTTTCACCCTGATCGTAGGCAACGAAGAGAATGGCTGTTTTTATATAGTCGGTTTCACTGCTGTGTGAAACGGGCATAAAAAAGAGCCAGAGAAAGGAAAAAATGACGGGTGCTGACAGGTACTTGAGCTTGTTGTTTTTCACTTGATACTACCCCGGTGGACATCCTTAAAACGTTTACTTCCTAAGTTTGAAAGTAGGATTGCCACCGGAGGTTGTAAAACTGATTATTTTCTAATCAGATGAACGCCCATTTCAGCGTGATGAGTGTATGGAAACTGGTCAAAAAGGCCGATTTTTTCGATTTTATGGGTCTGGCAGATCGTTGACAGATTTTGTTTCAGAGTTTCAGGATTGCAGGAAATGTACAGAATATTGTCGAAATTCTGTACCAGTTTCTCAGTTCCTTCATCAAGACCAGCGCGAGGTGGGTCAACCAGAATGGTTGAGAAGCGATAGCTGTCCAGGTCGATTTCGCTCAAACGACGGAACTCACGCTCTTTATTCATGGCCTGCGTAAATTCTTCACTGGAAAGACGGGCGATTTCTACATTGTCCACATCGTTCAATTTGAAGTTTTCCCGGGCAGAGTGCACTGAGGTTTTTGCAATCTCGGTGGCCAGTACTTTTTCAAAGTGGCCTGCAAGTACACAGGTAAAGTTGCCATTGCCACAATAGAGCTCTAATAAATCGCTGCTCTCTTTTGGTGAAGCGCTTAACGCAATTTGTTGTGAGGCACGGCTGGCCCAGGAAAGCATATGTTCATTAACGCCAGCATTTGGCTGGGTAAAACTGTTTTCTACCTGAGTGTAATGGAACGCCTTCCCATCAATGGTCAGTGTTTCTGTAACATAATCTTTATCCAGCACCCGTTTCTGCTTACGGGCACGTCCGATAATGCGAATGCCGAACCTTTCCTGAAGTTCGGTTGCTTCCTGCTTCCAGTCATCATCCAGCTGTCGATGATAGATCAGTGAAACTAATGCTTCCTGAGTCTGGGTTGTGAGAAACTCAACCTGAAAGAGTCTTTTTTTCAGATGATTGCTGGCAATGATCGCTTCAATCAATGGCATCATTAACCGATTAATAGTTTCTGAGCCGCTGGGAAAGGACGTTACTTCGAAGGGCTGCTTGGTCTGTGGATCAAACATTCGGTAGTAACAGTGGTCGCCTTCATGCCAGACATGAAACTCTGCCCTCATCCGGTAATTTTCTGGCCTTGAGCGGAATAGCTCCAGCTCAGGAATGCCAAACTCTGCAAATTCACTGCGAATACGGCTGGCTTTTTCTGCCAGTTGCTCTTCATACCTTTCGGGTTGAACTGTTGGTAAGGACATGGTGCCTGGGATCAATAAAAAAAAACGGCCCATATTATGGGCCGTAATAGTAAGTACGTGAAGAGTTGTTTATGACTTGGGTCATGTTTACATAACGATCTTCGCCAGACACAACGCGCCAACGACGTATGAAGCAACGGATACCTGACGGTAGTTACCGCTCAGCAGCTTCAGAATGATGTAGGAGAGCATGCCAATAATAATGCCTTCTGCAATGCTGTAAGTCATTGGCATAAACAGCAGGGTCAGAAACGCAGGGATCGATTCGCTGAAGTCATCCAGATCGATCTCCTGAATAGGCGACATCATGAACAGTCCCACCAGAACCAGGGCAGGCGTGGTTGCGGCGCCTGGCACCATCAGGAACAGAGGCGAGAGGAACAGGGCGACTAGGAACAAGCCTGCGACGACCAGGGCAGTCAATCCGGTGCGACCACCTTCAGAAACCCCGGTGGCACTTTCCACAAAGGTGGTTACTGTGCTGGTTCCGAGGCAGGCGCCGACAGTGGTAGCAACCGCATCGGCAAACAGCGCCTGTTTACAGTTGGGCACTTCGCCTTTTTCATTCAGCATGTTGGCTTTGGTTGATACACCTACCAGAGTCCCTACTGTGTCGAACATATCAACAAACAGGAAGGTAAACAGGATGATGGCCATATCAGTAGTGAATACTTGATCCCACTGGAACTGGAATAGGATCGGAGAAAGATCTGGAGGCGTCAGGCCATTGCTGAAATCTGGCATAGAGGTAACGCCCAGAGGGAAACCAATCAGGGTGGTTGCTACGATACCGATCAGAAGGGCACCGCGAACACCTTTTACCAGCAACACGCCCGTGACCAGAATACCAATCAGCGCCAGCAGTGGCTTTGGATCAGTCAACGAACCAACCGCAACCAGTGTTGCCGGGTTGGCTTCCACAATACCGGCATTCTGCAGACCAATAAAGGCAATAAATAAACCAATACCACAGGAGACCGCTTTCTTTAGGCTCAGCGGTACGCTGTTAACAATGGCTTCACGGATATTGAAGGCGGTCAGAATCAGGAAGATGATGCCTTCCAGGAAAACGGCCGTGAGCGCCATCTGCCAGGAATAGCCCATGCCCAGAACAACACCGTAAGCAAAGAAGGCGTTCAGTCCCATTCCCGGGGCGAGAGCAAAAGGCAGTTTTGCCCAGAGTGCCATGACCAGCGTACCGATAATGGCTGAGATGGTGGTTGCGGTGAACACAGCACCAAAGTCCATGCCTGCATCTTTAAGAATCAGCGGGTTGACCACAAGAATATACGCCATGGTCATAAACGTGGTGAAGCCTGCAATCACCTCGGTTTTGACATTCGTGCCATGGGCTTTCAGGTCAAAATAATTTTCGAGTAGTTCCCTGCTGGACATAGGTTACCTTTAGTCTTTACATCAGCATTATGTTCTTTCGATCAGAAGCGGCGTTCTAATAATTTTCCTGTTCGGTCGATCAGAAAAGCGGTTAAAGATATATTCTTTTTGGTATTGATTTAATACGTATTTATGTCTTTTTGTGTGTTTGGGTTGAGTGGGTGAATTGGTTGAAAAATGATCAGTCTGGTTCTCTGGCCATGCTATACCCTGTTCAGGGTGTTTTCCTGTGTGCATTAACAGAGTTATCCACAGAAGTTGTGGTTAACTGGTGTCTGAAGGTTTGCTAAGGGGCGGGGTAAGGTACTGATGTTTTTAAGTAAGGTCTTATGGCTCTTGTAACTCTTTTAATTCTTAGTTTCGACGTTCTAGCTGGGCCAGAATATTCTGGCGAACCTTCTTCATCTGTGATGCGATCCGGTCGCTGCGATGACCGGTAAGTATCATTCTCTGCTCAAGCCTTTGAAGTGCGTGACAGGTCCGGTTGAGCCTGAGGCCAAGTGCTTTCTGGAAGTGTTGTTCAGATTGGCTGTTTGTATTATTCATAGCCCAAGTATAGATGGGTGTGAAATATGAACACCCTCAAAGGAGTATGGCTTTGAGGGTGTGGAAGGGTGGGGGGTCAGGCTACAGCAGAAATACTCTGGTTATTCATGCTTATGGCTCGTGTGTTGAGCTCTGTCAGCAGTTTTTCAATTTGTTGGCGTTCGGATGCCTGATTGTCTGAGGTCTTCTGAGCTCTGGCTTTTCTATGTCGCTCGATGGCATCACGGATTCGCCTTTCCTTTGGATCAAGCTCGATAATAATCTCTGGTTCAATATTTTCCACAGGCTCTGGTTGAGCTATTGCCTCAATTTCAACCTCTACCAGTGCTGGCTTGCCGGGTTTGTTGTTGAGGATTTCAACCGCGCTATTATCGCCGGACAGCACCGCATTGGCTGCGGCCTGAATGGCTTCAAGTTGTACGGAAATATCATCACTCAGGCAGATGTTATTCATCTGAACAACTGCGTTAACTTGAGAGCCATTTTCCTGTTTGGCTGCAAGTTGCTCTTTCAGGGTGTCGGTTGTACTTTCTGCAGTTGTAGCGGCAGTGATTTCCAGCTTGATTCCTGCTGTTCTCTGGATTTCAGCAGGTGCTGCAGCTTTGGTTTTTTCTGTGCCGGGTTGCTGAGTCGTTGCAGGCTTCTCATCGGTCTGCTTTTTGGATTCCAGGGATGGCTCATCAAAGTCATCGACGTCACCATCAAACTCCGAAAAGATGCTGGCCAGCTCTTTCTCAAGATTGGATTTTCTGGTTCGTGTTTTCTTTTTGGGTTGAATCTTAACCGTACTGGTTTTGTAACCTTTCAGGCTGCGCGCATTCAGCGTTTCAATCGCTTCCTGTTCCAGCATGATAAGTTCATTACGATCTTCAACGTCGTCCCACTCTTCAACAACAAAGCCATCCTGGCCATGTACGCGAATTTCCTGATATAAGGGGTAGTCAAGGTTTTGCTCGGCTGCAGCCACCATTTTTTCCCATTGGTCTACCAGGTCATTTCGGGTTGACCCGACATAGACTTGAGAGGTTGTTTTGTTGGTGACGGTGAAGATAATCAACGCTTAAGACCTTGCTAGAACTGAAACAGGGGCGGGATTATACCTGTCAATTTCAGACTGTGCAGGGGGGGAAAGCTCGTATTTTGTAGTTTTTTTTATCAATTTTTGAGTTGATTTTTTAGGCTGTTCTGCCAGCGTTTCGGTAAAGGGTCTCGGCAAGGCGAAGCGCTATTGCGTTAATACGATTTAGTTGTCGTGTATTGCATCGCCTGGGGTTCCTTTGTTGTGGTAAATCCGCTGTGAGGAGTAACGCTTAGTCGAAATCGTCGTAGCCCAGTTCCATGGCCATGACAATAGCATCTTCCCAGCTATTCCCCATTGGGTAATAGTTTTTTCTTATGCCTATCTCGCTGAACCCTTCCTGAAGGTAGAGGTTAAATGCTTTATTGTTGGATTTGCGAACTTCCAGTAATAGAGTCTCGCAATTCGATTGGGTCGCTTTCTGTGTCATGTGTTGCAGGAGTTGTCGGCCGATGCCCTGCCTCTGATGCAGTTTGTCTATTGTCAGGATAAGAATGCTGGCTTCTCCAGCAGCTGCCATCATTACGCAATGCCCGACAGGGGGGCCGTTAATTTCTGCCAGCTCACAGATGTAGCCTGACTTCAGGCTGTCAGCAAAATGTGCTTTTCGCCAGGGATGCTCTGCTGATCGCTGTTCAACAGCATTGACCTGCTCAAGGTCGGTGTCTTGAATGCTTCGAAAGTTGATAGTGTGTGAGGTTGTGATCGGTGGTGTCATGATGATTGATGGTGTGTAAAAGAGAATAGGCTTTGGTTGCTGGTTACCCTTGATCTGGTTTCTAGTCAGACGCTATGGGGGGGGGTAATGTTTTTGATAGCGTTATTGGTAATAGGGGAGAGAGGTCCTGCCATGCTTCTCTTTTGAGTATCGGTTGCTTCATAAGCTCATTCAAGCCATGAGTGACCGCAAACCATTGGTCAGTATGCGTTCCCTGTTGAATGCCGCGGAGTTGTTCAAAGCTTTTTTCCGGGTCTAGTACAAATCTGGCAGCAGATTGTCCCAGTAAAAGAACAACCTTTCTGCGGGATAAGCCGTATTGATTGCTCAAATAGGCGCAGACTGCATCAGCTGCAGCATAGTCGTCCTGGTTAAGCTGGCTTAGCAGTCCCCGGTTCTCAGACATCGGCCAGACAAACTCCCGGAAAGGGTTGGTGTTATCAGGGCTTAGTTTCAGTGCTCGCAGTATGTCGTTTAATAGTCGTTGATGGTAACGGCTGAATTGATTAAGTCCCGAATGTGGCATTTCAGCAACGACCAGACACTCATCGCTGACGGGAAGAATTACCAGCCTGAATTTACTGACAGAACCACTCAGCTGTTTTGCTGGTTCCGGAGTCACCTCTTCAATTGGCTTAGTCTCCGGAGCCGCAGGAGTGGCTGAAGCCATAAACTGTCCAAGGATGTCGGCCGGCTTTGTGCGTGAGTAGTCAGTCTGTGGTTTTTTCTGGGGTGGTGCGACATGACCGGCTGGATCCGAAGTGCCTGCTTCTGGGGCGGCAAATACCTGGGCATCCTCTTTGATCCAGTCAAAGGGTCTTGCTGGAAGTGCGTTGGAGAGTTGGCACCTGGGATACCAGGTTTGTATACCCATGGCGCCCAGATAGTTTTGTCTTAGCTTTTCACTGCGGGCGCTTTGGTCTTTCAAAGCCTGGTTGTTGATAGCCTGCTCATCGCCAGATTGTGATGGTTGATCAATAGTTTCGCCCTGCATGCCCGCTCTCAATGTTTGCTCATCATGAGCGTTGAAAAGGTTAAAATGCCAATAGTACCACCGAAAATAACGGTTGGCATTTTAATCCGGTACCTGCAGTCAAACAGGGCCGGTTTGTGGGTTGGCCTTGGTGATATCCGCTTCCAGCAAATTAAGCGCATGGATGTAGGCCTTGGCTGACGCAATGACAATGTCGGTATCAGCACCTGAACCATTCACAATCTGCCCGTTCTTCTCAAGGCGGACAGACACTTTACCCTGGGAGTCGGTGCCGGATGTGATCGCGCTGACATTATAAAGAGCCAGTTTAGCCTGAGAGTTTGCCGACTTTTCGATGGCTTTGAATATTGCATCCACTGGGCCATCGCCCCCGCTGGTTACCACCTGCTTTTCACCATTGATTTCAATAGTGATGGTCGCTTCCGGCGTGTTTCCAATTCTTGAGCCTGCATTGAGGTCGATCAGCTTATATTTCTCGACCAGTTCATTAGCGCTTCTGGCATCGCTGACCAGGGCCTGGAGGTCATCGTCATAAATTTCTGACTTTTTATCCGCTAATACCTTGAAGCGCTGGAAAGCATCGTTCAGTTCTTCCTGACTATTGAAGGATATACCCAGCTCTTCCATGCGGGTTTTGAACGCATTACGGCCAGACAGTTTGCCAAGCACCAGGCGGTTGGTATTCCAGCCAACATCTTCAGCGCGCATGATTTCATAGGTTTCACGGTGTTTCAGAACGCCGTCCTGATGGATTCCTGATTCGTGGGCAAACGCATTTGCCCCAACAATGGCCTTGTTGGGTTGAACAGGGAAGCCGGTAATGGATGAAACCAGTCGTGAGGCTGGCACAATCTGTGTGGTATCAATACCGGTTGTAACACCCAGACTATCAGCACGTGTCTTGAGTGCCATGACAATTTCCTCGAGGGAGGCGTTACCCGCTCTTTCACCCAGGCCGTTAATCGTGCATTCGACCTGACGGGCGCCATTCACGACAGCTGACAGAGAGTTGGCAACGGCCAGACCGAGGTCGTTGTGACAGTGCACAGAGAAAATGGCTTTGTCAGCATTGGGGATGCGTTCGATCAGCGTTTTGATGGTTTCACCAAACTGGTGGGGCAGGGCATAACCGACGGTGTCGGGGATGTTTATGGTTCTGGCCCCGGCATCAATTGCGGCCTCAATAATACGGCACAAAAAGTCTATTTCGGATCGTCCCGCATCTTCACAGGAAAATTCTACGTCATCAATCTGGTTTCGGGCTCTTTTAACAGCAAAAACCGCCTGCTTGATCACATCCTCCGGATCCATGCACAGCTTATGTTGCATGTGGATGGGGGAGGTGGCGATAAAGGTATGAATTCGACCTCTTTTGGCAGGCTTTAATGCTTCTGCTGCCCGGTCAATGTCTTTTTCCAGTGCTCGGGAAAGGCTGCAGACTGTGCTTTCAGTGATGTTCGAGGCAATCGCTTTAACCGCCTCAAAATCGCCAGGGCTGGCCATGGCAAAGCCGGCTTCAATAACATCTACACGCAGTTTTTCCAGTGTTCTGGCAATTCGCAACTTCTCATCCCGGGTCATTGCGGCGCCGGGGCTTTGCTCGCCATCCCGTAAGGTGGTATCGAAAATAATGACCTGATTGTTGTTCATGGTATATCCCTTGCCTTTGCTATCCGAAAGGCTGATCGAATTTTTATAGAAGCTGCTGATGTGTTCTGAGCGCGCAGCAATCTTAAGCAGCAAGGCGACTGTTTAAGTCGTTATGCTTGCTGTTGGGCCTTCAGGCCAGGTACTGGGGGAGGTGGTAATAAATATGCCCTAAGGCAGTAGTAGGAGTAGCAGGCGAGCAGGAACAAAGAAGAATGTTGGCAGGCAGATGAAACCCGCTTCGTTAGAAGTTTTTATATGGCTTCTTTTATAAAAATGCTGTTTTTGCCAGTTCGTCACGCTATTCATTGCGCCCGTCTCTTGAGGGAGAGTTGTTTTTACGTAGATAGGCTAGGTAGTTGTACTATAAAGGCAGATTTTAATGGATACAAGATGGATTTAGGTTATGGGCATAATTAATGCCCATAATAACTCGAAATCAATAAGTTAGCGGGTGCTCTATCCACTGCTTTAACAGGTTTTCCCAGGCGGGATGGTCGTTGAGGCAGGGGATCAATTCCAGTGATTCACCGCCGGCTTTAATAAATTCCTCTTTGGCGCCAATGCCGATTTCTTCCAGCGTTTCCAGGCAGTCCGAAACAAAAGAGGGGCAAATCACCAATACTCTCTTTGCGCCTTGATCAGCCAGTTGTTTTATAACATCCAGAGTGTTGGGCTCAAGCCATTTGGCTTTTCCGAGTCTGGATTGAAATCCAACACTGTATTTATCAACAGGAACGCCCGCTTTCTCTACAAAAGCTTCGGTTGTCTGGTAAACCTGATGGCGATAACAGGTTTTATGGGCGATGGATGTTTTCTGGCAGCAGGTCTTGTCTTTCAGGCAGTGGTTGCCAGTAGGGTCGTCTTTCATGACGTGTCGTTCAGGTACACCATGATAGCTAAAGATCAGGTGGTCATAATCCTTTTCCAGCCAGGAGCTGGCACTTTCTACCAGTGCTTCAATATAACTGTCATGGTCATAGAAAACAGGGTGGACACGAAGGGGGGTGGTTATGCCCATCTCCTGGATCAGGGTTTTAGCCCGTTCAACCACTGTCTTGACCGAGGACATCGCGTAATGAGGATAAAGAGGGAAGAGTAAAATTTCTTCAATGCCAGGCTGTTTTGCCAGTCGGCTTAAGGCTTCTGCCATGTCGGGCTTGCCATAGCGCATGGCTAACTCAACAGGCACCTTTGTTTTATTTCTAAGTTGCTTTGTACACTTCTCACTATTTGCGATCAGAGGTGAGCCTTGCTCGGTCCATATGGCTCGATAAGCATCAGCGGATCTGGCCGGGCGATAGGGAAGAATGAACAGGCTGAGGATGAGTCTGCGAATGATCCATGGCAGGTCAATCACATACTTATCCATTAAAAACTCATTGAGATATCGTCGAACATCTTCAACAGATGTGCTGTCTGGTGACCCCAGGTTAACCAGCAAAACGCCTCTGTTTTCCATGGGCTAATGAGCTCTCTATAAAGTTTGTGGGAAGTACCGCCAAATCCTTTTCAATGGTTTGGTTTGGGCTGTGTAGGTGGGGTACTTCAGAGTTGATAGATTGAAAGCGAGTTTAACAGTTTTTGGACAGGCGTTGGTGGCAATGGTTCTTTTTCTTCTGGGCAAATGCTTCTGGCCTTAGCGAAGAAGGCCAGAAGTTAGTTTGGGTGGAGTAGGTGGGTCAGACCCGTTTACGTCCAGCCCAATATAGGACAGAAAAACCAAAAATTGCAGACAGGATGGAGCCAGTCAAGACGCCAATGCGGTCCGAAATCAGGTAGCTGGTGCTTGCGTCTTCGAATGCCAGTGAGCTGATGAACAGGCTCATGGTAAAACCAATACCGCAAAGAATTGACAGGCCGTACATCTGTATCCAGTTGGAGTCAGTCGGCAGTTTGGCAAGACCTGATTTAACGGCCAGCCAGCAGAAACTGAAGACACCAATCTGTTTGCCAAGGAATAATCCGGTCACTATCCCCATTGGGATAGGTGTAAACAGGCTTTTGATTTGCTCCGCATTGAGTTCAAGGCCCGCATTGGCAAAGGCAAATATCGGTAAGATAATATAGTTAACCGGGCTGTGAAGACTATGTTGCAGCGCTTTGAGTGGCGAGCGCCCGCGGCGGTCGACAGCTTTCAGTGGAATGGTAAAGGCTAGCAGAACCCCGGCAAGAGTAGCATGAACGCCTGACTTCAATACACAGATCCAGAGTAGCGCACCTACAGCCATATAGGGCCCGATTTTGGTTACTCCTCGATAATTGAAGAATGCCAGAACCCCGAGCAGTACTACTGCAATACCCATGGAGGCTAGTGACAGGTCTTCCGTATAGAACATGGCAATAATGATAATGGCTCCCAGGTCATCGATAATCGCCAGGGCCAGTAGAAAGGTCATCAGTGATGCAGGTACCCGTTTACCGAGCAGGGCAAGTATGCCTACAGCAAAGGCGATGTCAGTTGCAGCAGGAATGGCCCAGCCTTTGATTGCAGTGGGGTCTGTATAGTTGAAAGCCACATAAAACAGTGCGGGAACCAGCATTCCTCCAATGGCTCCGATGCCTGGAAGCATAACCTGAGCCGGCGAGCTGAGTTCACCCTGAAGAACTTCCTGTTTTACCTCAAGGCCGATTAAGAGGAAGAAGATTGCCATCAAACCATCGTTAATCCATAGCAATAATGGTTTATGGATATCCAGAGCGCCTACAGCGAAGCGGATGGGCGTGGACAGCAGAAGGTCATAGTACTCAGCAAAAAAAGTATTTGCAGCGAACATCGCCAATGCGGAGGCGATGAAAAGGAGTACGCCAATAGCATAGTCTTGCTGCAAAAAGCGATGAAATCGTCTGGCAAACATGTTTTCTCCAATTGCCCGTAGCTACCCGCCCGTACCCATCAATTACACTAATGTGCCCGTAAGAGTTGTTATGCCTTGCTTTCTGGTTGAAAAGTATACATTGGCATAACGGGCAAAAAATGGCACTTAGTTTATATGTACTGAATGTTGCTTGGTATTAAGGGGTACTACTTATGGCGGCAGTGTGGGCTCAGCCTGTAGGGCCGAGGGGGGCTCATCAGTCCATGCGCTTTTGTGCAAGAGTGACGCGATCATGACCTGCCAGATCCATTTCTGTGCGAGCTTGGGTGAAACCTGCCAGAGAAAGTATGTTTTGAACGGCTTCACCCTGGTCATAACCATGTTCCAACAGGAGCCAACCTCCTGGCTTTAGTGTTTGGAGTGACTCTCTGGCGATAGTGCGGATGTCATCTAGCCCATCACTCCCGGAGATAAGTGCTGTCATGGGTTCATAGCGAACATCCCCCTCGTTCAGGTGAGGGTCATCACTGCGTATGTAGGGTGGGTTGCTGACAATCATGTCCATGGATGCATCCTCAAGTTGGCTGCACCAGGAGCCTTCTGTGAAATCGACATTGCTTATGTTGTTGCTGATGGCATTTTCCCTGGCAACAGCCAGAGCCTCAGGGCTTTTGTCGATTGCAGTGACTTTCCAGTCAGGGTGTTCCTTTGCCAAAGCCAGGGCAATGGCTCCGGTTCCAGTCCCCAGGTCGGCAACTGAGAGTTTCAACATGTCGTTTGTTGCTTTTGATAGATCCTGCTTCAGTGCCAATTCCACCAGAAGCTCAGTGTCGGGCCTGGGTATCAATGTTGCTTCAGTCACTTTTAGCTGCAGGCTCCAGAACTCTCTGTGGCCTATTAGATAAGCCACAGGAATGCCCGCTTTACGCTGTTCAACAAGGTTTTGAAAATTGGTTATCTGTTCTGTGGTTAGCAGTGCTTCGGGCCATGTGAAAAAATAGCTTCGTGGTTTATTGAGCGCGTGGGCCAGCAGTAGCTCCGCATCCAGTCGAGGGGTTGGGCTGGCAGAAAGCATGCGGGATGCTTCTGCCAGAGATGAGTCGATTCGGGTGTTGCTCATATTATTCGCCAGCCAGACTGGCAAGTTGCTCTGTCTGATGTTCCTGCAAGAGTGGGTTGATGACAGGGTCCAGTTCACCTTCAACAATTTCTGATAGCTTGTAGAGTGTCAGGTTGATGCGGTGATCAGTCACTCGGCCTTGTGGATAGTTATAGGTGCGAATGCGTTCAGAGCGGTCACCACTGCCCACCAGACTTTTCCGGGTGTCACTGATTTCCTTGGCTGCGGCGCTATCCTGGGCATCCTGTAACTTGGCACCCAGCCAGGACATGGCCTTGGCTTTGTTCTTATGCTGAGAGCGTTCATCCTGACATTCCACAACAATACCGGTTGGCAGGTGAGTGATTCGAATCGCTGAATCGGTGGTGTTGACGTGCTGGCCACCGGCACCGGATGAGCGGTACGTATCGATTCGCAGATCTTCCTTGCGGATCTCAATGGCTTGCTGCTCATCCGGTTCTGGCATGACCGCAACAGTGCATGCAGATGTGTGTATTCTTCCCTGTGATTCGGTTTCTGGTACCCGCTGAACGCGATGTGCACCGGATTCAAACTTCATACGCCCGTAGACATCGCTGCCAATAACACGGGTGATGATTTCTTTGTAGCCGCCATGTTCGCCATCACTGGCGCTGATGACTTCAATTCGCCAGCCACGTTTTTCAGCATATCTGGAGTACATCCTGAACAGGTCGCCAGCAAAAATGGCCGCTTCATCACCGCCCGTACCGGCACGGATTTCCAGAAATGTATTCAGGCCGTCCCGTGGGTCTTTGGGAAGCAGCAGAACTTCCAGATTTTTTTCCATCTCTGGCAGCTGCTCTTCGCAGCTCTGCAGCTCCTCCTGGGCCAGCTCAATCATATCCGGGTCACCTTCGGCCATCATGGCCTCGGCTTCAGACTTGTCGCTGAGGAGCTGATCATACTCTTTGAAGGCTTTTACCACGGGTTCCAGTTCTGCGTATTCCTGGGAGAATTTTCGGAATTGGTCCTGGTTGCCAATGACCCCCGGGTCGCTTAACAGTGCGGAAAGCTCTTCAAAGCGTTCGCTGAGGTTTTCCAGCTTTACAAGGATGGACTCTTTCATGATGTCTGCAAAAGGTTTCTATATAAAAAGGTGGATTCAGAACGTGATCAGGCGTCCTGAGTTGAGTCTGTTTTCTGGTTGCTATCCAGACCCAGAAGTTTTTCTGCCCATTCCAGTTTTTCCTGCTGGCCCATGGCCGCTGCATTCTTCAGCTGGACACTGGGCTGATGCATAAACTTGTTGGTGAGAGAGCGGGCAAACTGTTGCAGTACTTCTTCCGGGTTAGCGCCTCTGGCCAGCCATTGCATTGCTTTTTCCAATTCCTGATCACGCATGGCTTCGGTGCTCTGGCGGTAATTGCGCAGGAGGTTAACGGCATCAAGGGAGCGCATACGGGTCATAAATTCAAACGTATCAGCCTCTATCATTCGCTCAGCCTTGCGCGCAGCATCTTTTCTTTGTTGCAGGTTATCTTCAATGACATCCTGTAAGTCATCAACGGTATAGAGGAAAACATCGGCCAGCTCACTGACCTCTGGCTCAATATCCCGTGGAACCGCAATATCCACCATGAACATAGGCTTATGCCTTCTCTGCTTTAGTGCCCGCTCAACGGCTCCTTTGCCAAGCACCGGTATGGGGCTGGCGGTAGAGCTGATGACGATGTCACTTTCATACAGTACCTGTGACAAATCAGAGAGAAGTACCGGTCGACCTCCGAAACGATCGGTTAGAAGTCTGGCCCGCTCCAGGGTCCGGTTAGCCACAATGATATTCGATACTCCTTGCTGGCAAAGGTGGCGGGCGGTGAGCTCAATGGTTTCACCAGCACCTATCAGTAAAGCAGTGTTTTCACTGAGATCGGAGAAAATCTGTTTTGCCAGCCGGGTCGCAGCATAAGCAACGGATACGGGCTGTTCATTAATGGCGGTTTCGGTTCGAATCTGTTTGGCGGTGGTAAAGCTGTGTTGAAACAGGCGATTCAGTGCCGGGCCGACGGTATCTGATTCCTGGGCACTGGCGTAGGCAGACTTCAGCTGTCCCAGGATCTGGGGCTCACCCAGAACCATTGAGTCGAGTCCACAGGCGACACGCATCAGGTGGCGTACAGCCTCCTTGTCGTAAAAAAGGTAAGCGTGCTCTGCCAGCAGTTTACTGTTGGTCTGATGGCTGTTGATTTGACGGCTATTGATTTGACGATAATGGGTTAGCCAGTCAATCAACTTGCCGTAGTACATCTCAATAGCTTCAGCTGCAGAGCTGTGGAGTGCACAATAGATTTCGGTTCGGTTACAGGTAGACAGGATGGCAATTTCTTCAATGCCTGTGTGTGCTCTGGCATTTTGGAGTGCATCGGGTAGCTGGTCAGCAGAAAAGGCAACCTGTTCCCTCAAAGTGATTGGTGCTGTCCTGTGATTGATACCGGCGGTAATATACCCCATCAGACCTCTGTTGCTGTCCTGGTTCACTGCTACTATAGATTGGCTGCCATACAAGAGGCGGCTCAGCTTTTAATTGGAAAATGTCTCTATGGGATTTTCCCGGCTCAGGGTTTAATATGCCTGACATTTTCCGCTCATGGCTGCTAGAGCGTTTTGCAAATCCTGTTCATGGTTTTTCTGGCTTATTGCCATATCCGATGCCTCAATCGCAGCCGACAGATTCAGACTCTGACCAAAGCAGGGAGAGAGAATCTTTCAGAAGGTTGCTGGATTGATAGGTGTTTCGGCCGATCAATTCTGCAATGGAAAGCTTGCAACTGCAAACTCTCTTCATGTTTTTTTAAAGGATATTTTGCACAGTTTGTTGGTCTTTGGTGAGGGGTGGCTCTTTTTTTTGCTCAAGGTTGTTTGGGCATGAGATCTATATCTGCTTATCAATTGGAATGAATCCATAGAGCGACTGCATTTATCAACCAGGTAAGGGGAAAGGGCATACCATCCATGACCAGAATGACCATCAGGGCTGAGACTGTTAAAAAAGGGGCTGAGGCTCTTATAAAAAACTGTAAATCACTTCCTGTTGCCTTTGCTTTTTTTCTTTTTGGTTGCGCCAGTCAGAATGTTCAGCAAGAAGGTGCTGCGATTGTTGTTGAGAACCAGAACCAACAGGTTCAGGAAAAAGAGCCGGTCACTCCATTTGAGGCTGAGACACTTTATGACCTGCTGGTAGCTGAAGTGGGGGGGCAGCGACAGCGTTATGATCTGGCGCTGGGAAATTATTTGAAACAGGCGCATAAAACCCGGGATGCCGGTGTCGCTCAGCGTGCGTATCAGATCGCTGTTTTTGTTGGTGCACGACAGGCAGCACTCGATGCATCTTTGTTATGGGTTGAATTACAGCCAGAAAACCTGGATGCATTGCATGGTTCAGCCCTCGAGCTGGTTTATGCAGGTCAGTTTGATAAGGCTTTTGAGCAGATGAAAACGCAGCTCTCTCTGGGTGGGAGTCCTGGTTTTGATGTGCTTGCCAGTGCAGCGGGCAGTTTGAGTGGAGAAAATGGTCAGGAGACCCGGAGCCGCCTTATCAGGCAGTTTGATGAGCTTATAGCGGTATATCCAGGCTTTCGTGTGATACCGCTGGGTAAGGCTATTCTTCTGCAGCAGGCCGGGGAATATGAGTCAGCCCTGTCTGTAGCTGATCAGTTATTGAAACAGGAACGTGATTTTGTTCCAGCCATGATGGTAAAAGGGCGTGCCCTGAACAAGCTGAAGCGTGATGCCGAAGCTGAAGTGATGCTTTCTGAAGCGGTTCAGCGTCATCCCGGTAAAAACCGGCTTCGATTGCTGTATGGCAGGGTTCTGGTTCACGCGGGTAAGCTGGATCTGGCAAGGAAGCAGTTTGAAGTTTTGCTTGAACGGGCTCCTGAGGATAGTGACATTGTATTATCGTTAGCGCTTATTACATTGGAAAATGGCATGGAGCAGGAGGCTGAGGAATACTTTCAGCAACTGTTGGCAATTGGTGAACGAAATAATACGGCTCATTACTATCTTGGCCGTTTAGGTGAAAAGCAGAAAAAGTATTCAGAAGCAAAAGAGCATTACCTCGCGGTTGGTCCGGGGAAGGAGTTTATGGCTGCGCAAGTAGCAATGACCCAGATGCTGGTTGAGCAGGGTAAGCTGGATGAAGCGCTAACCCATGTAGGTGAGGCAAGAAATCGCAATCCCGCACGAATGGAGTCCCTTTTTCTGTTGGAAGGGGAGCTTTTGGTTAATGATCGTCAGCTCAATAAGGCGCTAATGCTTTTTGAACGGGCGCTGAAAACGAATCCTGAGTCGGTAAGCCTTCTTTATTCAAGAGCAATGGTTTATGAAAAACTGAACGATCTTGTAGGGTTGGAAAAGGATTTGCGCTTTATTCTGGAGTTTGATCCGGAAAACGCTGCTGCTTTGAATGCCCTGGGTTATACCCTTGCTGACAGAACAGATCGATATAAAGAGGCGGAAGCGCTTATCTTGCAGGCTTATGGTTTGAACAGTGAGGATCCGGCTATTCTGGACAGTATGGGGTGGGTTCAATTTCGCCTTGGGAACTTTGAGCAGGCAGAAAAGTACTTGAGGATGGCATACACTCAGTTTCCTGATGCTGAAATAGCTGCGCACCTGGGTGAGGTTCTCTGGGTCAAGGGGGAGCGTGAAGCGGCCAGGTCTCTATGGGCGGAAGCCCTGCAGAAAAGTCCTGACAGTCAGATCTTACAGGATACGATGGACCGCCTGACAAGGGCTGGTCTTGAGGATCAATCGGAAACGGTCAGTACGGCACAGTAATTTTTACTATGAAAACGTCGCTATTTCCGGCACTGTGGCAATTTTCATGGTTCGGGGGCTGCGGCACTTTTAGCTTATGGCTGCTTGGTGTTTATTGGTATGGATGTTGATAAATCCTTTTCTGGTTTAAGAGTTTTGCTGGTTCTGTCACTTTTTATCCTTGCTGGTTGTGCTTCCCGATCCGTTGACACGGACAGACAAGTAAGCGATGAAGAGAGAGAGCTGCGCTGGCAGTTTCACCGTGAGCGTTTGAGTCAGCTTCAGGTTTGGCAGATGACTGGGCGTCTTAATCTCAGGGTGCCGGGGCGGTCAGGCACAATGTCCCTTGACTGGCAGCAGCAGGGGGATCAGTACAAACTGTTTCTTGATGGGCCTTTTGGTGCTGCGATTGCCCGTGTGTCAGGAGACCGGGGAGGGGTAACAGTTACTGCATCGGATGAAACCCGTTATGGCCCATCGCCTGAAGTACTTCTTTATTCTCTGACCGGGTTGCAGTTTCCAGTCAGTAATCTAAGGTATTGGGTCAGGGGGCTTCCGGCTCCGGGCAGTAATGCTCTGATTCAACTGAATAATCTGGGTTACCCTGAAAAAATTGAACAACAGGGTTGGACAGTTGTTTATCAGCAATATGGATTTAATAAGTCATTACGATTACCTGCAAAGTTGAAGGTTGCCCATGGCGACGTCGATCTGAGCTTTATGGCAAACAACTGGCAGTTTTAGAGGGTTACTGGACTTTCCCCGATAGGATTTACAAGTCATTATTACCAGCTTTTTAGCATAACAATGTTTTTCTGGAGTCTTCTGGATGCTGACAGAATTGGTGTTGCCAGCCCCGGCCAAATTGAATCTGTTTCTTCATATTATTGGTCGTAGATCAGATGGCTATCACAATTTGCAAACGCTTTTTCAATTTCTGGATTTTGGTGATCGACTGACGTTTACCTTAAGCAATTCAGGTATCAGCCTGGTTTCCGATCTCGATGGTGTGGCTCCAGAGGATAATCTGATTGTCAGAGCTGCCCGCCTTCTTCAGCAGGAGACCGGGTGTCAGCAGGGAGTAAGTATCCTTCTGGACAAGCAGTTGCCCATGGGCGGTGGCCTGGGTGGGGGGAGCTCAAATGCAGCGACTGCCCTGCTGGGGCTTAATGCGCTATGGGAATTGGGTCTTGCTATTGATCAGCTGGCGGAACTTGGGTTGAGGCTGGGAGCCGATGTTCCGGTTTTTGTGCGTGGGCATAGTGCTTTTGCAGAAGGGGTTGGTGAGGTTCTTACGCCGGTAGAGCCTGGGGAAGACTGGTTTCTTATTGTTGTACCTGATGTGCACGTTAATACTGCCGCTATGTATGGTCACCGTGATTTGACAAGAGATTCATTGCCGATTAGAGTTTGCGACGTTTTTGATCGAGGGGGCGCCGCTCTAGATCAGGGTTCGAAGCAACAGCGGCGAAATGATTTCGAGCCTCTGGTTCGCGCACTGTATCCCGAGGTTGATAAAACGCTCTCTCTGTTGGATAATCTCGCAGATTCGAGCATCGGGCGGGCCATAATGAGTGGTTCGGGGGCATCAGTATTTGCCCGGTTTGCCAGTCGCGAACAGGCGTTAGCGGCACAGGCTGAACTGTCTCTTAACGTTTCTCGTCCTGAGATTGCGGATGACACATCAAAGCTACACAGCTTTGTGGCGCACGGCATTAATCGTTCGCCGCTGCATACAGCTTTGCAGCATGCAGGTTACCCCGTGATGGTGTAACGCTTGCGCTTTTTCTGCTCATGACTGTTGTTGCTCATGGCTGTTTTGATGTTAACTATGATAAGTCGGCCTGGATTGTGCACGGATTGATAGAGAGATTTACTGGGGTGTCGCCAAGCGGTAAGGCATCAGGTTTTGATCCTGACATGCGGGGGTTCGAATCCCTCCACCCCAGCCAGCTCTTCATGCAGAGTTTCATGCGTGTGCCTTGTTATACCGAAAGCCATTCCCTCGTGTCGGCTTATGCTAGATTTTCAGACAGTTTGTTGTCTGATCCCCCTCTTTGTAATCGATTTTTCCACCTACGCCCAGTATCCAAGCAAGGTAATTTCCCGTGTCGAAAATGATGGTGTTTGCCGGCAACTCAAATCCGGATTTGGTTCATAAAGTTGTCAATCACCTGCATATCCCACTTGGCAAGGCTTATGTCGGCCGCTTCAGTGATGGAGAATGTGCCGTAGAAATTCAGGAAAATGTTCGTGGTCGGGATGTGTTTATCATCCAGTCAACCTGTGCGCCGACCAATGACAACCTGATGGAACTGCTGGTGATGGCAGATGCCATGCGTCGTTCTTCTGCTGTACGTGTTACCGCTGTGCTGCCTTACTTTGGTTATGCCCGTCAGGATCGTCGTCCCCGCTCCAGTCGTGTGGCTATCAGCGCCAAGGTGGTTGCGGATATGATTGCTGGTGTGGGTGTGGATCGTGTGTTGACGGTAGACCTGCATGCAGACCAGATTCAGGGCTTCTTCGATATTCCGGTTGATAACGTTTATGGTTCACCCATTCTTCTCGATGACATTGAGCGCCGTGATTACAGTGATGTGATGGTGGTGTCACCTGATCATGGTGGCGTGGTTCGTGCTCGTGCAGTAGCCAAGCGTCTGAACTCTGATCTGGCCATTATTGACAAGCGTCGTCCGGAAGCGAATAAGAGTGAAGTTATGAACATCATCGGTGATGTTTCCGGACGCACCTGTATTCTTGTTGATGATATGGTAGATACTGCGGGTACGCTCTGTCAGGCAGCGGCAGCATTGAAGCAAAAAGGTGCCAAGGCGGTTTACGCCTATTGTACGCACCCAATTCTTTCCGGACGTGCGCTGGAGAATGTTGCAAATTCTGAGCTGGATGAGCTGGTCGTTACCAATACTATTCCTCTGAGTCCTGCTGCACAGGCGCTTGATAAGATTCGTCAGCTGGATATGTCTCCTCTGCTGGCTGAGTCTGTGCGTCGCATCAGTAATGCTGAATCTATCAGTGCGATGTTTCAGTAAGTTCTGAGCTGGGTTGTTATTTAAAGGGGCGCTCAGAGATGGGTGCCTTTTTTGTCTGTCTGTATGACATTCTTGTTTCGGCTATGCGCTTGGAAATTTCCGCATCAAAAAGCAACAAACTTGAGAGTGCAGAGCCAAAAAGAGTAGACCATCTGGTGCGATATTGGATAACTCGATATCCCTAAGCTTGAATGACGCAACAACAAGGCGCTAACCAGACAACGAAATGCACTTATCTTTCAGCAAGAGCCACTTAAAATCATCCATTTGCATGACCATCTATTATAATGAGCGTCTTTCCTGAAAAACTGACAGTGATCATGCATGAGCAATGTTGAACAAACCAATCTAAGGGTTTCAGCCATACTCGACCCTTTTATTGCAAGCGAAGTAAAAGAGTGTAAATCCCCGCATAAGCAAAAATCCGAAGATGTCCTTTATCTCGGAAGGAGAAAAGCCCTTCCATAATAAATTATTTCTAACGATCATTAAACTTCATAGAGGCATTAAGTATCAGGCATAAAAAAAGGACACCCTAGGTTCTGTTGGCATAAGTATCCTTGCTCAGCTCAATCAAGAATGCTTCTGGTTAGGCGCAAGAACGCAGGAATACTCACGTCTTTCAAGTTCTTGCAACAATGGCAGAAGCGTTCTGGATTGAGCCCTTCGGATGACTCGTAAAGCCGCCTTCCAGCTTCGTTGAACTGGTTTTGATGTAGAACCCCACTACACCTGAACCAGTTCGCCTTGTGGAAAGCGGCTTTACGAGTCACTGAGTTTGAAGCCTTATGTTAACAGAGCCTAAATGTTGGTTCGAAGTATTACCCGGTATACGGGGGTAGCAGCTGCTGTGTATTCAATCTTCCATTTTTTTTGCCAGCTCCTGAATTTTTCCATTGGCTTCAGATAATATTTTCTGTCCCAATAGTGTGATGTGGTAATACTTGCGCTGTCGACCATCAGTGACCGTAACTTTTTTTGTGATCAGCCCTTCTTCTTCCATTTTGTGCAGAAGAGGGTAGATGGTTCCGGGGCTGATTTTGTATCCATGGTCGTTCAGGTGCTCGATCAGCCAGGCACCGAAAAAAGGTTCCTGGTTTGCATGCCTGAGAATATGTATCTGGATAAAGCCCAAAAAAAGTTTTCTTAATATCTTTTCTTTCATAAGAGATTCAAATAACGTTCATAAATATCGACTTCTGATATTTGTGTGAGCCCCATGAGTGAGCCAAGAGTGCTTTGTCAGTTTAAAGGGGGGTATGTGGGGGATACCCGGATGCCTCTGCTCTCTGGTGTGGATTTAACCATAGAGGTGGGAGAAAGTCTGGTCTTTCATGGTCCCTCCGGGGGTGGGAAAAGCACATTGTTGAAGGCGTTGCTGGGTGGGCATCATGTGTGCAGGGGGGAGTACTGGTTTCAGGGGCAGCTGGTCAATGAGTCGGTGCTTAAAGCATTAAGGCGGGTGGTTGCGTATATACCCCAACAGCCTGAGGTTAGTAAGGAAACGGTACTTGATTATCTCAGGCGCCCTTTTGGTTGGAAGGCCTGGGGTGGAAGTGCCTTTGATCACGATGTTGCTGGTTATTGGTTTGCCCGTTTTGGTCTTGAGAAGGAGATACTTTCAACGTTCAGTGACATGTTATCAGGAGGGCAGCGACAGAGGGTTTCTATTATTCGTGCCTTGATGACAGGGAGAAAGATTCTGGTGGCTGATGAGCCAACATCGGCTTTGGATGATGAGGCCTGTCGGCAGGTCGTTGATGCGCTGTTGTTGTCCAATGAGTTTACCGTTATTTCAGCCTCCCATGACTTTCGCTGGATTGATCATTGCCAGCGCAGGGTGCTGGTGGCCAATGGCAGGGTTGGTGAATTTAAGGGGAGTACTGAAGATAATAAAAAGGTGGGCATCGTATGAGTGGAAGTGGTGCTGTCGGTTTGGTTCAGTTGGCGTTGTTTTATAGTGTTCTTCTGCTTCCCGGAGCCTTGTTGTGGTGGCTTGGTCTCAGGAGTCTGGTTAAAGGGCTTGCTATTGGTGTGGCTCGGATGACGTTGCAGTTGGGGCTTATTGGTATCTATCTTAAGTTTCTTTTTGATCAGGATAGCCTGTGGCTTAATGCTGTCTGGCTTTTGGTTATGCTAACTATTGCCAACCTTCATATCTTAACCAGGGCGAAAATGTCCAGGGGGCATCTGTTCTGGATTTCTCAGTTCAGCCTTTTAGTGGGCGTTGGACTGGTTCTTGGTGGAATGATTCTGGTTGTGCAGCCAGAACCTTGGTATCAGACAAGATACCTTATTCCGCTGGCGGGGATGCTTCTTGGGAATTGTCTGACAGGAAATATTCTGGTGCTTGAGCGCTTTTACAGTGCTGTCAGCGAACGGTATGAGCAGTTTATGGCTGACCTGCTATTAGGCGCCAGTCTTTATGAAGCATTGCAGCCTTTTATTCGGGATGCGCTGCAGGCTGCCTTGAATCCGGTGGTGGCCACGCTGACGACCTTGGGGCTGGTAGCCTTGCCAGGTATGATGACAGGGCAGATTCTGGGTGGGGCAGAGCCTGTGGAGGCTGTGATCTATCAGGTTATGATCATGCTGGGTATAGCCAGCAGTATGGTGATTTGTGCGGTGTTGAATATTTTGCTGAGCATACGTATTGCGTTTGATGGTTATGGGCTTTTGAATCGCTCGGTGATGCTGTCGCGGGAACAATGATTTTAAAAGAATGATTTTCAGTAAATACCCAGTTCGATGCGGGAAACTTATTTTGCTTTTTTACGTCATGCCGGTATGATATCGCACCTTTGAATCCCTTTGGGGGATTCTGTTTGAAGCTCTTTTAAAGAGCACTATCGTGCCTGGTCGCAAGGCGGCGATGGGTTATTGGAGATAAACATGTCTGAAGCAATCGTATTAAACGCAACAGCGCGTAAGGATATTGGGAAGGGTGCGAGCCGCCGCCTGCGTCGTGCTGACCTGGTGCCTGCTATCATCTACGGTGGTGAAGCAGAGCCTGTCCAGATCACTCTGGAAGGTAAGGCTATTCGTAAGGCTCTGGAAGTTGAAGCGTTCTACTCTCAGGTTCTGACTCTGACTGTTGACGGTGCCAAGCAGCAGGCTATCCTGAAGGACCTGCAGCGTCATCCTGCTAAAGAGTTCGCCATGCACATGGACTTCCTGCGCGTTGATGCAGACCATGAAATCACTACTCATGCTCCTCTGCACTTCCTGAACGAAGAAGAGTGTGTGGGTGTGAAGGCTGGTGGTGCTATCGTGCACAACCGTGTGGACATCGAAATCAAGTGTCTGCCAGGTGACCTGCCTGAGTTCATCGAAGTAGACATGGCTAAGGTTGAGTTGGGTGGTCACGTTCACCTGAGCGATCTGACTATTCCTGCAGGCGTTGAAGTTATCGCTCACGGTCAGGATCTGGATATTGCCAGTGTTCAGGCTACTCGCGGTGCTTCTGACGAAGAGTCTGAAGCGTCTGCTGAAGAAGCTGGCGAAGAGTAAGTATAAGGAGGCGATGGCATTATGGCAAAATCTTCGGAGCTCTTATCCTCCAAAGAGTCGATTCGACTGGTTGTGGGGCTGGGAAATCCTGGAGCACAATATGAAGACACCCGTCATAATGCCGGCTTCTGGTACGTTGAGCAGTTAGCAAGAAGCCATGGTGCGATCTTGCAGCCGGAGAAAAAATTCTTCGGAATGGCTGCTCGACTACAAATAGGTGGACAGGAAGTTCGCCTGCTTAACCCCACAACTTTTATGAATCGAAGTGGTCAGGCCGTTGGCGCTATGGCAACTTTTTTCAAAATCCCTCCTGAGTCTATTCTTGTTGTCCATGATGAGCTGGATCTGCCTGCGGGTGTTGGTCGGCTGAAGCAGGGCGGTGGTCATGGCGGTCATAATGGTCTCAGGGACATTATTTCATCCCTTGGTAATAACCGTGAATTCTTGCGACTCCGTCTTGGTATCGGTCATCCGGGAAATAGCAAAGACGTGGTTAATTATGTGTTAACCAAGCCTTCTGTCGCTGAGCGGCAAAAAATAGATGCCGTTATTGATGAGTCTATTCGTGTTACGCCTGAAGCTTTGAACGGCAAACGATCCAAAGCTGTGCAGGAATTGCATACCTTTTCAGCCTGAGAGGCTGCTTTTGATTTGAATAAAACCGGTTACTGAATTGATACATTCAACTCAGGGATTGGCCAGTATTCATTTTTATCAAACTGTTTTTCTTTTCGAAGCATGGCGTGATCAATCAGCCTGCATATCAGCGCTTCAAACTCTATTCCGGCATGCCTTGCTCCATCAGGAAACAAGCTGGTTGGTGTCATACCCGGAAGGTTGTTGATCTCTGAAAAGATTGGCTCCCCGTTCTGGGGCACAATAAAGTCTGATCGGCTGATATCCCGGCAGCGAACCAGCTGGTGAGCCTGTAGGGCTATTTCCTGTACTCTTTTCTTCTGGTCGTCAGAAATGCGGGCGGGAATAATATGCTCACTGAGGCCGGGGGTGTAGCGGTGGGTATAGTCGTACCATGCATTATCGGGCGTAATTATTTCTGTGGCTGGAAGTACTTGTGTGGTGTCCAGCTCCAGTACACCGGCTGTGACTTCTTTGCCATGAATAAATGTCTCCACAAGCAGCTGCTCATCTTTTTCAAAGCCACTTCTGAGTCGTTCTGTCAGCTCCCTTTCTCCTTGAGCAAATTGAATACCGATGCCAGACCCCTGGGCAAAGGGCTTTATTATGACCTTTTCACCCAGAGTTTCGAGGCAGTGAGTGACGGACAGGTTTAAGGGGGCCTTTCGGGATACAACGCAATCTTTTGCCATGGGAATGCCTGCCGCTTGCAGAATGCGTTTGGTCGTGACTTTATCGAGAGCACAGGCGCTTCCCAGAACTGTTGAGCCAACATAAGGGATGCCCATGACTTCAAGGAGCCCCTGAAGACATCCATCCTCCCCCATTGGACCGTGGGCAACAGGAAAAACTACATCAACCTGATGATGGATCAGGTTGGCTGGAAGCATTCGATCCAGTTCAAGTGTCACCACTTTTTGGTAGTTTTTCTCCAGCGGAAGGCTTATGCGCCCGGCAGAAAGTCTTGATACATTGGCTTCAGGAGAGGGGCCTCCACAAACGATTCCCACGGTTATACTTCTGTCTGACATCTAGTGATCCATAAGCTTAAGAATGCAGTCCATCAAATGTAGTTGTTTTTATTGCCCTGCATATTGTTAATTGCTTCTTTGTTGTATGAAGGCCCTTTTCGTGAAACAGGCGGGTGTGAAACCCTTAGTATTCAGTCGTTACCCAGCGATAGAAGCCATTGGCTGCAATGAGTCCCAGTCCAAACTTCATAGCGGTATAGACATAGGGGGAAGATGAGAGGTAGCTGGCAATAAAATAAAAGAGCGTGGCTGTGCTCGCTATTTCTACGGTTGCCAGAAGGCCTCCGGCAGCACCAGTCATGCCGGGAATGCTTTTCATACCTAAAGTATGGCCAATGGTTCCTGTGAATGGGCTTGTGCCTTTCCAGAGTTTGCTGATGTAAGGGTGTCTCTGAGGATAATCAGGAAGATCGTATAGCGATGGAAATTCATCGATCATCTCCCAGTCATTAACAAGGGCCTTGAGGTGATATTTTCCATTCTTGTGGGTAATGAATGAAGCAGGCTGCGCATCAAACTTCTGGTTTCCGTTACTCTCTTCTGTCAGCTGTATTTGCCTGGCTGCTTCAATGAGCTGAGCTACCGTATTGGCGCCCGGTTTGGCCTCGGTTCCTTCATTATAAAAGTGCATCTGGTTTCTAAGCAGTAGAGAGTTTGAAACTGAATAGTCACCTTCGAAGTCCTGATTGCTTTCGGTTATTGTTGCCGTTGTGATATCTGTTGGTATTGCCCCAGCGCCTCTTTTACTCAGAGAAAGAACGGCAACTGCAGGTTTGGGATTGATTACCCCGTTTTCTGTTCTATGGCATAGAAGGGCATCAACCGTTGAGGTTCCATCAAAATTCAACGCATTTAACACTCTGATGATTCTCGGAGCGGCTAACCTCGCTCGTTGTCTGGCTTCGTCATCTTCAGTGTCGCTTTCTGGTTCTGGTTTGTTCTCTGGTATTAGAGACAGATGAGAAATCTTTTTAATACGTTGATCGTGACAAAAATAATGGTTTGATGTTTGTGAGGTTTTTTCAGGTAACACAATAGGAGGAGAACATGGATCGATAAAATAATCAGCTGGAGCAAGGACCCGATCACGTCCAATGAGAATGCCCTTGGCCATTCTTTTTTCTCTGGCCAGGGTGGAGCCAATGCAGTGGTCAAAGTGAACGGTAATGACCGGTGGTGCATCGGAGTGTTTTTCAAGGGTGTATCCAGTGGCTCCGAAGAATGAAAATTGATGTTCACTGGTTTCTATGGGGGGCGTGCTGTCTTCTCCAGTTGCTGTGAATGGAAAAGCTATCAGTGTAAGTATCGCACTCAAAGTGACGGTGTTGATAAATTGATTCACAGGATTTTCAACCTTTGTTTGTAAGAAAAGAGCTAGGGAAAGAGTTAAGGAAATACACCTTTCAAAATTAAGAAGGCTTGAAACCATGTGCTGGCCACAAACCGCTTTTTAGTGATTAGTTTTGGGTATTGAGCGCTTGGACATTTTTTTGTGCGAAAAATTCGATTTTTTGAGTCAACAGGCCCTGGTAAATAGAGTCTGAGATTCTGATTATTTTAGATGCAGTTATTAGTATTTTCCGTAATATCGACAATGTGTGTACTTTTGTACTGTTGCACCAGTACAGATGGTTGGGTAAATTGAGCAAGGCATGAAAACTGAGTTCTGGTTTCAGGTGATCAAACTGCTGAAGGGACAGCAGGATGTGGAAGCACTCCATGAAGTAATGGGGGTGCTGCTTACTCAAGAAGAGCGGGAGGCAATAGGGTCGAGGCTGGGCATTATGCAGGCCCTGCTTTCTGGAGAAGAGTCTCAGAGAGAAATTGCCAGGCGGATCGGGGTGAGCATTACCAAGGTGACCCGTTGTTCAAATTATCTGAAAACGTTATCTGATACTGAAATGGCAATGATTGAACAAATCTAAATAGCCAGAGTCTCTATTAAAATAGTCTTGAGCGAACTAAACAGCCTTGAGCTAATTAAAAAGTTCCATGAAGCAGTAGGAATAATAATGTCTGAAGCAGTTATAACGGAAAGTTCTGCGGATTCTGCAGGGAAGCAGGGTTCAGTCCTTGGGGGAATGGTGATCGTTGCCGGAACCGCGATTGGTGCCGGTATGTTTTCACTGCCAGTAGCTACCAGCGGTCTCTGGTTTGGTTACTCCATGCTGATGATGGTCTTTACCTGGTATTGCATGTACAGCGCTGCACTCTATTTACTTGAAGCTAATCTGCGCTTTCCACTGGGCGCTAGTTTTGACTCTATTGCAGAGGGAACTATTGGTTCTATTGGTCGTGTTGTTAATGGCGCCTCTGTTGCCTTTCTCTGCTATATCCTGACTTACGCTTACATCTCCGGCGGCAGCTCAATTATTACCTATTCACTGGGGGTGGTAGATGGCATATCTTTGTCGCCACCTATGGCCAGCTTTGTTTTTGCCTTGGTGCTTTCTGCTATTGTGATGACCGGTACTCGTGCTGTTGATCGTGTAAGTACAGCGCTTGTTGGCGGGATGGTGATTACCTTTTTGTGGAGTGTGAGTGGGCTGTTGGGTAATGCTTCTTCAGATTACCTGATGCCGGGATTATCATTTTCTGAGGCATTTCCTTTCTCTTTTGGTGCATTGGGCTTTTTGACGGTTAGCTTTGGTATGCAAACCGCAGTGCCCAGTATCACTCGCTATCTGAATAAGGATGGTCAAAAAGTAAGATTTGCTCTGTTGACTGGCTCATTGCTGGCTTTGGCGTTTTACGCGCTATGGCAGTTCAGCTTTTTCGGAAACCTGCCGCGCGAAGCATTTCCTGCCATTATTGCTGCCGGTGGTAATATTGGCGATATGCTTGGTGCGCTCTCTGGGTCTGGTCTGAATGTAAACATTTCTTCCGTATTGCAGTGGTTTGCCAATATGGCGGTAGCCAGCTCATTCCTTGGTGTAGCGCTCTGCCTGTTTGATTATATTGCTGACCTGTTTGGCTTTGATAGCAGCTTTGGGGCGCTTTTTGTCATATTTCTAAAATAACTCGCGGACGTTATCAAAAACAGCCGCGATCACTTTTAGTGATCCTCCGGGAGCTCCTCCGACCTTCTGTGAACTGTTGGGCGTGTTTATCCGGGCTGCCACAGGCTGGTCTATTAACTTTCAGTGTGTGTGGAGCAGCTACCACCACTGGCTCTCCCAAGGTAAGTGGCGGTGGAAACACTGGCATGTCGCCTTGGCGGGTATGTTCAAAAGGTACTTTGGATCTTGATGACTGGGTAATCGAACGCTTTTCTGATAAAGCTCCGGCTTGCCGTACCCACCATCAACACAGTAAAAAACGTAACCGTTACTTATATCTGGGGACAATGCTGGGTGTC
Organism: Endozoicomonas sp.; assembly: GCA_965261315.1. Taxonomy (GTDB): domain Bacteria; phylum Pseudomonadota; class Gammaproteobacteria; order Pseudomonadales; family Endozoicomonadaceae; genus Endozoicomonas. The sequence continues at coordinate 77,257 of CBDHDM010000136.1, read as the reverse complement.
TTTGGCTGTGGTATTTGAACGAACTATGGATGAAGTCTTTACTGGTTATTCATTTCCGGCACCGGCTTCTGGCAATACCAGCAAACTGAGAATCGCAGTTGCCATGCTCAAGGTGGTTCGACAAGAAGTACAGGAACGAGCTTTGCGGCTGCTTGCCGACTGCTGGTATATGAACTGGACACTGATGCAACCCGCTATAGATATGGGCTGGGTGATTGGTCAAATACCATCGAATCGGGCTCTGTATGCATTGCCCCCTGCGATTACTGTTAAGAAACGAGGTCGTCCAAAAAAGTATCCAAAATGATAGCCGCAGAGGTGGAAAAACTGCCAGAAGACAGGGTAATAGTATGGATGTACGGCAGATTTCGTACTGTACGTTACCGCACCCTAATTTGTCGTGCCCGGTTCCTTAAGGGGCAGAAAGTTCGGGTTGTCTGGAGCCGGTTTGAGAATGACAAGGGGCTCACTGAAAACCGGATATTTATCGCTACCAACGTGGAACTTGAAGGGATAGAAGTTCTTCGTGCCTATGCCAGAAGGTGCTTGAGTCCATGGCTTTTGGCTGTCGCCACCTGTGGCAACAAAAGCTCACTACTGAGATGGATGCATTTGAAAATGGCAGGCTATGCGTTATTGCAGTTGTTGACTGCCAAATATTTCCCGTTGGAGAGATCCGGATACAACAACCGCAGGCATGATGAGAATTGCCCTTTCAAGAATTATTCCGAGGTTCCCTATTCGTAAAGGCTGGAACCGATATAGCCAAAAATATGAGTTCAATTTTGGTGAACTGATCGATCAGACGATACCTGATAAGTCGGAAGCCGCATAAATAAAGGCTTTTAGACAAAAATTGGTAATAAAAGCGAACTTAGAAAAAGAGATCGCCAGTATTGGCTTTTTTAATTTATATAAAATCAACCAATCGTTCGTTTTATATAAAGTCTAAAGTCGAGTAAAATAAAAGTTCTGAAATTTTTTCTTCCAGTCTTTATAATTCGCTCCAATTCGATATTTCAGAAGCGAGCAGAAGCGCTATGGGTTTCAAATGTGGCATCGTTGGACTGCCAAACGTTGGTAAGTCAACGCTATTTAATGCCTTAACCAAGGCGGGTATTGATGCAGAAAACTTCCCTTTCTGCACCATTGAACCCAATGCCGGTGTGGTTGCCATGCCAGATCCCCGTCTGGATAAGCTGGCTGCCATTGTTAAACCTCAGCGAGTTTTACCGACCACAATGGAGTTCGTGGATATCGCGGGTCTCGTGGAGGGGGCATCCAAGGGTGAAGGCCTGGGTAACAAGTTTCTGGCGAATATCCGTGAGACAGACGCTATCGCGCATGTTGTTCGCTGCTTTGTAAATGACAACGTCATTCATGTAGCGAATAAGATTGACCCACGGGCTGATATTGAGATTATCAATATGGAGCTGGTGCTGGCTGATCTTGAAAGTTGTGAAAAACAGCTGCAGCGAGTTGTTCGTTCCGCCAAGGGTGGTGACAAGGACTCAGTGGCCCAGAAGGGGTTGCTGGAGAAAGTGATTCCGCATCTTGAGTCGGGCAACCCGGTTCGCTCTCTGGAGATGAGTGATGATGAACGGAAGCTTGTTCGTTTGTTCCACCTGCTGACCATCAAGCCCACAATGTATATTGCCAATGTGGATGAGGATGGCTTTGAGGATAACGAATATCTGGATACCGTTCGGGAAATTGCTGCTCAGGAAGGGGCGGTGGTTGTACCGATCTGCAACAAGCTGGAATCCGAAATTGCTGAGCTGGATGATGAGGAGCGTGTAGAGTTCCTGGCAGATCTGGGTATGGAAGAACCTGGTCTGGATCGTGTAATCCGTGCAGGCTATGACCTGTTGGGTCTGCAGACTTACTTTACAGCAGGCGTGAAAGAAGTCAGGGCCTGGACTGTTAAAATAGGCGCAACAGCACCACAGGCTGCTGGGGTTATTCATACTGATTTTGAGCGCGGATTTATTCGTGCAGAAGTCACCAGCTATGATGATTTCATCAAGTACAATGGTGAGCAGGGGGCGAAGGAGGCGGGGCGTCTGCGTGTAGAAGGTAAGGCATATATTGTTCAGGACGGTGATGTCATGCACTTCCTGTTTAATGTTTAGGCGCTTTTAATAACGTTAAAAAGTCACGTATGTACGTGCCTTTTTTCTTTTCACTGTCAGAAAATCAAATAGTTTTATTTAGTCGTTTATATCAAATGAAAACTGTCGTGCTTATATGCTTTTTGCTTGACAGCTTCGGGTGAAATCACTAAAGTGCGCACCATCTTTCGGCGGCTAGGTAGCTCAGTTGGTTAGAGCACAGCACTCATAATGCTGGGGTCGGCGGTTCGAATCCGCCCCTAGCTACCATTCTGCTCTTTTCCAAGAGAGCATGGAGGTTGCTAAAGCGATTTTTCGTACAGTAGCATCGAAAGCACTTTGTAGCAGAACGATCTTCGTTCGCTTCTCCGTTGGGGTGTCGCCAAGCGGTAAGGCATCAGGTTTTGATCCTGACATGCGGGGGTTCGAATCCCTCCACCCCAGCCATATCACTTATGGTTATGATTTAAGCTTGTTATATTCTGTCTTTGATAGATGGATGTTGACAGAAGGGTGTTGAATCATGACAATAGCGATCCGGTTTTGTGGCTAGGTAGCTCAGTTGGTTAGAGCACAGCACTCATAATGCTGGGGTCGGCAGTTCGAATCTGCCCCTAGCTACCACTAATTCGGTTATACGATTCGCATAAAGAGTAAAATTGGGGTGTCGCCAAGCGGTAAGGCATCAGGTTTTGATCCTGACATGCGGGGGTTCGAATCCCTCCACCCCAGCCATATAAAACCTTCCTGAGAAATCAGGAAGGTTTTTTTATGTCTCTGTTCTTTCTTCTGGAAGATGTTTCATCAGAAACTTCTGAACGTTCTGCCCCATTACTTTTCTAATCTCCGCTTCAGAGAAGCCTTTTCTGATCATCAACTCTGTCAAAATAGCCAGTTCAGAAGCATCAAGGCTGACCTTTGTCCCTCCATCAAAGTCTGAGCCCAGGGCAATATGATCCTCTCCCGCCAGATCAATCGCATAACGCAGAGTATTAACAATGCCTTCTGGAGAGGTGTCGCAGATAGCGTCCCAAAAGCCGATGCCAATTAATCCGCCTTTCTCTGCAATACGCTGGATCAGGTCATCTGAAATATTGCGGGGTGAATCACAGGTTCCAAGAATGCCGGTATGAGAGATCACGACAGGACGCTTTGCCAGTTTCAATACTTCATCAACCACTGACTCCGAAGAGTGGGCTAGGTCGACGATCATATTCAGTTCTTCCATTCTAGCCAGTGCCCGGCGGCCAAACAGGCTCAGGCGGGAACCGCTGACACCGTGCAGAGAGCCTCCCAAGCGGTTATCGAAGAAGTGGTGCAGGCCAATCATGCGGTAACCAGCCTCGTAAAGGCCTTCCAGATTATCAAGGTTACCTTCAAGGGCATGGGCTCCTTCCAGTGCCAGTAATCCTGCAACTTGCTTACTGCCTTGCTGGCGTGCAGTAACAACCATCTCCAAATCCGACTGAGTGAGAATAATTTTCAGGTCTTTCGGGTTATTCTGTTCGATCTTATGCAGCTTTCCAGACTGGTAAAGAGCCCTTTCATAAAGGCTGTTCCAGGTGGCCGGTGGCCAGGCCTGAATCATGGCCAGCATGGTTATGCCATCAGCCGCATCGCTTTCATTCCGGCTGTAATTCTGGCCTCTTGGCGATTTGGTCGGAACTGCAAATGTCTGTATGGCAACATTGCCCTGCTGAAGTCTTGGAAGATCCACATGTCCATAGCTGGCTTTCTGGCCCAGGTCTCGATTCCATAGCAGGCTGTCGGCATGAAGGTCTGCAACGGTCAGCTGCTGATGGAGCCTGGAGGCTTCCTGTGAGATCGGGTAAGGGGAGTGAGCGCTGACAATATTCGTACCTTTTTCAATGGCTGCAGGAGCAAAGGTCAGAGTGAATCCGATAGCGATAATAATGAATGCGGAGGAAATGGAGAGTGTAAGCTGCCAGCCCTTGCTGATGCGATGATTTTGAGTTTCTTTCTTCATAGCCTGAAGCCTGTATACGACAGATTGTTATTTTTATAAGTAGTGTCAGGACGCGAAGTCAGTTTATCAGTGGCCGGTTGCAGATAGCTAATAGAAAAACTGTTTGCCTGGTTAATTATTTCTGTATAGAAAGCCAGCGCTTTAAATTTATTTGAGATATTAAAAGGCGGTTTTTTAATATCCAAATACACTGATAGCTGTATGCACGTTTCAATCTATTCAGTTGGGGTCGTATGATGCTGCCTGTCATAAAGCAAAAGAGAAGCCTGACGCTGGCGGATAGGGTTGAGGCCCTGCAAAGAGTCAGGCTTGCTAAAAGGCCTTCAGCCGATACTGAAGAACTCTTTTTGGCTCAAGCGCCAGACTATAGCAAAAGGCTGTTTGCTGACAGTGGCAGTTTTGTCGCAGTTTCTCAGCATGTAGATCAGCAGGCGACAGAAGATGTTATTAACTCAACGCTGTTTGCCCAGTTAGCTGCCAGTCATGACTATGATAAAAATACCCAGCTGGCTCAATGGTATGGAAGGTATACCGATGTTATGAGCATACAGGGCTGGGATATCAGTGATTTTGATGAAAGTTCACTCTCTTCAGCCTCTACTGACCTGAGTGTCAGTGAAGTAATCTTTGATATTCTAAAAGCAGCGCTCAAAGACCCTTCTGAACAGGCAATGGTTAATGCTGCTGTGGCTGCATTAAAACAGCTGGAAAAGGAAGGGCCTTTTATTTCACTGTTTAACCACTCTGCTATTGGTGCAAATCGGGCGAATTTTCAATCATTTTTTGTAACCCGTGATGAGCATGGTTTGGTGAGTATGAAGCTGGGCTATTTAGTGGTTGGTTTCAAGGATATCAGCTCTACCATTCTCTTCCTTCGCGTTAAGGAAGGTGAGTCCTGGATAAAAAGTCATAGCGAAACGGTAAAGCTGGATTATGATGTTTTTAACCAGATACGTAATCAGGTTATCGAAAGGCTGGGTGATAATGCTCGGGCTCAAGTTGCAGGTATTGATCTATAGTATTTTTAAGCTCTGAGATGGCTGAGAGGGAGCGCTGTCTTTCGGATAGGTTGCCGGAGTACGAAGCTGGAGTGTACACCGGTGACTCCCTGAATCCGGGTAATTTTATTGAGCAGAAAGTCCTGATAATAGTTCATATCAGGCACCATGACTTTTATCATGTAGTCGGCAGACTGCCCGGTGATCAGCATGCATTCTACAACTTCATCATAACTGTTAATGGTTTCTTCAAAGTGCTCAAAACGTTCCGGTGTATGCCTGTCCATGCTGATGTGGATCAGAACGGTGAGACTCAGTCCCAGTTTATCTGGGTTCAGTAGTGTGACATGGTCTTTTATCAGTCCTGACTCCTCCAGCTGTCGAACTCTTCGCAGGCATGGAGAGGGGGTCAGCCCAATCAGGTCAGCCAGATCCTGGTTACTGATACTGGCATTCTTCTGCAGCTCTTGAAGTATCCGGATATCGTATCGATCGAGTTTCATGGTATTTTCTTTTATTAGTGGGTTAATTTCTGGCAGATTATTGCGCCTTTTCTGTCTTTTATCCATTAATTCGCAATCTTTTGCCAAACTGTTTTTTCTATAATTATCTCGTAGTCAAAAGCGTTGCCAAAAGTGATGCTCAGTCATCCCGGCCACAAGCCTGTGATGAAATAAGTATTCCCAATCAGGAATGCTAATCAGGAAAACCCACAAGGTTTGATGATTGTGTAACAGAGAGCGTATTAACAGGCTAGGTGTTATGAGCTCAAAAGAGATTACGAGCCGCTGATTATCTGGGGAGATGATCAGCGGTTTTTGTTATGTATATGTGAGCGTGTTGTACGGCTTCGTTTATCTTTTGCTTAACCATGTGCCATGGAATGAGAAGGGGGTATGGTGACGTAAATGAATGAGAGCCAGTGGGCCTGCGCTGACATGTGCGGCGTCCAGTATGGCAAGAAAGCTTTTTCCTGTGTCACCGTTCAGGGCCATTGAGAGTAGAAAACCTCTGTTTTCTGACATTCCTTCCGGTACAAATATCGCCTCGCCAACATGAACTTTTTCTCCGAAGTCATACTGCTCCTGAACACCGGTGTTCAAATCAATCCGGGTAATGCCACTGTGAAAAAACTGGCCGGGAGCGCCAAAGGTGGCGTAGCCAAACTGACATGCCAAGCCACCCAGTTTTGGATGGATAATGGGAAACTCAATATTTCCGTCGGTAATGAGTTCTTCCCTGAGTGTTCCCCGTTGCAAATTAATGATGTAACGGTAGGCCATGCCTGAGTGGTAAGTTCGGGTACATCTCCCCTGCATAATAGCCTTCATCTGTGGGTCCTTGCCGATAAAGTGGTCAGGTGCGTCATAGGCAATAAAATCAGCAATGATTTCACTGCCTTTTTCCCAGGCATTGAAGCTGTGCCACATAAATCGTGCCGGTGCCGGGAAGAATTTTACAGGTTGTCCGGAGTCCCGGGGGATAACAATGATCTGATTGCCAAGGGCAGGGCTCCATTTCAGGCAATCGGTAAAGCTATACAGCCCAGCCAGCATGGGAAATGGGTTGAGCTCGATGGCATGGAGGTCAATGATCGTAAAATGCTCAGTTGCAAAAAAATCATGGATATAGCAATCCCGTGGCATTGATACTTTTCGATGGTCGATCACTCGTCCGTTGGGAGATCTCACAATGATGTCCACGGAAGGTGCCAGCCCATGGTTCCAGCCAATAAATGTCCAGTTTCCGGTAGTTCCGGATTGTTTGGCATGCGCCTTCAGATTTATTGCTCCTCCTTTTGGTGAAATGCGATGTTGACCCATATCTTCCAGTGAATCAGGGTTTAGAGCGAAAGGTTGTCCCACTTCGTCATGGGCCGTCAGAATGCCATCCATCAGATAGGTTGTTACACCGGCCTGGGAGAATGGTGGAGTGTCGGGAAAATTCTCCCGGAGTTCTGGTGCCTGCGTTGTCCAGGTTGGATAAAGAAAGCGTCCGGCGGCCTGCTCTCTGAGATATTTGGGGGTTCTTACAAAGTGATTACGGTAGTGATCCTTGCCATTCATCAGGTCTATCGCCTGAATCATACCGTCACCATCCAGTATGTGCTGCTTTCTATAACCGCTGCGTTCAAACAAACCAGGGCCTGCCATGGATATTCATTGGCCAGTTGTGCAGCAAGGCATGGAGAGGTGGCTGAGGCCAGTGCCATCAGTCCAAAAGGTTGAATACAGTGCCTGCGGGTTATTGCCATTTCTATCCGGTGGGTCAGGAGGTATGCGTGTTATAGATAGGTAGATTCCGCTGAGTGTTGAGTCAATTTTGTCTGAATATTTTTTTCTGGACGTTCTATTATTACGCCTCCACGAATCATCACCCTTTATTTGCAAGGATTGACCTTGGACGCGACCATCACACTGGAACTTGTCGTTTTTCTTTTTGCCGTGGCCATGGCGGCCGGTTTTGTTGATTCTATTGCCGGGGGGGGCGGGCTGATCGCTATGCCGGCTCTTCTGGCAGCAGGGCTTTCGCCGGTTCAGGCGTTGGCGACCAATAAACTCCAGGGAGCCGGAGGCACACTGTCTGCGAGCTTTTACTTTATTTCCAGGGGGGCGGTTAACCTCAGGGAGATGCGCCTGGCGATAGTAATGACCTTTATGGGCAGCATGCTGGGGACTCTACTGGTACAGAGAATAGATGCGGGGGTTTTGGCGCAGGCCATTCCATTCTTGTTGATTGGTATCGTCCTTTACTTTTTATTTTCTCCTCGATTGAGTAGTGATCAATCACGACAGGTGATATCTCTGTCGATGTTTTCATTCACCGCGGCAGTGGTGATTGGTTTTTATGACGGATTTTTTGGTCCCGGTACGGGCTCGTTTTTTACCATTGCCTTTGTGAGTCTACTGGGTTATTCCATCACCAGTGCCACGGCGCATACCAAGGTGTTGAACTGCACCAGTAACATTGCCTCGCTGTTATTTTTTATTATTGGCGGGCATGTGGTCTGGACAGTTGGCCTGGTCATGATGCTAGGGCAAATTATTGGTGCCCGGCTTGGTTCCTCAGTGGTGTTGAGCCGAGGTCAGACATTGATTCGCCCCATGATTGTCTGCGTTTCTCTGGTAATGACCGCCAAACTTCTTTGGGGGAATTATGGACATTTGTTGTATTGAAGGGCATCGTGTCTGAAACCATTGTCCCTTTTTTCCTGTTGAGGTTACCTGTTTCTGGGTGTACTTGCAGGCATGTTCGGAACCTACGTACATGGAAACAACCTGGTTAAGCTGGCTGTTTGGTGCTGCCTATTTGGGTGCCATTATTGCGTTTGCGGTTGTGGTTATCATGACTCGAAGGCCTGTGGGTGTTTCCCTGGCCTGGCTGGTGTTGTTGTTTGCTCTGCCGGTAGCAGGGTTTGTTCTTTACCTTTTGTTTGGTTCACCTCGTCTGGGCACTCGACGTCTTAAGCGCATGCGTGCGCTTTATCCGGACTATGCACAATGGTATCAACACTTGTCCCGGATTATTTCAGATAGCGAACCATCTCGCTGCCCGGTCACTTCTCATAATGGTATTTTCTCGCTGGCGGAAAAGAGCATGACTGTTCCCCTTTTACCGGGTAATCATTTGCAGCTTTTTTCAGGCTTTGAAAGCATTATCGACCACCTTCTGCATGATATAGAAAGTGCACGCCACAGTGTGATTATTGAGTTCTATATCTGGGAGCCAGTCGGACGTGCCGAGGAGGTGGCTGACGCCGTCATCCGGGCTGCGAGGCGAGGGGTAGATTGTCTGGTTGTACTGGATAATGTGGGTAGTCGGGGATTCTTGAGTGGTAGCTGGGCACGCCGTTTTCGTTTTGAAGGGATCGGTGTGACGGCTTCGATGTCGGGTGGTCCATTCCGAATGCTGGTGGAACGCATAGATATTCGGAATCATCGGAAAATTCTGGTTGTGGATGATCAGGTGGCCTGGACCGGCAGTTTTAACCTGGTTGATCCATCTCTATTCAAACAGGACGCCAAGGTAGGGCAGTGGGTGGATGCCATGGTTAGAATTGATGGGGTTGCTGCTCATGTGCTCGGTGCCATAGTCCAGTGGGATAAAGCGCTGGAAACCGGGCAGGGTCATCCATCATTCAATCGTCAGTATGAGTATCCTTCAGCAAAGCATCGTGGGCGAGAAGGGGCGTGTGTTCATGTTTTGCCATCCGGGCCGGATGTAGATCGGGAAATGTTGCAACAGGTTCTATTGGCGGCCATTTATGAAAGCCGTGAAGAGCTGCTGATCAGTACACCTTATTTTGTTCCGGATGAGTCACTGCTGACGGCATTGAAGTCAGCGGCGATGCGGGGTGTTGATGTACAGTTACTGGTGCCCGCAAAAAATGACTCAAGAATGGTTCACCATGCCAGCCGTTCCTACTATCTGGAATTATTGCAGGCGGGCGTCAATATTCAGCAGTTTAATGGGGGGCTGTTGCACACCAAGTGTGTTCTGGTGGATCGAGAGACGGCGCTGTTTGGTACTGTGAACCTGGATATGCGAAGTGTCTGGCTGAACTATGAGGTAACGCTGATCGTCTATGACGATGGGTTTGGTCAGCAGATTTTCCATGTGCTGCAGTCGTATATGAAGCAGGCTGAAGCAGTGGATATCAACCGTTGGACTCAAAGGTCCTTTCGACGGAAGTTGCTGGAAAATACCATGCAACTGTTAAGCCCGCTGTTGTGATTCGATCCTGGGCATAGGGTTGATAGTGATTACTATTAACGTTATGCACTTCCTGCAGAAAATGTTTCTTTATTATCGTTTAAATCTCAATAAATCCTGTCTTTTTATAATTTTTAGGTGAAAGCACTGATACGGCTAAAGCCCTATCTGTGAAATAAAGGTTACCCTCAGGAGGCCCGATATTCAGCCTCTTTAAGCTTACTTCTAAAAAATATTCTTCCTGATTATTGGCTTAACCGTTGTCGTATGGTTAATCCGTTGCTTTCCGGGAAGAATGGTTACAGGGGACTGGTTTTGCCGCAGACGTTAAAAACCACAGACATCATCGCTACGGGCCTGATGACTTTTGCTCTCTTTCTGGGAGCTGGAAATATTATCTTTCCTCCATTTCTGGGGCACATGGCTGGAACTGAGCTGATTGTTGCAATGCTGGGGTTCCTTCTGACCGGCGTTGGCCTGCCGCTGCTGGGTGTGATTGCCTGTGCCCGTTCGGGTGGAGGTTTGGAAAAGCTGACGGCAGTTTTCCCTCCGAAGGTTGCATTAACGTTTGCTGTTGTGCTTTTCCTGGCTATCGGACCTCTGTTTGCTTCACCCAGAACCGCTGTGGTTTCTTATGAGCTGGGCCTGCTGCCCTTTATTGGTGAGTCTGGCGCAATGCCACTGGCTCTGTTCTCAGTCGCTTTCTTTGCCATAGCGCTCTACCTGGCGTTGTTCCCGGGCAGGTTGATCGAGACGGTAGGTAAACTGATCACACCACTGCTGGTGGTTGTTCTTGTTGTTATTGCCGTCGGTGCTTTCCTTTTCCCCCAGGGAGAAGCAGGTGCTGCCACTGAATCCATGATCAGTCAGGGGTTCTTTAATGGTTTCCGTGAAGGTTACCAGACCATGGATACGCTGGGAGCTCTGGTGTTTGGTGTTGTTATTATTAATGCCATTCAGAATAAAGGCGTTACCGATGCACGACAGGTTGCGCGCTATACATTTATTGCCGGTCTGATTGCTTCTGTAGGGTTGTCACTGGTGTATCTGGTGCTGGGTTACATCGGTTCCACCAGTCATCAGCTGGTGGCGGCTCCGCAGAATGGTGCAGAGATCATCAGCCTGTTTGTAAATGCGGTATTCGGTTCCTGGGGTAAGGTGGTACTGGCGATCACGGTTATTCTGGCCTGTTTGACGACAGCTATTGGTCTGCTCAGTGCCTGCGGTGAATATTTCTCCCGTGTTTTTCCTGCACTGAATTACCGCAGCTGGGTTATTCTCTGCGCAGTGGCCAGTGCTTTGATTGCCAATGTTGGATTGAATACCCTGTTGAAAGTGACTATTCCAGCGTTGTTGATTATCTATCCTGTAGCTATTGCCCTGATTGTAGTGACATTGCTGAAATCATGGATGGTAAACCCGAAACGGGTAATGACCTGTGTCCTGATCCCGGTAGGTCTGATCAGCTTCGTGGAAGGTTTGCACGCAGCTGGCCTGTCTTTTGTTGGGCCTGCCTATGATTTACTCGCTTACCTGCCATTGCAGAAGGAAGGCCTGGTATGGTTGTTACCGGGCGTTCTGGGTGGTGTTCTGGGTATGCTGACATCTGTACGTTCTTCAGACGTAGCAAAGTCAGTTCAGGGGTAACACCCTCTACACCGTTATGAGCGAAAAGTGCTGCTCACCCGGAGCTGTGAAAATAGCTGCAGAACCTGAAAGAGCTGCATTCTCATAGTAAAAGTATCAGGCTACCTGAGTTTTAACTCAGGTAGCTTTTTGGTTTTTAATGGCTGCTGACGTCAGTAAGCGTTTTGAGGTACGGTTCTCCATGTTGATGGTGAACGATGATTTCAGCCAGTGTTTTTCCATCACTGCCTTTTGCATTCAGGTTAAAACCTGCTTCCAGAAAGAATGGTACAAAGCGGGCAAAATTATCCGCTCGCAGGAAGCGATAGGCTCTTAACAGGATGTGATGATCTCGACTGCAGCCAGCTGTCGGTTGCAGTGCCAGTAGCGCTTTCAAGCGCTCATCGCTTAATTCTTCTCCAATGACTTTCTGTTTATCTTTCTTCATGTTTTATTCACTGTTCAGTGCTTTTTATGAGTATTTGGTACGAGTAGTCTGCAAAATCAATATGAGGCTCTCTATTTTACTGAGTAGCCAATAAAGATATATAACCTTAATAGGATATTTTGAACTTAAATTAAGTTAAAAAGGAATAAGTGGAATTTTGATTTTCCTGACTATCTGTGGGGGCAGTAGGGAAAGTGCTATCCAGTCAAAAACACATCTAATCAATCCCGTGACTATAATAGTTTCTGTAAAAATGGAATTTTTGAAATTACTGCCTGGATAGCACCGATTTACCAGTAATTTAGGTGATGTATGTCGGATAGCTCAGTAGACAGTCTTGAAAATCTGAAGTCTATGCAGGGTAAGAAACCAGATCAGACCGCTGAAATGCGATGGACTTCCAGAGATACCGGCTGGATGCTGAACCTGTTTGGTACGGCAATTGGGGCAGGAGTTCTATATTTGCCGATTACTGCTGGCTCAGGTGGAATCTGGCCGCTGATCATTATGGCCGTTTTAGCGGGGCCAATGGTCTGGTTGGCTCATCGCAATCTTGTTCGTTTCTGTCTCTCTTCCTCTAATCCAGAAGGTAATATCACCACTACGGTCAGAGAACATTTTGGTGAGCGAGCAGGTCGATTATTGACCCTGGCTTACTTTCTTTCTGTTTATCCCATATTGCTTTTGTACGCGATTGGTATCACCAATGTCGCTATCAGCTATATGGAGCACCAACTGCACATGATACCGCCGGACAGGTGGTTACTGAGTTTAGGGTTGGTGAGCCTTCTGGTTCTGGCGATGCATGCTGGTGAGGCGTGGATGCTTCGATCGGTGAAAATAATGGTTTATCCACTGGTTTTTACCCTTGTGGCAGTCTCTCTGTATTTGATTCCGCAGTGGAACGGTGCTGTTTTTGATCAACCGGTCAATATTAAAGACTCGTTATTAGTGCTTTTTATTACAACTCCTTTGCTGATATTTTCTTTTAATCACTCGCCCGCATGCTCCTCGTTTGCTCATGCTTATCAGCGCTATTTTGTGGACAGCAGAGCTTGTCACAACAAAACGAGCCAGGTTTTAAAGCGGAATACCGTGTTATTACTGGCAGTGATCCTGCTGTTTGTTTTCTCCTGTGTACTGAGCCTTACACCACAGGAGCTATTGCAGGCTCGGGAAGAAAATGTGCCTGTACTTTCTGTGCTTGCTTATCGATCGGACAATATGATCTTCTCCATTATTGCTCCCATCATTGCATTTCTGGCCATCGCCAGCTCATTCTTCGGGGTGTATCTTGGCGCCCTGGAAGGGCTTCAAGGTTTTATCACTCAGCAGTGGGTCCGTCATAATGTCCATCGTCCATTGCCTCATGGGGCTGTGCATAGGGGAAGTATTCTCTTTATTCTTCTGACATGCTGGGTGGCGGGTTATGCAAACTGGGATGTCATTGATATGGTGGAGATGCTGGTTGTACCGGTGCTGGCGACTATTCTCTATCTGATGCCGGTTTATGCTTTTTATCGTGTTAAGTTACTGAAACCATTTAGAAGCCCTCTTTTAGATGCCTTTATTTTTCTGGTTGGATTGATGGCTATCACCGGTTTTCTGGTGGGTAAATTGATTTGACTTTTTTTTGACGTTTAATGATTTTTTGTTGCTAAAACAATGGACTGTTTTCATAAGTTAACCAGTTCTTGTTCCCTGCCTGTTTTATTGTCTTAACCCCCCCAGCCTGAAAGCTAAAATTGAAGGATAACCCGGTTAAAAGGATTTTTTGGGGGATACAATGTCCGAAGGAATGGGTGTGGGTGGTGGTTCAAATGTGCAATTTCAACTACCCGTAAATGCAGGAAATGTTCAATCTTCTGATCAGGTGGGTAAATCATCAACAGGCAGGTTAATTGTGCCTGTTGATGTAAAAAACACTGAAGGTTTAATCAGAACCGAAGGAAGTGAGAAACATGGCTTTAAATTTTCTCCTGTGCGTGCATTGGCAAACAGGGTTGTCCAGAAGGTTCATCAGCTCGGAAAAACCTGGGTATCGGCAAGTGATTCTCAGTTGAGAATGCTTGATCAAATTAAAGATAAGGAAGTGAGCTCTGAGGCCAAGACTGCGGCTACATCTCATAATGCTCTGGTTACTGAACTGAAGAATTTGGAAGAAAAAGTTGCCCTGCTTGAGACGAAGGTGTCCTCTTTTAAAGAAGAGTTTGGGGCTGCCACAAAATTTCTGGACAAAAAGCATCCTGGTTCATCAGATTTCCAGCGAGGGAAGTCGTTTGTTATTCCTAAGGCTGGCCTGGGTAGTGAACGTATAACCATTACCTCGCCAGATAAATCGACCAGAAAAGAACAGGTGGAAGATCTCCACAGCATGCTGAAAAATGATCCAGGGGTTAAGGCTCGTTTTAGTGAACATAATCAGAATAAACATAATCTGGCTACTACTAAAGAGTTGATAGCGGAGAAAAAAGAGCAGTTATACCAGGCTCAGAAGGAGACGAAATCTACGCTCAGCAAGGCTGTAGATCAGTTGCATAAAGAGCAAAAATCAGACTTTAAAGCGACGCGTGAGGCGACCAGAGACCAGGTCAAACAAGGTTATGAATCCCAGCGGGATGTCCGTAAACAGGGCTACCAGGAAACCAAGCAGAATCTTCGCGCAGAGTACGATAAGAAGCATGAAGATAAGGCTAAGGTAAGAAAGCTTAAGGATGAAAACAAACAGCAGGTCAAGAATCTGAATAAGCAGATTAAAGGCTCCGAAAGCCGGTTTGGTAACTTACTGGCCAAGGCTGCCAGGAAATTAATGCCTGAAAGTCAAAAAGAAGCAGTTTTTAATGATGAAACCTCTGCAAAGGAGAAAATGAGCGCTAAGAAGGCCCCTTTGATTGCCGACCGGGATAAGCTTCAAAACGCTAGGAAAGGACTGAAAAAACAAGAGGCTAGTCTTAAGAAGCAACAAAAAGGCATTAAAGATGAACTCTGGGAGCGTAGAGCCCAGCTTAAAGGTGCGAACCAGTTTCAGGGCGATATGAAAGCGCTTGGCATTCATACCAAGCTTGGCCGTCAAGCCTGGGGGGATCTTGGGGCTCTAAAAAGCAAAAGAAATCAGGGGCTTGATAAGGCAAATGAGGATTATAAGGCCAGCAAGGCTGATGCTGAAAAGGCTCGAAAACAGAATAAGCAGGATCTTAAAGATCTGGCCAGCGGTAAATTAAAAGAGTCCAAGGTTGCCAGAAAGCCAATAGATATGCCTCCGGTATTTGAATATCGCGGGGATACGATTTTACAGAAGTTCAGTGAAAATGCCTTTAAGCAAGATCAGGATTGGAAGTCTGATATTTTAGCGTTAATGCAAAATGGACAGACAAAAGAGCTGCGGTTGGTTGAAAATGCACTCCATATGTGGACGGCGGATCCTGAAAATGAGGGTGATTACACCGATGTTCTTGAGTTTATTAGTCAACAGAGAAAAGACAGCTCTCCCTAGGTATTGGTTTTCTGTTTTCAGGATATGAAGTGTTGAAAGCTTCTTAATAAGGAGCTTTTTTTATTGCTCTTTTAATTGTTCTTCTTTTCTGAGTGGTTTGACTGTTTTTTGACAATGATAAATTATCAAGTAAGTCATGAGGTTGTGATTTTTTTTGTTCTTTCGGCGTTATTGATAAAACTTTTTGATTTTCTAAAGAATTGCTGACTAGGATTAAAAGTAATCTTAATCCAAGGAGTGGAAGGAGTTATTAATATGAATGGTCCAGGTAACATAGGAAGTGTTGGTCAAAGTCAAAATCTACCTTTTGCTGTAGATGCAGACATTGTTAATCCGGAAGAAGGGTATTTGAATGGAAGCAAGGTTACCGTTCAGGCCATAAATCCTGAAGAATTTGTCGGTATTCAGGTTTCCAGCAAGAAGTTTGAAGATATTCCAAAAAGCACCAGGCCGGTAAAGGTTGCTTTTAAAGATTTTCGGAAATGGCTCAGAAATTGCCGCCCAGTTAAAGCGTTAGAGCATTTGTTGATGGGTAAAGGCAAGAGAATGGCAAAAAAGCAGAACTGGGGGCCAATCTCCAACAAGCAAGCGGAAGCTGCTTTGAAAGCCTCTAAAAATCCTTTTGAAAAGGAAATACTTGCAACAAATATCAAGCAGTTTAATACAGACCTGAGACTGTTTGATCAGAAAAAAATGGATCATGATCGTTTCAAAATTGAAAATGATGAATTCAGGGAAAAGTATAAAACTATACTGGCTATAGCTGATGGGGATCTGACCTCTACACGTATCGACGTACGTGAAGGTTTAGTCATCGTTTTACCACCTGCTACTCCAGATGGTGATCCTCAGTGCGTACGTCTGGATAGTAAGTCATTGAGAGTTCGCAAAGATGCTGCGAATCAACTGGCTGAAACATTCAAGAGCAGTGATGCTTACAAGCAATATGACAAGAGCAAGGATCGTGTTTATAAGCTTGAGGCTGAGCGTGAAAAGTTGAAGGCATCCCTGACCACTCAAGCCAAGGAGCTCAAAAAAGCACACAAGGGGCTTATTAAAGAGAGAGTTAAGGGCGACCAGCAAAGAGTGGCTGTTGAGCATAAGCAACAGAAGACGAGAGCCACATACGACATGAAGGTCGCTGAAGCCAATTATACTTCAGAAATGAATGCCAAAATTCAAGATAAAGTCAGTGAGGCTGATGCTCTGAGGCAAGAGATAACTGGTTTTCAAGATCGTATTCGTGACAGGGAAGCAGATGTTGCCCAAGATCAGGCTTCCATAAAGCGTCTGGATGGTGGGATACGATTTGCTGAAACTGGTGAATCTACTCTGGATGATGATATGCAGTCCCTGTTTTTGAGTAAGGACGGCATTGCTCAAGCCAGAGAGAAGAAAGAAATGCTTATTGGTGCTATTGAGCAAAACCAGCAAGCGCTTACAACGCTTTATGCAGACCTGAAAACAGCTGAAGGCAAATACATGCAGGCTTTGAAAGATGAAAAATCGCTGTATGCTGAGAAGAATAAGGAGCTAACAGCGTTAGGTAAAGATCGTAAGAAAGTCGAAAAGCAGTATGATGATATGGCTGTGAAGATGAACAAAGCACTTGAGAAAGAGGCTAAATCTGAGCGTGCAGCTACAGCTGAGATGGTCAGTGGGTCTGGCTCAAAAGAGAAAGCCAAAGCCAGGCAAGAATCCAACCAGCTGAAGGGCGCAACAGCTTATATGGATGGCCAGGAAGCTATTGATCGTCTGAATAAAGGTCAGGAGGAGCTTGTACAGAAGGAAGATGTTGCCAAGGCACAGGGAGGTGAGAAGAAGTAATCCTGGTGCATGACTCTGGTCGGGGTTGGTCAGGTAACTGACTATCCCTAAGCCTAAAAAGCCTCCACATTGGAGGCTTTTTTTATTTGGAAGGCATGCAGGTTTGTCAGTGGCCTTTCAGTGCATAAATGCCATTGGCATTCCGCCAGTAGCCTTGGTAATCCAGACCATAACCAAAGATATAGCGATCTTCAATTTCCAGGCCGGTCACATCGGCCTTCAGGCCTGGGCGGGCTTTGCGGTCATGCTTTTTATCCACCAGCACCGCAGTCAGAACGTTGGCTGCGCCTTCTTCTTTACAGAAGTCGACAATGGCATCCAGAGTGTGACCTTCATCCAGAATATCATCGATAATCAGGACGGTACGGTCTTTGATGTTCTGGGTCGGACGAACTTTCCACTCCAGACGGCCACCGGTTAGCTGATCCCGGTAACGGGTAGCGTGCACGTAGGAAGCTTCCAGGGGGAACTGCATATGAGTGAGTAGTTTGCCGGTAATTACCAGGCCGCCATTCATGACGCAGAACACCAGCGGATTGCTGTCAGCCAGCTTCTCGGTGATACTGTGTCCCATGGTAGCGATGGCATCTTCAATCTGCTGCTCGTTATAGAGGCAGTCGGCTTCTTTCATCACTTGCCGGATATGGTCGAGATCAACAGACATGTTTTGCAAACCCTGATCGTATGATTGGCTACCGTTCACTCTAATGAATCGACTTGCTTTAGAGGTCGGACATTCTGGAGTTCGGCATTCCATTTCTGGTCAAAAAACCATTTCGCTCTCCTGGAGAACGAAAAACAGTTTTCACGAATAACAAAGCAGGAAAAAATACCGTTCTTATCCGTAATGGGCAAGTGAAAACTACACGGTCATGATGGTTGTAAAAACCTATGGGCAGGTCAGACATCCTGTGGGACAATAATAAGGTTTAGGCTGCAGCCACTGATTTATGGGGTTCATCTTTTCGTGAAAAGAAGGTGAGTCTACAGGTATAGCAACGAACTCGGTAGTAAGTTGCACTATACCATCTTCAGCAAAAGCGATAGTTGAAAGCTTTTGAATGATCGTTTTCTCTATGAGTTCTTCCTCAGAAACGTTTTTATCTCAGCCATTCACTTTCTTTGATCCATTCTCCATCATAGTTGAGGTCATGCATGAGCGTACAGGAAATTAAGCATCCGCTGGTACAACACAAACTGGGACTGATGCGTTCCCACGATATCAGTACCAAGGTGTTCAGAACCCTGGCCAGTGAGGTCGGGAGCCTGTTGACCTATGAGGCGACTAAAGACCTTGAGCTGGAGGATACTGATATTGACGGTTGGAATGGCCGGGTAACGGTTCAGCAGATCAAGGGTAAGAAAATTACCATCGTGCCCATTTTGCGTGCTGGCATCGGCATGATGAATGGTGTTCTGGATATGATTCCTAATGCCAAGGTCAGCGTGGTGGGTCTCTATCGAGATGAAGAAACGCTGGAACCCGTGCCGTATTTTGAAAAGCTGGTCAGCAATATTGATGAGCGTATTGCTCTGATTCTGGATCCTATGCTGGCAACCGGTGGCTCCATGCTGGCCACCATTGAGATGCTCAAAAAGGCAGGCTGTAAGGAGATTCGCTGTCTGGTTCTGGTGGCAGCACCAGAAGGCATTGATAAGATTAAATCAGCGCATCCGGATGTGAAGATTTTCACCGCGTCTGTTGATCAGGGTTTGAATGATAGTGGCTATATCATTCCTGGTCTGGGTGATGCCGGTGACAAGATTTTTGGTACAAAATAAATAACGTATAAGGATATCCAAAAATGAAACATACAGCTGAGTTGGGGGAAGCTCTCCAGTCAGAGATGTCGCTCTGGCGGCAGGCGCTGATGGGAGGGCAGATGCTGTTTGTTGCCTTTGGTGCCCTGGTATTGGTTCCTCTGCTAACCGGACTGGACGCCAATGTGGCGTTCTTTACCGCTGGCATTGGTACTCTGATTTTCCAGTTGGTCACCCGTCGGCAGGTGCCTGTTTTTCTGGCATCCTCTTTTGCCTTTATTGCGCCGATTACCTTCAGTATTCAATCCTGGGGGCTAGCAGCCACGATGGGGGGGATTATGGCCGCGGGCCTGCTTTATGCGGGGCTGAGTATACTGGTAAGACTGCGTGGGTCTGGTATTCTGTATCGCCTGTTTCCACCCGTGGTGGTCGGACCGGTGATTATGGTGATTGGTCTGGGTCTGGCTCCCGTTGCAGTTGGCATGGCGACGTCGCCCATTGAAGGTTTGATTTCTGCAGATCAGGCACTGTTTCTGGCGGCTATTTCACTGCTGGCTACATTGCTGGTAGCCACCATGGCGGGCGGCATCCTGCGATTGATTCCCATCATATGTGGTATTGGTGCGGGTTATGTTTCAGCCCTGATCATGGGGGTTGTGGATTTTCAGCCACTGATTGACCGTCCCTGGTTTGCTATTCCCAACTTCACCTCCCCGGAATTCAACTGGAATGCTGTGCTTTATATGATTCCGGTAGCGATTGCTCCGGCGATTGAGCATATTGGTGACATGTTGGCGATCAGCTCGGTAACCGGGAAAAAGTATCTGGAAAAGCCTGGCCTGAAAAATACACTGTTGGGTGATGGTCTGGCGACTACAGCAGCCGGTATGTTGGGTGGACCACCTAACACAACCTATTCGGAAGTGACTGGTGCGGTGATGCTGACCAAAGCGTACAACCCTGTCATTATGACCTGGGCTGCAGTGATTGCAATTGGTGTGGCTTTCATCGGAAAAATCGGTGGATTTCTGTCGACCATTCCCGTACCGGTGATGGGGGGCATTATGATGTTGCTGTTTGGTTCTATTGCTGTGGTAGGGCTTAATACCCTGATCAAGGCAAAGGTTGATCTTAGTCAGCCACGGAATCTGGTGATTGTCTCTCTTGTACTGGTCTTTGGTATTGGCAATATGGGGATTTCACTGGGTGAGTTCTCTCTGAAAGGTGTTAGCCTGTGTGCCCTCACTGCAGTGATCTTGAATCTGCTGCTGCCTCATCGTTCTGGTGAAGACCGTTATCAGTCTTCTGAAGTGGGCAAGGAAGAACCGGTGTAAAGCTTCGGTTTAACGTTGGGAGATCGTCTGAAAAGTAGTAGTCACGTGACTTTTCAGACGGTTGCTAATAAAAAAGCCGGTATTGAAAATCAATACCGGTTTTTTTTATCCGGCTCTGGGCTATGCTGGCTGCTGTTCCGCATTTTGAGCCTGAGTATTCATTTGTATAAAGTGAGTAATGCCGCTTAGCTCCATCAGTGAGGCAACATCACTGGATACATTATAGAGTGAAAGGTAGAAGTGCCCTGCCAGTTGGACCTGACAGTGGAGAAGCAGGTTCAACCCATCACTGTTAATACTTTTCAATGAGGTACAATCAAGAACAATATGGTTGTTATTGATTCTTGTTGCATTCCCTAAAGCATTCTCCAGTATTTGTATGGTACTGGTATTAATATCACCATCCAGCATCAGTAACGTATAGTTTTGATAGCTTTCGAGATTAATGGTTAATTCCATACTCCTTCTCCCGGCTTCGTCCCTTAATTGGGGAAATATTAAGGGAGGAGGTGGTAGTTTTGCATAACAGCCTGGTTATCAGGTCTGACAATCTACCAGAGTCGTAGTTCATTTTTGCAGGGGATGCTTTATAACCGGGATTTTTCCAGTTTGTTGAAATACAAGGCTTTTTGGTGGCGCTTTTGTTATTGCTTCTGTCAGCATTGTTATTGGTAATTAAGGGTCGTTCCCATAAGATTGTCTGAATCGTATTTAATGTAATGAAAAGGATGTCATTATGTTAGGAAGAATTCGAACAGGCGCTCAGATAATGATGACAGTGGTGAGTTTTATGGGGTGCTATGAGGCAGGGGTTGCGTCAGAATCAGTACTGGCTGCCCAGTACCGCAGCTTAGCCCATCGATACGATACCAGAAGGCACGATCATGAGGCTGAGCTTTCCAACTCAACTTAAGTTGCGACTAAAGTCGGTATTTTTTTAATTTGACTTCAAACATTGCCATGGTAGCCCAAATATTATTTATCTGGGGTCAATGCTTTCTTATTTCCGTTTGCAGCACTATCAGGGTAGTCGTCAGGTTGGACAAATACCCGGGTAGTAAATACCAGGTCTGTAAATGGAGCATTTTTAAAATGCATTTCAATAAAGCTGGCAGTCCAGCCTTTTTTATCCTGTGGCAGTTTGACGGTACTGCTGCAGGTTCTGTCATGACATTTAAATTTCACCCTGGTACGGATGTATTCTGAGAGATCTGTATTCGATGTTACTCTGCGAAAGTCCCTTCCTGATGAATTGGTGGCCTGCCAGAGCCAGGCTTCCTTTGGCCGTCTGGATGTTTTGATATTGAGTGATTCACCTTGCTGCTCCCAGAAAATGTTGGGCAGATGGCGATGCTGAATAAATGCACCATGGAATGACTCGGTCAGGTCTGTAATCAATGAGGCATTGTCTCGAATGATGTAGTGTCCCTGATTGGGGAGTACTCTTATCCATTTATCTCCTGGTAAATCTTCAAAATACACCTTGCTGGTATCGGGGGGGATAAAGTGATCCCCGGATGCAGTTACCATGAATTTAGGCAGGTTGAGAAATTGTTTGTACTGGTAAGGATCAACGATGGAAATTAGCTGGTCCATCTCAGACCTTTCGAACATTGCCTTTAGTGGCAGGTAGGGAGAGATTGCAGGATTGCCTTCCGGGTAGACACTGAAAAGATGATCAATCATCTTTTTCATGTTCATAAAGTCGGCCACCTGAGGGATCAGGGCTACAACCCGACTGTCCTGGGTTGCAGCCAGAGAGGCTGTCCATCCTCGCTTTGATCCTCCAGTAAGAACAAAACCTGTTATGGAGACTTCGCGTTGCTGAAGAATTTCCTCGCTGGCATTCATACCGGAAACAGCGGCTTTCACCATGGGGAGCTGCAGAGGCCAGTTATAGTTTTCCTGAGGATTGTTCAGAAACAGCTTCCAGGTTAAGGCAACCAGATTATCTTCTTTTAGGAATTGTCCTGAAATAATTCCTACATTTCGCCTATAGTAAAGAGCCATAAATATCTTCCTTGAGATTCTTTCCTGTGCGAGCGGTTATGGGTAATTATTCAGAAGTAGTTGAAGCTCAGATGATGGATTTTTTCTGTTCACTCAATGAGCGAGATCGGAGAAGGTACGCTGCTATTGAAGCAGTGAAGTTGGGTCATGGAGGTATCCAGTACATATCTCAATTATTGGGCTGCCATCGGGAGACTGTCGTTCATGGAATAACTGAACTTAATTCTGAAGAACAGCTCACTACGAATCGGATTCGTAAGAGGGGGGAAGAAGAAGACTAACGGTGGTATGTCCAAATTTGGTTGATAACGTGCTCCGCATTCTACACGACCATACCGCAGGTGATCCAATGCGACAGGAAGTCCGATGGACAAATCTCTCCCGTCGAAATATTTCCCGGGAACTTGAGAAGACAGACACTCCAGCAAGTAAGAATGTAGTTTCCAAGGTGCTTTATGAACAAGGATTTCGCCGTCGTCAGCTTCAAAAAAAGAAGACGATGGGCCATAACAAAGATCGCGACGCTCAATTTAAGAATATAAACAGATTGATACAGGAGTATTTGGATGCAGGCAAACCAGTACTTAGCATGGACACCAAAAAGAAGGAGATGTTGGGCAATTTCTATCGCGCAGGAGTAACGGATGCTATTGAGCCAACGATTGTCAACGATCACGATTTTCCCAGCCAGGGTAATGGCAAGGTTATACCTCATGGGATATACGACTTAGGTAAAAACAAGGCACTGGTTCATTTAAATACCAGTAAAGATACATCTGAATTTTCATGCGAGTGTCTGGCTCTCTGGTGGCTTGATCATGGACAGCAAGACTATGCAGGTGAAGATGAGGTATTGGTTGTGTGTGATGGTGGCGGTAGTAATAGTTCATCGTCCTACCTGTTTAAAGAAGATTTGGAAGCACTCTCCAACCGGTTGGGGTTAAAGATTCGTATTGCACACTATCCCCCTTATTGCTCAAAGTTCAATCCAATTGAGCACCGGGTATTCCCTCATGTGACAAGAGCCTGTAGTGGTGTACCTCTGGAAAGTATTGAGACTGCGAAGCACTATATTGAGAAAACTGAAACGACGACGGGGCTGAAAGTAGTCGTGAAAATAATCGATAAGGTCTTTGAAAAAGGCCGTAAATATGCCGCCGATTTTAAAGAAAAGATGAGCATTAAATTTGACACGTTTCTGCCAAAATGGAATTACACTGCCGTACCAGACGAAAAATGAAATGTCGGTTTTATTTCGGGACAATTCCTTAATGGCGGCATGTTCGGGAATTGAAGGAACTGGTTAGGAACATCTTTAAGGTCAATAACAATGGATTTGGTTCGGGCTGATATTCTGGCGAAGTCAATCTCGGGCTCAGGGTGTGTGTGTTGTGACCGACTGGTTGGATGAATAATTCCACCATTAATATACAGTAGTGCTTTATCAAACTTCAGGTTGTCCGGATGGTAGATGGTTAACCGGTGTTGCCATAAGGGGAAATCAACCGGGGCTTTTTCTCCCGGCAGCCATCTCAGTGACGTCAGATCCACATGAATGATGGAAACACCGGTTGACTGACCATCATGATTAACCGTTTTCGAGGAGCTTTGGGAAATAGTCCAGCCAGACTCAGGCTCTTCCTTGAGAAGATAGCAGGGAAGAGTGTGCTCCATATGATTTGTTAGCCACTCATGAGAGCACTGTGCAGGTGTATCCCTGAGATGGTTTTCTGCCGAGATGCCTGTAATTGACAGGGTTAGAGAGCATGCGACTAACCAGCGTATTGTTATTTTCATCCAGTTTTATAGTAAATTTGGTTGATTGAGTAAGCTACTAATAATTCCAGATAATAAAATAGCCTATTTTTTCATGAATGAAGCCACTTCAAGCCATTTTTCCAGCGTTTATGCTCATGTCTGGTGAGGTTTACTATTTGCTCGCTACCCTGGTTTGAGTACTATTTGCCCCTCTATAAATAGCCGTCAGGGTATAGGCTCCATGGCTCGATTTTTTACCAGTGATAATGCTTCAGGCGTCTGTCCGGAAGTGATGAATGCTTTGGTTGCCGCAAATATTGGTCATACCGGAGCCTATGGCAATGATGCCCTGACCCATGAAGCCGTTGATATGATCAAAAAGGCTGTGGGGAAATCTGCAGAAGTTTTCTTTGTTTATAACGGAACGGCGGCTAATACGCTGGCTTGCAAGGCAGCCCTGCGTAGTATTGATAGCATTATCTGTCCTGATACTGCCCATATTGTCACCAACGAAGTGGGTGCTCCGGTGAATGCTACCGGTAGCCGGATGATTACGGTTCCGTCTACCCATGGAAAAATAACGCCAGAGCAAATTCGCAAAGCCAGCCAGGATGAAAGCTGGTGGGGGATGCACGCAACCCGTCCAAGGTTGGTGAGCATTTCCCAGTCCACCGAGTGGGGGACGGTTTACTCACTGAATGAACTTGCAGCTATAAAAGCAACCTGCACAGAGCTGGGCATGTTATTGCATGTGGATGGCTGCCGTATTTACAATGCAGTGGTGGCTCTTGATTGCTCCCTGACGGAAATGTGTGAGCACATTGATATTCTTTCGCTGGGTGGAACTAAAAACGGGTTGATGTTTGGTGAAGCGCTGGTCTTTTTCAATACTGAAGTTGCAGATGGTTTTCTGCATTTAAGAAAACAGGGCCTTCAGCTTCATTCAAAAATGCGTTTTATCAGTGCCCAGTTCAAGGCGCTTTTTACCGATGAGTTATGGAAGAAAAACGCAAGTCAGGCCAATCGCATGATGAACCTGTTGGTCGAAGGTTTGAGCAAGTGTCCGGATATTGAACTGGTTTGTCCGGTACAAACTAATCAGGCCTTTTTCTCAATCCCCACAGATTTGGCCATCCAGTTACAAGCCGTTAAAGACTTTTATCAAAATGGACCTCAGGCAGGTGTTTATCGAATGGTCACTTCATTCGATACCACGGAAGAGGATGTGATGTCCTTTATTCAGGAAGCAAAAATAAAGAGCGAAAAATGGTCGAAAGCCTGATTCTGGTAGCCATACACTCTATGTTCTGAGACGGTATGGCACTTACTCCACTGGGTGCAGTTATGCGTACAAACCGCTATTATTGATCCCTTGGTATTTTCAGGATAGAAGCCCCCGCATCCAAAGGAGTTTTGGTTTGACTGTATCAACACAGCCAGAAGCGTCATGGAGAGAGCCTGGTTTTCTCCACGCTTTTGTTACTCTCGCCGCTATTATTGGTGTCATCAGCATTGGCCTGTTTTTTCTGGAAACCAGCCTGCACAGCCTGATTTTGATTTCATTATTAATTGCGTCTGTCAGTGCATATTCACTGGGTTATGATTTCCGGTCAATTCGTGATGCCATGAATTCTGGTATTACCGGTGCACTCACTGCCATCTACATATTTATTTTGATTGGTGTGCTGATTGCGGCTTTTATTCAAAGTGGCACACTGGCAACGCTGATTTATTACGGTATTGAGTTCGTCAGTCCTGCAATCTTTTTACCAGCCGGCTTAATTCTCTGCAGTTTAATGTCTCTGGCAACCGGTACCAGCTGGGGAACGGTTGGCACTATTGGTGTTGTTCTGATGGGGATCGGAACGACGATGGGAATTCCTGCTCCACTGGTTGCTGGTATGGTGATTTCGGGTGCCTGCTTTGGCGATAAAATGTCGCCAGTGTCTGATACTACGAATCTCGCTTCCATGACCACAAAGGTTGATCTCTATTCACATATCCAGGGCATGCTGTTTACCACGGGGCCAGCCTATATTCTTGCCCTTATTATTTTCTCCCTGATGGGTTTTGGTTACGCAGAAAATCAGTTGCCTGCTGAGCAGCTGGCCGCTATGCAGACAGCCTTGAGTGATACCTTTACGATTAATCTGCTCACCCTGTTGCCTTTAGTGGTTATGCTGGTGCTCAGCATGGCTCGCGTAGCAGCGGAACCGAGTATGGTGATGGCATCTGCTGTTGCTGTGCTGCTGGCTATTTTTATGCAGGATCAGAGCCTGACGACGGTACTTAACAGCCTCTACGGTGGGGGCAGTGTGCGTACTGGCTTGGAGAGTATGGACTCACTGCTTGGACGAGGTGGCATAACCTCGATGATGTGGACGCTCTCATTATCTCTGATGGCTCTGGCATTAGGTGGTATTCTTGAGCGTGGTCAATTTCTGAGAGTGCTGGTTCATACGGTTGTTACCCGAATAAGAAGAGCCTCGACTCTGGTTGCTACCACTATTATTGCCTGTTTTACCGGAAATATGACCATGGGTGAGGCTTACATGTCTATTATATTGGGTGGTCAGCTGTTCAGTGATGCCTATGATCAGAAGGGGGTCGATCGTCGTGTGCTTTCGCGTTCTCTGGAAGAGGGGGCTACACTCACAACAGCACTTATTCCATGGACTACCGGAGGTGCATTTTTTGCCTCGACCTTGGGCGTTGCAGTGGTTGAGTATGCGCCCTGGGCTCTTTTAAACTGGTTTAGTCCGGTGCTTGCTATTGTATTTGCCATGTTGGGCTTCGGTCTGTTTCGCAAAGAGCCAGAGCCTCAACAAACCAGCCCTGCAGTTTGATGCTCACCTGAAAGGGAAGAGCCTTTCTCTTCCCTTGTCTACTGGTCTATAGCCAGTCGGTCAGCATAACTCCAACACTCAAACGGTTGGCGCTGTCGTTGTAATCAATCAGGCTTTCTCCATAACCATTAAAATATTGGATATAGCCCCTGAACCTTTTGTTGATTGGAAATGACCAGTCCAGTTGAACAGCTCCCTTGTTATCACTTCTCAGATTATTTCTTAATGTCATGCCCAGGTTGTGTTCCTGAATCTGATACCCGAGGTGAAGTTCACCGTGTCCCATGTATTTTTCAATATCGGGATTATCATCACCTTTGGAGGTGTTTTCCTGACCGGGTTCCTTTTCCGGCTCCGGAATTCGCCACCAGGGCTTGATACTGATGGCAAAATTATCTCTGGAAAAAATGAACTGGGCGTAAAGTCGGTTCCAGCTACGGGACAGTACACCGCTGCGTCCATTGGACTGGTGCGTTAAACCTGCAGCAACACCATTCAGATCAAACCCCCAGAGCTGATAGTCGGTAGGGAAAACTATAAATACTTCTGGCTCATGGTTGGTTTCCCGAAATGGCGCAGATTGACTGTTATAAGCCTGCCACCAGGAGGTATTGGTGTAGGCCACATAGATGTCACCATAACCATTGAACGCTCCCTGGGCTAATGGAGCCTTCACGCTGAGCTGAAATTTGATCTCTGTACTGGAGAAGTTATCAATATTCTGGACTTCAAACGGCGTTTCATTGGGGCTTTTATTGTAGGAAATGGGCAGCAGATAGTTAGGCCGATGGGGAGTGATGGCAAACCGATTATCCAGTGTTTCTTCTTCTTCCTGAACCCGCTGTTCAACAACACTTTCTACCTCTACAGGTTCTTCCGAGGTAACTGTTTGGCACTGTTGATGGATCTCTGTCAGCGTAAGTGAACCATCACCCTCTTTGAATTGTTTGTATAAACAGTCTTCATAAGCGTCAGAGTAGGCAGTTACTGGAAACAGGCACAGTGTGAGTACTGAAAGAACAGTCCCTTTTTCCCGGGTCAAAGAATTCATTCTGAAGCCTTATATTTATTATTCAAAGCAGTGTATTTATTTGTGCGATTATTATCAGGCCATGGCTGTACGATTACAATAAAACAGTTAAGGTTAGGCGGTTCTTGATAACTGATTTGAGTATTAAGGTGAATCTGTATTTTGAGAATTATATTTCAGCTTTTCGATTTTTACATGGCGGAGAAATAAGCAAAAAAATGATGGAAGATAATGTTCGTATTAATGGTTGCGTAATGTTTTTTCCTGTTTTTGTAAGTTTGAGGAAAAAAGAAACCAATTGACTTTGGCAATGTCATAAAAGCCTAAGAAAGGTGTGAATAATTCCACCTGTCATCGTCTACAACACTTGATGTTTGTTGGAATGATTTTGAGAAAAAGGCCTGCTCTCGGGTTTTCTGGGGTTCAGTAGTTGAAATGAGGCATGTTGATGGAGCCAAAATGTTATGTCGGCAGTGGTACTCTCTCCACTTTTAACCAGCATTCAGAAAAGGAAGTTGATAATCAGACGTTGCCGGTATTTGGATACCGTAAGGGAGTGAAGCTTGACACCCCTTATACAGATGGGCTTAGGCCGACAACTGATAATGTATCGGAAAACCCTACTCAGGAAGAGCGTAAAGTGGATGGACTTGGACAGGTTACTGTTGTTGAAATTTTATCTTACTCTGATGCACATGAAATTGAGCACGCTTTTTTGAAGTTACTGAATTTTTTGGACTTTGCCAAAAACGATAAAACAGCAGGCGAGGGGAAAGCAATATGCATTCAAAAAATTCAGGCGGGAATTGAGAGGTTGCTAGATACGGAGCAAGATTTTTTTATTTATGATTGGTTTGAGGATCTCGTTGACTTGAGTGTTTTTTACAATAAATTTCAGATAGAGATAGGGAGGACTGGATTACCGGAGCCTGTTGTCAGTCTATAGGGTTGTAATGGTTGCTCTATTGAATCAAAAGTGTCTCTTACAGAGTTAGCTCATATTGTTAAAAGCAGGTTTGATACTGAAAACCTCAGCCAAATTTTGTGTACTCTAGAAGAGTTCCTTATTGGCTTAAACTTGGATCTGGATGAATTGGAGTTTTCTCTACGTTATGACGTTTCTTCTGGATCTGTTGGTTTTATGCCAACAAGTCTACGCTATTTGGTAACAGCCCCGTCTGTTGAGGTCGATAAGCTCCAATTTGAACTGCCTATTTGCCTCAAGGCAGATGGCAAGAAGCACTCTCCAGATGGCGTTTTGTTTGCTGCGGATGCGGCTTATTTAAACCACTGCTGGAATATGCATAACCCAGGTTATGAGTTGGGGTATGAAATTGAATCAAATCCTGAAGAAGATCCGACAAGGGCGATGGTATCTGTCAAAAAAGAAGGGCTCCCGTTTACAGTTCGGGGCCAAATTGCTGCCTATCCATTTTATGAGAGTGTTGATAGCCCCACAACAGTGCCTGAATGAATGCAGGGAAAAGATTGATCAGGCTCATACCCAGGCTAACCCACAGGATATAGCAGTTTCAGGTGACGTTCCGATTGACTTGGGAGTTCATATTGCAGGCAATGTTCAAGAGGGGGATATTCCTAATGCTCCTGAGAACACAGTATCTACCTATTTCTTCAAAATGTCAGAGCCTGCTGTTGTTGAGCCTAATCCAAATACTGCAGCCTGAAATATGAAACTGATGACTTATTGTTGCTCTTCAGTCTCATTGTCAGTAACTAATTGCACATTAGGCCAGGGGATAAATAAAGCCACTATGCTGACCAATGCAACTATTGAAAGGTAAATAGCAGGCCCTGATGAATTATCAGAGTATTTAGCTAACAGTGTTGATGTAAAGGGTGCGATGCCGCCAAAAATGGCAAACCCTATATTGTAACAGGTGGCGATCCCTGTATAGCGAACTTCTGTTGGAAAGAAACTGATTAACAGTGGTGGAAGTGCACCCGATGCTGTTGCTGTCAGAAGGCCACAGATCAACATGATCTTATTAAGCTCAGCTGTGGGTGAAGAGAAGTACTGGAAAGCAGGCCAGGAAATAGTGGCAATAACAACGGCCATAATCCCAAGAATAAGTTTGTGGTTAATCAGGTCGGATAGCATCCCGAAGATCAGGCAGAGTGGTGAAAGCATCAGGAATGCCAGAGAGGTGTGCCAGGCAACCGCCTCCCTGGGAAAGTTCAGCAACGAAGACAGATAACTTGGCATGTAAATGCTGTAGATGGTTACGGTTGCTCCGCACAGTCCAATGGTCATGAATCCGCAGATAACCCCGCGGGTATGTTGTTTAAAGAGCAGAACTATTGGGATGGAGGCTTGTGCTTTAGTCTGGTCAAGGGCTTCAAATAAACCGGACTCTGAGAAATGCCTGCGGATATGGTAGCTGATGATGCCCAGGGAACCTCCAATCCAGAAAGGAACGCGCCAGCCCCACTCCTTCATATCATCAGGGGCAAGATACAGTTCCAATATTCCGTGGACGAATGTACCGAAGAATATGCCGATCATGATTGCCAGAAAGAGAATCCCTATGACCAGCCCGCGTCTTTCTGGTGTGCTCTCACTGAGGTACGTAATTGCTCCGGGAATTTCTCCTCCAAGGGAAAACCCCTGAAGCAATCGCAATGCGATCAGCATCACTGGAGCCGCTGCTCCAATACTGCCCCATCCGGGGAGGCACCCCATCAATGTGGTAGTCAGTGCCATCAGAAAAATGGAGAACGTGAAGGTTTTCTTGCGTCCATAAAGGTCACCAAAGTGACCAAAGACAATGCCACCCAATGGGCGGGTAAGATAACCAATGGCAAAGGTGGCAAAAGTGCTGAGCAGCGAGGTGATATGGTCTTCGGCGGGGAAAAAGTTTTCGGCAATATAACTGGCCATCAAACCATATATCAGGAAATCATAGATTTCCAGCATCCCCCCCAGTGATACAGAGCATGCCAGCTTATACTGGCTCGAAGATGCAGTAATGCATCGTTTAGACGGTTTGGATGTTGTTTGAGTCATCAGTCTGGTAGAAAGTGGGTGGGTGAAACATGCAGGTGATTAATAAACCATCGACCGTTGTGCTGTTTAAACAGATGGGTTGCCCTCAGGGATTGTTCTTCTTCGAGCTCATCTTCTCCAAGCTTCCTCAAAGTGGATAGCACCCAGATACTGCCGGACACGATGGTGTTTTCGTCAGCATAGATGTCTTCAATCCGAAAGTTGACCGATTGGATATCAAATAGCCTGAACAGCTCTTCGTACCAGAGCGTTAACTGGTCAATCGACGTAATGGTATCGCCCTCAGCATTCCAGAAAAGAAGGCTGGAATCACGATGGTAGTGACTAACGATTGCGTCCAGGTCTTTGCTGCAATAGCTGCGGGCTATTTCTGAAAAAAACTGATCAACCAGATTAGTGGCCAGGTCGAGGTCAGCCATGGCTGTCTTCCCCCTGTCAATTTATTAAATGTCAAATGGTTATCGGGTTTGAAATATCGATTAAGAATAGTCTCCGTTTTGGAAGCCGCTCTAAAAAACAATGCAACTGTTGTTAGAACCGTGTTGCCGAGGTCGTTGGGTGGGAGAAGGAAATTATATATCTTTACGGAATAATGACGCTTTCATGTGGCTGACTAAACCAGCAGCATCTATCTTTCTTAGCATCCCTGAGGCCTGTTGCTGCAAGCTTTGGAGACAGATATTGGCGTTAGCCATGTACTTGCAGATGAAATAAATCTACCGACTGCTTGTCTCATGGCTTGGGAGGCTTTTCATTCCAGGACAGTCTACTCACCTTCTGTTTCCGGTCAGAGCAACCTCCAGAAAAGAAAACTCACCATGAGAACAAAGACCTTACCCTGGGTTTCACTGCTATTGCTGCTGGTGGCCAGCCTGTCGATTGTGGCTGAAAACCGACTGGACCCTATAAGGCTGTATATCCAAAAGCATTTTGCTGATCGCCTGGAGATTACCCAGGAACAGATCGAACAACTGTCATGGGTGCTGGACAACCCGGTATTCACACTTGAGTTGTCCACACAGTTACCTTTGACGTCAATACATCGTGAGGTTTCAAGGGCTCTGTCCCGCTTGTATTGCCTGCAGCTGCTAAGAACCGGATCACATGAAGCCTATGAGGCGTTTGTGGCGCCTCAGACTAATCCTGAAATGCCCAGGCTAACCGAGCCATCTTTCCGACAGCTTTCCAGAGAGATTGCCAGGCTGGATTCAGTCTCTTATGAGGTTCTCCGGGCTACTGCTATTCTTGACGCCGTCACGCTCTCTCCGGAAGCGCGCAAGCGGGCTGGCAAAGTGCTGGATAAGCCTGTTCCTGAAGATACCGTAGATTTTCTCTCTGCAACTGCGCCATACGCAGATCAGATTTACCCGCTGGCACACTCGATTATTACAAAACATCCCGCGGCGGCCCGGTTGTTTGACATTGTCTACCTGCCGCATAGCCATCTTCGCCATATGATGTATAACGAAGGCTCGCTGTCCATGTATACCGTGCTTAATAATACAGAACAAGAGCATCAGCCGCACTGATCTGAATCTCTGGTATGACCATTGGTTGGTGAATATTGCGGGATTCCGTGGCCATTCAGATCCGTTGGGGTCAGTTTATCTAACCCAGAATACCTGGCGGTCAATGAATCAACTGAAGTTGTTGCTGGATAGACTGTTCAGAGAGCCGAAGATGAACCCTATGCAGGCATACCTGCAAAAGCGGGGTCAATGGTTGCACCTGAATACATTGACCAGAAATCCGAATGAATTCCTTGCCCTCGCTTCTCTGGGAGCTACAGCCAGACTGTTCACTCCCGCTGAGGGAAGAGCCTTGTATGCAAGCTTTAAAAGCCTGCCGGAGAGTGAGCAGAACCAGTGGATTCAACACAGCAGGAAGCAGTTAACCACTTTGGATACGCCATCCCCGACTTATGGGCCGGCTGTCTATGCCAATGCCATTGCTGTCGCAGGGTTGCCAGAAACGGTTCGTAAAGTGCTGCCAGTGATGCTCGGTATCTACGAAGAAGCTGACCGGATGAGGGCAGAGGGGAGGTTAGCTGCTGACATACCGCTGTCGTTTCGGGAACTGGCTCAGGAGCCGATGCTGGACAATATTTTGAGCAGTTACCGGCAATTTACAACCACCATCAACCCGGATGATGGAGTAGCTAAACTGGTAATGAGGGAAGAACCTTAGGCTCAGTGGCTCGTATAGTCAACAGAGCCTGAGTTGACTTGGATGTATAGACTTTAACTCTAATCAGAAATCCAGGGAGGATTTATGTTTTACCAGCACTTTCGCCAGAATGAAGTTGGCCGTGATTTTGTTATTGGTGATTTGCATGGAATGCATGATCTCCTGATGTCGTTACTGACCAACGTTGGCTTTGACCAGGAGACGGACCGGTGTTTCAGTTGTGGAGATTTGATTGATCGGGGGCCGGACTCTGAAAAATGCCTTTCCCTGATGGAGGAGCCCTGGTTTCACTGTGTTCGTGGCAACCATGAGCAGTGCATGATTGAAACGGTGCGGCATCCATCCTCCCATGAGATAGCAAAGTGGGTTCTCTGCGGTGGGCGCTGGCATCTGCAAGTTTCTTCAGAAAAAATGAAAAAGTATGCTGATAAGGCGTCTGAGCAGCCAGTACTCATTTCTGTTGACCTTGCTGATGGCAGAACAGTAGCCATTTGCCATGCTGAGTACCCATTGCCAGTCTGGGCTCCGGATCAGGTTGAGTCTGATCCGGATTTAGTCTGGGCTATGCAGTGGTCGAGAAACCGGATTCAAACCAATGATGACTCGTTGATTGAAGGTATTGACCACGTATTCTGTGGACATACCATTGTTGATCAACCAGTCACTTTGGGAAATACTCACTTTATTGATACGGGCGGATTTGAGAGCAACAATCTGACGTTGCTCTGCCTCAGCGATCTTGCTAGGTGACTAAATCTTCTTAGAGCTGGTTCACGGCCTATTGCGAATAGCGAAAAAGGGGCGTTTTATCACTGTTTGCATCCCGCAGAAAGATCATGAACAGGCTATTAGTGCCACTCGACAACCGCTTCCTGTCGGTGGCGAGTTTTTGGGTAAGGCTCGTTTTCCCGGTAACCAAAGGCGACCATCACACTGACGCCAAACTCACCCATATCCAACAGGCCTTCCTGCTCCATTAGTGGCTCCAGCTTTTCACGATCGAAACCTTCAATCGGGCAGGAGTCAATACCTATTTGAGCGGCTACGCTCATCATATTGCCGAGTGCGATATAAGTCTGTTTGCAGGCCCAGTCAAACATGGCCCTGGGAGATTCGGTCAACCGGAAGTTACTGTTTTGAAAGTCACGGTAGAACTCGCTGATTATATCCACAACATCTTCAGGCAGCTGTTTAACATTACGCATATGGTCCAGGATATATTCAGACTCATAATGCATGCTGTTTTCTTTGCGGGCTAGAATGATGACAAAATGACTGGCTGTTGGTAGCTGTCCCCGGGCCCCCCAGCTGACGGTTTTGATCTTTTCCCTTAAACCCGGATTCTGGATTACCAGGAACTTCCAGGGTTCAAAGCCAAATGAGCTGGGAGAAAGCCGTCCGGCTTCCAGAATGAAATCAAAATCCTCATCGGATATTTTCCGGCTTGCATCAAAGCTTTTGCAGGCGTGACGGAAGTTGAAAGCATCCATAATTTGTTTACGCAGGGCAGTGTTCATTGTTCAGACCATATACAACAGCAGTCGAGAGCTGCGCATTCTATTGGCATCAGGATAAAATAGGAAGAAAGCACAAAAATGATAGGTAGTATATTGAATTGTATTTAAGTATTAATTTTATACTATAAAATAGCTTTATCGACATCAGGAGTACCGGCTGACGGAGCTGGGTCAGACTCTCAAGCCGGTTATTGATGGTTTGATGGCGTGGGGGCTTCTATATGAGGAGGTAACCCAGGCTGCAGGAACTGCTGTAGCAAAGCGTGAAGCTGCGATATGTTAACAGAACCTAATGCTGGTTCAGGCAGGAAAATATTAATGCAATCATTGCGGGACATTGACTGGAATTCCTGGCAGGGAAAAGACCCGGCTACGCTGACGTTTATCATTAAAGGCGGGCAGATCCTGTTGATTCGGAAGAAGCGGGGGCTGGGTGCCGGAAAAATAAACGGTCCGGGAGGACGCCTTGAGCCGGGTGAAACCATGCTGGAGTGTGCCATCCGTGAGGTTCAGGAAGAACTTTGTATTACCCCCGTCAACCCGAAGTTCTGTGGTGAAAGTTTATTCCAGTTTACCGATGGTTATTCCATCCACGTTCACACGTATATGGCTGATGATTTTGAAGGTATCCCGGCTGAAACCGAGGAAGCCATACCGCTTTGGTTCCCGCTTGATGGCATTCCTTACGAAGAAATGTGGGCAGACGACATTATCTGGATACCTGAGATGCTGAAAGGGCGTCAGTTCAAGGGACGTTACCTCTTTGATGGAGACCGGATGCTGGATCATCATTTGGAAACTTTTTAAATAATATTGAATTGCTGGATGATAACGAATACCGCATCACCATGGCAGTCGCCGGTTTTGCCGAAGATGAGCTGGAGATTGAGACCCGTGAAGGTGTTTTGATTGTTCTGGGCAAGAAAAAGACAGATGAAACTGAGCGAAAATATCTCTACCAGGGAATTGCCGAGCGTAATTTTGAACGCCGTTTCCAGCTTGCAGATTATGTCCGTGTAACCGGTGCAACCATGGACAATGGCCTTCTGCATATTGACCTGGAACGTGAAATTCCAGAGGCGATGAAGCCGAGAAAAATTAACATCGGCCAGAACACGTTGTTGGAAGCAGAAGGTGCATAACGCACTATAACCTGAAAAGCGCCCTGCAATTTTGAGAGGTGGCCTCTGCCACCTCCATCAGAGAGATGCCTCTCAGTTCAGCCAGGCATTCAGCAACAAGTTTCACTCTCTCCGGCTCATTTCTTTTTCCCTGATACCCGTTAAGTGGCATATCCGGCGCATCGGTTTCGAGAACAATACTGTTGATGGGTAAATTAGTTGCCAGATGTCGTGTTTTAGTTGCTCTTGGGTAAGTAATACCGCCACCAAACCCCAGCTTAAATCCGAGTTTTATATATTCCAGAGCTTGCTGTTCACTGCCGGAAAAGGCGTGAATAGTTCCTCCGCATTCTGTTTTATATCTCCGTAGTACTTTTAATACCTGATCGTGGCTTTTCCGGCTGTGAATGATCAGTGGTAGCTGATGTTGGCAGGCAAGTTCGACATGACCGGTAAACAGTTCAGTCTGGATTTTTATTTGCTGGGGAGTGATTG
Organism: Endozoicomonas sp.; assembly: GCA_965261315.1. Lineage (GTDB taxonomy): Bacteria > Pseudomonadota > Gammaproteobacteria > Pseudomonadales > Endozoicomonadaceae > Endozoicomonas. The sequence continues at coordinate 40,970 of CBDHDM010000136.1, read as the reverse complement.
CCCGATCAAAAAAATCCAGTCCGGTTTCTCCTATTGCGATGACTTTAGCAGGACTCTGTTTTAGTAGCTGATCCAATACAGACAGATGGTCGGTGCAGTGGTCTGAAATAAAGTAGGGGTGTAGTCCCAGGGCGGTAACTATATTGACAGGACCTTCCTTTGACAGCGCTTCTGATTCACTGATCAGGGACTGCCATTCAGCGTGCTTTGTGGCTGGAATACAGATGTCACTCACGCCTGCTCTGGCTGCCTGATTCAGCACCTGTGCACGATCGCCATCAAAGTCAGAAAAATTAAGATGGCAATGGCTATCAAATAGAGACAGATGATCGTTTCCTTGCGTCACAATTGTTTGTTCCCCTAAAGGTTGAACTATTCAGAATAGTGCCACATAAAATCTTTGATTATTCACCGTGCTACTTTGGCCATTTAATTTACGGTATTGATCTGTGACAATTATAGGTAGCTATTGACGTATGATATTATCCTCTACCTTATAAATGAGGTAGTAATGGACAGCATTGACGGACGCAGACTTTCCGACTCCATCAGGGAGGAGATTCGATTCAAAGCCATAAAAGACAGGCATTCAGGAATGAATCCTACAAATCTTGCTCGAAAGTATGGCACCTCAAGAAAAATCGTCTATCAATGGATTGATCGTTATAACCAAGAAGGCTGGGATGGCTTGAAAACCCGGACAGGTAAAACTGGACCCAAGCCCAGGCTCCAGGCATCGGTTAAACCTTATTTCAGTAGTGAGTTCAGAAGGTAGCCTGAGGTACAAGACCTTCACCGGAAAAATGGATCGGTTTATGTTTGTTAAATATCTAAAGTCACTGGTTCGCAGCGTTGATAAGCCAGTGATCATCATTACTGATGGACATCCTGCACACCGAGCGAAGTATACGAAAGATTACGTAGAACAAGAGCCGAAGTTGCTAGGCCTACACTTGCTGCCAAGCTATTCCCCGGAGCTGAATTCTGATGAACAAGTCTGGAATCACCTTAAAGAAAAACCTGGGAAAACCGCTTTGAAGACCAAGGCTGACTTTATAGAGTTCATTCGAAGTAAAATGAGAGCACTGCAAAAAATGCCGGAAGCAGTAAAAGGTTTCTTCAGATTGCATAACACCGGTTATGCCTGAAGGCAGTGTTACCTATAATGGTAAGGAATCAATACGCAAAAGGTATTTTTAATGGAAAAAACGTTCGAGCGCTTGCAGTTTGGCTCATGTGAAATATGTGGTTTAGCTCAGCTACCCGAAGAACTATCCTGTCTCATGGTACCGCTCGATGCCAAAAGATTCCGTTTTTTTACCTTATTTTATTGTTCTGATAATCCACTATGCCACAATAAAGCCCTTGATAGACTGTCAGAAAAAGAGCGACAAACTCAATATCAAAATACTCCGGAGGTCTTCGAAAACTATTAGTGCAGTCTTTCCCATAACACTTATGTATCCGTTGCCGTAAATCGTATTGATTCCGACACGTTGTCATTACTGTCACCCGTTAAACTGTCGGCAAAAGCACTACCGGTAAGGTGATAAATTCACCACAGGATATGTCCAATAGTGGCTCTGAAAGCCTATAATGCTGGCCAGAAAGTCAGGCTCTGGTATTGATTCTAATAATGATGAAAATCACGTCAAAACATATAACGCAACTTCTTCTTTCCACTTTGTTGTTGCTGGCCTTAGTACTGGTATTTTATTTATCACGCTATCTGAGTACTGATGATACCACTGCTAATAAGCTGGAGTTTCAGACCATCAGTTACTGCAATACCGCAAAAGGGTGCCAGTCCAGGGTAGGAGAGGGCACGATCATGCTTAACATCCAGCCAGCGACTATGCCAACTGGGCAGCCTCTGGATATCGCAGCCGATCTGTCAGGGTTTGCTGTAGAAAAGGTCACCATGGAGTTTATTGGGCGGGATATGCCCATGGGGTTGATGCCTTTCAACCTGAAAAAACAGTCTGGACAAACTTCAGGCTCTGGAAGGTATACTGGGACCGGCACGATTACATTCTGTACTTCAGATAGCAAAATGGTATGGATAGCCAGGCTGAAAATAGAAACCAGAGACGCAATGCATACCGTTCTTTTTGAACTGGATACTGGGGAGGCAAGCCTCCAGTAGATTGCTATTCTCCCATAATATTTCCAACAATGAGTGGAGTTGAGTGATGTTAGATAGAACAGTTTTGTCTCTAAGGGCGCGCAGCACAATGTGCTCAATCGTCAATGGTATGATGGCGTTGATGATTTTACTTGCCGCTCATACGACGAATGCTGCGCAAAAAGAACATGGCCATTCGCACTCTCATGGGCACTCAAAAGAGGTGTTGCAGTTGTTGAATGCCACTGCCCGTGCAACGAAGCCGGGAATGTCTTCATCGGCGGCTTATATGACCATTCAAAATGGCACTGATAAGGCAGTTCAGATTCGATCACTGACTAGCCCTGTAGCCAAGAAAACCGAGCTTCATACCACAGAAATGCACAATGGTATGATGAAAATGCGTCGTGTGGATAACTTAACTATCAATCCAGGCGATGAAGTAGAGCTAAAGCCGGGTGGCTATCATGTTATGCTGATGGGGCTTAAAAAGCCCATCGCAACCAACAGTAAAGTACCGGTTACCATTACCTTCAGTAATGGAGAAAAGAAGACAGTTGTTGCTCATGCGATGGATGAAATCAAAGGCCAGCACATGGCACATTGACATCATCCTCGAAGTTTAGAAAACTCTGTTTACCCCTGCTCCAGCTCACCGAGCAGGGCTTCCTGCAGCTCAGAAGGTGTTACTACAAGGCCTTCTTCCTCATCAACAGGAAACACCGCCAGCATTGTGTTATCCCTCTCGAGCCCGGGAGTCCAGCGCTCCAGCCATACTTCCAGAGTAATGGCTTTTGGCTGGCAGTCAGACCAGTCATCCACTGCCCAAGCGTTGGCGAAATCCGGGTGTGGCCAGATAGGCAGGCACTCGTCTCCATCGCTGGATGACAGCTCAACCCACCCCTCCGGGCTATGCAGGCTCCAGATCTCTTCCCAGTTAGCCACTTTTTTCAGAAAGTAGTCATAACGCTCATGGTCAGCCAGCTTCTGTATGGATTCGAACTGTTTATCGTTGAGTTTGTAAGTCATCAGTCATCAACGCTAGTGCAGTAAATAAAGGGGGAGTGTATTACCAGCGTAGGATTGAAAGCAAATAGTGCGATAGAATCGAGCCCTGCGAATAGTTTTTGGATAAAAGATAAGACAAGGGAAATTCAGTGAAAAGCCTTGAACTAAAAATTCCTCCATTACTACTGCTTTTACTGTTTGGGGCTGCCATGTGGCTTGCCAGAAAGTATATCCCTCTGGGGTTTGATTTGAGTCGTGAGTTTCGGATGGGGCTGTTTATATTGCTTTTCATACTGGCGTTTGGCGTAGCTCTGGCAGGGGTACTCAGCTTCCGACGACAGAAGACAACGGTTAATCCGATTAATCCAGAAACCGCATCCTCTCTGGTTACTGGTGGTATCTATCAATATACGAGAAACCCCATGTACCTTGGATTTGCTGTTTTCCTTATTGGCTGGGGCTTGTGGCTGGCAAATATCGTGGCGCTACTGTTGGTGCCATGTTTTGCCTTTTACATGACACGTTTTCAAATAATACCTGAAGAAAAAGCCCTTGAGGGACTGTTTGGAGGGGATTTTACTAACTATAAACAGTCAGTAAGGCGTTGGTTCTAGCAGGTGCTTGTATGGTTTCAAATCTTCTGAATATTTAGCTTTCTGGCCGCAGTTAAGCCTGAACAGTAACCAATTGAGTGTTCAGGTAGTGTTTTTACTTCAGTCTGCAGCCAGTAGCTTTGTCCAGCTGTTGACCATACCGTTCAGGCTGTTATGAGCGGCAATTTTTTCGGGGTCATCGGCAGGCTCATTATCCATCAGATTGGTCAACTGGCGGGTAAAGACCTTGCGCTCATGAACTGCCACTGCTTTGGACACCCCAAGGCCAATGCCAAGAATACCGGCAGCAACCCCCAGCATGGGAAGGAAGAAAATACCACTGAAGGCACCTATCAACGCCAACTTCAATGTGCCGGAACGCCCTTCGGCAAAGGTATCGTTATGGGCAAAATCCCCTACCCGCTTAATGGCGTATTTTTTCAGCAGGCCTTTTAGTGCTTCGGGATCTTTGCGAATCTCATCAAAAGTTTTACCGTTCTTCTGACTTTTAGCAAATTTGGTCAGATCCTTATGCCACTCCTTTTTGACAAAGCCCCGCAGGTATTTTTCCAGTTTTACTTCGTTACCAGGTAGTGAAAAATTGAAGGAGATTTCTTTCTTGGTGCAACCAGGTTTCAATCCCAGATCCTTGATCACTTCGGCCCGGTTTTTATTGAGGAACCGCTGGAAAGCTGTATCACCGAACAGCCCCAACTTTCGCTTTTGCTTACGGCCATAGTCTGGGCGCAGAACTTCTGAGGTGGTCTGAGCGATGTTCTGCAACTTGCTGCGACGATCACGGAAGTTCAACGTGGCAGACAGAGCCACCAGCACACCGGTAATGGTGGCTCCGATTCCCATGGCGGCACTGCCAAGTGCTGGCAGACCATATTTGCTCATACCGCTGGCCCTGGCCACAAGACTGGTGCTGAGCATCACCGTACTTGCTTTCAGTAACCGTTCTCCTTCTTCCCGCTTTGAAACCATACTGGACAACAGCCCATCAACATCTCCGGACTTGCTGGCACATTGGTTAATTTCTGCGTTCATGGCCGTAACCCGTTCCTCCAGCGCTTTTTTAACACCTGGATGCTCAAATGCTTCTTCGATGGCTTTGCCCAACCGCTTACGATTACCTACCGTTGCCAGAATGGTGGCAATGGCGCCGGTTCCTGCCACTCCTGCAGAAACACCACCAAAGGCGGGCATCAGTGGAGGAAATAACATACTCATCAAGCTGATCAACGGTGATTGGAGGGGCAATGTCATCGGTTGAGAACTCACCAAAATCGAGGTCCAGATCGAGGCCATGCAGCATCAGTGTTCCGTCTTCCCAGACGGTATCGATGGGCATGTCCTGAAACCCCGTTTCACCACTGCCTGCACCGGTGTATCGGGAATGGTCAAAATCAACCACCTTGAAGCCTTCAGCCCGGATCTCATGAATCGTCGGAGCTCGGCCAAATTTTGTGACCAGCTCGGAATAATCATGGGAGTCCATCACTGCATCGTGGCCAAAGACATTATCCAGCGCCCCCAAAGGCAGCTCTTCCCGGTTGTCGAAGTTCAGAAAAAGCACTTCATCACTATTGCCGGGCTCATCCAGCCACTTGTTCATGGTCTGGTTTGTCAGCACCAGAGGGAGTGATCCCTACCCTGGGATGGCCCCTGCATTGTGCTGGGCAAGAATTACCATCTGATCGATGGGCGTATCTTTCTGCAGAATATGGTCAAACATGCCGGGGTCATGGGCTGGCTGCAGTGCGCTGGCAGCTGCAACACTCGCACCGGAGGCAACCGCACCGGCAACCGCGCCTGCGAGCAATCCCTTTTCAAGCTTGCTGTTCCCTGCGGGCTCTTTAAACGCTTTGGCGGCGCGGGTACTTTCGGGAAGTTGCGTATTTTTTTCTGCAGGCTTCCCGGGATTGACTGGCAAGAGCTGTTTATTGAGGACTTCAAGCTTGTCCACAAGAGCCTTTTGAGTCAGAAACCGCCCTGCAGCTTTACGCCCCACAGTAAGGTCTGGCGACGCTTGCCGGGAAAATTCCAGATAATCATCCAATGTGATTTTCTGTTCTGTGAAGTGCCTTGTAATCGTCCAGGGAAACCGGTCTGTTTTCATTAACCGCAACAGTCTTCAACTGTCGGGCAAAAGAGTCTGCCCAGAACATCGGATCTTGAATATGACTTTCATCATCAAATTGAGCGTCTTATACCATTTCCACCTTCTAACTATGGGCTGCGCAGCCATTTTGAACGACTGGCCTGCGTTGAAGCTCCTCGCCATAGCTACGGCTATGACTCGGCGCTTCGCCTTGTCCAGTAGCCCAAAATAGCTTGCTCGCTCTCATCGTTAGAAAGCGGAAATGGTATTAAACGGGGGGAGATATCTAGTGAAGATGACTGTACCGCTATTTCTTCAATGTCGGATCCCGCTTCAGAGATATAGCCCTCGTCAGTGTCTATTGAGCGAATGGAATATTCTGAAAGTCTTCTTTCTGAATTTTTACCTGGAAAATGATCAGAATGTTGTGACTGTTTTTCCGTGGGAGAGGGGGCAACTTTTCTTCCTTTGTGATAAACCGCTTCACTTATCTGGTCAGGATTTCTATTAGCAGTATTTAGTTGTTGAACCCCTTTCCCTGGCTCAATATTCACAGCTAACATTCCCTGTTTGTTATTGGTTCTATATTTCGGCTAAGTTCATAGAGGCATTATGCTTAAATTCAAAGCTGCTTTTAGTTACGGTGCACTGACAAAAAACGTGTTTCTTTCAGTAAGGCTCTGGTTCTGACTGGCCTTGACACGGCTAAAGCAGTTATAGTCCATCCCCCTGTTTTATTAGCCCATTTTGTGATCTATGAAGTTGTATGGTGCTCCGCTGATGGCCTGTTTGTTAGCGGGTATGGTTTTAACCGCCAGAGAGTTTTGCCCGTTCTGGCCTGCCATGGCCTTCATGGAAGAGATTCTGTTTTTTCTTGCCGGACTGATTGCTGGTATTCGACTGCCTGATCTGGATTTATTGACCCCCGGTCTATCCCATCGTTCGGCCATCACGCACTCCTGTATACCGGCATTATTGTTTTGGGGTTTTGGTTTTGCTCCCATTGCTGCGGGTCTGGCGCTGGGGATTGCTTTCCATCTTTCTTCTGATTTGCAGCCAAAAGCGTGGACTGGCGGCGCACTGATTAAATTCCCACTGTTGGGCAGTATCGGGATGCTTTCGCCGATCTGGTTGATTGCTAATGTGATTGGTTGTCTGGCAATTTTTATGGAGGTGGTTTCCGGTGAACCTATTGATGCCCGGCAGATGATTCTGGCCCTGTGTGTTCTGGGAGCTGGCTGGTACTTTCTGCAGGAGGAAAAACGTCCGCTATTGCCTTTAATGACCTTGGGCTTTGCTATCCTGCTGGTGCATGCGGTGAGAGGGGGAACGCTGTCGGTGAAATTGGTATGGCAATATTTCGCATAACCGTCGTCTCGCTGTGAGAATCTATGCGACGGATCAAAATAAAGCAGGTGCCTTGTGATTCCGAGAGAAGTCGAACCACCTGAATTAGGACAGGACGCTATTGAGAAACTGAACCGGCTTGTTTTTGCTGGTAGCTTTCTTGAGGGGCAGTGTCAGCAAATCATCACCACCGGCTATGCTGGCAAGGAAACGCCAGCAGAAATGATACCTCTGGCAGAGTTTGGTGCAAAACAATTGATGGCGGAAGGTGTGCTGCCTGAACGTATCTGGATTCAAGGTCGTTCGACGAATACTCTGGAAGATGTTCAGTTGGCAAAAGTGCTATTGACACAGAGGGATTGTGTTCCAGACAGCATTGCCATTGCCATTGCCATTGCCATTGCCATTGCCATTGCCATTGCCATTGCCATTGCCATTGCCATTGCCATTGCCTTGCGCACCATGCAGGCAGGTGTCTTTTGACGACAGGTAAGCTGTTTCCCGGAATAAGGCTCAGTACCCTGACCACTGACTTCTGTCGAAGCCAGAGCGGATGTGACGATGTGATTATCAGCCGTAATAACTGGTGGCAGAGTCAGGTAGGTGTCAGTGTTGTCTATGGCGAATACCTGAGAATCATGGCGTATAGTCAGAAGCAGGATATTCTTGCACCGGAGCAAATGGGACTGGAATCATTGACTGATTAGCTCGGGCTTGAATTCGTAGAATTCCATTCCTGCTTTTTCTGATAAGTTACACCAGGTTGATGTTGCAAAATAAACCCTGCCGTTAAGCTCCTCGGCATTCCTTATACCGTTTACACAGGGGTTGCCAAAGCCGTTGCTGGTAAGAGTGGCTGGTTTTCCATCGCTATCAAAGAATATCAGATCGCCCCCGGGCATCTGGCTTTGCCAGTCTATAGTAACGTCCTGGATATTATTATCGCTGGTCACACTCTCAAAAACTTCGTCGACCGGTGATCGTGCGGATAGTTGAAAAAGGTCGTTTATTGGCTCAGAGATGCTGGCTTGCAGTCTTATAGGCCAGCTCAATACCAGGAAAGCCAGGTATAGAGTAAATACAGTGTTCAATTTCATACTGGTGAGCTTTTTATTGTTTACTGTGGAAATGCCACGTTTCCAGCTACGCCATATGGATTGAAGATGTAATCGTTAGCGAGTGGCATTTTAACTGGATGTTTTAATCTATCCCTGATATTGAAACTCTTGCTCTTGATCCGAGGTTTTCTCAGAAATATGTCTCAGCCATAACAGCCCGGAGATGCCTGCAAATGCTTCGTAGCCCAATACGCCAAGGGTATATGCGGTAAAGCTGCCATCAATGAACAATCCATAAGTACGAGTCAGGGCAAGGCATGACCCAATAACCCCCAGCGCGTATACGAAAGGTTTAAAAAACTCAGGCTTATAAAAAGCATGAATAGCCATAAGTCCCATGGCCAGTTGAAAGCCGCCATACATGGCTCTTAAATCAGTTTCTCCGCTGGCATGGATACTTTTGACTCCGATGATTTCGGTAATGAGAAAAGGGGTTAAGGTGCAGGCCAACCCCCAGGGAGTCCAAATGGCAATAGTAAATATCAGGTAGAGCTTCTTTGTGTTCATATTATTACCTAGTTCTCGTCCAAAAACCCAACCAATTGAAAACTGGAGATTTTATCCTGAAAAATTAAGTGGAGCCCTACTGCCATTTGGCGACTAAACTTCCCAAGGCCAATAAACATCAGGGAAAGCCAAACAGAGAGGGCTCCAAATGCGTAAAAAACGCAACCCGCAGTGTAGTATGGAACTTCATTACGTACCTCATGAAATCTGCTCTCAGCTTTCCGGCATCTCTCAATGGCTTGATACCCATCCACAGTTCAATGACTGGATTTATGAGGACTTAAGTTCTGGTGATAAACAGAACACTGGCCGAAACGGACTATCAGCAGAATCCGTTCTTCGTGCGGCACTCCTGAAAAAGTATTTGGATTGTGATTATGACTACTTGTCGTTTGTTTTGATGGACTCCATGCTCTTTCGAGACTTCTGTCGTCTCGAACCAAACCAGCGGCCAAGTCGCTCCAGTCTGCATGGGCTCATCAGCCTCCTCACTGCATCTACATGGGAACGGATTAACAACTGTCAGCTTATGACCGCTAAAGATCAGGGTATTGAGAAGGGGCGCACTGTGGCCATTGACAGCACAGTCACCGAATCGGATATCAAACCACCTTGCGACAGTGATCTTTTAGCCAGTTCTGTTAAAGAAATTTGTCGGCTGCTTAAACGGGGACAAACACTGACAGCGACACCGCTTTATGAATATACCCATCACAACCGGGCCGTAAAAGATGCGGCCAGAAAATGCATATACGCTCGTAAAGAAGAGCGGGATCAGCATTATAAAAAACTGCTGCAGTTGACCCGAAAATCCCGGAAGGTGCTTATCGAAGCCACTTTCAAGATTGCGAACGCCCGTCAGCAGGGGCAGTGTCTCTTGGCAGATGATGCCGAAAAGTGGCAGGCTGATGTGGATCACCTGTTACCCTTGGTGGATGCAATAGTCTCTCAGACAGAGCGAAGGGTCTTGAAGGGTGAAAAGGTGCCAGCCCAAGAGAAAGTGGTTAGCCTGTATGAACCCCATACGGATATCATCGTAAAAGACAGGCGGCAAGTGCAGTACGGCCATAAACTGAACCTGGTTCAGGGAAAAAGTCGATTGATCCTGGATCTGGTTATCGAGGAAGGTAATCCAGCGGATTCTGACCGATTCCTTCCGATGATGGAAAGACAAAAAGAACTTTATGGGCGTGTACCCCGCCAGACAAGCAGTGACGGCGGATACGCGTGTCGCGAAAATTTGGAAAAAGCCAAAGCCATGGGAATCAGCGATGTGGCTTTTAATAAAAAGCGTGGACTTGAAGTCGAAGAGATGACTAAAAGTCAGTATGTGTATAAAACACTCTTTCGCTTCCGGGCAGGTATTGAAGCAGGAATTTCGTGGCTAAAAAGATGTTTTGGACTATCACGCTGCCACTGCAAGGGCTCTGAACGCTTTGATTCTCATTGCTGGTTATCGGTTGTCTGTTACAACCTGGTGATTCTGGCCAGGCACCCGGCGCCATCCTGACAGCCACCTCCGCGCCAAATGAAAGCATCTTCTCAGCATAGTGGAAGAGTGTTTGCTGCCTGATTTTTGAGTTTTCCTAAAATATTTGTCCCACATTAGAGAGAAAAGGGGAGGATTCTCTTGGCACTCTGGAATTTCAGGAGTTATTAGAGCGTACGTACAGTCAAATTATGATTGCCCGATGCGTTTTTGGACGAGAACTAGATAGATCTGTTTTTTTACTTTTAGTTCCCTGATACCAATTGCATTGGCGCCGACATATCCAGGCGCCATTGCCCCTCAGTCATGAACAAACTGGTTATTCATCGGCTGGTAATGAAACCGGATTTTGTGGAGCTGTTGCTCAATGTCCTGTTTGCTCATATCCATCTCATCACACAGTTGATCCAGCGAGCTGCAGGTCAGTCTGAGCTTTTCGTTAACAATACCCAGAAGTATAAAAGGGTTGAGATGCTCTGGATGTTCAAGTTCCATAGCGAATGCTCCGTTCATATCAACCCTTAAAACATAGCTCAGCTAGTCAACTTTTCCTGCTCTGATTTGCTGCTGCCTTTTACGCTCTTCTTCTTTTTTTTGACGACGGTGGATGACCGTATTGGCCACCTCTGCTCCCATATGGGCTTCACCTCGCTCTTTTGCCAGTGCCATCTGCTTTTCCCGCTCACTAAACCGGGCTTTCTGTTTTGTGGTCAGCGTGTCAAAACAGTGAGGGCAACTGACGCCCTGCTGGTACTTTTCACTTTGCTTGTCGGCTTCAGTAATCGGTAAGCGGCAGGCGTTGCATTGATCATAGGAGCCTGGTTCCAGAGAATGGTTAACGGTAACCCGGTCATCGAAGACAAAGCATTCGCCTTCCCAGAGTGATTGTTCCTCAGGAACGGCTTCCAGATATTTCAGGATACCGCCTTTCAGATGGTATACCTCTTCAAACCCTTGCTGCTTAAGTAGTGCAGTGGACTTTTCACAGCGAATACCACCGGTACAGAACATGGCAACCTTCTTATGGACCTTGGTATTAAGGTTCTTCTCGACGTACTCAGGAAACTGGCGGAATGAGTCTGTTCTCGGGTTGATGGCATGTTTGAATGTTCCTACCTGAACTTCATAGTCATTACGGGTGTCCATCACCAGAACGTCTGGATCACTGATCAGGGCATTCCAGTCAGAAGGCTCCACGTAGGTTCCCACCACTCTTTTCGGGTTGATGCCTTCGACCCCCAGGGTAACGATCTCTTTCTTGAGCTTTACTTTGGTTCTTTTGAAAGGCATTGACTCACTCAAAGACTCTTTGTATTCGATGGGTCTTAAGCGGGTGTCCTGATTCAGCCAGTTCAAAAGCGCATCAATGCCTTCCCGGGTGCTGGTCACGGTGCCATTGATACCTTCCTGTGCGAGCAACAGAGTACCGCGGACATGATTAGCTTCCATGGTTCTCTGTAATGGCTCACGAAGGTCTCTGAAGTTTTTCAGAATAACAAATTTATAGAGGGCACAGACCACAATGGGTGTCTCTTGAGTCGTAGCATTCATTATCTTTATTTTCCTTAGTCAGCAGGCCGGAGCGTAAATCCGGAGCCAAATGAGGAATGAAGTTTAGCAGAGCATGGAATCCATTAAAAACAGGCTATCTGCTATGATGCTGGCCAATAAAGAACAATGATTGGATGAAGAAGAAAGCTATGACCCTCACCGTAATTGAACAGCTCAAGTCACACCGATCTATTCGCAAGTTTACCGATCAGCCTATTGAAGAAAGCCTGCTCAGGGAGTTGGTTACAGCCGGGCAGAGCGCTGCGACATCCAGTAATTTACAGATGGAGGAGCATTACCAGCCGGTCAATTGAGCTAATGGCTGAATACGATGAGACCATGAGAGTTTATTATCAGCAGCGGACTGGGGGCAAGCTGGATCGAGTCTGGTCCCGGGAGATGTCTTCTTTACTGGGTAAGGAGTCCCGGCCTCACATGAAATCATTTCTGGAAAGTAAAGGGTTTAAAATGCGCTAAATAGGTATTTCTGACATCCTCAGGTGAGCCTATTCGCAATGGTTTGTCCGCGCCGGAGACGATAGACTTCGGCTCTTTTTATCGCTGTCGGCCATTCATCATGTTCTCCCAATCCATCCGTGCTCAGCTTTGTCGGATGACGCTGCTGCTGGTCACAACGTTGCTGGTGGTACATCACACACCAGGGCTTATTGGGCTATTGGCCGGACAGGCCGTTTCTGCCGGTTGTCATCAACACTCCGACACATCTTCAAACCCTTAACAAAATGTTAAGGGCTTTTCTGTGCTGAAGCGCCACTTTAACGCTGAATATTGAGACCTTTATGAGTATTTTCCGGTTTCCTCTACTGGTATGGCTAGGTATTGGGATTTTGATTGTTTGCCTGGGAATAAGGCAATCCTTTGGCATTTTTATGCTGCCGATCTCGGAACATTTTGGTACAGGTCGGGAGTTTTTCAGCTTTGCCATTGCGTTGCAGAATCTGATGTTTGGCCTGTTTCAGCCTTTTGTGGGTATGGTGGCTGATCGTTTTGGCGCCAAAAGGATTGTTTTTCTGGGGGCGATTGCTTACGCACTCGGTCTATACCTGACATCCATTGCTACCGACCCCGGCATTTTGTATCTGTCTCTGGGAGCTCTGGTCGGGCTGGGACTGAGTGCGACCAGTTATGTGGTTGTGCTGGGTGCGGTGGCGAAAGTGGTGCCGGCAGAACACACGGCCAAAGCGTTTGGCCTGACTACGGCTGCAGGCTCCTTTGGTATGTTTGCAATCATTCCGGGAGCGCAGTATCTCTTGAGCGAATTCGGCTGGCAGCAGGCGCTGGGTGTTTTTGCTGCACTGTGTTCAATCATGATGGCATTTTCCCTTTTTATGAATACATCCAGGGGAAGCGAAGCAACGTTTCAATCAACCATTCAATCAAAACAAACGTTGAAACAGGCGCTCAAAGAAGCCTTTGCCCACAGGGGCTATTGGCTGATACACGCTGGATTCTTTGTATGTGGCTTCCAGGTGATGTTTATCGCGACGCACCTGCCCAGTTATTTGGCGGATAAACATCTACCGGCATCAAGTGCTGCGTTGGCACTGGCGTATGTTGGGATTTTTAATATTTTTGGTTCTTACTTCTGGGGAGTCATGGGGGATCGCTTCAGCAAACGACATGTGATGTCTGCTCTGTACTTTATGCGAACGTTGGTCATTGGAGCTTTTGTTTTGTTGCCAGTGACTGTGAACACGGCGGCTATCTTCGGGGGCGCGATTGGTTTCTGTTGGCTGGGGACGGTGCCACTGACATCCGGGCTGGTGCGACAAATCTTTGGTTCTCGTTATATGTCAACACTGTATGGCCTGGTGTTCTTTACCCATCAGGTTGGCAGTTTTCTCGGTGCCTGGGCAGGGGGGCGAATCTACGATTTCACCGGCTCTTATGAACCCATCTGGTGGTCTACTGTGGCACTGGCATTTCTTGCGGCACTTATCCACCTTCCAATAGACGACAAGCCTGTGGTTCGGTTAGCGACAGCATAATCGAGCAGACCATCCGGGGGCGTATTAGGGCGCTCCACTAGGTTATTGCAGCCAACAAAGTAGCAAATTCAAAGTCGACGGGTATAGTCTAGGGAGCGACCTGATACGTTGAGCACGCAACGAAACGTGGTTATTTGATATTGGTTATTACCTTGATCAGTGTTTCACTCAGTTTGAGGCTGGCACGGCTGAGGTTTTCCAGAAACTGCTCAACATTATTCAGCTCAATATCAATATGGTCGGTGACGGATTTGATGGGCAGGAAATCGATGCCATAAAGGTGGGCTGTTGAGGCGACGGCGGCACACTCCATCTCTTTGGCCATCCCCTGGTTCTTAAGAATCCACTGTTTGTCCACATCCGGCATATCCAAAGAATTGCCGGTGGTTACCACACCCATTTTGTGAATGATGCCCTCAAAGTATTCAGGCCGGTATGCCGTAGGGTAAGAGCCCAGGGCAAACTGATCAAATCCCTCCAGGGGAACCCGGTGGTCATGATAAACGACGGGTTGATCTGAGGTGATAATATCAGCTATTTCTGCATCGGCAGAGAAGGCGCCACAGGTGCCCGCGTTAATAATCATATTCGGATCAAGCTCGATAATTGCTGACTGGGTATTTAATGCCGCAAACTCGGTTCCAATTCTGTCGACGCCATATTCCCGGGATTTGCCATTGAGTGAGATGATGATCTCTTTACCGTTAAACTCGCCCCTATAGCGGGGAAAGAATCGTGGGAAATTCCCTCGAATCATTTGACTGTCCGGAAGGGCCATTAGTCCAAGCTTCTCGATAACTGGTTTGGCTTCGGCTTCCATGGCCATGATAATCAGGATTCGTTTCATAGGTTCTCTGTCTTCATGATGCTCATTATCTAAACTATTTTAATACAAAGTCACTGTTAATCGAATATTGCTGAAGTGATTTTTGTATTCTCATTATGATATTGATGCTTTTTATATTTTATTTTGGTTTACAGGTGGTTATGTGGATTAATAATCACTTTGATAAAAATAGTAGTGATGATGATTGTTTTGTTTGAATGGATTAAAGAAAAAATAACAGATCAGGTATTAATCAGTTTTTTTCTATTTTATTTTTGGTTGAGAGTAAATTGATTTTTCGATTTGCCATTATTTATTTGCTTTAAATCATTCTAATACGCATCAGTGGTTGTAAGTTATTTAAAAACGATTCAAGGTTTTCCCTAAATATCCTGTTGGTTTGTCTGTTTCCTATACGTGCATGAAGTCCTAAAAGGAGAAGGTCACATGGGTAAATTGGATAATCTGGGTGGCCTGCGGGCATGGATAATATGGGGCGTCACAACCCTCTACGTTATTACCTGCTTTGCAATATCAATCGCATATGGAGTAACCAGTACCTTTATTGCCAAAGACCTGGGCTTGTCCTTAGCCCAGGTCGGTATCATCGCTTCTACTTACACCTGGGCTGTTGCCGGTGTACAGCTGTTTTCCGGATCACTTCTTGATCATCTTGGTGTTCGTATTCTTCCTGTTGTGAGCATTTTTACGGTTCTGGGTGGGCTTGCATTTGCTAATGCTTCTTCTTTTGAAATGTTGGTTCTGGCTAATTTAATGCTGGCGATTGGCGGTGCTTTTGGATTTGTTGGTGCCGGTGTTGTCGGTGGAAAATGGTTTGGTTTAAAACGTTTCGGAATCATGTTTAGTCTGGTTCAGGCGATTGGTGCCATTGGTTCGTATTTTAATCAGAATGCCATTCGATACACTGTTGAAACTTTCGGGTGGACGGCAAGTTTAAATGGTTTAGTGGTTTTGATTGCGATCGTTTCTGTTCTTATGTTTATTTTTATTCGTGAGCCCAGACTGGAAGACAGTGAGCCTATTGTCTGGCCAGGTTTTAAAAAACTGGTGACACAAGTGATTCTCTGCATGGGGCAAGTCATGGTAAAGCCTCGCCTCTGGCTAAACACTCTGCATGCGGGCATGACGTTTGGTGCGCATATGGCTGTGAGCCTGGTGTGGGGACCCATTTTTTTAACCAGTGTTGGCATGTCTCAGCCTGAAGCGGTGGCTATTTCATCGTTTGCCTTTGCTGGGATGCTGTTTGGCTGTCCTTTTTGGGTGTGGCTCTCTGAGCGAATCCGGATGAATTGTCCCATCACAGTGATTTCAGCCATCTGTCACGCATTGTCACTGC
Source organism: Endozoicomonas sp. (assembly GCA_965261315.1). Lineage (GTDB taxonomy): Bacteria > Pseudomonadota > Gammaproteobacteria > Pseudomonadales > Endozoicomonadaceae > Endozoicomonas. The sequence continues at coordinate 24,936 of CBDHDM010000136.1, read as the reverse complement.
TTTATCTGATTTCTTATCCTGAGACCTCTGGTGCATTGGTCTTTTTTGTTATCGGTTTCTTCTCGGCCGGTACGGCCATGAATTTTCCCATTGCCCTGGCACTGGTTCCTGCAAAACTGATTGGCGCAGCCAGTTCCCATGTGAATACCCTGCAGTTTTTCTGGACGGGTGTGTTGATGGCGGCGCCCGGACTGGCGCTTTCCGGCACCGGGGTCTGGGCATTTCTGGCGGGCACCCGCGGCATTGATGCTGGCAATCCATCCCTTGCGGATTTCCAGTCTGCCATGATGTTAATTGTCTTTGCTGTTTTAGTGGGTGCAGTTGCCGGGTTATTGACGAAAGAGTCGTTTAATCACGCGCTGGTTGATGCTGAACCGGAACCTGCATCCACGCCAGCCTGTGATTGCAGGGAACTGGTTTGAAGGGCGATCTCGGTAGATTACGTTTCGCCCTCGTTCCCACGCAGAGCGTGGGAACGAGGTTTTCGGAGGGTTCTGCGACAATCATCTGTGCGGGAATGACAGTGGGTGATATCAATCGGGATTTAAGGCTTTTGTCTGGATTATCAGCTTTCCATCCACACATCCCTGACCCAGAGCCAGATAGAAGGCCAGCTGTCGTCGGTTACTTCACCATCAGCCCAGCGAACCACTTCACCTTCTTCTGAAATACCATAGTAATCACCATTGTACTCACAGATAGGGATTAACTCTCTGGGCAGTCCCTCAGCCCAGGCGTTGGCCGCCACTTCCGGGAGGTAGGTGTGAGAGTGTGGATCGGTAACCGTCACTGGCTCAATAGCGCCATAAATGACATCGCTCACCTGAAGCAAAAACTCCCTGAGTTCATAGGGCAGGGAGATCAGGATTTGTTCTTCCACTTCAACCAGTTGGTCTTCATCGGGTAGCTCCAGAGGAACAGCAACGTCCAGAGCCCGTTCTCGAAGTTCATCAATGATATCTTCCATCGTATGCGACCTTATCACTCTTTTTTTCAAGAGCTACGTTTTAAAAAGCTGCGTTTAACTCGGAAGGCTGTCCCCAGACAGTCTTTCACACGCAGCTTAAGATTTGCGTGTTTTTCCAGAGAAAGTTGAAGGCCCTTTTTTGCCTTTGGCTGCAGCGCCAAAAGGCTTTTTGCCTCTTTCTTTCCCGCTATCTCTGGATGTTTTTATAGCAGGTTTTGTTCGTTTCTTTCGGGTTTTGCTGGCGGGCTCAGTGATATCCGCTACCCGAACTTCCCCATGCTCAAAGTAGGGCAAAGGTTCTATTTCCAGTGGTTTATTAATCAACTGCTGGATGCTGGCCAGTAGCTTCTTCTCTTCCGGATTGATCAGAGAAATGGCTCTTCCCGGTTGTCCTGCACGGCCGGTTCGACCAATACGGTGTATATAGTCCTGCGGCACTTTGGGCAGGTCATAATTGATCACCAGCGGCAACTGCTCAATATCCAGACCACGGGCAGCGACATCCGTGGCGACCAGAACATTGAAATAGTTGTCTTTAAAATCTTCCAGCGTTCGAATACGCAGGTACTGACTTTTATCGCTGTGAATGGCCTGAGCATTGATGCCATCGTCTTCCAGCAGTTCAGCTATTCGGTTGGCTGCTTTTTTGGTACGGACGAATACCAGCGCTTTTTGCCAGCCACCGCCATGGATCAGATAGCTGAGAATTTCCGGTTTATCCTGTTGGTCTACCGGGTAGAAAGACTGTGAAACTGTTTTGGCGGCAGAGTTCGGGTTCTCAATCTCGATTTTAACCGGGTGACGAAGAAACTCATGGGCCAGTTGTTTTACATCTTTGGAAAAGGTGGCGGAAAATAACAGGTTCTGTCGTTTAACGGGCGCCTTTTGCAAAATACGTTCAATATCTTCCCGAAAGCCCAGGTCGAGCATACGATCCGCTTCGTCCATCACCAGAATTCTCAGGCTGTCCAGGACGATATGCTTTCTATTGATCAGGTCGAGCAGACGGCCGGGCGTGGCCACCAGGATATCAACGCCTTCTTTAAGCGTTTTTATCTGTTCTTCCATATCGACACCGCCAAATACCACCGCACTTTTCAGGGGGGCATGGGTGCCATAAGTCTGAAAGCTTTTGTGTACCTGTATCGCCAGCTCACGGGTAGGTACCAGTACCAATGCACGAATGGCTTTGCTGGCACGCATATGGGCAAGACGGTGGAGAATCGGTAAGGTAAATCCAGCCGTTTTACCGGTACCCGTCTGAGCCGATGCCATCAGGTCACGACCAGTCAGCGCCATGGGGATGGCTTTTGCCTGAACCGGGGTGGGTTGTTGATAGCCTGCCTTATGGACAGCCTGAAGCAGTGATTCATCCAGCCCAAGAGCGGAAAAAGGGGTGTTGTTACTCATGTTAAATATTACTTCCTGCGCTTGGGTGGTTCGAAACCAGAATCAATCGCTGCTGTGGTTACGTGTGTGGTGGTCGAAGGTTGAGGGGCGTCAGCCGATGCACGGCGTTTACCCACGTTCTTTTTAACCCGGTGACGCTGTTTTTCACTGGCGTCTTTTTTAGCCGAGTTTTTTTTGTCTGATTTTTTCTTACCGGCGGCTTTGCCGGAGCTTTTCAGCTTCTTGGGGCCTTTGTAACTGCCTATAAGTTCTTTGATGGTGCGTTTTTCAAATCGCAGTTTAAGGTAACGCTCGATGCTGGACATCCGGTTCCATTCATCCGGCCCGATCAGGGAAATGGCCAGACCCTGTTCGCCGGCACGACCGGTGCGACCAATGCGGTGTACATAGTCGTCACCGTTACGGGCCATTTCCAGGTTGATCACCAGCTGCACACCTTTGATATCCAGCCCACGGGCGGCAACATCAGTGGCAATCAGAATGTTGATAGCGCCATCCGTCAGCAGACGCATAACCTGCTTGCGCTCACGCTGATCCATGTCGCCATGCAAGATACCCGCCCTCAGTCCTTTGACCCGGATTTTGCCGATGAAGGTATTGGCCTGGGCCCTGGTGTTGGTGAAAATGAGTACCTTTTCGTAGGTTTCATTTTTCAGTAGCCAGATCAGCAGTTTTTCTTTATGAGCCGTATCATCTGCCAGCAGAATCTGCTGGTGGATATTTTCATGTTTATCCCGGGCGGTTTTCAGGGTTATCCGGGTTGGGTCGTTGAGTACTTCTTCTGCCATTTTGCCCACCTGGTTGCCGGTCAGGGTGGCAGAGAACAACAGTGTCTGGCGTTCTTTACGGCAGTCATTGGTAATGGTCAGAACGTCGGCGCCAAAGCCCATGTCCAGCATTCGGTCTGCTTCGTCCAATACCAGGTACTCCAGATCGCTGAAGTCATGGTTACTGTTTTCCATGTGTTCGATCAGGCGACCTGGCGTTGCAATCAGAATTTCCGGGTTTTTCCGCAGCGTGTTGATCTGATGGCGGAAGTCTTCGCCACCCATAATAAGGCCAGCCTTGATGTAGGTATATTGAGCCAGTTTTTCACACGCCTGGAAAACCTGCAGAGCGAGCTCTCGGGTAGGTACCAGAATCAGGGCACGAGTGGCTGACTGAGGAGCAGGGTGGCTGTGCATATGATTGAGCATGGGCAGTAAGAAGGCCGCCGTTTTGCCGCTGCCGGTTTCGGCACTGACCATCAGATCTTTACCAGCCATGGCCAGTGGCAGGGTTTTCTCCTGAACGGGCGTGGCTTTGTCGAAACCCAGTTCAGTCAGGGCTTTTTGCACCCGTTCATGCAGGGCCAGTTCAGAAAATAGCAATGGGGAGTTCCTCGACCATAGGGGGGAAATACGATGTTATGTGGAAAGGGGTAAATGGTGGTGCATTCTATGACTGATTATATGAAAAGCCAATACGTATACGTATTGGACAGCTTAAACACGGCTTGATAATAATTAGAGGTGAGCTGGCCAGTGAGGGGGCTGTTAAATGGACTACTTGAATAATCAAATACCTTAGTGACTTTTGCTTCATGGACTATTACTAAAGCGTAGGTGCTGCTATAGGCCTTAATTTATATGTATAATTGGCTCTTATTCTTAATATAAGTTGTTTGAATAGTTTTTACGTAATTTTCTTTTTATTTTATTAATTGATTGATTTCACTCTTATTTTTTAGTGTAGTGATTTTACTGTTTTGAGATTACCATTTGCCCTTTTCAACATTAGTCATTCCCCATGCGTCTAGATAAATACCTCTGCGAAAGTACCGAACTCTCCCGTGCCAATGCAAAAAAGTGTTTGCATCGTGGAGAAGTTACCTGTGACGGTATTGTGGTAAAAAACAGTGCTTTCAAGGTGTCAGATGACTGTGAAGTCCGTCTGCTGGGAGAGCTGGTTAAGGCCCGTGGGCTTCGCTATATCATGCTCAACAAACCGGAAGATACGCTCTGCTCCAATGTGGATGAGGTTTATCCTTCGGTTCTCTCTTTGCTGGATATTCCAAAGGCGTCCTCACTGCATATTGGTGGGCGCCTGGATGCGGATACCACAGGTCTGGTGTTGATCACAGATGATGGGCAATGGTCTCATCGACTGACGTCACCGGTTAAGGTCTGTGGTAAGCGCTACCGTGTACAGTTAGCAGATCCTCTACCAGAGGCTCAGAGCGCAGAGCTGATTGAGCTATTTGCCACAGGCATTGAGCTGAAAGGGGAGAGGTCGCTGACTAAGTCAGCACTTCTGGAGATCCTTTCACCCACAGAGGTTTTACTGACCATTACTGAAGGTAAATATCATCAGGTAAAACGTATGTTTGCTGCCATCGGCAATAAGGTGGTTGGTTTGCATCGGGAGCAGGTAGGTGTTATTGCGCTTGATTTGTCCCTGAGACCAGGGGAGTGGCGGTATCTGACGCAGGATGAGATTGATTCAGTTTGATGCTTCTGAAGATAATGTAAAAAAGCCCCATTGAAGGGGCTTTTTTATGGGGTGCGTAAATTACATCACGCGCATGCCAGGCTGAGCACCTTCGTGGGGTTCAAGAATCCACAGGTCCTTGCCTCCCGGTCCCGCCGCCAGCACCATGCCTTCGCTGACACCGAACTTCATTTTACGGGGTGCCAGATTAGCGACCATGACCGTATGCTTGCCAACCAGTGCTTCCGGGGCATAGGCAGACTTGATGCCGGCAAACACATTGCGAGGTTCCGCTTCACCAATGTCCAGAGTCAGGCGCAACAGCTTACCCGCACCTTCAACCAGTTCGGCATTCACAATCTTTGCGATACGCAGATCCACCTTAGCGAAATCATCAAACGCAATTTCATTGGCAATAGGGTCTTTCTCTAACCACTCTCCAGAAGTGGCAGGCGAAGTCTCAGCTTTCTTGTTGGATGATTCCATCTGGGCGAGCACCTCCTTGCTGGCTTCAATCATAGCCGCTACTTTATCGGCTTCCACGCGGGTCATCAACGGTTCAAACTTGTTGACGCTGTGATCCAGCAGCAAAGCCTGACTGTCCTGCCAGTTCAACGGCGTTACATTAAGAAACGCTTCGGCTTTCACTGCCATGGCTGGCAGTACCGGCTTCAGGTAGATCATCAGTAAGCGGAACAGGTTGATACCGGTACTGCAGATGTCGTGGAGCTCCTGATCCTTGCCTTCTTCTTTGGCAACCACCCAGGGCTTCACTTCATCAATCCAGACATTGGCTTTATCTGCCAGGGCCATGACCTCACGCATGGCTTTGCCAAACTCACGACCTTCATAGCAGTCAGCAATACGATTGGCTGCTTCCTGGAACTCTGTGGTCAGTTCAGGCGCACTCTTGTCGGAAGAGAGGTTGGCAGAGAGCTTTCCATCAAAGCGCTTCTTGATAAAGCCTGCATTCCGGCTGGCAATGTTCACCACCTTGCCCACCAGATCCGAGTTCACTCGCTGGATGAAATCATCGGTATTCAGATCCAGATCATCAATACGGCTGGATAGTTTGGCTGCGTAGTAATAGCGCAGATATTCCGGGTCAAGATGCTCCAGAAAAGTGCGGGCAGTGATAAACGTGCCACGGGACTTGGACATTTTCTCGCCATTCACCGTCAGATAACCGTGTACATTGACACGGGTTGGCGTCCGGTAGTTGGCACCGTGTAACATGGCTGGCCAGAACAAACAGTGGAAGTTAACAATGTCCTTGCCAATAAAGTGGTGTACTTCACACTGGCTGTCTTTATTCCAGTATTCATCAAAACTCAGGTCATCACGGCGCTGGCACAGGTTCTCAAAAGCGGCCATGTAGCCAATGGGCGCATCCAGCCAGACGTAGAAATATTTACCGGGTTCACCGGGAATTTCAAAACCGAAGTAAGGTGCGTCACGGGAGATATCCCAGTCCTGAAGGCCCACATCCAGCCATTCTGCCAGCTTGTTGGCAATCTCATTAGAGAGGGTGCCCGAACGGGTCCACTGCTTCAGGAAGGCATCAAAATCAGAAAGTTTGAAGAAAAAATGCTCGCTCTCTTTCTCAACAGGTGCTGCTCCGGAAATAGCAGAGCGGGCATTTTTCAAATCCGCTGGAGAATAGGTAGCACCACATGCTTCACAGTTATCACCGTACTGGTCATGAGCACCACACTTGGGGCAGTCCCCCTTGATATAGCGGTCCGCCAGAAACATTTTCTTTTCCGGGTCGTAAGCCTGGACAATGTTGCGGCTAACAATATGGCCTTTTTCTTTCAGGGCCAGATAGATGGCTTCAGAGAGTTTGCGGTTCTCTTGTGAGTGGGTGGAATGGTAATTATCAAACTCCACATAAAACTCACCAAAATCCCGAACCCGCTCAACATTAATACGGGCCACGGACTCTTCAGGCGTGATGTCTTGCTTCTCGGCATGGAGACTGATGGCGGTGCCATGGGCATCGTCAGCGCAGACATAGGTGCACTGATTTCCAAAAAGCTTTTGGAAGCGAACCCAGATATCAGTCTGGATGTATTCCACCAGATGGCCCATATGCAATGGGCCGTTGGCATAAGGCAGGGCACTGGTGACAAGTATTTTGCGTTGGCTCATTCGATTCTGTCTTGACGGTCGGGTAAAAAAACGGGAATGCACCATTATACAAACTGTCCATAGGAAAGCCTATTCGGAACAGTCCCGCTTTTTATTTGCACTTACGTTTTAACTATTGGTTAAAGGCTGGTTGTTTCTGAACCCTCATCAGTTTCAGCATGTGTGGGGCTAGACACAGGCTCATCTTTTTTTAGAGCTCTAATGAGTGACGCTACTATCTGCTCACTGGTATCAGCATGACCCTTAGGTTGCGCTGTTGGGGCCGCTGTGTTGTAGGATCCTGAAACCCTGTCTTCACTTACAGCTCCTTGAGCCTTAGAACTGTAGCTAATTTTCATTTCATAACGGCTTAAATAACTTGCTTTGAACTTTTTAACTTCTGCAAGAAGCTCTTTCTCAAAATCCTCTAGAGTCTTACCCTCTTGCGTAGTAGTGCTAAAACGTGTGTTATAGTTTCCATATCTGATTGTAAATTCACGAACACGTGCTGTAGTACCTTCAGGCTCTGAAGATTTAACAACCTCTGTAGCTTTTCCTGCTTTGGAAGACTCTTTAAAACTGCCTGAGGTAGCAGCTTCAGCTCTAGTGGGCACACCTTGCTTGTAAAGCTGGTCATATTTTGGATGCCTGGATTGAGTTATAAACTCTCTAGAAGTGACACTATGTTCTTTTGACGCAAGCTCATGGGTGTAGCCGGGGGCTGCTGGATCTACCCGGACGTTAATTGTAGAGCGATGCTTTTCTTCTGAAGCCATACCAGCCTGATTTTGGGGATCTGTTATACCAGTTGACTGGCCAGAATCTGCTTTGTTTTTACCTTCTTGGACTTGTTTCTGTACCGTCACCTCAGTATCGAGTACCTCAGTATCGAGGGTTTGGAGTGTAAACACTTCCTGGTGCTGTGGTGTTCCTTTTACTGAGGCTTTAGAACCAGTCTCATCTGTTGAAGTACCGTGCTCCTTCCTGAGTTCTTGTGAAATAGCCTCCAAGGTCTCATCGGTAACCCTTTCCTGACTTCGAGATAGCGATTCTAAAGAACTCTCTCCTGTGGCAAGTGTGGCTTCAGTTCTCTGTTTTGTGCCACTCATCGGGTCAACTTCGGAAGAAATATGTGCATCATTTGTACTTTGTGATATTCGAGTGAACTGCATCGTCTGAGAAACAAGCTGGCCGTCAGGTTGTTTCTCCAGGAATTGTTCTGTTCGTTCAATCGATTGCTGCTTTTCATCAATTGTTCTTTTATCTCCTCCAGAGGTTACTCCCGGCTCGAGTTCACTCCCTTTCTTTTCACCACTGCCAATCATTGTTTGTGTGGCACTTGATGTTGAGCTTGGGACTACGTCGGTTGGCAGAGACTCTTCCCCGGTAAGGCTCATACTCAGGGAATTATCAGCCGTACTCAGAGCATGCCTTTGAGGTTCAAGCACTCTTTGCATGGAGCTTAATTCACCCGTAGGGTCTTCACCATAGCCCAGAGAATCCTCATCCTCGAAATGATCGCTCTCATCACTGTTTATAACTGTAGAACCTGATTGATGTTGCTCTTTCACAAACTCTTGGATATTTGCTGGCTCAGCTGAAGCAGCTGCAAGGTCATAGCTTCCTCTTGTTTCAGAGGACGATGATGAAGAGTCTCTACGCTGATGGGTAGTAACATCATCTGAAGTACTCTCGCTATGCGGTCTGGTCTGTTGCTGGCTTAATTCTTGAAGTTTACTCTCCATAGAGCCGAGTTCGCTTTTAGCCTGATTTAAACCATCTTCAATTGAATCAAACTTTTCTTCAGAGCTACTGCTGACTAATGGTTCATCTATAGCCATTTGCTGATCGGGGCGGTCACTGGGAGCTGGGGACTGCCGATCACGGGTACTCAGCTGTTCTTCGGTATCGGAGAACTGGCGGTCGTCGTCGCCATGCAGGGATGTCCCGTCATCGAGAGGACGGTCACCGGGGGCCGGAGAGAAGCTGGTGGGAGACTGCCGGCCAGTGCTCAGTCTGTCGTCATCATCAGAGAGTTGGCGCTGGTCGTCCTTTCGAAAGGAAGTATCGTCGTCAAGGGGACGTTCACCGGGTGCCGGGGGCTGCCGGCCGGTACTCAACCCCTCATTCGCATCAAAGAACTGTTGGTCATCGTCGCTAGACAAGGCGGTATCATCATTCAGGGGACGTTCACCAGGCGCCGGGGACTGCCGACCGGTACTCAGTCTGTCGTCATCATCAGAGAGCTGGCGCTGGTCGTCCCTCTGGAGGGTGGCATCAGTGTCGAGAGGATGTTCACCGGGCGCCGGGGACTGCCGACCGGTACTCAGCCTGTCATCATCAGAGAGTGCGCGCTGGTCGTCCTTTCGAAAGGAAGTGTCGCCGTGAAGGGGACGTTCATCAGGCGCCGGGGACTGCCGTCCGGTACTGAGCCTGTCGTCATCATCAGAAAGTGCGCGCTGGTCGTCCTTCTGGAGGGTGGCATCAGTGTCGAGAGGGCGTTCACCAGGCGCCGGGGACTGCCGTCCGGTACTGAGCCTGTCGTCATCATCAGAGAGTGCGCGCTGGTCGTCCTTCTGGAGGGTGGCATCAGTGTCGAGAGGGCGTTCACCGGGCGCCGGGGACTGTCGGCCGGTACTCAGTCTGTCATCATCATCAGAGAGCTGGCGCTGGTCGTCCCTCTGGAGGGTGGCATCAGTGTCGAGAGGATGTTCACCGGGCGCCGGGGACTGCCGACCGGTACTCAGCCTGTCATCATCATCAGAGAGTGCGCGCTGGTCGTCCTTTCGAAAGGAAGTGTCGCCGTGAAGGGGACGTTCATCAGGCGCCGGGGACTGCCGGCCGGTACTCAGCCTGCCGTCGTCATCATCAGAGAGTTCGCGCAGGTCGTCCTTTCGAAAGGAAGTGTCGCCGTCAAGGGGACGTTCACCAGAAGCCGGAGACTGCCGGCCGGTACTCAGCCTGCCGTCGGTATCACCGGGTTTGAGCCCAGGCTCTTTAAATATAGGGGGGGCAGTATGAGGTACTATTCGCGGTGAGGGCGAATCTGGGGTAGCTCTAAATTTTTCAAGAACGGCGGGACCATCCTCTAGTTGCTGCAGAGCTTGCTGCCTCCTGAACTCCCTCGAACGATTATCCTCACTTTTTGGGTAAGGCGTTGCACCTACTGGCGTTTCTTCAGTGAGACCCAAGGTCATTGCAGCAAGGCGATTTTGCTGGAGCTCAAGCTCTACTGTGGCTTCTTGAACTTGTTTATTTGCTTCTTCTCTTATTTCCTGGTGGGATGTCTGTATTGGTTGTGTGGGAAGAACTGCTTTATTTTTATTGGCTTTAATCCAATCAGCTTTTAGTAACTGAACATCTGCACCTACGTTATCCGAAATTGCTTTTTGAAAGTCAAACTGACGCCTTTGAGTTTCAGGTGTTGCAGGGGTTTGGTTTTTATCGGGGTTTGTGCTTAACGTAAATGTCTGCAGTAATTTCTGATTTTTAGAGTCATCAGTATTGACCAACTCAACAGAATTTAATTGCATTTTTGCATGGTATTTATCAGAAATTTTATCATCAAGAGCCAGGCGTGCTTGTTGAGTTGCCGGTGTTTCTGTTATTACTTCAGGTGGTTTATTATCAAAAGTCGCACGTAGGGTATAGGTCTGCTGAGAATCTAAATGTTGTGTCACTCTATCTCGAATTCGTTCATCCGGTATTCTTTCAGAAGTTTTTGAATGAACAGATACTATCGGTTTACCATCGGTTGATTCAGTGTCCTTGCCTTTATATGGAACTTTTTGAGAAGCTGAATGAACTTGTGACGGCGTAAAACTTGTTGATTGATGAGGTGCAGAACCGCTTAGCTGGTCCATTCTAACTCTCCTGATAAAAAAATGCTTTTCCATCAGATCATTGAGAACTGTAGAAAGTTTCCTGAACCGGCTATTTATCTCTATTTTTTTATCCGTATTTTCAATTCATTTTGAAATCAAAATGCGTATTCTTTTAACTGATTCTTATAGTTGTAAGCTATGGCTGTACAAGGTTGGTTTTTAATAATGAATTGTAATTATTTTTGGGATTGATCATTGTTAGAATAACCTGCTCACGGATTGACTATGATGCTCTGCTACTGGATATTGTGTCCTTTACTCATTGTCATATGCTGGCTTCGACAGCAAACTTCTCAGTCCGAGCTGACGACAATGTATTTCTATATAACCATCTGTAAACGTAGTTTTTTCTGTATGGAAAAACGGTATGGAAAAATAGACTTACATCGTTGGTCAAGCTAGACCAGAACCGGGAAGGCAGGTATTGTTGATTACATGACTGACGAGAACAAACACTATATCCGCCGACGCAATGCAGGCGCATTACCCTGGGAAATTGAACCAGACACCCGGAAACAGGAAGAACATCCTGTTTTTGGTCAGATAGAGGCTCAGCCTGCGGTTCGTGAGGGAGCCCGGGTTCAACCCCTGCCGGAAGATTTTGCACCGTCTCGAGAGATTTTGGAGTTTTTACAGGCTCATCAGGGAATCCCGCTGGACTTTATTGCTACACAGTTGATCGATTTCAAACTGTACTGGCATGAAACCGGTGAGGCGCGTAAGGCCTGGCAGAACAAGTTTAAGTCCCACGTCATCTACCAGTGGAAGCGGAACCAAAGTGAAACAGGGCAAAGAGCTCATCGATCAACAGCTGAAAAACTTACAGACCGGAGCTGGGACGACGGCTTCCAGTTCGAAGACGGCGACGAGTGATCAGCAGTCCGTAACTCAGCAGGCACCTGCAGCCTATGATCAGGCAGCTTCTGGCAATGCTTCGCAGCAACCACGCTCCGGGGCGGATCATGTGGATGCTATCAATGCGATGTTTACTCTGCTGGAAGATGCCTATCCCCTTAAGTTCAAACGGGCTTTCCAGACTCATGAAGATATTATCCGCGCCAAGCGGGTCTGGAAGAACTCTTTGCAGGAATTCAGCCCCCGTCGTATTTTGATGGCGGCAAAAAAAGCACTGGATACGGCCAAGTTCTTTCCAGACTTGAGTGATATTCGTGAGCTGTGCAAGCTGCGTTATGACGAGGTCGGATTGAAAGAACCCTTGCAAGCGTATTATGAAGCCTGTTATGCCCCAAAACAGAGCCGTGATTACCCATGGTCACATATTGCTGTCTATCTTGCTGCCCGTGAAACGGGCTGGATGATGCTGCGTAGTGAAGAGCAGCGGGTTGCTTTCCCGGTGTTTGAACGGAACTATGAGATTCTCTGCAATCGGGTACTGGAAGGGGAAGATCTGGAAACCAGCATCCTGAAAGGCCTGGAAGATGGTCGCAACAAAGAGGTCACCCGACAGGCTGAGGCAGTGGCTCAGCAACAGCAGCGTGATACGATGGTCAGGCAGGGTATAGACCCTGATAACGGTACGTCTGCCCGGGAACGATTAATGAAGGTGTTTGATCAGCGCTGATCATGTTTCATGCTTGCTCTTCACCGGGTCCTTGAAACTAAGCTATTTTTCAGTGAACCAACAGACGTGAGTGCTTCACAGTGCTTTTGGATCTTTAACCGGCTGGTCGCTTATATACTCAGCCGTTAGGCCATCATGGTGTTCATGACAGCGGCATGTACCCATGGGGCATTGAAAAATGAGCTTGAATCCGAAACTGCTGGCACTGTTACGTACTCAGTTTGGTGAGCGTATAACGACAGTCGCAACCATTTGTCGCCAACATGCTACCGATGAACCTTGGCACTCCCCTTCACCCCTGACGGGGTCTGTTATCCTGAGACGGCACAGGAGGTTTCTCAGCTTGAATCGGCTATTCAGGTTGTGCAGTTCGGTGTTCCCGTTGCACGAATGGAGCTTATGGATGCGCAGGGCATCAAAGCCATCAACGAATATAGCAAGATGAACCTGCCTCTACTGCCATGCTTTTTTTTGAATCCCATGGTTCAAAGTCCGCGGTGTCTGAGCAAGCTGACCTAGTTAGGGATATCGTTCAGGAGCATGATGGCAGTGATTACTTATGGGCTATAAAAGCTGAAGATCGCAACCAGTTATGGTATGCACGACATACGGTCCATTACGCAGTTATAGCCACAGGACAAGGTTCTCGTGGATGGACTACTGATGTTTGTGTCCCTGTTTCAAAGCTGGTCGATTGTATTGTGCAAACCCGGCAGGATTTGGAAAGAAGCTTTATGGATGCTCCGATTATTGGTCATGTAGGTGATGGCAATTTTCATGTTATTTTTTCTGTCGACCCTGATAATGAGCGGCAGATAAAGGAAGTCAAACGCCTGAATGAACGGTTGGTGGAAAGAGCCTTGCAGATGATTGGTACCTGCACTGGGGAGCACGGCATTGGTTTAGATAAAAAAGAGTGGTTGCAGCAAGAAGCTGGTACCGCTATCAAGCTAATGGAAATCATCAAAAGAGCCCTTGATCCAAAGGGCGTGCTGACCCCGGGAAAGATTGTAAATCATACCCCTTCATAATCGATGGACTGGGCAATGTACAGGGTCAACCCAAGTGAACTGAAAGGACCAGGCTCTGTTGATATGTACCCCCACGGGGACCGTGGGAGCGGTGTGCCGCAGCACACAGAGGGAGTCTAAAGGATAATTCTCCTGATGTGGGGAAGCTGTAGGAAAGATGGCGGTAGGCCCAGCGAAGTCGGCTGTCGGAAGCAGGCTTCAAACCACCTCAAGCGGCTGTCATTAAGAGTGATGGTCGTGAGCGTTGAGGAAAAGGCGAACAATGAGTCGTCAGGTGTGGTGCAGAGAGATGAGTAAAACCGAATCTTCGTTGATGCGTTCGAAAGGTCCAATTTTGACATCAAAAGCTGGGGCCCGTTCCTCTCCAGTGATCAGTCTACAGGTGAACTCCGAATGCTGTGTAGGCGGTGTCCGGCGTATAGAAGGCATGACTCTGTACTGGGCTTTCCTATGGAACTGCGGGAACCAGTCGCGCGGATGTTAAGGGAGACTCCCAGGTGGCGAACCCACAAGGGCTTGAGTACCGATGCTGCGCACTGGGGCGGAGCCGTTCGTAGTAGTGTTGAAGCTTCTGTAATGGGAGTGGAGCGAAGGGGCGGCGTCAGGTGGCTTTTTGAAAGACTCACCCGACTTGAAGGATCTTGACTGGATGCTGAAACATTGTCTGGATGCCCGCGAGGGACGTTGCCAGCAATTTGTGGAAAGTGTAGCCAGCAACCAGATAGTTGGTAGGAGGTTTTGATGAAAGCAGAACATTTGTCGTATAGATGCAAGGAAAGGTCGCGCATTGCTGGAGTGCAATGCGCATCTTAAGTTGCTTTCAGTATGTATGATAAAAGTTTGCCTGATGGGAGCGGTATGAGTCGAGAGGTTCACGTACCGTTCTGCGAGGGGCTGGCGGGGAAGTTCCGCCGGTCTACTCTCCAGCATGTTGAAATAATGTAGCAGGGGCGCTGGCTTTCACATTCAGGCGTAGTTACGGACTTTTCAATACCAGTAAAGAACCTGCCCCAATCATAATAGAGCCTGACGTTTTGTTAAGCCGACGCATTGCTTTGTGAGACTTGAAATATTTTCTCGCCTGGGCTGCACTGCCGGCAATGACTGACAAACCCAGCATCAGGCCGATCAAGGTTAATATCGCTGCTAGAACAATATCTCCAGTGGAAAATACGGTGACATCCATAAACGTGGGTAGAAACGCGATATAAAAGAGAATCACTTTGGGGTTCGAAGCAGAAATCATAAAGCCCTGCAGAAAACTTTCAAATTTTCCTGCTACCGGTACTGTGCTACACGGGTCTTCCGCGACGGGCGAAGTCCATATTTTGTACCCCAGATAGAGCAAATAAGCTGTGCCAATCCATCGGATAACGGTAAAGACTTCTCCCCAGTTCTGTGCAATAACTGCCAGGCCAAAGCAGGCCAGAATCAAGTAGATGATGTCACTGATAGCCATGCCGAGAGAGAAAGAAGCAACTGCGGGCACCACTGATCAATGCCCTTGCCAGAACTGCAAAAACGCCAGGGCCGGGAGTAACGGCAAACAAAAGAATAGCGGCAAAAAATGCCAGACCGCTTTCCAGGGACATAAACAAACCTCGAGGAAAAATATTTTATTGGTCACTATATTCGTTGAGCAACATTAAGAGCGCAAACTCTGTTTTACCGTTAGCTACAAAGAAAAGTACAAGAGCTCTTTATAATTCTAATGGTTCCAATACAGCCACCCTTGAATTCCATCCTGATAACCCATATTGAGAGACACATTATTTTCCCGCCGACTGGAGTATGGTCATGAGTCCAAGCCGAGCCGATATTGAAACGGCGATTCGCAGCTATCAGGATCCGTACCTGAAAAACAACCTGCTGGACGCAGGCTGTCTTGAATCCTTGACGATAGACAATGGCAACATCAATGCCTCTCTGGTGCTGGGATATCCGGCCAAAGGTTTGTGTGATGGTGTTGCCCAGATGCTGGCCAGTAAAATTGAAGATGTTGATGGCGTACAGTCTGTGGATGTATCAGTAAACTGGACAGTGGATCCGGCACCGGTTCAGGGTGAACTGGAAGCCATGGCTGGTGTAAAGAACATCGTTGCTGTTGCCTCTGGTAAAGGTGGTGTTGGTAAGTCTACTACTGCAGCAAACCTGGCATTGGCACTTGCAGCTGAAGGTGCAAGGGTGGGAATCCTGGATGCGGATATCTATGGGCCCAGTATGGGGCAGATGTTCGGTATTGCCGATGGCACCCGACCGGATGTGAAGAACGAAAAGTTTTTCATGCCCATTGAAGCCCATGGTATTCAGGTGATGTCCATGGCGTTTCTGGTCACCGAAGATACGCCAGTGGTATGGCGTGGTCCTATGGTCAGCGGTGCTTTGATTCAACTCTTGACCCAGACCATGTGGAATGACCTGGATTACCTGGTGATCGACCTGCCACCGGGCACGGGTGATATTCAACTAACCCTGGCGCAGAAGATTCCGGTTTCCGGCAGTGTGGTGGTAACGACTCCCCAGGATCTGGCGTTAATCGATGCTAAAAAAGGAGTAGAGATGTTTCGTAAAGTTGGAGTGCCAGTACTGGGTGTGGTGGAAAATATGGCCGTTCATATTTGCTCCAACTGCGGTCATACTGAGCACCTGTTTGGAGAGGGTGGAGGTAGCCGGATCGCTGAGCAGTTTGATATTGATTTACTGGGGTCGTTACCATTGTCCATGATGATCCGTGAACAGGCTGATCATGGCGCTCCTACGGTTGTATCAGAACCTGAATCCCAGATTGGCATGATTTACCGGGATATGGCCCGGCATATGGCCGCCAAGCTCTGGCAGCGTCACCAGCAGGCTCCAGCAGTGCCAACGTTATCAATTTCTGACGATTAAAACCGCTGGATTTTCTGACGAACCTTATCCAGAAACTGGCTCAACTGTGGTTTTGCGATTTTGTCCATGCTGTAAAGAGCCAGCCAGTCAATATCCCTGCATTTGGTGACGGCTTTTAAGCTCAGTCTCATCATCTTGCGGGGAGGGTTGCCAATCAGGGTCATCCGCCAGCGTGATGCGCCCTGGGTGGTGATGATCAGAATTTTTTTCAGGTTGGTCAGTTTAGGCTTTACTCCCTCAGGACCAAAGTCCGCAACGACGGAAGGGAGCCAGACGCGATCCAGCCAGCCTTTCAGAATGGCCGGTGGCCCCATCCACCAGGTTGGGTAGATCATGATCAGTGCTTCAGCCCATTGCAGCTGCTGAACATATTTCTCCACAGTGGCTGTATTGTCTTTGTCCATATAGGTCCGTCTTTCAGCGGTGCTCATTCTGGGCTCAAAATTCTCTTTATAAAGATCCAATACCTGTATCTCAAACTCTTTTGTTTCCAGCTCATCAGATACCACTTTAAAGATACTGGCGTTGTAGCTCTCGGGATTGGGATGGGCAAAGACAACCAGTGTTTTCATTCTAAATGTTCACTCGAATAGTTATAAGTCTGGCCTGATTGTAGCGTTTATTGATTATTAGCTCTAAGAAGCCTAAAGAGATGGACAATTTCTTCCAGCGATGGCGCACTTATGGAACGATTGTGACTCAAGGGTATATGGGGCATAAAGACATATCTGACTGCATACTTGGCGCTTTACAGCAGTTATCAGCGGGTGTAGATATTCTCGATCTGGGCTGTGGCGATGCAGAGGTGTTCTTCAAACTACTCCCTGATATTTCGGTTAGTGGTTACAAAGGCGTTGATAGTTCTGCTTCAGCTCTTGAGGTGCTGACTGAACGTTTTACGGGCAAGGACGTCGCTTTTCAGCTCTACTGCCAGGATATGATGGATTTCTTACCGTCGTGTCAGGATCGGTTTGACATCATCATCGCAATCATCGCAGGCTTTTGTATGCATCACTTGTCGTTTGATGAGAAAAAGTGCTTTTTGCAGATGGCTTATCGTTGCCTTCATGAGGAGGGTGTACTGTTCATCTATGATGTATTTTTACAGTCGGGTGAATCCAGAGAGCAGTATCTGGTCAACTATCTGGCTCATATGCACTCCAGCTGGAAAGCCATGTCAGTTCAGGAGCTGGAAGCATTGGGCGCCCATATTACCGGCTGTGACTTTCCAGAGGAGGTTGAATCGTATCGGTTGTGGTCTGATAAAGTGGGCTTTCAGCAGGTGAGCCAGATCTGGGAGGGAGAGTGGCACTCCCATAAATTGCTTCAGCTCAAGAGGGGCAAGGCATCAGTCTTGAACTCCTGATCATTCTCTGTTCGTCCAGATTGTTGACTCAGGTCAAGATAGTGGTTTGCCGCAATAGGTCATACTGATTCCACAGCGTTATTTTCGGGAGCCAGGGATATGAGCAATGACAACCCTTTACTTACCATGACTGCTGAGCAGATCATGTGTCAAAAGGTGATTACCGTGCCTTCAGACTGGTCTGTGGATCGGCTGGCTCGTTTTTTAACGGATAAGGCTATCTCTGGTGCACCGGTTGTTAACAATGCCGGGCAGCTGATTGGCGTTGTTTCATTTTCTGATATTGTTCGTCAGGCTGGCAGTGGCTTGGTAGATCTGGCAAAGCGGGATGATAACTTCTACAGCACCATGATGGATGAGACGCTTTCACCGGAAGACCAGCGGTCATTTCATGATATTGTCGACCAGTCCGTCATGGTGAATGACATTATGACGCCTATGGTGTTTGAAGTATCACCCGATACCCCTTTAATTCAAGTTGCCGAAGCGATGGTTAAAGGACGTATTCATCGGGTGATGGTGACTAAAGATCGTTCTCTGAAGGGTGTTATCAGTGCACTTGATCTGCTGAAGGTAATGACGTTGTAGGTTCTTTCTTTCATTACCCGGCATTGCTTCTCGGTAACGGCTCCTTGTATCTGCATTTTCAGGGTACAACACACCCCTGTACATTCCCTGAAAATTGCTCCTGCATTTTCAGGATACAGTACATCCCTGTACATAAAAAAAGGTACCGAAGACTCGGTACCTTTTCATAGAGTGCTAACCGCGTTAACTGTGACTAATTGAGAAGATTAACGGAAAATCTTCATTTCAACACGACGGTTCATCATGCGGGTTTCTTCTTCATCATTGCTGGCGACAGGGTTTCTTTTACCCTTACCCCAGGCTGCGATGCGGCTCTCTTCAATGCCTTTCTGCATCAGGTAAGCTTTAACAGCCAATGCCCGGTTTTCAGAGAGATCCTGGTTCACCTGGTCTGGACCGATGTTGCAGGTATAGCCCGTCAGTTCAATACGCTTGGATTTACCCATGCGTTCTACAACGGCATCCAGCATCATGCGATCATTCATATCCAGATCATGGGTGCCAAAGTCAAAGAGAACCGTCTTTGGTGTCTGGTCGGCAATGGCACAGTGCAGGCCGGAAACCATAGCACCGGCGACCATCGCAGCACCACCGGCAGCCAGATTGCTTAGAGCAGTAGGAACGCCCAGAGCCATCCCGCCTTTCACAGCGCATTCGGACCAGTTAGGGGTTGATTTGTAATCACCAGCAACCATTTCATTGCTGGTTTTCATCATGCCGCAACCTGTCATTAAGACGGCTGCTGTCAGAAGGGCGGGTAATCTGAGTTGCCTTATCATGGTACATCTCCATCCATGGTTTGATTGGTTTTTTGATCTTTTGATTCCCTTTCTGGGGAATTTATAAACAGTATAGTTATGTGATTTACCATTGCGGGAGTAAGAAAGGAAAAATATATAACAGCTGGAGACAAGTCTGTTTTTTGACGAAAAAACCAATGTTTTGGGGATAAACGGTAGCTCCTGAGGAGCTACCTGTATCAAGAGAAAATCTAACTACTTTAGTATTAACCTAAATTCAGCGGTCGAACAGGCCTAAGCCACCCCAAATTAGGCAGCTTTTCGTTTTAACCCTACCGAAGATTTCAGGGTTAACTTGAATCAATTAATGGCAATGGCGCTATTACCTGTCCTTTTTTCAGAAATTTCGATACAGCTTTCGTTAAAATTCGGCACCATGCCTGAATTGGAGTTAACTGCGGCGCAATATTTTTTATTGAATCAAAAAACACACAAAGCTGTGACTGTAATTTTGCAATCTTACCCATGAACTTATGCTGGCTTGTTATTTTTATTTTCTTTTGGTTTCCCGTTTCTGTCAGCTTCCCAATTGAGCTCATTAATAGCGGGTTGGTTCATCCATAAATAGTATGCTTGGTTAATATAAAGATATACGACTTAAGGCGTATAGTTATCGGGGATTGCTGGCAGTTTTTATGAGAGGCGTAGAAGGCATTGACTTCAGAGATGAAAAAAAAGAGTTTTAAAGTTGAGTATGAGATATTTATAATATATTGGTTTGAAAAATAAATATCAGTGATGATTGTTTATGATTGGTGGATTTATATTTACTCGAACTTTTTTTGGAAACTGTTTTGTAATAATAATTTTATCTGTAATTTAAATTGAGAATGGACTTTGATTTATTTTCACCAAAGTCCATTTTAACTCGTTAATACACTTGCACGTACTCAGGCCCAACCCCCATTCCCCAGAAAATAACGGTAGTGATCATAATGGAAACCAGAACGACCAGTCCGATACAGAGAACTGAGCTGGCATAGATAAAGCCCTGCTCCTGTGGAATCTTCATAAAGACATGGAGTCCACTGTAAAGAAGGTAGGCTGTGGCAGATACTGCCACTGTGCCAGCAATAATGGCCAGCCATAGTGATGGGTAAAGGCCACAGATGCCAATCAGGAACAGTGGATAGGCGGTATAGCAGGTAAATGCGGTACAGTCAGTGAGGGTCGGGTCGCTGTTAAAATTACTGCTCATCCAGTGAATAAACCAACTGATAACCGCTACCCCACAGACCATGGCCACCCAGGCGAGGATTGACATCCATAACGCACTTTCGGGAGTGAGTCGAACAACATTGGTACTACCAGGAAGGCTCCAGCCAACCATTGTGGTACCAATGTAAGTGCAGATGGCGGGTAAAGCAGCCAACCAGATAATTTGACCAAGGTAGAGTTGAATCAGTCCGGGCGGGTTCTTTCGAATGCTGATCCATTCGTTATCGGGCTCCGTGAGCAAGCCCCAGAAATGGCTTAGGATCATAACAGTGCCTCCGTGTATTCGGCAGGATGCCAGACGGCTTCTTCCACTGAAGTGGTGGATACTGATACTGACCGGCGGTTAATATTTGTTATTATTATTGGCTTTTCGCAGGGGTTTTCCACTGCGAAACCACATTAAGCCGCTCCCAAAGTGTTGACATAATTTGTCCGGGTTGTAAAGGGTGTGGGCCTTTTTTAATGATTTTTCTGCCTATTCTGGCTATAAGCCTTTATCCTGTTGTTAACCGCACTGTTTTGCTGAGGAATGCATGCTCAATAAGATTGATAAAATAATGCTGGGTGTTTTACTGGCTTTGTTGGTGTTATCTGGGGGAGTTCATTGGCAGGATGAGAGGGAGTTACCGGTTGAACCAGAAGTCACAGTTCATGAAACTGTTGAGGGAGCACAAGAAAAACCAATAGCCGCAATACCTGACTTTAGCGATATGCTGGATGTTAAAGTCAAAAAAAGCGCTTTCTTTGGCTTTTTGCTGCCAATGGTTCAACAGGAGAATGACACGATTTTGAAAAATCGTGAGAGGGTTATTGCCTTATCTTCCCTGTCTGGTCACACAGAACAAGACCAGGTATGGCTTGCAGAAATGGCCAAAAAGTATCGTCTTCGGGATGTTCGAGTCTTTGATGAAGCGTTTTTCCAGGCGTTGCTTACCCGTGTTGATGCGATACCAGCCTCTCTTGCTTTGGCTCAATCTGCTAATGAAACGGCGTGGGGGACGTCCCGGTTTGCCAGACAAGGCAACAATTTCTTTGGCCAGTGGTGTTTCAGTCCGGGGTGTGGAATTGTTCCAGGATCTCGCCCGGAGGGTGAGACCTATGAAGTCCAGAAGTTTGAGGATGTCGCTGCTTCGGTCAGTGCTTACATGCACAATCTGAATACTAATCATCAGTATCGGGTCTTGAGAGAGCTGAGAGCGCAGAGAAGGGGCCGTCAGGAACAGGCCACTGGAGCTGATCTGGCTCACGGCTTGCAGGCTTATTCTATCCGTGGTGCTGAGTATATTGAAGAACTGCTCTCCATGATCAATAGCAATAAATTGCTGCAGTATGATTTAGGTGATCAGGGTTAGCACCGGTAAGGGAAGTGGCAATCACGGAGGACCGGTATTTTCTGCAATGCCACTTCCTTAACTTTATGTGAATGATTAATTGCCAGGGAGAAGGAATTCCCGTGACTCTATTTTTTATCAACTCGACCTTGCTGCATTTTTGCTTTGTAGATTCATGGAACAAAGCAAAAACGGTTGCACTATTTGCTTTTTTATCCATCATCCTCCCAGACTGGGCATTAGCTGCCCCTGACAGCAAGTACTGGGCATACTGGGATAAAAGCAATCCTGATTCTTCCGCTGTGATAAATCATGATATCTGGCAGGAGGTGCTGGATAAATATCTGGTGCTTCGCCCAGATGCCAATCGTTTTCGTTACCGGAATGTCAGCCAAAAAGACAGGGATAAACTTGATAAGTACCTCAGGGAGCTTTCTGCTCTGGATCCCAGAAACTACTCAAAAGCGGAACAGAAAGCCTATTGGATTAATTTTTATAATGCCCTGACGGTTGACCTGATTCTTGAGCATTATCCGCTTAAATCCATCACGAAGATTGGCCCATGGTATCGTTTTGGCCCCTGGGATAGCGATATTACTCGAGTGGCGGGCCAGAAACTGACATTGAATGATATTGAACACAGGATTCTCAGGCCTCTATGGGAGGATAGCCGGATTCATTACGCGGTGAACTGTGCGAGTCTTGGGTGTCCTGATCTGTCCAGTAAGGTCTTCACTGCGACAACGACGGATCAAATGCTGGATGAGCTTGCCAGGCGGTTTATTCGTCAGGAAAAAGGCGTGAGCTGGATAGATGGAAGGCTAACGCTTTCCCGTATTTATGAATGGTATGAAAAGGACTTTATTGACCAGGAGGGTGTTGTATTGCATTTACGCCAGTTCGCTTCTTCGGCAACAGCCAGAAAGCTTAAGAAATATACAGGAGTGATTCAGTATCAATATCACTGGGGGTTGAATGAGTTGAAGTAGTTCATCTCATTGCCGATCAACTTTCTTGATATCCCTTATTTAGATCAGTGGGTTTCATTATCCGGATTGTCAATAATCAATGGCTGTATCAAAACACTGAGAAGGTGCCACGAATGGCTAGATACTTCGTCTCGGCTTTGCTTCTTTTGCTCAGTATTACGGCTCAGGCGGTACCCTCTCCGGACCGCTGGTCATACTGGGATAAAACTGACCAGAAAAGTGAGTTAGCTGTTGATCACTCTATGTGGCAGCGTTTTCTTGATCGTTACGTAAAGTACGCTGAGTCAATGGAAATGTACATGGTCGAATATGGCCGTGTTAAAAAGTCCGATAAAGAGGCGTTAGAGGGTTATCTCAAGAGTCTGGCGGGACAGGACCCAAGAAAGCTTAACCGCAGCGAGCAGCTGGCCTATTGGATCAATCTATATAACGCATTAACGGTTGATCTGATTCTTGATTATTACCCGGTCAAGTCCATTACCAAGCTGGGTAAGGGGTGGTTTCGTATGGGACCCTGGCGGGATGAGCTTATTACGATTGCAGGTCAAAAGATCTCCCTGCATGATATAGAACACCGAATTCTCCGGCCAATCTGGAACAATCCCAGGATTCACTACGTATTAAACTGTGCCAGTATAGGGTGTCCTGATTTATTGCCTGATGTATATCAAGGGAGAAAGATTGATGGGCAGTTGGAAGCCGCTGCCAGACGCTTTATCAATCAGAAAAAAGGGGCTGTTTTTGTGAGTGGTCGACTCGTGCTTTCAAGTATCTTTGACTGGTATGAAGATGACTTTATTGATGAAGATGGTGTTTTGAAAGAATTAGCGTTATTTGCCAGTAGTGATTTAAAGAGTCAATTAAAAAACTACAGAGGGCGCATCAGTTACCGCTACAATTGGAAACTGAATGAATACAGGCCGTAAGAGTGATAACTAACATCAAAAAAGGCTGCTCAGAGGCAGCCTTTTTACATTATCAAGGCTCGAAATTTATAATTTGAACCCCGTTGTCCTTCTCCAGAATATTGATATTGCCAGAGAAAATGGTTTGATTATCAGCGTGCTCATAATCCTTTCGCTCGCCACTTCGGTCAAGCTCCAGATTTTTGAAGTCAAACAGTTCTGTGTCCGCCATTTGTGAGGGCGCAATATTCTGCATGGCAGTAAAAATCGACTCAATACGGCTTGGGTGTTTTCTTTCCCACTCAGATAGCATGGCCTTAATGTTCTGTCGTTGAAGATTTTCCTGGGAACCACACAGATTGCAGGGAATAATCGGAAACGCTAACTGCTCCGAGAAGCGGGCTATGTCTTTTTCCCGGCAATAGGCCAGGGGGCGAATAACAATGTTTCGACCATCGTCGGAGCGCAGCTTTGGGGGCATGGCAGATAACCTTGAACCATAGAACATGTTGAGGAACATGGTTTCAACGATATCGTCCTTATGATGGCCCAGGGCAATTTTGGTAGCACCAATATCGTCAGCAAATGCGTACAGGGTGCCTCTTCGCAGTCGTGAGCAGAGGCCGCAGGTTGTTTTGCCTTCAGGGACTTTTTCTTTAACTACGGAATAGGTATCCCGGTTGATGATATGATACGGCACGCCAAGCCCATCCAGATATTCTGGCAGGATGTGTTCTGGAAAACCTGGCTGTTTCTGATCCAGATTGACAGCAATCAGCTCAAAGTGAATCGGGGCGCTTTTCTGCAGGCTCATGAGAATATGCAGCATGGTATAGCTGTCTTTCCCGCCTGACAGGCAAACCATGACCCGGTCACCCTCTTCAATCATATTGAAGTCTTCAATGGCTCTTCCTGTAAGACGTCTGAGCTTTTTCTGGAGCTTATTGAAACTGTATTTTTCAGAACCAGTCAGGTTGGTGGAGGTCATAGGGGTTGTGTTAGCCGTCAGTGTAAATCGGCTGATTATATCCGCCGGTTATGATTCCACCAAGTCAGTGTTTATCGGAAAGTCATCAGTAGCTATTGGACACTGGATTGGGGGGAAGATTATTTTCTTTGTAGAGAGTATTACGCTTCCGGTATCAATGATCTACTATTTGCATTTAAGAATAAAAGCGATGCAGTCCAGTGTTTGGAGCAGGGGTAGCGAAATGACAGATCATGATAAATTGCAACGTTGGTTGTTGGCTCGCAGGGATGAGTTGAATACCCGTCTGGGTAGTATAAAAAAGGATGCCACTCGTAAAAACAGTGCTGACTGGTCAGAACAGGCTCAGGAAAGGGAGAATGATGAAGTCATCGACGCGCTTGGAAATG